>UQNE01000003.1:5000-194880 GCA_900542355.1 uncultured Bacteroidales bacterium | reverse complement strand
TGCATAATGATGAATGCATAATGAGTACTTCAATGCATAATGATGAATGCATAATGCATAATTGACCTTCCCTAGCCCCTCCAGAGGAGGGGGTATATGAAAAAGTAGGCGTTTCCCTTGCGGTTATGCCCAAAAATGTATAACTTTGCAGTCGGAAACAATATACAGGTTGGTGATACCATTAAAAACCGACTGATTATGATTACATTTATAGTGTCTCTGATAGCCCTTGTGGCGGGATTTCTGCTCTATGGAACGCTTGTAGAGCGTGTGTTTGGCATTGACGAGAAAGCCCCCACCCCTGCGCTCACCAAGACCGATGGCGTGGACTATGTACCCATGAAACCGTGGCGTATCTTCCTTGTTCAGTTTCTCAACATAGCCGGATTGGGGC
Organism: uncultured Bacteroidales bacterium; assembly: GCA_900542355.1. GTDB lineage: Bacteria > Bacteroidota > Bacteroidia > Bacteroidales > Paludibacteraceae > Colicola. Next base: position 194,486 of record UQNE01000003.1, on the reverse strand, counting down.
CTATCTTTGGTGCAATCATGGGTATATTCTTCGGTCCGGCAGCCTTCCTTTGGATAGTCTTCGGTACTATCTTTGCGGGGGGCGTACACGATTATCTGTCGGGTATGCTCTCTATCCGCAAGGGCGGCGCCTCACTGCCCGACATTATCGGCGACGAATTGGGCAACGGAGTGAAAGTATTTATGCGCATACTGTCGTTGGTGCTGCTTATCTTGCTGACCACCACCTTCTTATCGGGGCCGGCGACACTGCTCCAAGGGCTTTGCAACCTGCCTTCCATCACCTTTGCTGCACATATCATACCTCTCGTGTGGGTACTAATCATCTTTGCCTATTATGTATTTGCCACTATCCTGCCCGTAGACAAACTAATCGGGCGTTTCTACCCTCTCTTCGGTGCGGTACTGCTCTTTATGGGGTTGGGTATTATGGTAGTGATGCTCGGTTGGCATAGCGGCGAGATGCCCGAACTGACCGACGGACTGCATAATCGGCAGACCAACGGATTGCCACTCTTTCCGATGATGTTTGTCAGCATTGCCTGCGGAGCCATCTCGGGCTTTCATGGCACACAATCGCCCCTGATGGCACGCTGTATCACCAACGAATGGCAAGGACGGTGGATATTCTACGGTGCTATGGTGGCAGAGGGTATCCTGGCTCTTATATGGGCAGCCGCAGCAGGGACATTCTTTGCCGACCCGGAGCAAGGTTTGTATGGCATCGACGGCCTACAGGCTTTTGCGGCACAACACCCGGGCGAGAACATCGCCGCCTTGGTAGTGGATAGGATTTCTCGTTCGTGGTTGGGTACAGTAGGCGGCCTGCTGGCGATAGTAGGTGTTATCGCAGCCCCTATCACCAGCGGCGATACTGCCCTGCGTTCGGCCAGACTGATAGTAGCAGACTTTCTGCACCTTGACCAACGCCGTATCGGCAAACGATTGATGATAGCCATTCCTCTCTTCATCTGCGTCTTTGGGATGGTGTTTGTCGATTTTAATATCGTATGGCGATACTTTGCTTGGACCAATCAGACACTGGCAGTCTTTACCCTATGGGCAGGCACAATCTTCCTCTATCGACAACGCCACACACGCTTCGGCTATGTAATCTCGCTCATGCCGGCACTATTTATGACAATGGTCTCCTCCAGTTATATCCTCATTGCCCCGGAGGGATTTCATCTGCCTGTCGAATGGCGATGGATAGGCTACTGCATTGCCGGACTGGTTACTCTCGCCTGCCTTATCGGCTTTATCGGTTGGGCTAAGCGATACCAAAAGCAACCGATACCACCCACACAAGTTTAAGACAACCCCATTAAACTACTCCCGATACCACGACAAACTATTCTGCTTGTCATTGGCAGTATCGGTCATCAATAAACACTCATCTCTTTCACCGCTATGATTCAGAATGCACAGTTTGTCATCTCCAGTCCGGATGTATCAGATTGCCCACAGAGCAACCTGCCCGAGTATGCTTTTATCGGGCGTTCTAATGTAGGCAAATCGAGCCTTATCAATATGCTTGCCCACAACCCTAAGTTGGCAAAGACCAGTCAGAAACCGGGTAAGACCCTGCTTATCAACCATTTTATCATCAATGCCAACACCCCCGAGGCTTGGCACTTGGTGGATTTGCCGGGCTACGGATATGCCCAAGCAGGGCAACAGCAACGCGCCAAACTCAAACAGATGATTGAGCGGTATTGCCTACTGCGCGAACCGCTATGCAGTCTGTTTGTATTAGTCGATTGCCGACACGAGCCACAAAAGATAGATATGGAGTTTATGGAATGGCTTGGTGAGAACGAGGTGCCTTTTGCTATTGTCTTCACCAAGGGCGATAAAGTAGGCAAAGGACGCCTGCGCGAGAATGTGGAGGCATACAAAGCCAAGATGCTGGAGACATGGGTGGAACTGCCGCCTATCTTTGTAACCAGTGCAGAGAGCGGAATGGGCGGAGAAGAAATAGTGCGTTACATAGAGAGTATCAACCAAGACATCCAATCGCAGAACCCATGATTCGCTCTTTTCGACACGTACCTATCTGCCTGTGTATCTGCTTGTTGGTATGCCTTATTACTGCATGCAGCCCCCAAAACAACCGTACCCCACAGGAAGAGCCGAAGTATTTCCGCCTAACTGACGGCGAGAATATGCGTGTATTAGATGTTCTCAACCCATGGCAGGAAGGTGCTTTGCTCGGGCGATACTACTTGGTGAGTGATTCTACGACAAAAGTGCCGTCCGATGGTGTGCGTCTGCAAGTGCCACTCTCTCGCCTTGCTACCTCTTCGGCCACGCAGATAGGGTTCTTGGCAGCCCTCGGGCAGACACACTGCGTGGTAGCAATGACCACGCCCCAACTCATCTACAACCTACCCAAGCAACCTGTAGAGAACATCGGCGATGATATGAATATCGACCTTGAGCGACTCCTGCTCTCTATGCCCGATGCCCTGCTGGTCAGTGCTTATGGGCAAGACATGCAGAACACCGAGCGTATCCGACAAGCCGGCATCCCCGTCATCTATATGGTGGAATGGCGTGAGGAGAACCCTTTGGCACGAATGAAATGGATACGCCTGCTTGGTGCCCTCACCGGTACAGATACACAAGCCGACTCTATCGTAGCAGCGGTGCGCTCTGCCTACCACGCCGAGCAGGCACTGAGCCAAACGCTCACCACTCGACGCTCTATCATGTCGGGGGCATCGTTCCGTGGCACATGGTATGTACCGGCAGGCAACACCTATATGGGGCAACTATTCCAAGATGCAGGTGCCGACTATGCCTACGCCAATCGCACCAGCGACGGCTCTATCCCACTCAGTATGGAACAGGCGTTGCAGGTGTTTGGCAAGGCCGATGTATGGGTAGGATGTAATGCCAAATCGTACAACGAACTGCAACAGATAGACGACAAACAAACCTGGTTCGCAGCGTATCAACACCGCGAAGTGTACAATTTCTGCCGGCGCGAGACACCTACAGGCGGTAACGATTTTTGGGAGACAGGGGTAGTACACCCCGAGTATATCCTGCGCGACCTGCGCTACGCCCTCTACCCTACTTCTATGCCCGACTACCAACCCTACTTTATCCACCCCCTAAAAGAATAAGAGGCAATAGCAAAGAGAAATAGTAGGGAGATATAACGATAGGCAGGGGAAAAAGGGAAAAAGGATTGGGAAGGGGAAATAGCAAAGAGAGGAAAAAAGTGAGAAGGAGAATAAGAGAGATAAGAGAGAATCATCTGCGAGGCTATGCGTGCATGGTAAAGACACAAAAAAGCGACTATACTCGTACTGAGGAATGCGGGCAATAGTAAACTAATTCTTTATGCATTATGCATTGTCAATCAGTCGCATAGCGAGAACAAGTCCTCTCTGGGATTGATGAGCATTACCGGCACCAAAGCACGACGGATAGCATGGCGCTCAGGAGGACCAAACAGAATATCGTCCAACCCATAATCTCGGCTGGCAGTAAGTACCAATAGGTCATGCTGAAAATCCCGCTGACGCTCGCTGGCCTCACGCACAAGCGAGAAACTGTCTTTCTTTGCCTCTACCACCTCGTAGGATATATTTTCCCCCGTGCGTTCAGCCACTGACTGTATATGCGTTACGATTCGATTGGTATTCTGTTGCGCATGACTGCCATAGTCGTGTGCGCGGAGCAAGATGATATGCGCCCCTGTCTTACGCGCCAAATAAGTGCAAATCTCCGCCTTATACACTTCCTCCTCAAGCATCGACACCGGCACTAAGATTCGGTGCAAAGGCTTGATAGTCATCGTGTTGGTGATGAATATATAGGGTCTCCTCTCCTCGCGGCAGTCGTTGAGGTGTTTTTGTATCTCGCGCGAAGCATTCCTGCATTCGATGAGGCGTATATCGTCATTGTTATCCCAAATCATGGCTTGTGTCTATTAAGGTTGTGTGAAAAAAAATATACTATTTGATATTGCGCTCGTCCAACTGATGGCGATACTCTACGGCAGCGGCAGCGTGCTGACCATAGTGATCGGAGAAGATATGCGTACCCGAGAAATCCGGGTTGGCACACATATACAAATAGTCGGTCTCAGGTGCATTGAGCACTATATCCAAGGTGGCAGGCGCAGCGCAGCGAATAGGTCCGGGAGGCAATCCCGGGTACTTGTAGGTGTTGTATGGCGAATCGATAGTCAAGTGGCGTTTGAGCACACGGCGCAGCGTAAAATCGCCGTTGGCATAAATCACCGTCGGACACGACTGCAAGTGCATACCGCGGTGCACACGGTTCAGATACAGGCTCGCCACGATGGGCAACTCCTCTTTGTTGTGGGTCTCTCCCTCTACTATCGATGCCACTATCGCCACCTCTACAGGCGTCAGCCCTATAGAATCAGCCTTATGACGACGCTGCTCGTTCCAGAACTTATTGTACTCCTTATACATCCGCTCAAAGAGTTGGTCGGGCGAGATAGTCCAATAGACCTCATAGGTATTCGGAATGAAAAGGCATATCGAGGTCTCCTTATTGAGCCCGTACTGAGCCATATACTCATCGCTCTCCAATCGGCGAAGGATATCCACACTATCCAATAGCAGGCTCGATGCCAACTTACCCGCCAACTGCTCACGCGTGCGGATATAGTGGTTGAAAGTCAGCCGCACAGGGGTCTGCTCGCCTAATTGCAGACGGCGGATAAAATAGCGGTCGCCCATCATTGCGGGGAAACGATAGTAACCGGGCATAGGGGCTGTAAAATCCATCTGCTCAGCGTGAAAATTCAGGTTCCACATCGAAGCAATCTCATAGTCGGTACCGACAAGCGTCATCACCGAATCCATACTACTCTCGGGGTAGATACGATAGGCGTGTTGTTCGCCGTCATAAGCGCGTAAGTTGCTCACACACAGGCGATAGTACTGCTCTACGCAGACCACGCCCACAGCAGCAACCACCGCACAGACCACGCCCAAGATAATTCTATACTTTTTTCTCATGTTGTTCGCTAAATTAGTTTTTGTACCTTATTACATATTTGCATTGTAGTAGCGCGGGTTGCCCGTTACCTCCTCACCTACAAAATCAGCCTTTTCGTAGGGTTGGTTCTCGTCTTCCAATTCCAATTCCGCAAGGGTCAGCCCCTCTAATCGCCCGTGAAACTCATCAATCTCCCATACCAATGGTTTCTCCGTATGGCTCTGCACAGACACGGCAGGCACAATATAGCGGGTCTTCTCTATCACCCCGGGCAGACACAAGTCGAGCAGTTGGCGTGCATCGGCTGCGTCGATTTCTTTCTCCCATTCAAAACGAGCAATGCCCCCTTGCTTGCTCGATGATTTGATAGTAAGGAACGCACGCGCATCGCGTATGCGTACACGAATGGTGCGCTCAGGGTCTTTGCACAAATACCCCTGCACAATCTCGAAATGTCGTGTTGCTTGTTGACGGTAGGAAAAATTAGTAACAAGAAACTTGCGCTCTATCTCTGTATTTTGCTTCATCTATTGTTTTATTTTGTTCGGCTTTTCAATGGGTTTAGGCTATAGATTTGAGGTAAGCAAGTCGAAATCGGGCGCAAAGGTACTACAAAAATACGATATATCCAAAAAAAAGCAGAAAAAGTAACTAAAACGACAACTTTGATTTGCACAATTCAAAAAAAAAGCGTACCTTTGCACCCGCTTTTGAGAAGAAAGCAACAATTCAGACAAATCAACTGTCGTACCGCGAAGAATAAAGCACCAAGCAATGCTCTGCGAAGAAAGCACTTTGTACAACTGCTACAAAAATGCGAGAGTAGAAAAGAACAATGCTTTATAAACGCGAACGGAGAGATGGGTGAGTGGCTGAAACCAACAGTTTGCTAAACTGTCGTACGGGTAACTGTACCGGGGGTTCGAATCCCCCTTTCTCCGCCAAAAAAGGAACTGCACTCCGCAGTTCCTTTTTTAGTATACCCATTCTTAATAGCCGCTTATAGGTGAATCTCCCATATTTTATCTAGCAACTTAGTATAACCGGGATGAGCCGAATCGGGGCGTACATTCAGGGCATAGAAACGCGCTCCCTTTTGTTGCGCCTCTTTTATATCCTTTTCTAATCCATAACAATACGCAAATTCAAAATCACTCACTATAAGAGCATCCGCCTTATTATATGTTTCCCCTTTTAATTGTTGCAATATAGCCCACAACATTTCCTCTCCATCACTCCCACCACTACGATTACCAGAGAGAAATTCCAGCAATTCTTCCTTACCGGTATCACCTGAAAAATCTATACATTATGCTCCTACTGAAAACTGAATCAAGTATAACGCCCGTTTTTCTTTTTGCGCAATCCGATACGCATCTACGACCAGCAGTCGCGCAAAATCTACAGGATTTCCGCCCATTGAACCACTGGTATCTATACTGATAATAATGGGTCCCATATCCGTTTCGGTTGCGGACACAGGAACTGCTCTATTTTCTTTCGGAAAACACGAAAATTGCTGTAGTTGCCTACTTGCAAACTTTTGGTAAAACAAAATTTCAGACTGTTGGTCAGACATAATAGCATATTCCGATGGGAGCAGATCCATGATTCTATTTCCCGAAGATATGCCTTAATACTACTTCACACTGCCAAATCATGGCACAGTAGAAAGAAAATAGGTAGGAGTTTTTATTTTATTGTATTGTATCAGCCTACAAAACACCACATTGCTACTGTATCGCCACTTTTGCTTTCTCACATGTTCTTATTGTACCGACCGACAGAATACAAGTGTCGAAACCTCTCCATATCCCTATAGTTTCTGACGCTTATATTTAGGAGTAGTGTTTCAGCAAACACCTCTCTCTACCTACTGTTACTCAACAGTTACTCGTTGCTATGGCTTTCCCTATTTTTCGATATGGGTTTCCTTGCGGTGGATATTAAATTGGAGAATGGTGTTCAGACCTATCAGAACAAGATGTTTCTCGTAGCGGGCAGGGTATTCATTTTTGGCAGACGAATGCAGGTTGTTGAGGATATATGGCGCATTACCACCTGTGATGTAGGTACGGAAATGCTCCACGCGTTCACCTAATGTGCGCATATAGCCTTTTACCTCATACCCCACTCCACGCACCACTCCCGCAGCGATAGCGTCGTGCGTATTGGTGCCGAAAAGAGGTATCAGTTCGTTCTCACCCAACTCTACCAAGGGCAGTTTCTTGGTCATCTGCCGCAGCATAATCAACCGCATCTTCACTCCGGGTGCAATATTGCCGCCTTCGTATCGCCCTTGCGCAGAGACAAAATCGTAGGTTATAGCCGACCCCGCATCAATAATCAGCAGGTTCTCACCCGGACAGAGTGCCATTGCCCCTACCGCAGCAGCCAATCGGTCTTGCCCCAGCGTCTCGGGAGTGTCATACCCATTCTCTATGGGTACTGGTGTGTTGTGGTCGAAAAGGATAAAATGTTTCGATTGGCGGTGTAGCGTATTCACAATAGCAGGCTCTATGTTGATTACCGATGAGATGATACTGTCGGTGATTGGATAGAGCGAGAAAAGGCGTTCCACATCGGCGGAGGTGAACGACTTATAGACAAAGTTCTTCACAATCCGCCCCTCATCGGTCATAAGTGCCACCTTGGTGCGCGAGTTGCCTTGGTCGATACAGAGATTCATTGCCCGTCTGTGAGAGTTGAGTATTGTGTATCAGTCCTCCGCCATAGAGGTATAGAGGAAGCGTTTGATAGACTTCTTGGGTGTCTTCTCAAACTCGTGGGTATAGAGTTTTATCTTCACTATCTGCTCATACGAAGCCAGCAGTTGGTTCACCTCTTTACGGTTCTGCTCCATAGCCTCAGCCAGTTGCTCCTCGTTGAGATGAGCGGCATCTACCGCCTCAAAATCGGGGCAGACGAGGGCTATCAACTGCGTACCGCGTTGCAAGACAAGCGACTCCATCACATACGGCATGTTGTTGAGTTTTGCCTCTATCTCCTCGGGGTAGATATTCTGCCCCGACGGACCGAGCAGCATCGTCTTTGAGCGGCCTTTGATATAGATAAACTTATCCTCGTCAATCATACCCAAATCACCTGTGCGCAACCATCCGTCAGGCGTCATCGTCAGGCGGGTAGCCTCGTCGTTCTTGTAGTAGCCGTACATCACATTCTCACCACGCACCAATATCTCCCCTACTCCGTCAGCATCGGGGTTCTCTATCTTGGCTTCCATCAGTCCGTCGAGCACCTGTCCGCACGAGTTAGCGCGGAACTGCTCCCATTTGGTGAAACTGATTAGCGGTGCGGTCTCGGTCATACCATAACCCACCGTAACAGGGAATTTGATACGGCGCAAGAAGGCTTCTACCTCTGCATTGAGCGGTGCACCGCCGATGATAATCTGCGAGAACTCCCCACCAAAAGCATTGATGAGTTGCTCACGCACCTTACCCAACACATACTCGTCCAGGTACGGCACTTTGAGTACCCAACTGACGGGGGCTTTGCTGATTTGCGGAACAATCATCTTCTTGTATATCTTCTCCAATATAAGGGGTACCGAGAGGATGATTGTCGGTTTCACCTCTGCAAAGGCTTTGAGCAGTATCTTCGCTGAAGGCGTGCGCCCAATCAGATAGGTGTGTCCGCCCGCAGCAAGGCAGGAAAGGAAATCGAAAGCACAACCATAAGCGTGCGCTAACGGCAAGAAAGTTACATGGCGGGCACCACGGAAAGTAAGGCGCGACTCCAAAGCAAAATGGATATTACCTGCCAGCGCATTGCAAGGAGTGATGACTCCCTTGGAGAAGCCCGTCGTACCGGAGGTGTAGTTGATACTTGCCACTTCGCTATTTGGTCGCTCGGCATAATGCACATCGGTAGGTTTATAACCTTCGGGGTAGCGTTGCGCAAAGAGCCCGAGGATAGCCTCGGGAGTGATAGCGGCGATGATATCGTCGTGCACCGAGATAGGATGCCAATCCACCAACGAGAACACGGCTTTCACATCGGGTATCTGCTCATGCTCTATCCCTTCCCAGTTGGCATCGGAGATGAAGAGCAGTTTGGCTTCCGAGTGGTTGATGATATGGATAGCGTCGTTCGCCTTGAAATCCTGCAATATAGGTACGATGATGGCACCGTAGGTAACGGCGGCTAAGTAGGTAGCCACCCAGTTGCTGTTGTTCTTGCCCATTACGGCAATTTTATCGTCTTTCTCTATTCCGCATTGCTCAAAGAGGACATGCATCTGCGCAATGAGTGTAGCCAAATCGCCGTAGGTGAGTGTATGCGAGGTACCATAGTCGGTTACGGCCTCAGACACCCAGTTCTCGCGGAAGGAGGACTCAAAAATCTTTACAAGGTTATCTTGTGGAGAAGTAAGCATAGTTGAAATATATTTAGGGTAAAAACAAAATCGGCTTGGTGCCTCGGAGCGATTAAGCCCCATACAGCCCAAGCCTGTATAGAAAATCAATGATTATTGCGGCAGAACCGTCTTGTTGGTGCGGGGTGCAGCCGACATCACACTATCGACAATAAACTGACTGTTGCCACGCCAAGGCAATGTACCGAGGTAGCGTTTCCAGTGGAGTTTAATCTGCTGGTTGCTGCATTCGTCTATCCGGCGGGCTACATTCTCGTCCTCTACCGAGAACTTAAATTCGTTCGACTGTATGGTGGCATTTTGGTTCTTCGAGTTGTAGCCTGTCTGAATCATCTTGCCCTCGTAGGTCTTGAAGATAAAGCCCTCTTTTTGGAAGTAGTTGATATCGCCTTCGTTGGTGCCTTCGCTATAGACGAAGCAAAACTTAAAGAACACAAATGCGGCGAGCGCAATGACGAGTATGGCGGATACCCAACTGATTACTTTGCCTTTGGTAGTCATAATCCGAAAGTTAAAAAATTACGCTGCAAAGGTACTACTTTTTTCTCAAACCTGCAAGCCATAGCCCTACTTTCCCGGGGATTGGTTCTCCGTTAATGGCGGGTAATTGACGATGCAGACCTCTCCAATCCCCTCCATAGGAGGGGATGTGTACAGACAAAGAAAAACATATAATTACTACAGTAATTAGACATGTAATTATGCATTCTTCATTTATGCACGCACTCATTCCCCATTCTCATAGGTCTTAAAGTTTTCCACCTGCTCCAATACTTTTCTGAACACTTCTTCGTCCCACTCGGGCGGATAACCGCTTCGATACAGCAATTTCGACACATCGCGTGCCAGGTCGCGCTTCAGCGTACCATTGTTCAACCAGTCGGCATAAACTGCTGTCCCCGCCACCAACTCATTGATACTCCGCGACAACGCCACACATCGCTCATTCGGATAATCGAATCCGTGCATATCACGCACCTCAACCAATATATCGTAGAATGCTTTTTCCTCAAAGGTGATGCCCAAGTCTCGGAACTTGCTTTTGTCGGTCTGCAGTTGGTGAAATATATCCACCAACTGCCCCGACAGTTCGTTCACACGGTTGTCTATCAGTTCCTGTATCGAGCCCAGCGTCTCACCGACCACATTGGTGGCAAAATCCAACTTGTCGCGTGTGTTGTACGCCTCCACCACCTTTTCCATCATATCGTCGAACCGCTTGGCTGCCACTTTATTGGTTCTGCTATATTCACGGATAGCACGTTTCAAAACACGCAGTAATATCTGAAATTTCGTATGCGGCAGTTTCACGCTCGCTTCTACTTCACGCAAGTAGTCATCGGTAAATATCTGTTCTTCGTCATTATCTTTGAACACTGACTCTACGCTGCCGCACACTATTGCCTCGCGCACCATCTGTTGCACTTCGCGGTTCATTGCTTCTGTGTCGCGTTGCCCTTGCGTCATCTTGCTCACAAACGAGCAAATCGCCATATAGCATTGTGCCCATGCCGTTTCCTCGTCTTGCAATACGCCCGCCGGCTGACAGATATTATACGCCGAGCGCAATCGTTTCACATGTTGTTTGAAAAGTGTTTGATACGACACTTTCTGACTTTTTCTCACTTGTGCCATCACATACTCCGCCGCCTGCTGCAGGAACTGCAACCGCGTCAGCGGGTCGGACGCAAAGAACGGTGAAAAGTTCAAGTTTTGCGTGAGCGCACGCAGTCCCTCCATTTCGTTCACAAACACTGTATAGGCTGCCTCCACATCATCTTCCGTAGGTCCAAACTGCTCACCGCCATATGCCTTTATCGCCTCGCGCATATTCTCCCGTATGCCGATATAATCCACTATCAACCCGTACTCTTTCCCCTCGTATTTGCGGTTGACACGCGAGATGGTCTGTATCAGCGTATGTTTTTGCAGCGGCTTGTCGTTGTACAGCACCGACAAACACGGCACATCGAATCCCGTTATCCACATATCCACCACTATCGCCATACGGAAATTGGATTTCTCCTGTTTGAATTGCTTGTCCAGCATTTTTCTGTATGGTTTGTCGCCCAACAGGTCGTACATCTCTTTCGGGTCGTTGGCATTGCGTGTCGCCACCATGTTCACCATCGGCAGCGGCTCCAGACGCTGCAACTCCTCTCTGGTCAGCAGGCTCTCGTTCTCGCACCGCTTTGCCTCGAACCATTGCGGACGCACCTCCCGTATCTTGGTGTAGAGGCGGTAGGCTATAGGTCGGTTGGCGCATACCACCATCGCTTTCTGTACTACATCGGGTTTGGCATCGCACAGCCGTTCATAATGCTCCACAATGTCTATCGCCACACGTCCTAATCGTCCGTCATCCGCCAGTATCACCTCCATCTTCGCCATTGCCTCTTTGCTCTTGCGCACATCCTCTTCGTTTGAACCCTCGTCGGCGCATTGCTTGTAATACGCCTCTATCTGTGCGGCTTTCTCTTTGTCGAGCATCACCCGCGCCAGACGGGGGATGTATTTCAGATCCACCGTGATACCATCGTCCACCGCCTCTTTCATTGTGTACCTGTCCACCACGCCGCCGAACACGTGTATCGTCTCATCGATGGGTGTCCCAGTAAAACCGACATAGGTCGCATTCGGGAACGCGTCGCGCAGGTATTTGGCAAAACCGTAGGTTACAAACGCGCCCATTGTCTTGGCATCGTAGTGCCCGTTTATCGCCTCGCGCTGCCCTTCTATCTTCAGTTGTGCCCCCACGCCTGTCTGCGTACGGTGTGCCTCATCGCTGAAAACGAGGATATTCCCGCGGTTGGAGAGCAGTCCTGTCGCCTCGCAGAACTTCTGTATCGTGCAGATAAACACCCCACCCGAACTGCGCAGCGTCAGTTCTTTGCTCAAGTCCTCGCGACTCTCTATCACACGCACTATACCTGCCGAAAGAAAATCCGACGAATTGCAAAACAACGCACCCGATTGTTCTTGCAAGTCCTCTCTATCTACCATGATTATTACGGTCGGGCTTGCCAGACGGGCTTTGTCGCTGCGCAACATCAGTTGTCGCGCCAAGAACAGCATTGTATAGGTCTTGCCGCACCCCGTGGCACCGAAGTACGTACCGCCTTTGCCGTCTCCGCCAGCACTGCGCAAATGCTGCATAATGTTGGCAAATAGTTTCTGCGTGGCAAAGAACTGCGGATAGCGGCACACTATCTCCTCTTCTTTCTGCGTCTGCAGGTCCGGAAAATAGACAAAATCCCGCAGCAAGAGCAACAAGCGTTGCGGCTCAAACGCGCCTGCTATCAGTGTGTTCAGTTCTGCCAGTCCTGCCGTGGAAGCCTTGTCCTCGTTATGTATCTTTTTCCACGCATAATAGTGTACGTAGGGTGTGTATGTCGTACCCAAACGCGTATTGCTGCCGTCGCTGATACACGACAACGCACAGTATTTCATCAGGTGCGGAATATCGCGTTTGTAGCGGATATGTATCTGGTCGTAGGCTTTGGCTATTGTAGCATTGTAGTCGGTGGGGTTCTTCAGTTCGATGATACACACGGGAATGCCGTTCACGAACAGCAGCACATCGGGTATCCGTACATCGCGCCCGCCGTTGTAACTCACCACATACTGATTGACGCAGCGGAATACATTGCGCTCGGGGTGCATAAAGTCGATATACTCCACAAACAAGTCCTCGTCTTTGTGATAGCGATGAAAACTATACCCGTCGCGATAGAGGCTCACCACACTGCGCAAGGTGTGATACAATGTGTCGCCACCTGTGTTGCGCAGGTTGGCTATGATACCGTCTGTCTCGTCGTCGCCCAATGCCTCTTGGGCATACCGCCCCTGCAGATAACTGCGCAAGTCATCTTCTATCAAGGCTTCCGACAGCCGCCTGTGCGCCACCTCCTCACCGTGCGTCGCCGTCCAGCCGTTGGCAGCCAGCAACTGCATCACGCCCTCTTCATAATCGCTTTCATATAGTTTCCCCGTCATAATCGTATATCGTTTTATTGTTTTCTATAAAATTCCCACTAAGTTGCAAGGTTAGCACTTGAAGTTGCAAGGTTAGCCCCGAAGTTGCAAGGTTAGGAGTCCCTATAGAGTAAGTGCTTGCTATATGAATACTATAAGAACACTATTTCACCTCATTTTGTTTCCCCTCTCTAAGGGAGCAGGGGGAGTCTCGTTTCTTCATTGGGTTATTCAGCAAGGGATAAGCAAGGGATAAGCAACCCATGCACTCTCTATTTTCTTACTTTGAAAGCCCCTCCTTTGGAGGGGTTGGGGAGGTCATTGCCACCAGTACAGGGCACATCTCGTTAATCATCTGCCGCAATCGCTCCGCATATTGCTTACGACGATTATAGACATCATATATCGCCACAATCGACTTCTGCACTTCTATCGGCGGTATCGGTATCTGCACATCTTCAAATAATCTATCCATATCAAGATTAGCCCGTACACTACCATCGCTTAGAAACCACCCGCGTCTATCAGTCTCTTTCCGTAGAAACCATAGCATAAAGTATTCCGATAATATCTTCTTTGATTTGATTCGGAATATAGTATAGGCGGGAGAAACCACAACAGGTTCATCCTCTGTGTGTATTGCCATTCGTATGGTATTATCTCGTCCTGTTTGCATTCCACTAAAAACGATATTCCCCTTTCCTAATACCTTGTATCTTGAAATGTCCACATTCAAAGTGTCAGCATTGGTAGGCATAATAACCTTGTCAATGTTTACACCACATACTCTTTTAATGTATTGTCCTTTATTGCTCCTATCTACAATCTCTACACATTCCCCGACACTTATATATGGAGATGTTTTCTTCACTTGGTCGATATACCCATCGCACACCAATTTCAGGTCGTCCAACTTGGTCTGCATTGTTTGCAGATTATGTTGCATAGCCTTGTACACTGCCACATACTCCCTCTGCACCTCTATCTCCGGCAGCGGAATTTGGATATTGCACATATCTTCCCAAGTAAAAGTCTCCCTTGCCGAGCCCCACGAATGAAACCGTGCATACCGGTCAAACTCCGGACGCTTGAAATACATCATCAAATAATATGGGTCTAACACACTCTCATCTTTCACTCGAAAGGTGGTATATATTGAAGACACTAAACAAGAAGAAGTATCTTGAAATGCCAAACCGATTTTGTCTCCACGACGCGAAGTATCTGCAACATAAGCAAATTGCCATTTATCTACAATCTTATAGTTTGACAACGATACATTTGACAAATCGGCTTTTGTGGATATAAAACTTTTTGTCGTAGAAATCCCCATTACATCATCTTCTCCATAATGTAATTCCGTATTCCTCACATCCACCTGTTCTATATACTCACCCAACGATGCTATATGTACTTGCTTATCTAAAACCATATTTCTTTTCTCTCTTTTCAAATGCTTCTTTTCCTCCTTCAAGGATTTCACACACATGTTCTCGTATGCCTTGAGACTCTAAAATAGATCCTACACAAGCATTCTTATCTTTGGAATTTTCCAAACTACCATTGATGTAGTGAAATTTCACGCCATTTTGATTAGGGCTATTGTTCCCATTTTGATTTGCCACAATCACATTTTCAGCGTCTGCACTCACTACCACATTAGGATTATGAGTAACAAGAATAATTTGTCGTTCTTTTTTCTTGTTTCTTATATACTCAACTAAGTCTTTGTAAATAGCCCTATTATCAAGACTGTCTTCTGGTTGATCTATCAAAATAGGACACTGCTTCTTACTAAAATCTAGCAATAATTTAAGTACAACAAAGGCTTGTTTTCCTTGCGACATTTCGGTAAACTTATCATCTTGGTAGATGACATCAAATTGGTATTTATACCAATTTTGCGATAATAGAGCCGTCATCACCTCTTGGGCATGATGTGTGGATTTATACACAATTTCACTATTGAGTGCCTTGCGTATATAGTCCTCAATTGTACCTTGCTCGGCATATTCATTCGCCAACTTTTCAATATAATTCTGTTGCTCGGTACTCCGAATAATGAATCTTTCTTTCAAAAAATCGTACAAATCATCCCGCAAAAATATAGTGTGCGCTGCGATTGTGAGGTCATTCCGTTTTATAGACAACTCTCGACATACAGCATTGGTATTTGTCTGAAACTGTATATACTGATCGACTATTTTCTTCACTAAATTGTCTATTTCCTGTTTGCATTTATTACAGATAGTCTCTTGTTCTTCAAACTCATGCAATTTCTTTTGTTCCTCTCTCAATCGTGTTTGTATAGAATTAAGTTCTTTGTTATTATCATAATATTGTTTACACTTAATGTATAGTGGAGTATTCTTTATTGTGTTGTATTGTTGCTCATTGTTACCTTGTTCAGTATGTAATGTTTGCAGTATTTCCTTTATTTGATTTACCCACTGTTCATTTGCTGTTTCTGCTATATTTGAGTAAACTTTGATCAGGTGCTCCCTTGTGTTTTCTGATAGGACATCATATTTTTGAGGGAAATTAGATGCAAGAATTGGTGTATTTATTAGGGACTCCAATGTTGTAATATCTCTATGAATAGCATTGTTCTTTTGCTCTATTTGGGATAGAGTCTCCGTATCTGCTTTATATCTCTCTATTTCTGCTTCTGTTATTTGCGTTTGATCAGTAAGAGATTTCACTTTTATTTCCAAATCACCTATTTCCTTGCTAATAGCACTCTTATTTCCTTTTTCCCGCAATTGTGAACTCAGAGCCTTATATTTTTCTTGTTCTTGGAATAGTGATAAAATGGTAGTATGCAAATCTGTTTCTAATTGGTTATTATTTTTTATATATTTACTAATAGCATCCTTCTTGTCCTCCATGATATTATCACATATTATTCTATCCAGTTTTTTCCCATCATTGGCAATTTGATACATATAACTCTGTGGATAATAATCTACATCTCGTGTATTGTCCTCCTGTCCATCGCTCCAATGGATACTCACTCCGCTGAAATGTTCCTCAATATAGTCATTATATCCATCCTTCTGCGTTAGTTTTTCAATAGGACAATCTAACTTGCGGGCAATAGCATTTAGTAAAGTCGATTTCCCTGTAGAGCGTCCACCTATTATTGTATTTAGATTACCATTCAGATAGATTGTATCATTCCAAAAAGACTTCTCATCCAAAGAGATAGAATCAATTACTCGGAATGGTGCCTTATAATCGGGTTTTTCTAACTGCACACATACACGCTCATCCGGTTCAAACAGAATTTGTTTAAGTCCTTCAAAAGTAGTATCCGCTTTTATCCATGTGTAGCAACAATACTTATGACTATTCTGATAAACATCATTTGTATCTATATTTGCTGTATCTAACAAGTCAAAATCGTGAATATCAAGAGAATGTAATAGACGCTTTTTTCCATATTCGTTAAGCCAATTCTGATTTTTCCTAATTGTGTCATAATTGGAACTAAAAAACGCACCTACATGTTCATACAAGTCTTTCTTAAGGGGTTTCAATTGGTTATTCTTTTCCAAATTGGACCATTCTTTATATCCTAAAAAGCAAAAAGTTTTTCCTTTCCATGTAGAACTTTCCAACAATTCAAAAACCTTGTCCGTTGGAGGTATGAAGTCTCTAAATCCTTTTTGCAAGTCACCGCCCAATAATACAAAATTTTCCATAGATAGCATCTTTGTCTTATAACGATCCAATCTCGTAATAGGAATTTGCCCTATAAATTCAGTTTTAATCTTATTGATTTCCCTATACAAACAAGATTCGTCTATATCAAAAAGTATATGTAAGTTTATCTTTTGTAAAGTATTCTCATTACCGCTTCCAAAAGTATCTATTCTAAATTCAAGTATGGGAAATATCTTTTGTATATTTTTCAATCGTCCTTTCTTTCGATATTCCATAACCTTCTCATAACCATCTATGAAATAATAGTCTGTTATACCTATTACCTTCACATCCTCAGGAAGATGCTCTAATGCCGCAATGTATTTGTCCCATATTACATCATTGTCCCCACCATAATTATTGTGTATTGACTTTGGGGTATGCATATGCAAATCCCATTTTCTCCATTCTGAACCTCGTGAGTTTGCCATAGTATCTATTGTTTATGCTATTGATTGATACGAATTTTATTATAACCTTGCAAAGTTACCAAATCACAATGATTTATGCAAATAAAAAGTTCTACGCTCCACATTTCGGGTACCTTCTTTTTGAACTATTCGATTTTTTTGGATAGTTGCCTCTTGTTGTAGTTCTCCGCTTTGGTAGATTTCCTTCAAGTGATAGTTGATAGTGCGCACATCCACGCCAAACAACTCTGCCATACGCTTTTGCGTCAGCCAAAAAGTGCCGTTCTCATATCGCACTTGTATGCTCACACTGCCCGTATCGGTGGTGTATAGCAATATATTGCTTGTTATATGGTCGGCGTGGGTTGCCGATACGGATGTCTTCTTATTTGTCATATCTATCAAGCCTAATAAGTTGTCTTTTTATCCGATGTATTTGAGTAGCGCAGCAAGCAACTATTATTGCCTTGGCTATACACTGCAAAGTTACTGATTTTTATTGACTTATGCAAATCCGACTATGATTCCCGCGTTTTTATTTGACTAAATTTCTATGATTCCCGCGTTTTTAGATAGTTTCTTCTACCTCATACCCGATAGCGCGGAAAGCGGCACGAAGTTCCTCTTGGCTTTTGCGCTCATCGGCGAGGAGCGACCGCATCTCGCCTTGGATACGCTCCATCTCACGCGAATAGTCGATGTCCAAATCATGGTCGATAAACTCGATATATTTGCTCGGCACGAGGCTCCACCCCTTGTCGGCAATCTCGCTGCGCGACACACTTCTGTATAGTTCGGGTACGGCGTAAGTGCTGCCGTCGGTACCCTCTGCCTGCCAAGTCTGATAGATATGCACCACCTCGGCTATCTGTTCGGGCGTGAGAACCACCGATTTCTGCTGTCCCTTATCTTTCTTGTAGGTGGCAATATGCGTGTTCCATGTGCGCAAGTCCATAAAGAGTATCTCCCCCTCGCGGTTGCGTTGCTTGCGCCCGTGCCACTCTCCGCCACGCTTGTTCTGATTGAGAATCCACAGTGTAACGGATATATCGGTGGCATAGAACATCTCCCGCGGCAGGATGATAATCGCCTCCACTTTGTCGTTCTCTATAAGCCGCTGACGGATAAGGCGCGTATCCTCGTCACCCAACGCCCCGTTTGCCAGCAGGAAACCTGCCACACCGCGTTGCTTCTCCAAGTGCGCCAGGATATGCAGTATCCACGCATAGTTGGCATTGCTTACGGGCGGCAGTCCGTAGCCGTCCCAGCGATAGTCGGTGGTCAGTTCCTCGTCGGTACGCCATTTCTTGAGGTTGAAAGGCGGGTTTGCCATGATGTAGTTGAACCAACGCCCTATGTGCTGGTCGTTGGTAAACGAAGATGCGGGTTGTTCGCCGAGGTTATGACTGATACCGCGTACTGCGAGGTTCATCTTGGCAAGTCGGTAAGTCTCCGGCTGGCTCTCCTGCCCATACACATTCACCGCCTTGGTGTTGCCGCCGTGGGCTTCTATCAGGCGCATCGACTGCACAAACATACCGCCCGACCCGCACGCAGGGTCGTACAGCGTTCCGTCGAAAGGCTCAATCAGCGACGAAATAAGTTCCACTATGCAATGCGGCGTATAGAACTCGCCCTCCTCTTTCTCGGCATTGACGGCAAACGCCTGCAGGAAATACTCATACACACGCCCTATCAGGTCGCCTTCGTGGAAATTGGCATTGGTAATCTTGTTCACCTCGTCAATCACCGACTTGATGACTTTCGGCTCTACATTGGCAGAGGTGAAAATCTTCTGTGGCAACGCCCCACGCAGGGTGGTATGCTCCTGCTCCATACGGTTGAGGA
The DNA here is from genome assembly GCA_900542355.1 of uncultured Bacteroidales bacterium. GTDB lineage: Bacteria > Bacteroidota > Bacteroidia > Bacteroidales > Paludibacteraceae > Colicola. Next base: position 175,164 of record UQNE01000003.1, on the reverse strand, counting down.
TAGTATCCAACTGCGTATTGAGTGTAGCATCCGCCTTCAAAGCAAGCACCATCTCCCACCTGCACTCGGGCGAGAGATAGAACACATCTTCGTAGAAGTTAGGGTCTTCTATTTTGGCAGCGATATAGGCTTGGTCTTTCACGAGGTCGAAACCATCTTGCTCAAAATCGCGCAAGATGCGTTGCCGCTGCAGGTCGAACTTTTCGCCCACAAAGCGCAGGAACACCAATGTGAGCAGCATATCGCGTTTATCTGCCATCGACGCTTTCCCGCGCAGCAGGTCGCGGCATGTGAACAGAACGGTCTCCAATTTTATTTCCTTGCCGATTGCCTCTTTCTTTGCCTTTGCAGGCTTTGTCTCTGCCGGTGTGTTTGTCTTTGTCATAATAGATGTATCGTTCTTTGCCATAGTAGAAATATCTTTCTTTGTCATATCGTTCCTGTGGAATGATTCTTTATGCGTGCAAAGTTAGTACTTTTTTACGAAATATGCAAACAGGAGTCGGGGAGCGCAAGTGCAATCTTAACAAATGATACTTTTTAGGCTGCTATAAGGGTGGTGAGTGGTAGGGTAGTGGTAGGGTGATAAGTGGTACATAGACAGTACATTGACGGGAAATAGCGTCTATCGAGCCTAATCTTAACAATCGGCAATAAACTATGTAGATAGGTGTGTCCTATTTTTGAGGGCAACCGGTGTCCTATTTTTGATGGGCAACCAGTGAGCAGTAAGCAGGCAACGACTGCGGTAACAAGCATATAGATTCGTTCGTCATTTCAAATGAATAGTAAGCAAAAAGGCAGAAAGATTTGCGCAATTCAACTTTTCTTGTTACCTTTGCAAGCGGTTAGGGTGGAAAGACCTTTGCGTATCAAGAAAATATCTCCTACTTTGGTAGAATACCCCTTCGCCATATATGGTAAAATAATCTTTGTATATCGGGAGTTTTTGCCTTGGATAGAGAAGTACTTGCCGGAGAAAATGCTTACTTAGAACAGATGATTTCAGTGATAAAAAAATGGTTCTTGCCGATAGCGGTTTTGGCGTGCGCCGTGTGTGCGCAGGCTGAGGTGCTGACGCTGCGCACGGGTGCGATAGTGGTAGGAACGATCGTCTTTGAGAACGAAGAAGTAGTGGTGCTGAAAGACGCCTCGGGGGCACGCTATCAGTACCCGCGAGAGGATGTGCTTTCGGTGGGACAAGAGACGCAGACAACTGACACTCAGCAAGATATAGCAACACTCAACGCAGCGGCCGCCACAAAGCGTGTGTCGGTAGCGGTAGAGTTGGCAGGCGGTGCAGCGTTTATCCCCGCGGACACCACAGGCGGCTATTTCGGGGCGAACCTGCTGGTCGGCTCGTATGATATGTTGGGCAAGCGCATCTTCCTCGGCGGCGGTGTGGGCTACTCGGGCGAGTTTTGCGGCGGACAGAAATACGCCTTTTTGCCGATTCAGTTGGTGGCACGCATACCGCTCTTGCAGCAGAAGCATGCACCGATGGTAGGGCTGTCGTTGGGCTACGGCGTGGCACTGAGCAAGGATTATCAAGGCGGCCTCTACGCCGGGGCGAACATAGGCTATTGCTATCGACTGAGTGCCAAGTCGTCGCTCTATATCGCCGCCGATGTGCAATGGCAGCAAGCAAAGATAGAAGTAAAAGAAACCATAGAAGACACTTCGTTTACCAACCACACAGGGCGCAGTATTTTGCATGCGGGGGTGCGATTGGGACTGTTCTTCTGATAAAACCGTACCGACCGTGGGAAACAAGAGAGTATCTAAGGCACGCAGAAGCCATCGTGTGAGTATCATGCTCAACGATAGCGAGATGCGTGCGCTACAAAGGTACTGCGACAAATATACCATCACCAACCGCAGTAAGTTGATTCGCGAAACGCTGATGCACAATATCCTCAAGCGTTTCGACCTCGACAACCCCACCCTATTCGATTGATTCCCCAACCTAGTAGTCTTAGGTCTCCGTTACGGTTAATTGGCCATTAAACATGTAATTACCATTGGCTTTTCAACATATAATTACCATGTAATTAGACATATAATTATGCATTGTATAAGTTCTCCGTTGATGGCTTTGGTTCTATGTTGCGGTTAATTGACCATTAATTGCTCTGATAGTTCTCCATTAAATTATTATTTTGTCCCGAATAGAGAGAATGTAGAGAATGCTGCTACGCAGGCTCACCTAAACAAAAAACTGTCTAACATTTTTCCGTTGTTAGACAGTTTCTGTTTGTGTAGCAATATAGCCAAGCGGCTTTATTCAATCACCAGTTTCTTAAACTTAGCGTGGCGCTTCTCGTCTTGCAGCAGCAGGTTCATCTTAAACTGACCGTCGCGTGCACCCTCAGCGATACACTCCGCCTTAAACTTCTCAAACGACTGCTCTACCAAACGGTGCGTAATCGGGTCTTTCACGCGGAACGACGCACGCTTGGCGGCATACTCTATGTTGATGTCTTTCAGCACTTTATCTACCACCTTGGTAAACTCCTCGGCCTGCTCTTGCGTAGTCTGTTGGTCTGCAAACTCGTAGTAGAAATGATAAGCCGACAACTCCATATCAGCAAAGCCGACGAAGAACTTGGTCTGCATGCCCGTCTGTTTCTCAGCCTCGTGTACCGCCTCGATAAACTGGCGTTCGTGCAGTTTCTCGCCCGTCATCGTTACGATACCATTCACCTTCTGAATCATGTGGACGGTCGGCGTGTTGCAGAACGAATCACCCACCTCTACAAGGTCGTTCATGTTGTAGCGATAAAGCCCGGCGAAAGTGGTAACATACGGGCAGTAGCGTTTGCCTTTCTGCAGTTCCCATAGTTGGAGGAAATGCTTGTTCTCGCTCTCCAGTTCGTCCTCAGCCACGAACTCGTAGTAGTGGAAATGGGGGAAGAGCACGGTATTGAGCGTGTCGTCCAACACCAAACCAAAGCGGCACTCCGATGCGAAATAGCCGAACTCCTGATGGAGCATACCCTGAGGGAACGAGTCCTTGAATTTATCTACATACACCTTGGTGTTTCCGCACTTCCAAGTGTTGAGAATCTGCAGGTTAGGCCAGTAGTGCTTGGGCAACACGGTGCCGTATCGGGCCTTGAGCGCACGCAGTTCGTTGGCGCGGTCGGGGTTGGGCTTCAAGTAGGGCTGAATACTGTCGCGTATCCATTGCGGGATATTCAGTTCGGCTTTCAGCGTACCGTGCTCGATGTCGTTGCAGTAGTCCTCAAAGTACTCATTCACATTGTTCTGCATCTCAACGATAGTCGATGGGTTGGCGGTAACGATAAGCGTTACATTGCGCTCAATACCCATACGCATGATAGCGTAGTAGCGAGCGGTGTAGTCCTCGATAGAGAACACCGATGCGGGGGATGCGTATAGTTTCTTGACGAAATTAGGGCAGTCGCGTTGCGTAACGCCGCTCACCGAACCATACATTGTGCCGTCGGGTGCTTCGCCTTCTTTCACCTTGCCTACTATCGACACAATCTTACCCGTAAACACCTTCGGACGGTTCTTGATGAAGTTGAAGAGCCATACCTTGGTCATCTTACCGTAGATATTGTTCAGATACTCTTTGGTGATAGGTACCCACTTCGGCTCTTTGGTCGTACCCGAGGTGGTGGCGTACATAATCGGTTTGCCAGGGAAGAGGATGTTTGCCTCGCCGTGTTTGTGTTTCTCCACATACGGACGAAGGTCCTCATAATCATTCAGTTGCACATACTTATGATAGCGTGCGTAGAGTTCGGTATCGTTGGGGGCTTCGAGTATCTCAGCAAAGTGATGCTCCTTACCGTACTCGGTATCACGCGCATAAGTAAGGATGGCACGAAGCGTTTTTTCTTGCGACTTGCGCGGGTTCTTGCTCACTTTTTTCAGCGACAAGTATTGTATCCCACCTGCACAACCAAGCAGGAAATTGGGAACAAAAGGACATGAATTTGATTCCATTGGAGTGTAATTTTTAATTATCCGATACGGAATCGTACAATAAGCGTGCCATAGCCTTTTCGGCTGCGTGTTTTGGATTGCTGCTTGCGAAAAATAAGACTTGATTTGCCGTTACCAGACAGGTAGGACAATATGAAAGAGCGGTACGAGGATAGCTGTAGCAATACCCATAAGCGCGATACACAGACCGCTGACAGCCCCTTCTAATGCTCCCAACTCGATGGCGCGTGCCGTTCCTAATCCGTGGGCGGCACACCCCATGGCAAGCCCTTTGGCAACCGGGTTGGTGATATGGCAGAGCCGCAGCACGAACGGACCGATAAGCGAACCCAAGAAACCCGTGATGATCACCGACACCGCCGATAGCGACTCATTGCCGCCAAGCGAGCGGGTGATGTCCATTGCAATAGGGGTAGTAACCGACTTAGCCTCCAAAGAGCGCACCCACATCCCATCCAAATGGAGCATTCTGCACGATACATAAACGCTTGCTATACCTACCAGCGCACCCACCAATACTGCCACCGTGATAGGCAAAGCATTGCGGCGTATCGTATCTATCTCCTCATAGAGCGACAGCGCTAAGGCTACCACACTCGGCCCGAGCAGGAAGGTAATCGCCTGATTGGCTTGCGAATAGGTATCGTAGGGGATGTCGAGAATACAAAGCGTGGCTACCAGCACGGGTATGCATATCAAGAATGGGTGAAGCAGTGTCCACCCCGACTTGCGCTGCAAGAAGAGTCCGAGCAAATACGCACCAAAAGTGAGCATCAGCAGCGACGGAACAGAGCAGACTACATCACGCATGAGCCGCTCCTTTCTTGCTTAGCCGTTGTGCCAAATGCGCCATCCCTTGCATAGTAATCCCGCTGCTAACCATGATAGCGAGCGTAGAGAGAATGAGAATACCGAGCCAACCTGCAAGGTTCAGACGGATAATCTGCCATTGCTCCATAATACCCACCATAGCGGGTACAAAGAAAAACGACATATTGCTTGTCAGAGCAGTGGCGGCAACGCGTATCTGATGCGGGTGTATCCACTTAAGACACAGGCAGATAAAGAGCAAAAGCATACCTATCACGCTCCCGGGGATGATACCCCCTATTGCCCACGAAACGATATTCCCCACTACGAGGAATAGCAAAATAATAAAGAAACCAAACACAATCTTTTATACCTTAAAAACAGACTTTCTTCTGTCTTGGAAGATAGGCTTTCTTCGAAGCATATTCTCCGTTGGAAAACACTATTCTTCCGTTTGAGACCGCAAAATTACAACAAATAGTTGGTTGCACAAAATAAAAGTTCTATTTGCCAACCCTACCTGTCAGAGTGGGTATTTTTCCCTATAACAAACGGAGAGGATAGCACATCTATTGCGTAGTAGCGCACCCGAAAATACCCATATTGGTCGTGTATCTCCACTATGCCAAAGTCCTCACGCAAAACGCAACAGGCTTCCACATCAATCGGTAAAGTTTATTAGATATGTGATTTTCCTATATAATAACTTGTTCCTTGGCTTTCGCTTGTGGCAACGGAAGAGCCATATTTGTCTATTGATGTTGCTTGCGAAGAAGGTCGTTGACTGTTTTTACGGGATTGAAAGTAGAGACAGGGACCTCCACAAAGATAGTGTTCCAATGCGCCATTGCACCATTCCACAGGCCCGGCAATTCGAGTGCCAACAGTTCCTTACCATCTTTCGACTTGTGTGAGATAAAGCCGGTGTTGGGGTCAACATAGTCGGGCAGGTTGAATTTATTTCCTTGATAATCACGGATAGCGCAAACCAAGTCAACGGGGTTGAAGTGGGTAGATTGTGCCATCAATGCAGGGTCGCTGATTTGCGATGACTCCAATATCTGATAGGTAAGATTGCCGGCATTATCCCGCACGATAAACGGACCACCTCCGGGTTCTCCCGTATTCTTTACCACACCACAGACGCGTATAGGGCGATTGAGCATTGTTCGTTCCTCGGGGGATAAAGTAGGGTCTTGCAGACGGCTGAAAATACGCTGTTGCTCCGTAACCAATACACCTGCGAGTATCTGTTTCCAACGGACGGTATCTTTTTTCAATCTATCGGGCACGACATTGTCGATATTCTTGATAAAGACGATGTCGGCTTCCTGTTGGTTGAGGTTATGAATGAGGGCACCGTGTCCTCCCGGGCGAAAGAGCAGTTTGCCTTGATTATCACGGAAAGGCGTGCCGTCAGGATTGGCAGCCAATGTATCGGTGGCGGGCAACTGCTCAGAGAAAGAGATATCGAACCGCACACCATACTTATTTTGATAGGCTAACAGATGGTCAGCAATATGCTGCCGAAAGAGGGGCAGATGGTTGTGAGAAACAGTAAAATGGAGTGCAGCCACGCCCTTGCTTTGAGCATAGAGAGCCGCCTCTACCAGATGTTCGAGAGCAGGTGTGCGGGGTTCATCGCGGTATTTATGAAACAAGAGCAACCCCTTGGGCAGTTCACCATAGTGCATATCATATAGCAGATGGTGTACAGCATCTTGTCCACTTAGTCCGGACAGTTGTTGCCCGAAAGCAAAATGGCCGATATTAGCAAGAAACTCCCGAATAAAATCGGTTTCGATACCATCCTCAAGATACTGAAACAGATTCTTAAACATTCGGCTTGCTGCCCCACTGGCAGGTACGAACTTCAGCACTTGATGTCCTTCGTCGAGGTACTGCTGCCAAGCCAAAATATATTCTTCTTGCTGCACTTTGGTGGGTACAAGAATACCCTGTTTGCGAGAAGCGGGAGCGACAATATCGAGCGGCGGGAAGCCTGTTTGGAAAGCGTGCATCTGTTGTTCTGCCTGCTCAAGAGAGACGCCGTGTTGCCCGAGTTGCTCGATGTCGGCGGATGAAAAGAGTGTGTCCATATATGGATAGAAATTAGTTAGTAGGCTGCAAAGTTACACAAAAGTTTGTATATGTGCAAAAAAAATCGTAACTTTGTGCGCAGTTTTGTGCGCATGCACGATACGGAATACACAATAGTCCCCTATCCTTCTCACCTCGCAGAACGGAGTGTTTAGGAGACAAAAATCAACAAAAGACAACGGAAGGTATGAAGAATATCGCATTTATCATCAATCCCATATCGGGTACGCAGAATAATAAGAAGAAATTGCCGAAGCAGATACTGCAACTATTGGATAGCAAGCAATGGTTGCCCAATATCGTATTCACCGAGCGTGCGGGACATGCTACCGAGTTGGCGAGCCAGTTTGCAAAGATGGGTTTTGAGGCAGTAGTGGCAGTGGGAGGTGACGGCACGGTGAATGAAGTGGCACGCGGATTGCGCGATACCCAAACGGCGATGGGCATTCTGCCTATGGGAAGCGGAAACGGATTTGCACGCCACATCGGCGTTCCCGTTCAGACAGCGCGTGCAATCGAGTTGCTCAACCACTCGGAGGCTATCTATGCCGACTACGGATTGGCAAACGGCAAACTATTTGTCAGCACCTGCGGCACGGGGTTTGACGCACTGATTGCAGACCAGTTTGCGGGGAGTACGAAACGGGGTTTCCGCACATACTTCGAGAATATCGTAAAGGATGTGCTTACCTACAAGGCGCAGACCTATCATTTGGTAGGCGAAGGAATTGATGTAACGCACAAGGCGTTTCTGATTACTTTTGCCAATGCGAGCCAATGGGGCTACGAAGCATATATTGCACCCAAAGCCAGCATACAAGACGGCTTGATGGATATATGTATCATGAGCAACAATGCACTATTGGGTGCGCCCGGATTGGCACTGCGACTATTTACCAAGAGTATTGACAACAGCCTATTTATGGATACGATTCGCACTCGCGAGATAACGCTTGAGCGCGAAGAAGCCGCTCCTTTCCACATCGACGGAGACCCTGTAGATATGCCCAAAGACATCCATATCGAGATTATACCCGACGGCTTGAAAGTGCTGGTAGAAAAGCGGTTCTAAAAAGGGAAAGAACAATAAAAAAGCACATTTATGACGATACGATTTATCAATAAGAGCAACAATCCGTTGCCGAGGTATGAGAGCCGAGAGGCGGCAGGAATGGACATCCGCTGCTATCTGACAGAACCTGTAACCTTGCAACCTCTGGAGCGCAAGTTGCTCCCCACAGGTCTGTTTATGGAGTTGCCCGCAGGCTACGAAGCACAGATACGCCCTCGCAGCGGGTTGGCACTAAAACGAGGGCTGACCGTACTGAACAGTCCGGGAACTATCGACGCCGACTATCGCGGAGAGATAGGCATTATCCTCATCAACCTAAGCCAAGAACCGCAGACTATCGAAAGCGGCGAGCGTATTGCTCAGATGGTGATTGCCCGCCACGAGCAACCCGAAGTAGTAGAGGTAGAGACGCTGAGCGACACCGAACGGGGAGCAGGCGGCTTCGGACACAGCGGCGTAAAATAGAAGCAGACTATGCGTCGTATTGCTACACTATTCCTATCTTTGCTTTTTCTTCTCCCCGTATGGGCGAAGAAACCGAAAGCGCAACCGTTGCCCACAGAACGCGAGCAACAGTTTACCTATTATTGGTTCGCTGCCCGCCAAAGCATTGAGCAGGAGCGTTATCCCGAGGCATTGCAGCAACTACTTTTCTGCGAGCAACTCAATCCGCAAGACGCCACCACCAAGGACTATTTGGGCGTTATCTACAATGCTATCAAGCAGACGGATTTGGCATTCGATTATTTTCGGCAAGCCTACCTGCTCGACCCGTGCGATCACTGGTATCACTATGCTCTTTGCCTATACAAGCAGGACAGCAAGACCGCTCGCAAGGAGTTGCTCACGGTAATGCAACAAGCCACTCGGCTCAACCCCAAAGATGCCAATGTATGGGACTATATGCGCCAAGCCGCTTTGGTGAACGGCAAGTATAAACAAGCCATACAAGCGCAAGACCGAATAGACCAACTACAAGGCTATGACGGTATGAGTGCGCTAAACCGATATAGAATCTACCTCATAGAGGGTAAGCCTAAAAAAGCCATTGCCGCCATCGATGATTATTTGGCTCTCAATCCGGACGATTTGCAGTTTTTGCTTTTTCGGGCAGACCTGCTTTCGGCTATTGGTGCACCGACTGAGCAGATTATGGCAGAATATGAACACATCTTGCGCATCGACCCGTCTAATCTATTGATTCTCAACAACTATGCGTATCTGCTTGCCATCTCGGGCGGGGACTTGCGCAAGGCTGAGCAGATGAGCCAGATTACCATTCGTGAGCAGCCCAACAACCCCACTTTCTTAGATACCTACGCATGGATTTTGCACCTGCAAGGACAAGATACACTGGCGACTTTCTACATCAAGAAGGCTATGCAGAATGCCGACCCCGAGAACTCAAAAGAGATAGAGCAACACCTGCAAGAGATTGTAAAATAGGCACTTACCGGAAATAGCAAAACAGATATGGACTTACGAGTACTGAGATATATTCTGCGCGAAGTTAGAAACGCTATCCAACGCACAACGAGAAATGCGTTTGCCATCGCCACCAAGGTAGCCTTTGGCACGGCTTTTGAAATCATCACGGTGTTGGCTGTCGGAGTAGGTTTTGCTGTAGGTATGACGAGTTGCCACACAACCCAACATATCGCCAAGACAGAAACCGAAGCACAGCAAGCAGAGGCAGAGCAAGAAGCACAAACGACTGAAAGCCAATGGCATACATGCCTAATGCAGAATGCACAAGGGGTGGTAACGATAGGCGAACAGACACTGCGTGCCACTTGCACCATGCAGACGGTGCGTGATTCGATTGTCATACTGAGCATCATGCCTATGCTGGGTATCGAGATGCTCCGCATAGAGGCAACCCCCAAGCAGATAACGGGTATTGATAAAATCAACCGACAGTATGCCGTAGCCACCTACGAAGAAGTCAATCGTTATCTTCAACCCGCTGTCAGTTATAATGACCTGCAAGCCTTAGCCACAGGGGAATTGCCCACGGGCGAAGACGAGGCATTTGTAGGCTATACGACCGGCAAACAGACGATTATGTTGCGTCTTACCTACCCCGCTCGGCAAACGGATGTGCCTGTTCGCACACGGGGTGCAGACCTAACACGCTACCAACAAATAGACATCAAGCAACTATTGAAATGAAACGACTCCTTATATATATATGTGCGTTGTTGCTCTCGCTGAGTGCCGGTGCTGAGTCGGTGAAGAACCTGCAGAAGAAACAGCAAGAACTGCAGAAACAGATTGAGAACACCAATAAGATGCTCAATCAAACCAAGAAAGACGAGACCTCGACACTCAATAAACTGCAGTTGCTCAACAAAAACATCAAGACGCAACGGCAACTGATTCATACTTTGGGCAGCGAGATCACCGCTCTCGACGATGAGATGACGCTGCTCGGACAGAAACGCGACTCGCTACAAGCGGACTTGGAGACCTACAAAGCCGACTATGCACGCTTGGTCAGAGAGAGCCACTATGCGCAGATGCAGCAATCGCCGTTGCTGTTTGTGCTATCGTCTGACAGTTTTCAGCAGATGGTGCGGCGAGTACGCTACATGCAGGAGTTTGCCAAGTTTCGCCAAGAGCAAGTGGCTCGCATAGAGCGCACGCAGACGGAGATTGATATCCAGAACGATGCCTTGCAGGAGCATCGCAAGTCGAAAGAGCAGGCATTGCAGAGCCGCAAACGCCAGCAAGAGAACTTGGCACGCGATGAGAAAAAGCACCAGAGTATGCTCACCCAGTTGCAGAAACAAGAAAAGACGCTGGTAGCCAAACTGAAGAAACAGCAGCAACAAGCCGCACAACTCAACAAGAAGATTGACGAGATGGTGCGCAAGCAAACCGCTACTAAGACGACTCTCACCAAGGAGCAGAAACTGGTAGCAGGCGGTTTTGAGCAGAATAAAGGCAAACTGCCATGGCCTGTAGAGAAAGGCTTTATCAGCGGGCAATTCGGCAAGCAGCAGCACCCTGTATATGAGCATGTAGTAACCGACAACAAAGGTATCTACCTGCAGACCACAGCCGGAGCATCTGCCCGCGCAGTGTACAAGGGGGAGGTAACGAGTTGCTTCCTCGTGGGCAATACCTACGCAGTGATTGTGCAACACGGTAACTATCGAACCGTCTATTCCAACCTAAGCAAACTGGCTGTAAAACAAGGAGATAAAGTAGAGACCAAGCAAAAACTCGGCACTATCTACTCCGACCCCGAACAGGACAACAAGACGGAACTCTATTTCCAAGTCTATAAAGACCGCACGATACTCAACCCGAGTCAGTGGATTTGCAAATAGGGTTGATAGGTTTATCCGTTTATTTGTTGATTTGTTGATAATTTTTTGTTGATAATTATAAAAGCAATATGAAACATAAACTACTGATACTCATCATGTTGGCAGGTCTGTTTGCAGGCTGCACAGAGAACCAATGGATGGATTGGAAGGTACAGAACGACTTGTGGTTGGAGCAGAACATCATCAACCACGAAGGCGACAGCAGTTTTTTTGTACTGAGCGACGGACTGCAATATCGTATCATTGCCGACCCCACTCCCAAAGAGCCTCGTCCCAATGCAACCAGCACCATAGTGTGCGACTACACCGGCAAACTAATCAACGGTTACGAATTTGACCGCAGCGGCGCAAAGGGAAGTCAGTTCTCGATGTCTAACCTTGTGAGCGGATTCTCGGAGGCTCTGCGCAAAATACACAAAAACGGCGACATCGAAATCTATGTACCCTACTATCTCGGATACGACGAATCGAAAATCTCAAGCGGCGAAACCAACAAAGCCGAAGGGAACGGAACGGAAGGGACACAAAGTTATATTCCTCCCTACTCTGTGATGATCTTTACCGTTCACTTGAAAAGTGTAGCCAACTGATATGCAGCGACTTGGGCGATACATATTAGTAGTATGTATGGTGTTGCTGACCGGCTGCAAAGATACGACTTTCCGCAGTTCAGTGCCCTACTATCCCGTCAATTTGCGTATCGATACACGGCTAGCATTCTTCGTGCATTTCAAGCCGACCAATATCTATTCTTACACCATCGTTGATAACAGCGGTTACCATTTCAACGGTCAGACGCTGCCCCGTCAAGCGGGGAGGGATGCCTACGGCTATGCGGGGGTAGTGGTGTTTGTATCGAGCGGAGGCGAGTATATGGCTTACGATATGTGTTGCCCCAAGTGCCTCAGACAAAACGCACCGATAGAAGTGGATGGACTGTTTGCCACCTGCCCGACCTGCGGGGAGCAATACAACTTAGATGTGTACGGTACGCCACAAACCGGTATCTCGGGCGAGGCACTACGCCGATACAACACCCTCTACTCGGGTGAGATTATTACGATTAGCAACTAACAGAGGAGGACTTGTATAGTTGCAAATAGTTGATAGTAAGATAGTTAGACACTAACAACAAGGACACTAATACAACCACGCAGCAGCGATACTCAGATACTCAAACTAAACAAAGCAACAACGAACGGCACAAAACAAAAAACGCAATGATTTCTCCACAAGAAGTGATACAAATAGGCACTCTTCGTCGCCCGCACGGCAAGCAAGGCGAGGTGCAATGTCAGATGGATAACGAGTATTGGGACAACGCTGATGCAGACTTTCTGATACTGGATATAGACGGTATCTTGGTGCCATTCCGTGTAGAGGATTGGCGGGGCAAAGGCAGCGACACGCTTATCTTTCGTCTGTCGGGTATCGATGATGAGGAGCAGGCTTCTCGTTTGACCGGCACCACGGCGTATATGCTCCGCAAAGACTTGACCGAGGAGGAGCAGCAACTGATGACCTGGCAGGACTTGAAAGGCTACACCATAGAGGACGAGGCACAAGGCTGTTTGGGCAAGGTGGCAGATGTGGATGAATCGACTATCAACACGCTGCTCGAAACGGAAGACGGTCGTCTATTCCCTATTCACGAAGATTTTATTCGCAACATCGATGAGGGAAATCGCATTTTGTATGTGGCTTTTCCCGCAGGACTATAGTTAGCCATGAAGAAACTCACGACCCAAGAGATGCACCGCCTCACGCCCGAGGCATTCCACCAAACGGAGAAACTGCCGTTGGTGGTGGTATTGGATAATGTACGCAGTCAGCACAATATAGGTGCGGTGTTTCGCACGGCGGATGCTTTTTTGCTGGAGGGCGTTTACCTATGCGGGATATGCTGTTGCCCGCCTAATGCGGAGATCCACAAGACGGCTCTCGGTGCAGAAGAGACCGTAGATTGGCAACATTTTGACAACACTCTCGAGGCGGTAGAGGCTCTGCACCAAAAAGGCTATTGCGTCTATGCCATAGAGCAGGCGCACGACTCGATCACATTAGAGCAAGCCAAGAGCGATGTTCTGAATCGGCTGCGTCACACGGCGGAAAGTATGCCAAAGAAAGGTATTGCCGTTGTTCTCGGACACGAGGTTTTTGGCGTACAACAAGAGGTAGTAGATGCATGCGAGGCGTGTATAGAGATACCGCAATACGGCACCAAACACTCACTGAATGTGAGCGTTACGGCCGGAATCGTAATGTATGAACTATCAACGGTACTGCAAAAAGGCGGTGCTGAGACTATGGTTCTCCGTTAATGACCATATAAAAGACCATGCAGACCTCCCCAAGCCCCTCCAAGGGAGGGGATGTGTACAGCAGGAACAAAAGGAAACATATAATTACCATGTAATTAGACATGTAATTAGACATGTAATTATGCATTATGCATTGATATAGTTCTCCATGCAGACCATATAAAGTTCGTTAAAACTTTTCTGTCACGAATGGAGAGAATGTAGAGATTGCATTGAATAAAGCATTCCAGATTTGGTGCAGTTGCCCTAATTTAGGGGGCTATAGAGCGACTAAGATGTAGATATTTTGGCGTTTTGTGTGGACTGGAGCATGTGAAGTTTGCACAATCCACAAAAAAGAGATAATTTTGCGTAGAAAAAAGCGGCTTGTATAGACGAAGCGGCTGCAGAAACGAAGCGACTTGCAGAGGCAGAGCGGCTTACAGAGACAAACAAGCAACGAACAAACAACTAAACAAGCATATTGACCTAATCAACTACGCTTATGATGAAAACATTTTCCACTATGTGTATTGCCTTGCTGGCGGCGATGAGCCTGCAGGCACAGAATGTGGCAGAAAAACGACTCTACACCACTAATTTTCAAGATTGGGACGAGGTAAAATCGTCGGCTACTCCCACTACCAAAAGCGTTACTACCCAAGCAAGCAAAGAGGCATTGGACATCACCTTTGCCGAAGTGCAGATTGCGCCGACGGGTACGAACAGCAAATTTACCAACACCGAGGTAATCACCGAGGGGTATGCGATGTGTGCCAAATCGGCAACACCGTACATCGAGACTTCTGCGCTGAAGAGCGTTACAAAAGTGGAGTTTGTACACGCAGCGACCGGGGGCAGCCGCGGTTGGGGCTTGCTATGCAAATCGCCCGAGGCAACCGAGTGGGACACGCTCAGCACCACTTTCTGCGTACAAGCAGGCAGCAAGATAAGCGTGAATGTAAATCGGGAGAATGTACAACTGCGCTGGTTCAACCTGAATGCAGCGCAAAACGCCTACATGACGGAGATGAGCATCTACGGCAATGTAGAGGTGGTACCCCGCACTTTCAAAGATTTTGAGATTGACTTGACGCAGGAGACACCCGTGTTGCCCGCAGGCGTATCGGGGTCGGGCGCGAGTTACAACGGCGCACAACACGGTTGGCAAGACTATACAATCGGTTTTAAGACCGACGGACCGGTGCATATCAGCATAGGCGGTTGCCAGTACGCCAACAAGAACGCGACCGTCAGTTCCTACACAAGCGGGCAAGTGTTGGCAAATATCGACACCAAGTCGGTAGGTTGCTACAAAGACGGACAGGGCGTTGCTACTTGGACATACAATGTAGAGGCAGCCGACTCGCTGATTGTCTATTGCGGACAATACTGCCCTTATATTAAGGTAGAGGCGTGCGACTATGTAGAGAGCCACACCATCACTTATTTCGACCAAAACGACAAGCGATTGGGCGAGGAGGTAGTGGAACACGGTGCGTTGTTCGTACCCAAATACAGTGTGGCAGACCTCAGCATTGGCGAAGGTATGGCTTTCCGCGGCTGGACGACCAACATAGGAATCAAAGTAGCAGAAGGGACTGCAGTGGAGGCAGATATGAGGGTGTATGCCTTGGTAACCGCCATTGAGCAAGCCAAGGTAGGCACACACTATCAGTACGATATGACGGCGGCTTCGTGGTACGCTGAAGACCACGAGTGTATCGCTATCGATGGCGGAAAATACTACAACAACCATGGTTGGAACATCAATGCGGGCGGTACGGTGGCACTCGCTGTAGCGGGCAAAGCCTATATCCGATTGGATCTCTGCCAATACTCGAAAGAGGGCGAGATTGTGGTCAGCACACGCAGGGGACAAACGGAGGTGGCTCGCATAGCCGCCAAAGTAGAAACCGACGGGGCGACAAGCACTTTCTTCTACGACGGCGAGGTTGATACTCTGATGCTTACTTTTGGCGCACAAGCCTACTTGCACAGTGTAGCGATTTACAATGTAGCCGACAAAATAGAGCGAGATGCGAGCGGGATGTATGTGGTACCTGCCGGCGATGCGGCCTCGCTGCTACTGACGCTGCTGCAACTGCAAGACGGCGACCGTGTCTTCCTGCCTAACGGAGTGTACGACCTTGGCGAGAAGGTACTGACGCAGATCTCGGCAAGCCATGTGAGCCTTATCGGACAATCGACAGAGGGGGTAGTTATCAAGAACGCTCCCGATGCATCCACCGAATCGATTGACAAGACCGCTACGCTGCTGCTGACAGGCAACGACATCTACCTGCAAGACCTGACTATCCAAAACGCCCTCGACTACTACAAAGCCAACAACGGGCGTGCGGTAGCGTTGTGGGACAGAGGTATGCGCACTATCTGCAAGAATGTGCGTCTGCTCTCGTACCAAGACACTTACTACACCAATAAGATCGGGGCGATGCACTACTTTGAGGACGGCGAGATACACGGCACAGTGGACTATATCTGCGGCGACGGAAGTGCTTATTTTGAGAATGTACTGCTCTATTGCGAGCGGAGAAGCAGCAACGGCGGCGGAAGCGATGCCATCACCGCCAGCAATGCCGACGCATCGGACAAAGGCTATGTATTCAACCACTGCCGTATTCAGTCGGAATGCCCCGTGGTATCGTTGGGTCGCTCATGGAATAATGCGCCTAAGTGCGTGTACCTCAATACGATAGTAGATGAAAGCAAGGGTAAATTCAGTTTTGAAGACGACGGCAAGATTGCGCGTTGGACACTGCTCGGTATGAATATCCTGCCCGAACGCTTCGGCGAATACAACACGACCGACACGGCAGGCAATGTAATCAGCCCCGCAAGCAACACCATCACTTTCACCTACAAGGACAACAGCAAATCGATGGAGACTATCCTAACCGCCACAGAAGCAGCGGCTTATGAATATGGTGCCTTCTTCGGCGAGTGGAATCCTGCTAATGAGAGTAAGCAAGAGATTCTCTACTACACCATTGAGAACGGTGCCATCGTATGGGAAGAGACCGCAGCAACGCTGTTCTTGATAGAGAAAGACGGCGTAGCAAGCCTCAGCAGCGAGTTACCCGCTACGATAGAAGAAGGTATGAGCGTGCGTGCAGCCAACGGCCGAAGCGGTTTTGGTGCACCCGCAGTGAACGGCAAACGCCCGCTGTCGATAGAAAGTACCACAACTAAATCGCACGCCTGTAAGCGCATTGAGAACGGGCAAGTGGTGATCTATCGTGATGCTACACGCTACAGTGTCTTAGGAGCCAAGGTTCTCCACTAATCAGGCTCTTTATCCTCCGTTAATGCCGGTTAATTGGCAATTAATTACACATAGTAGAACATATAATTACCATGTAATTAGACATGTAATTATGCATTGTATAGTTCTCCATGCAGGCCATTGACCTCCCAAAGCCCCTCCAAGGGAGGGAATGTGCACAGCGGGAACATGGGGCATCCGTTAACGGTTAATTGACGATTAAACATAGTGGGGGACAAAAGGGGACATATAATTACCATGTAATTGGACATGTAATTATGCATTCAGCATCATGCATTATGCATCGAATAAGGCATTCCGGATTTGAGGCGGTTGCCCTGCATAAAGACGGCAGAGAATATCTGCAAGCAAATACAAAAAATCCTGTTTATCCGAACGGTAAGCAGGATTTTTGTTATATTAGGATTGTTTGAATTATGAGAAAAAAGAGAACATTCTGTTAGCCATCACACCATTTTGGTTACATCTTGCTTCTGTTAAATTTTATTTTAGAACTCGATTAGGTCTCGACAAGGTTTCGACGAAGTCGGCTCAAGGGCAAAGTAGCAAAATGTAAGTTGAGAGGGAAAGCAAACTTCTAAGACTCTGACTATTCTGATTGGAAAATTGAATTTGAGATTGCGAAATTCTTTGTCATATTTCTATTATTCGCAGATGAGCATCGTAATTTTTTCGCCATTTTTTGCAAAGTATTTGTTTAATCAAAAAAAATAGTAACTTTGCAGGCGATATATCAATACTACAAAAAGCCATGAACAACAAAAAGATTTACTTGGTATTGGGTATCATCTTACTATGTACCCTTACCGCTCGGGCAGACAACTATTTTGTGCCTAACCAAACTTGGTCGTACCTCGTTACCGATTTGTGCAGCGGTGATGTACTCCGCACTTTTGTTTGGCAGCAGACCACTTCTGACAGTGTCCGTATCAATGGTATTGCCTACCTGTTGCTCGATTCGGTACCTATTCGCCAAAGCGGTCAACAAATCTACGCCCACTCGGAGGGAGAGGATGTTCTTATTTACGATTTCGGACTAAAGGTAGGGGACAAAATTATTGCCGACTATGTTACTAATTCGACGAACGACTATGCCACCGTAACGGCTATTGATTCTGTTTGGTTATCCGATGGGCGTAGGGCAAAGCGAATCCAATATGATCACCGTGCGACCGACATTGAGTATATCGGTTCGGTATCCAATGCCGGTGTACTCTCGCCTTTGTTCGGCGATGTCATTTTACCTTGCGGCGGACAGGAGTTCCTCTGTTGCTCTATCGACGGGCAACCAGTCTATGAGGCATCTGCGGGCAGTTGCGATAAAGCGACGACACTACCGGCGACTCTGCAAAAGCCCATAGCCACCAAACGCCTAATCAACGGGCAATTCTTTGTAGAGATTGACGGCGCAATCTACGATGTGCTTGGTCGTAAAGTTCTCCGTTATTTTGGGGCATTGAAGACCTCCCCAAGCCCCTCCAGAGGAGGGGATGTACACAGCGGGAACAAGAGAAACATCTAATTACCATGTAATTATACATGTAATTATACATTCACCATTATGCATTGAATAAAGCATTTCGGATTTGAGGCGGTTGCCTTGTTTCTTATCTAAAGCACTAACCTATGGATTTTCTGTGGGTTAGTGTTTTGTTTTGAGGGTAATGGCAGGGAAAAGTTTGGAGCAGAGGGGGATGAGGATGGTGATGCACCAAACCATCAGACAGTTGGCGAGCGGGAGAACGAGGTCGATAGACCAGCGCGTAAGGAGATAGGGGATGAGGCACTGCTGAATAGCCACGATAGCCGCAGCGGCAAACACGAAACGCGGCAGATAGCAGTACCACGAACGAGAGAGGGAGAAGCCAATCCAACGCCGCTCAACGAACCAACCGGTAAGCACTCCGAATGCCAGTCCGGCAGCATAGTAGCAGTCGGTAATCATATTCTTCGGATCGACGATGAGTTTCCCAACTGCCTTATAATCAAGCGGATAGGGTTTGAAAGTAACATATATCAGATAGAGAGCAAGCAGCACTATTCCGCCGATAAGTACCCAGATATCGGCATGGGGCTTGCGTTCCATCCAACGGAAAAGAGAGGAAAATGCCCAAAGAGTAAGAACCGTTTCGATGATTCCTACCCCTACATCGTAGGGGGTATGTACGCCTAAGTAGTTGCGCGAAAAGCCGATGATGAGGATTGACAAGACACATAGCACCCATACCCACCAACGGCGCAACCAAAGAGCCAAAGAACCAAAGAAACCGGTGGCGTAGATAGTATGTCCGCTAGGAAACGAATAGCCCGTGGCAGTGGTGATAGAATTGCCATAAGGCACAATGGAAGCATTGCGAATCCAGGGACGATAGACGCAGCAAGTGTTCTTAATCAACTGATTGACAACGCCAGTACCCCACATAGCGGTCATCATGAAATAGCCCTGACGCTTGTCAATGCAGAGGTAAATGAAAGCAATGATGAGGATTGGCAGGACACCGACGATAAAGTCGGACGCCGCCAAAAGAAAGGGCGAAAGGAGGTTGTGGGTTGCCTCGCGGAACTGTTGCAAGAAAAGAAGGTAGGGCATTTTTAGTTGATTAGTTGATTGGTTGATGCGTGGTTTATTTTGTGGAGAGGATGAGGGTGTCGGCGCAGGAGGTGATGTGGATGTCGTAGCAAAGGGAGAGGATACGGAGTGCCTCATCCAGGTCGTGCGCCGGGAGTGTTCCTGTAAACGGCTCGTTGGAGATAGTGGTGTAGGAGATAGTTACATGATAGCAAGCCGCCAACTCGTTCATCACATCACGGAGGGGTGTGGCATCGAAAGCCATCAGTCCTTTGCGCCAAGGTGCACAGTCGGGCATATCCGAATGGCGGAGCGACACCTCGCCGGTAGTGCGATTGTGGGTGATTTTCTGCTGCGGACTGACTATATAGTCGGCACCTGTATCGGACACTCGGAAGGACACTTTTCCCCGTTCGAGGAAGAGCATGTCGGAGGTAGCATCGCCTCGCGAGCAGAGGTTGAACGCCGTACCCAGTACCTCCACTTCTACCGAAGGTGTGGTAATGACAAACGGTGCTTTTGGGTTGGTCTGTACATCGAAATACGCCTCACCATCTAAGGTCAGTGCGCGTGAACGAGAGGTAAAATCGTCGGCAGCATAGGAGAGGGACGAATTGGCATTCAGCACAACCCGAGTGCCATCGGGCAGGGAGAGAGTACACATCTCATCTGCGCCTGTCTGCACACAGAGCAAGCCTTGCTCGGAATGAGGGGTATGGAACAAGAACAACGCTCCCACCACTAACACACAGGCTACAGCCGCAGCGATACCCGCAAAGATATAGCGGCGTCGGGGCGAGGCAGCAGCAGGCATGGGTGCGGACTGCAACCACAAACGGTGCAACTCATCTTCAATCTCGGAGTCGGTCATCGAGTCGGTTTGCCGACGCAACTGCTGCAAGTCGGCAGGCGTAAGCCGATTGGTAAAGTATTTCTTAAATAGGTTCACTTGGGTACTCGGTTTTGTAGTTGTTGTCTTATTTCTTTGAGTGCGAGCGAGAGCAGGTTGCGTGTGGTCTGCTCGCTGAGTTGGAGTTGCGCAGCAATCTGTTTGTGGGACAGGCCTTGCAGGCGGTGTAGCACAAAGACGGTGCGTTGCTGTTCGCTCAATCCATTGATTATCTGCGATATAGTCTGCCGATACTCGTCGTATAGCATCGGTTCACGAAAGGTAGAGAGGCGTATATCGTTGACATACTCCACATAGTCTTCGTACTGCGGTTCGTGCAGGCGACGGCGAAAGAGCGAGATAAGTTGGTTTTTGAGTGTAGCGAACAAGAAAGCCGCCACGCCCGTATGGACAGTGTCTCTTTTCTCCCAAAGGACGGCAAATGCCTCTTGCACCAAGTCTTGCGTATCCTCTTGAGACTTAGTGATATTGAGGCAATAGGCTCTGAGGCGCGGTGCATACTCACGGTAGATGAGTTCAAACGCCTGTCGGTCGCCATTGCGCAAACGCAGTAGTAGTTGTTCTTCCGTCATGATGGGTCGGGTACACAGACAGACGCCCCGGGGGCGTTCTGCTCCACTCTGCACCCTGCTGCTATTAAAACAGGGTGCAAAGTTAGCAAAAATATCTCAATTAGCCACTACGACCTTGCGATTTCCGATGAGATAAATACCGTTTTGCAAGCCATTGGCCGCCTCCCCAGCAGGAACAGCACGACGAATACAACGGCCGTCTAAGGTATAAACATCTACCTGAGTCGGCGTAGCGTCGATGTTATCGACGGCAGATGGAACGGCAGCGTAGGTAGTCCAAGTAAGGTCATCGATGACAAGGCGTTTCTTGTTGCTCGTACCATCATAGGGTGTGCGATTGACAAAGCGAATGACGAAATTTCCCTCATGCCTGATATTCTTAACAGAATAAGTGTAGAAGGGTGCCGCAGACTTATATTCGTCAATATGATAAATACCGCCGACAGAGTCTTCGTTGATATAGATGCGGATGTCAAGGTCGCAGTTGGCATCACCATTGGAGTTCCACGTGAATGCCAGACTATCGATACCGCCCGAGATAGAATCGCTCTCTATATAGCCAAAGCCCGTTTCTGAGGATTTAGCGGCACGCACAACGGCAACATAGTTGTCTTTGCCCATCTTGCCTTGGTCCTTGCAGACGCCGCCGTAGAGGGTTGTCCAAGAGGCTTGTTGATAGGCAAAAGTGTAGGGTGTAGTGTTGTAGGTTTTGTTGTTTTGTGCGTCCACATCGGTAGGAACGAAAGTTTCGACACGGGTTTCCGCAGTGGCGGAGATGGCAGCAAGAAGCGCCATAGAAAGAAAAAGTTTTTTCATACTATGATTGATTTTGATTAGTTGATACATATTGTTTTATTCCTCTATCCGATGCCCGAGCAAGTCGTAGGTCTGTCCATCGATGCAAATGCGTATTTGGTTGCGGTTGAGGAACTTTTGTACAGTTGGCAGTGTATGCTCGGTCTTGGGCAAAGCCTGCGGGGCGTGGTACTCGACCGCCCCGATAGTAGCGGGCAACGACCGCACATTGCCCAACGCATCGGCAGTGAGGCTGTCGTCGGTGATACCGTTGCCATTGATGTCCTCGCCGAAGGTCTGCTCTGAGAGGTCGTCGGCAGCAAGGCACACAAGCGGAATACCCGCATACGAATCGGCAAGCAGCGGGATATAGGGCATATCGTCTTGATAGGTAATCGCTCCAAGGCACTGCTCGTCGGGAGAGGTCGGGGAATAGATGGTATGCACATCGGCGAGGAGGGTGGCCTTGTCGGACAGATAGAGGTCAGCCCGAGCAGAGGTAGCGTAGTGATTGGCAATGAGCGAGTTGTACACTTTCAGTTGGCCTTGAGCCAAGACAATAGCCGCGCCGTTGTAGTTGGCGGCAGGTGCGCCCGAGGCGGTAAGGCAAGTATTGGTATCACGCACGCAAGTGGTGTTGATGAGCGTCAGCACCGTTGCCGTATCGCCATAGACCCGGATAGACGAACCGCCAAAGAGCGGGTTCTTGAAGGAGTGGGTTGCCCGCGATGTATTCTCGGCGAAGGTGCAATTCAGCACTTGCATACGCGTTGCCATAGAGGCATCATTGAGCGCAACGGCTCCGCTCTCCGTAGCGTGGTTGCGAATGAATGCCGATTGCGCCACACGCACCTCCTCCGTCTTGGCAAGATAGAGCGCAGCCCCCTCTTTGGCACTATTGGTATCGAAGACGCAACCGCTGATGTATGCGCCCCAGTAGTTGCCCACTTGCGCCACCGCCCCACCCTGTGCAGCGGTGTTGTTGCGAAAACGACAGCGGGTAAGGCACAAACGACCTTGGTTGCTGATGGCAGCCCCTTGCAAGTCGGTACTGTTGTCGCAGAAAAGGCAGTCCTCCGCACGAAGCGCATAGCCGTTGGCCGTGATTGCCGTAGTCGCTCCACTGAGGGTACACCGAGAGATATGCAAAGCCGCCGGCGCAACCACCGTGAGCGGCGAGGCATCGAGTGTACCATTGGTAAGCACCAAATGATGAGGCACTTCGACCGCTTCGCCCGATACCGTGCGCCCCTGCAGATCGATGGTATCACCTAAGGCAGAAGCCGCAATGGCGTCAGCAAGCGTGGTGGTAAGCGGAATGGTAACGGGGCGACGAGTAAGGATGACTTCGCTCACGAGCGGAAGGTGGTCGCTCGGTGTGGACGAACGGCCATAGTCCTCGGTAATCATCATATAGGAGAGCGAACGATAGTACCGCCCGTAGAGGTGGTCGATACGGTGGGTAGAGGCGGGTTGCCAGTTGCAGTAGGAGCCATTGCCGACAGGGGTCGTTTCTGAGATGTCGTAGGCACTTTGGAAATAGGCTTTGAAGGGCAGATGTACCGCATCTACCGACGACTGCGCATTGAAATCGCCCGCTATGAAACACGGGTAGTCGCCCGCTATTTGGAGCATTTGCTCCACGGTAACCTCTGCGCCTTTGCGTTTGGCGGTCTGTCCCGATTGCTCCAAGTGTACCGCACAATAGTAGAAGGTGTCGCCCGTGGTCAGGTCTTGCAGTTTGGCCCACACAGCCAAACGACGATAGAGTGCGTCCCACGCAATGGCGGACCGAGTGATGTCGGGCGCAAGGAAGAAATGTCCCGATTGGAGCAGGCGGAACTTATCCTTGCGATACAACACGCCTACACCCTCGCCCACATCGCCGATGACATGCGAATCACGCCCCCACGACTCGATGGCATAGTCGGGCAACAGCGCCAACAAGTCTTTCTTTTGGTCGGGTTTGAGTTCGTTGAGTGCACACACATCGAACTGATAGTCGGTAACAATCTTCGCCACAAACTCCTTGCGGTTAGCCCATGCACGGTCGCCCGTATCCTTAGTGGAATTGAGGCGGATATTGTACTCCGCAAAACGATACGACGCCGATACACTGACCTGCAACAGTAGTGCCAAAGCGAATAAAAGTATCTTTTTCATTTTATTCTCCGTTGTAAACATATAATTGCCATTGGTTTTTCAACATATAATTACCATGTAATTAGACATGTAATTTCTGTCTCCATGTAATACATTTTGTCTCCATTAAAAGCCATATAAATAGCCATTAAACTCCCCAAGCCCTCTCTCTATACAAAAACACTCAATAATGTATTCAAAAATTTTACAAAAACTATACGGCTATGTATTATTTCCAAAAACTAAATTAGTGTTTGCATTGTATAAATTCTCAATGTAGGTCATACAGGTGCGATCCAATCATTTGCGGGTGGTCAGACGAAGGGAGGTGCGGACTAAGCGGTGGTCGGACGGGAGGAGGGGGCGTCCGTAGTCCTCTGCCACCACGCGGTAGGAGCGTACATCGGCTCCGAGAACATACACAAAGTCGATACGCTGGTTGGTGGAAACAGGGAGCCAGTTGGAGAATGTGCCATACCCGCCCTGCGGTTTGGTGCGACTGACAAAGCGTGCATCGCTAAAACCGGCGTTCTCAAAGAGGCTATGCACATCGGTCTCGTAGGGCTCAGCATTCAGGTCGCCCATGATGACGGCCGTGCGCCCGGAGGCTATCTCTTTGGCACGAGCGATACAGAGCATTGCGCCTTGTCGGCGTGCCTCGGTACCTTTGTAGTCGAGATGGGTGGACATGATGAGCATTTCCTCCGCCGAGTGTTTATTGCGGAGCAGCACCCATACCGCTACACGCTTGTAGGCTGCGTCCCATGCCAAGCCGGGTTGGTCGGGTTGCTCGGTAAGGAAGAAATGTCCGCTATCCAGCAGGTCGTACTTGTCTGTTCGGAACAACACCCCCACTCTCTCGCCGTGGCTCGCTGCCGCCGAATCACGCCCAAAAGCCACCAAGGTATAGTCGGGGAGCAGAGTGCGCAGGTCGTTCTCTTGCTTGGAGCCACCTATCTCGTTGAGGCTGAGGATGTCCATTCGGTTGTCGGTGATAGTGCGTGCCACATACGGCTTGCGCACCTCCCAGTTCTTGCTACCCACATCGCGTTTGGTGGCGATACGGATATTGTAGGTGCCTACAATATGCGTGGCAGCGTTGGAAGAAAGCGCCAACGCCACCAGACACATCAAAACAACACGCTTTTTCATTGTACCTGAGTACCTAACAGATTGTAGTATTTGCCGTCAGAGAGGATGAGCAACTGCCCGTTTCGCATGACCTTTACGGCTTGTTTCTCCACTTGGGCAGGTGCGATAGCCAAATACGGATTGGCGTTCGGATCCATTGCCCCGCGAGTAGCCACCGACGGGCGCAGGTAGCCTCGTGCGTCGAGCGACACATTAACCGATACCGGGCAACCCCATGCTTGAACAAGTTGCTCCAAATCGGCTATCGTAGCACCCTCCACTGCCTCAAGAGGCGAGATAGTGGTTGCAAAACCGCCGTTGTCGGTAGGGAGGTTGGTACCGAAATAGTCGGCATAGTGGCGCACTTGAGCGGGGACGGAGAATAGGTCTGTCGTCTGCCAGCAGAATGCCCAAACGGAGTCTTTGTTGTTGCGCTCGCCGTTGTTGAAAGTACCGAGGTAGTTGTTTCCGCCCGAGGTGAACAGGGTATCGAGCGAGATACCCGTGAGTTGCTCCGTATAGACGGTGGGATTGGTCTTGTCGCCTTTGTCTTTCTCGCCCTCAAGCATGACGGTATTGACGAACCACAGTTTGGCCGACTTGAGCATACGCACCGAGGTGCCGTAAGCGAAGGGTTTGTTGCTATCGATGTCCACACGCGAGCAGGTGTTGTCGCCGAGCGTACAACTGATGAGATGTACATCGTCCACATCGCTCACAGAGATACCTGCTCCGTTGCAGTAGGCAGCGTTTTTGGCAATCGTGGTGTTGATACCCCAGAAATGCCCGTTGCGAATCTGCACGGCTGCGCCATACTTACCGTCGGTGCTGTTGGTAGCCAGGCTATTGTAGCAGAAAGAGCAACGCTCTGCCACGCAAGTAGCCTCAGCGACAACGGCTTTATCGACTGTGTATGTCTGCATGAGCAGTGCACCGCCGCGACTGAATGCCTCGTTGTGGTGGAGATTGCAGTCCTGCAAATGGAGCAAACCACCTTCGAGGGTAAGTCCGGCACCGCCGTTGCCAACGGATTTGTTGTTGTAAATCATACAGTTACGCAGCACTACATTGGCACTATTGCGTACATAGACCGCACCTGCACCATAAGCCGATTCTATCTCGAAATAGCAGCAAGCGATGTCAATACCCTGCAGTACCACGGGTTCGGCGCACTCTATCCAAACGACATGTTGCAAGTCGCCCTCATCAGCAATGCCGTTCGCATTCTTATCGCCGGAGAAGACAGTAGGTGTAGCCGAGGGATAGGTGAGCGCAGGCGTATCGGTACCTTTGAGATTGGTAGGATAACCACCGATGAGCGTTACCGAGGTCTTGATAGTGAATATATCGGTATTAGACAGCGGGGTATAGACGCCCCCGGCGAGATGAAAGACATCGCCTGCTTCTGCCATTCCGCCCGTGAGTACCTTCTGAAAGTCGGTAGGGCATAAGGCACCCTCCCAAGACTGTCCGTCGCCCTCGGTGGAGGTAATATCGGCACGCACAAACCATGTGGTGGCAAACATCTGCCCCGCAAGCAGCAAGGCAAGAGACAAAAGAGATAGTTTTTTCATTGTATTTTGTGTTTTGATTGTTTCGTTGTTTTGATTGTCGTGAGATAAAAAGTTGTTGCGGCGAGAATAGCGTTTTCGTATCACAGACCCCTTACAAAAGTATTACAAAAGTATGGTTATCCTCTGTATATCCTTTGTATATCTTTTGTATATCTTTTGTATATCTTCTGTATATAGTTTGTCATAAATAGTACGAAGACGGTACGGAAACGGGGCGTTAGCAGCGGTTTTTATCGGTGGGCAATCGATGTTTTGCAGGTTATTCCCAGCCGGGGTTCTGCGTCAGAGCGTTTTGGGTGAGGATGATCTCGGTTAGCGGAATGGGATAGAGGTAGTGTTTGTCCTCGAACTTCCGTCCGCCGTTAGGTTGTTCCAGCGTACCATGTACCAGTTTGCAGCCATGGTCGCCCTCTGGATAAAGCACGATGTCCTTACCAATCTGTAAGAATATAGAGGTGAGGTCGAAAGGTTTGGAGTTCTGCCAAAGGATGAGGTTCGACTTGCCATCGCCCGAGAGGTCGTACTTGCCTGCTCCCGCAAAAGCCGCTCCGAGCATCGGTTGGGCAAAAGCCTCCCCTTCAGCCCAGCGCATCAGGTCATCGTATCGAAAGCCCTCCAGCAGCAGTTCGACTGCACGCTCGCGGCGCACCTCCAACACGGCAGCACGCTGCGCAGAGGGAGTGCGGACGATATTAGGGTAGAGCGATTGCAGATAGGCGTCCTCCGCCGTGAGGGCAGAAAGCATCAGATGGGGCATAGCCACTCTGTCGCGCAACAGATTGAGCGATTTATCTAAGTCCGCCTGGGTGAGTGTGGCGAGTTCGGCTTTGGCTTCGGCAAAGATAAGGTACTGCTCCGCCAAGCGGAAAAGCGGCATGTCGTTGTCCGATTTGTTGTAGCCATACGAGTCCTCCAACACATACTTGATGAGCAGGTAGCCTGTAGGCGAGGTGGAGAAATTGTACGGTTCGGTCTCGGTCTTACCCAAGGCGATGTATTGCCCCGGCACAAAGATTGTCTGCGCCAAGCGGGGGTCTCTGCCCGTGAGTTCATCGTGGAGCGAGATAGTATCGTAGCCCGCTTGTGCGGTATAAGGTTCGCCCGAAGCGAGCAAGTACTGGTTGAGCAGGCGTTTGGTGGCACCGCACTGCCCCTCTGACTGACAACGCAGGTAGGAGGTGGCGTTGTGGGTGAGGGAGATAGTGGCGTTGTAGGCGCGTGCTAAAATCACCTCGTCGGGGTCGGCTGTCAGCGAGGCAAACAAGTCTCGATACGGCTCTCGGCCGCCTATATGCAGCCGGTATCCGCCCTCGTCTATCAGTTTCTCCGAAGCGTCTGCGGCTTGCTGCAAGAGAGTGTGTATGGTGGTCTCATCGCCCTGCTCGTGGTAGCGGAGCCAAGTGCCTTCAAAGAGGGCAATGCGTGCTTTGAGCGCAAGGGCGGTATAGCGATTGACCTCGTAGGGAGTGTGCGCCGTGCGCAAGAGGGGGATAGCACAATCCAGGTCAGCCAGGGCTTTTCGTATCACCGAGGTGCGGTTCTCACGCGGGCGGCGCAGTTGCTCCATATCGCTGCTGCTCACCGGCTCATCATACCAAGGCACATCGCCAAAACGACGCACTTTATCGTAGTAGAAATAGGCACGGAAGAACAATGCCACGCCCGTGTAGTGGTTGCGTGCGACGGTGTCGTCGGTGCACTGATCGACATGCTGCAGGAAATAGTTGATGTGCCTCAAGTCGTCCCACTGCCAGTAGGTCTCGCCCGAGTTGATGGTGCGTGTACCGAGTACCACATCGGCAAGGCTGTTGCTGATAGTGAGATCCGACGGCTCGTTGTACAAGTCGGACGCTGCAGGCAAGATAGTGTAGAACTGTGTGGTATATCGTTTCAGTTCGCTCTCGTTGCTAAAGAAAGTAGCCGAGTTGGTCGTATCTTTCGGCACACGATTGAGCGTATTGTCGCAGGAGGTAAAGGCACCTGCGCACAAGAGCAAAAGAGGTAAAGAGAATAATCTGTTCATTGTCGTCAATAGTTATCAAAATTCTATACTTGCGCCCACCGACATGGTGCGGTTGAAGTTGTACGCCACGCCCGAATTGGCATACTTGGTATCGGACGAGGTGGCTTGCTCGGGGTCCACATACTTCGAGTGCTTGCGCAGCGGCGAGAAATAGAAGAGGTTTTCGCCCGACAAATAGAAGCGCAAGTTGCTGACCACCTTATTCTTAGGCAGCGGCACGGTATAACCGAGAGTGAGGTTCTTCAGACGGAAATACGCCACATTCTGCAGATAGCGGTCGTTGGTAGCATTGAGCGAATAGCCGGCTTCCAAGGCCTCGTAACCTCTGGCACGGGGGAAATAAGCGTCGGTATTCTGCTCCGTCCATACCTGATTGAGGAAGTTGGTCGGGATAAAAGAGCAGTACGGACGACTGTATGGTCCCCAGAAAGAGATGGCATTGCCGCTCGGGTACCAATCCTGATGCCCCACACCGGTGAAGAAAGCCGACAGGTCGATACCATTCCACGCAAGCGAGAGTTTGATATTGTAGTTGTAGCGCGGCAGGGTATTGCCGATGACTTTCAGGTCGCCGTGATCGTCGAGGGTATTGGCACCATAGGAGATGACACCATCGCCGTTTAGGTCGGCATAGCGGATATCGCCTGCCTGCAACCCCGGTGTGCCGAGAGAACCGTGCATGATATTGTCGTACATGGTGGAGTGGTCCACATCAACGGCTGCCATATAGTCGTTGATCTCCGCAGCGGAGGCAAACAGTCCGTCGGCATGGTAGCCCCAAATCTCGCCCAATCGCTGCCCCGTGTAGTAGTCGGTTAGGATATTCGAGGGGTTGTTGTAGCGCGTTACATCGGTTACATAATCGCTCAGAGAGAAACTGATGCTATACTCAAACGGGTACTTGCCCGCACGAAACGAGTCCGCCCACCCGATAGAAAACTCCCAACCGCGGGTACGCATATCCGCTATGTTCTGCCTCGGCTCGTCGGCACCATAGACCGACGGCAGTTTCATACCCGCGCAAAGCATATTCTTCGTATCACGGATATAACCGTCGATGCTCATCGTCAGTCGGTTGCGTAAGAAGCCGAAGTCCCAACCGAGGTCGTAGGTGGTAACCGTCTCCCATGTCAGGTCAGACGCTTTCGGGTCGTCCTCACGGGCTATATATGCCAAGGTCTTGCCGTCTAAGGTATATTTGATAGTTTCGCCTGTATGGATACTCTCTATATAAGTGTAATAGTCGTCGATATTCTGATTGCCGAGGCTGCCCACCGAGAAACGCAGTTTGCTGTTGCTCCATGCATTACCAATAGGCTGCCACCAACGCTCTTCGCTCATACGCCAGCCCAGCGAGGCAGACGGCACAAACACCCATCTATGCCCGGGCGCAAAGCGAGAGGAGCCGTCGCCACGCGCTGACAACTCGACCAAGTAACGCCCCGCATAGTCGTAGTTGGCACGAAGGAAAAAACCGAGTGTGGCATACTCCGCTATGCTTCCGTCTAACACCGTTACCTCGCCCGTGGCTAAGTTGAAAGCGTCCAATTCGGTATCCGACAGGTCTAACTGACGCGCCTTGGAACTGCGTTGTTCGTAGGTCTCAAACTGTCCGCCGCCCGTCAGTTTGAGCGAGTGTTGCCCTGCAAAAGTATGCCCGTAGGTGGCGTAGATATTGAGGTTGTGGTTCTGCACACGGTAGTACTGCTCCTGGTAATAGTCTTGCGCTTTCTCCGTGGTCAGCCATAGCACTTCGCCCGCTTTCTGCGAGTAGGGCACATTCGCCGAACGGTTGCGATACTCACGATAGCGAAACGAATAAGCATACTCGGCAGTAAGCGTCAAGTCGTGGATAATATCGAAGTCGAAGCGGTTGCGGGTTACGACCTCTCTATCCAGGTTGGTATTGCGGTGTTTGTTGTTGATAAATATCGCACTCACGCCGTCCATCACCGTACTTGTGCGGTTGGCATTGGTGTTGTAGTAGATAGGATAGCCGTCGGGTGTAGTGGCAGGCACACACGCCAAGGCGTGCGCATAAGTCAGGCGCAGCATATTAGACATAGACGACATACCCGGGAAGAAACGCCGCGAAGCAAAGAAATTGGTGTTGTTGCTAAAACGCACCCACGGCTTGATCTGCGCTGTCAGTTTGGTTCGGATAGAATAGTTCTTATAGTAGTCGTTCACCTGCTGAAAGATACCGTCTTGGTCGAAGTAGCGACCCGAGACATAGTATTTTACCTTCTCGTTTCCTCCGCTGATGCTCAGGTTATGCTCCTGCTGCATTCGGTTCTTGCGGTAGGTCCAGTTGTACCAATCGAAATTGGCATAGTACTTATAGGTACCGTCCGCCTGCTCTACCACCCACGGGCGCGCAGTGTTTTCGGTCTTATCGTTGAGGCGGGCTTCCAACTCGGCATAGTCGGCATCGGTATAGCCGGTGTAGTTGCGCCCGTCTTTGGGCAACATAAACATATCATTGATCTTGGCTGACCAATAACCTGTGGTGATATAGTCGGTCGAAGTCGTGTTTTGGCTCCAACCGGCACGATAGGAGTAACTGATTTTCGCCTTACCCTCGGTGCCGCTTTTGGTGGTTACCAATACCACGCCCGCCGAGGCTTTCGCACCATAGATAGCCGAAGCACTCGCGTCTTTGAGAATCGACACACTCTCTATATCGTTGGCGTTTAGACGGCTCAGACTGCCCTCTACGCCGTCGATCAGCACTAGCGGGGTAGCACCGCTCGTCAGCGAACTCACGCCACGGATATTGATTTGCATTCCCGCATCGGGCGAACCGCTGTTGGCTACGATGTTCAGTCCCGGGTCTGCGCCCTGCAAAGCCTGTGCCGCATTCGCCACCGAGCGATTGCTGATGTCTTTTGCATCCACTACGCTCACCGCACCGGTCAGGTTCACTTTCTTCTGCGTTCCGTAGCCCACTACCACCACTTCTTCGAGTTGCTCGGTGTCCTCGCTGAGCACCACGCGCATGTCTGATGATGCAGCCAACTCTTGCGACCGATAACCGATATACGAAATCTGCAGGCGTTGCCCCGCTGCGACATCGAGCGAGAAACGACCATCAAAATCGGTGATTGTACCGATCGATGTACCGGCAATCACGATGTTGGCACCTATCACCGGTTCACCCTGCTTATCCACTACCACACCGCTTGCCACACCCTGCGAGGACACTTGGGTAGCAGGTTGCTCCTTTTGGCGCACCACGATATGCGTACTGCCCGCCATCTCATACTCCAGGTTGCGCTTAGGCAACACCTCTTGCAGGATGTTGCGCACCGAGGCTTGGCGCCGGAGCGTGATGTTTGCCGAATCAGCATTCAGCACCGCCGTGCGGTAGGAGAAACGATAATCGGTTTGTTGCTCTATGGCGGTCAGCAGTTGCCGCAGCGTTGCTCGTTGCAGACTGATGTTCACCACCTTGTCTTGCCCGTACACAGCCGGCGACAGCCATAGCAGCAGCACCGACACACAGAAAAGAAATTTGTTTTTATATCTCATCTCAATAGGTATTTACCAATTTGGGAACAGCGTTTCATTTACCCCTCTATGTATAAAGACGCAAATCCACCGCCGATGTACCGACCTATTTATATGTTCTACAACATACTTCCGAGACATATTGCCCATATCTGCATTGGGGCAGGGGATATGGTATCCACACAAAAAAGCGGATCAACAGCCCCATGCGGGGTACTGCCGATCCACTTCTTATTTGAGATTTAGACGGGTTTCCTTAGTTTGCAAACATCGCCTTTGCCAAGCCCTGCAGGTTATCTTCCCCGGGCAAGTTGGGATAGGCTTTCTGCATAGCGGCCACCAACTCATCAGCGTTCTTGCTCTTCTTGAGAAGGCTCTTTAGGGTCTTTAGGTAGCCAATTTTGAACTCCAAAGCCGCCTTGTCTGCTGCGCCGCCGTGCCCACCGATAAACAGTTGCGCACCCGACTTCAGCGAACGCTCTGCCTCGGCTATCTCTGCATTGATAGCGGCACGACTGCTCACTTGCAGCGGACTGATATGTGCCTTTGCCGGAGCCCAATGGGTGTAATAGACCTGCTTGCCGATTAAGATACTGGCAGCAGGGAAATCGCTGCTCGCACCATGGCGGAACTCAAACGATACACCTGCATAGTTCTCGGTGTTGCCAAAAGCGACCTCGGTAGCCTTGCCCGTAGGCAACTCGGTGATGGCATCGCCGAAGATATGAGCAAAGTTCTGCATCATACCGCCATAGATCTCGCCTTTGGAGAAGGCCGGCATACCCTCTGCCATCACTACATCATGCTCGCCCGTACCGCCTACATGGTAGTCGGAAATACGCTGACTGACAGGCTTATTCAATCCATCTAAGTACGCATTGAACTCAGCAATGTTGTCCTTAAACAGCGGTTGTTCCATCGTTACTACCGACTCTTTGCCTTCGATGATGTAACTTGCATCGCCCAAGGCGTCATTGGTGTAGTACACATGCAGTTTGAACCCGTCGAGGTCATATACCTCCACTTTGCCTTTGGTTTGTCCGTTTGCACCGAGTGCTATCACACTCATCAACGCCAAAATTGCTTTTTTCATTGTTTTATTATGTTTAGTTTTAGTTACTTACCACTATTTCTCTGCATTCGGGACACTTTTTAAGGGGCATTAATGGTGTCCAAGCATCCCTCGTAAATACAATGCCATTCAACGGAATCCTTATTCTCTGTTTTTCCGTACCCCCTCTCATCGAAATCCGCTGCAAAATTACTGCTTTTCCATATTCTACACAAGAACGCACCTGATTATCAGTTAGTTACCATTTGGTAACCATTGCAGATTATCAACCTGTTATCCATGCAAAAAAAATGCATTTTTTGTACCCCGTATGCCATGGCGCTCCGTTAAGACCAGCCCATTGCGCTTATGGGGGTCTCCGGGACTCCGTTAACGGTTAATTGACGATTAAACATATAATTAGATATGTAATTATGCATATTGATACTTCCATACTTCTCAAACAAAAACGCTCAATAATGTGTTCAAGAATTGTACAAAAACATCTACTACCGGGGATGTTCATTTCCAAAAACTAAATTAGTGTTTGTGTTGTGTGAGTTTTCCTTAACAGCCATGTTGTTCGTTACCAATGCAGGAAGAAAGTGAACAGAAAACCAGCAATATTTTTTAAGACTACTATGGGTATTGCAAAGGTAGCATTAGGGTATTATCGGGTTCGCTTAACCACATACTAATCACATACTAATCACATACTAATTACATAGTACAGTCAGTGGGCATACAGTAGCAAAATAGGGCGCAAAATATGGAACAAAAAGATAAAAATAAGACAAAATAAGATAGGAATAAGAACGAGAAAAGGGAGGAGAGCGTGTATTTTCCATTAAAGAACGATTGATTGACCGCTAAACGACCTCCCCAAGCCCCTCCAATGGAGGGGATGTTGCACAGCGGGAACATTAGAAACATAATAATTGCCATGTAATTAGACATATAATTATGCATATTGATACTTCCATACATTTCTCTACACAAAAACATTCAATAATGTGTTCAAGAATTATACAAAAACATCTACTATTATACGGTTGTTAATTTCCAAAAACTAAATTAGTGTTTGCATTGTATAAGTTCTCCATTGCAGACCATTGATCTCCCCAAGCCCCTCCAGGAGGGGATGTTGCACAGCAGGGAGACATGAGGTCGCTGTAAAGATTACCTCATCGCGTCCACAGACTTATGGGGGGCAGGAATGGTCATTGAAGACGCTATGGTGCTCCGTTAACGGTTAATTGACGATTAAACATGTAATTATCATTGGTTTTTCAACATATAATTACCATATAATTAGACATGTAATTACGCATTATGCATTCATCATTATGCATTCATCATTATGCATTGAATAAAACATTCCGGATTTGATGCGTTGAGTTTGACCACACTCGGCACATAGAAACAGAAAAATGCACATAAAAGTTGCATATATCATTTTTTTTGTGTACCTTTGCGCCGTATTTAGTGGAAACTCTATCCACAGCAAGTTAAGTTTACTTTCAAGGTATATTTATCGAGATACATTTCCGGTGCCTTCATAAGAACAACTGTTTTTAGGATGATACTATGGGGTGTATAGGTGGAGAGGTATAGCCCTTGGAGTACATATTTCAAGATACATTTTTTATTTTATGCAATACGATTTGAATGAACTCGAGCAGAAATCGCTCGATGAACTGCGCGAGATTGCCGCATCGATGGGTCTGAAGACCAAACGGTCGCAATCCTTGCGTGAAATCTGCTATGGTATTTTGGATGCACAGGCAGATAACCGTGCCAAAGAAGTGCAAGCCCGCGAAGATGCCAAAGCAGAACGGCGTGTAGGGCGTCCGCGTAAGAACGCAGCCAAGCCCGCACAAGAGGAAACGGCAGCAGAAACACCGCAAACCCCTGCTACGACTCCGCAAGCAACAGAAACAGAAAACAATGTTGCACCCGCTCGGGTGCGCACTCGTGGCGTAAGGCAGGTGAGCAAGATAAGTACCACACACATGCCAAGCGAAAGCGTGTTGGCTACCGTGGGTAGCGAGAAAGAGCAGTTGGACGAGATGCAAGAGCAACTCAAGCAAAACAACCATCGCCAAAGCAAGACCATTCGCGCTATCGAAGCCCGCAAATCACCCCTACAACAAACCAACGCATTCCCTAAAGAAACACCCGCAGCAGAAGAGCCGATAGGCACACAGACCGAACTGTTTGCAGAACAAAAAGCAGAGCCCGTTGCACCGGCAGAAAGCGTAGTTGTTCCTATCGCAGAGGCTCCCATAGCCGAACCTGCCGGCACTGTCGAGAGCACTGCAAGCGACCCCTCTACTCCCGTAGCACCAAACGCATCCGCCGGCAAGAAGCGCGGACGCAAATCGAAAGAGGAGTTGGCGCGTATAGCCGCAGAGAAAGCCGCAGAGTATGCACGCCTCCACCCCGAATTGGCACAGAACAACAACACTGAGGAGACACCCGCAGAGGAGGTAACAGCCGATACGACAGCACCTGTTTCGCAATACGAAGCACCTATACAGGAACGCGAGAACAACTACTACAACCAACCGCAGCGCCCCACGCCACAGCCACAAAACCAAGGGCGTGTACAAATCGATTTAGGCGAACATGTCATCGCCATGGGTACGCTCGAATGCACCCAAGACGGATACGGATTTCTACGCTCGGCTGACTACAACTACCTCCCATCGCCCGACGATGTATATGTAAGCAAAGACCAGATACGCACCAACGGACTCAAACCCGGCGACACTGTGGAGTGTACCATACGCGTAAACCGAGACCCTGACAAGTACTTCCCCATGGATAAGGTGATCCGCATCAACGGTCTTGACCCGGAGAAAGCCAAACAACGCGTGGCTTTTGAAAACCTGACCCCTCTCTTCCCCGACGAAAAATTCACACTATGCAAAGGCGATAAATCTGACCCGCTATCCGTGCGTATCATCGACCTCTTTGCGCCGATTGGTAAAGGACAACGCGGACTGATAGTAGCGCAGCCGAAGACCGGTAAGACCGTCTTACTCAAAGAGATAGCCAACGCCATCGCAGCCAACCACCCCGAAGTATATATGATTGTGTTGCTCATCGATGAGCGACCCGAGGAGGTAACCGATATGGCACGCTCGGTAAATGCAGAAGTGATTGCCTCTACCTTCGACGAACCCGCAGAGAACCATGTGAAGGTAGCCAATATAGTACATGAGAAAGCCAAACGCCTCGTAGAGAGCGGACACGATGTAGTGATATTGCTCGATTCTATCACCCGTTTGGCACGAGCATACAACACCGTAGCCCCCTCCAGCGGCAAAGTGCTGTCCGGCGGTGTGGAAGCACAAGCACTACACAAGCCCAAGCGTTTCTTCGGCGCAGCGCGTAACATAGAGAACGGCGGAAGCCTCACTATCATCGCCACCGCCCTCACCGAGACCGGCAGCAAGATGGACGACCTGATATTTGAGGAATTCAAAGGAACAGGCAACATGGAGTTGCAACTCGACCGCAAACTGGCAAACAAACGCGTTTTCCCCGCCGTAGATATTCCGGCTTCCAGCACTCGACGCGACGACCTGCTTCTACCGCCAAGCGTACTATCGAGAATGTGGCAGATACGCAAGACTCTGAGCGATATGAACGATGTCGAGATGATGGAGAGAATAAAAGCATACATGGAGCGCACCGAAGACAACTACCAGTTCTTGCTGGCTGTCAACGGAGAGCGAAACCTGTAAATAATGCATAATGCATAATGTAATATTAGCGTATGATTAGGATAGTTGTACTGAACGGACCCAACCTGAATATGCTGGGGCGCAGAGAACCAAGCATATACGGTACAGAATCGATGGAGCAGATAATGCTCGGTCTGCAGCACGAGTATCCGGATGTAGAGTTTATCTATCGGCAGAGCAACCACGAAGGCGACCTCATCGATTGGGTGCAGCAATACACCTTGCCCGATGACGATAACACCCTACCCTGCGACGGCATCATACTCAACGCCGGCGGTTACACCCATACGAGCGTTGCCCTACGCGACGCCGTAGCAATGGCGCAAGTGCCGGTAATAGAAGTGCATATATCCGATATTCGCCGGCGTGAGGCCTTTCGGCAAATAAGCCTGCTGACGGATGTATGCACACAAACGATTATGGGGATAGGAACCCGCTGCTACCAAGAGGCAGCAACCATACTTATCAACAATGCAAAGACTGATTAGTACACTATGTATCTTGCTCACTGCTTGCGTGATATGGGCGGACAGCCGTATCACGGGGCGCGTGGTGGACAACGCTACGCGTGAGGTCATCGACTTTGCTAATGTCAGCCTCAGCAAGTCGGGCGAGAGTGTACCGACAGGAGGCACTATCACCGATACCGACGGACGCTTCACCATAGAGCATATAGCCGATGGCGAATATACCTTGACAATTAGTTTTATGGGCTATAGCGAGCAGCGCAAAGTGCTGACTATAAAGGGCAAAGACCTGAATATAGGCACCATACTGCTCAGCGAAGACACCCAAGCATTGCAAGAGGTGGAAGTGGTAGGACAGGGCAGTTCGATGCGCTTCGAGTTGGATAGAAAAGTCTTTACAGTGGATCAGAATATCTCATCGGCTGGAGCAAGTATTACGGATGTATTGGAGAATATCCCGTCGGTAGAGGTGGACCAGGAAGGAACTATCTCGCTGCGCAACTCGGAGGATGTAGAGATTTGGATCAACGGCAAGCCCGCCGGACTCAACAGTGAGAACCGGGCGCAAGTATTGCAGCAGATGCCCGCCGAGAGCATCAAGCAGATAGAGGTCATCACCAACCCCAGTGCCAAATACTCGCCCGAAGGAACGGCGGGTATCATCAACCTGGTGATGAAAGAAGACCGCAAAGCAGGATACTATGGCAGCGTCAATGCGGGTATCGACTATGCCCTTGCCAAACCATGGACTACCCCTCCGGGAGCCAATGTAGGCTTCAATATCAACTTTGCCAAAGGTATCGTGGACGGCTATTTCAATGCCGGATACCGATACCACACCTCCAACGGCGGCAACAGTAGCGAGCGATACAACCTGCACGGCACAGGCAGCAAGAAAATAGATGACATCGCGCCCGACAGCCTTATCTCACACTTGCTGCAAGACGGACAAAGCGACCGTCGTGGGGGAGGTCTGTTCTTGCGCGGCGGACTAAATTTCCGCTTGGCTGAACACT
Source organism: uncultured Bacteroidales bacterium (assembly GCA_900542355.1). GTDB lineage: Bacteria > Bacteroidota > Bacteroidia > Bacteroidales > Paludibacteraceae > Colicola. The sequence continues at coordinate 136,753 of UQNE01000003.1, read as the reverse complement.
CGACCTTAGGCGTATCGGGCTTCGGTATGGTAGAGGATAAGAACTATCTGCGTATGCACGAGCGTACACTCAATACTTATCTGCTGACCGACTGTCAAACAGGCGATACACTGCGCCAATACAGCCGTTTGCAGACAGGCGGAGGTTGGCACCCGGGCGGAAGCGCAACAGTGGATTATACCTTCAAGATACAGAACCATCAGTTGATGCTTACAGGCTCGTATATGTACTTCTCCTTCGCACAAGACCAGATGTACACACAGGCCGACCAGGGCGATACCACCTACCAACAGCAACTCAACGACAGCCATACGCAGACCATAGAACTGAAAGCCGACTATGAATGGAAGCCCACGCAACAATCACGCTTAGAGGCCGGCTACCAGGCTACTCTGGCTTGGGGCGAATCGAACGGCTCTGCATACAGCGGACAGAACCAAGAGCAGGAACTATACAACTACTTCACCCAATTCAGTAACCGCGAGCAGAACCACGCCCTATACATCACCTACGGCAATCGTTTTTGGGACAAACTGTCGGTGCAGGTAGGTTTGCGAGGTGAGTACTTTATGCGTCATCTCGGCTCTACCTACAAAGATGAGCATGGCGACAAGCAAGACGCCTATTCCCAAAAGCCAGAGAAACAAGACACGGCGTATTTCCAGTTGTTCCCGAGCGCATATATCAGTTATGATTTCGGACACGGACACGAGTTGCAACTCAACTACACACGCCGTGTGAACCGCCCGCGGGGACACCAACTCAATCCGAGAATGGACTTTTCTGACTCGACCAACATCAGTTATGGTAACCCGGAGTTGTTGCCCTCCTATTCATCGTCGCTCGAACTCAACTACCTCAAGAACTGGGAGCGGCATACGCTCTCTGCAGGGCTCTTTTGGCGATACAAAGACGGAGTGGTGCAGAATGTGAAGTATATGGACGGTGATGTAATGAAGAACACCTATCTGAATGTAGCCAATCGGCAGGAACTGGGTGTAGAGGTTGTTGCTAAGAACCGTCTATTCAAGGAGTTGCTGCAACTGACCACGAATGTGAATTTCTATTGGAACACCATATCTTCGGCACACTATAGCAACTATCTGAATGGCAGTTCGGTAGATATAGACCTGCCCGCACAGAATATCTTAGCGTGGTCAGCGCGTATCAATGCACAGTTTTTGTTTACCAGGACTTTCTCCGGGCAGATTAGCGCACGCTATCGCAGTCCGCGTGTAGTGGCACAAGGCGAGACTTCCCACTCCTACACCATCGACATCGGCTTGCGCAAGACTTTCCTCAATAAGCAGTTGGCTTTAGCCCTCAATGTGCGCGACTTGCTCGACTCACGCGCTCGACGCAACACCACTTGGGGAGACGGCTTTTGGCAGTATCAGGAACGCCGTTGGCACTCGCGCTCTATCGGACTCACGCTCACCTACAACTTCGGCAACAACACACCCAAACGAGACGGCAAAGACAACGGACGCACAGAAGATATGGGTGGGTTTGAAGACACCGGCAGCGGAGAGGAGTAATGAACAATGCACAATGCATAATGATGAATGCATAATGCCCATAGTACATCCGGAATACCGCAACCAATGCATTAATGGTCAATTATATGTTGATGTTTATATGAAAAGACACGCTTATATATATATGGTGTTGTTGGGCGTATTGCTCTCCACACATACGCAGGCCCAGAACCGCCCCTATATAGACGACCGACTCGTCCATTTCGGCTTTTCGTTGGGTATCAATTTTATGAGTTTCGGCGTTACCGACTCGCAAACAGAGATAGACGGGGAGATTTACCACGCACGAGTGAGCAGTATGTTACCGGGATTCTCTGTGGGTTTTATCACCGATTTACGACTGTCGCGCCATCTGAGTTTGCGTTTTACCCCGGGTATGCAGTTCTCATCACGCTCTATCACCTACAAGACCGAGTCCGGATATTTTCCAAACAATAAATCTGCCAAGACCGAAGTATTGGCAATACCTATTACTATCCCGCTCTACCTCAAATGGGCAGCCGAGCGAGAGGGGAATTATCGCCCATACCTCATCGGTGGCGGAGGTGCTGCGTGCAATGTAAGTTTGGATAGAGAGAAACCTGTCTTGCTGAAACGCTGGGACTATTTCGTAGAGGTAGGCTTTGGCTGCGACCTCTATTTTCAATGGTTCAAATGGTGTCCCGAAATCACTTATCGTATCGGCTTTGCCAATCAGTTAGCCCCTGTGGACGGACGCAACGAACTGCCCATTGATGACGAGTTCTACACCCGTTCCATCGATAAACTCCTCAACCGAGCCATCGTGCTGACTTTCAACTTTGAATAGTGAGCACAACCGAAACAACAAAGGAACAGTCATTCCTCGTTACCACTAAATTATTCAATGCATAGTTATATGTCTAATTTATGGCAATTATATGTTTTATGAATAAACGCATATTCTATTTTTTCGCAATACTATGTCTGTTAGCGAGTTGCAAGGAGAGTACTATCACCCACGACCCGCAAGCAGTGCTGACGCTCTCTCGCGACAGCCTGCTCTTTGATACCGTCTTCACCGATATGGGCAGTGCCACTATGCGACTAATGGTACACAACACCAATCGCAATGCGCTATCTATCAGCAAGGTATGGCTTCAGCAAGGCAACTATTTCAAAGTGAATATCGATGGGGAGCCTACTTTGGATAAACTGACTGACTATACGGTGCGCGGGGGCGACAGCCTCTATGTTTTTGTGCGTGTGTTCATCGACCCGCAAAACCAAAACTCCCCCGTCCTCGTGCGTGATTCGCTCTGCTTTGCCGTCAATGGCAAGGTGCAGTATGTCTATCTCGAGGCGTATGGGCAGGATGTACGCCTTATCCGTTCTCCTCATCGACGCACAGAGAAGAACGGAATGACTATGAAGACAGACAAGCCTTACCTCATTTACGATACCGTACTCGTTGCTGGCCAACTCACACTCCCCGCAGGCACCGAGATTTATCTGCATGAAGGGGCCTCGCTATGGGCACTGGGCGATGTAGATGCCACAGGCACACAGGATCAGCCTATCCGTATCCGAGGCGACCGACGAGACCGACTGTGGGACAGTGTACCTTACGCCCATGTAGCAGGACAATGGGACGGACTCTATCTCATTGACCAAGACCCGAATAAAACACCCCACTATCACCTCAACTATGTCTATATCGAGAGCGGCAATGTGGGACTTTATGTAGAGAGCGAGCGCAAGACCAACTTGCCAACCTTGGAGATGACCAACTGTCGCATACACAATCACACCTTGTATGGCTTGGTCTTGCAGCATATCGACGCCACCATTGCCAACACCGAGATTAGCAACTGCGCCTCCTATTGCGTCTATCTGTCGGGAGGGAAGCAGCAGTTCGTCCACACCACCATTGCCTCCTATTTCAACAACGGCGATTTCTATTTGCAGTCTGCTTCGCGGCAAGACTTGGCTGCGGTCTATATCCACAACTTGAGCAAGGACTGCCCCACAGAAACCTCGTTCTGCAACAGTATCATCACCGGCGTCAGACGCAACCAACTCGTGGTTGCCACTCCCCTAACACGCTATTACACAGGTTCTTTCGTTGGCAATTACCTCAAGACAGACACATTAAATCTCCCCAATGCCGCACGCAATGTCTATTGGCAAGAAGACGATAGTGTGGAGGTCTTCCGCAACAACTACTATTCCCACATCGGCTATCAGTACTACGATTTTCAGTTAGACTCTCTCTCGCCTGCTATAGGTATGGCCGATTCGCTGACGGCACTATCCTACCCCACCGACCCGCTTGGCACACCGCGCACAGGCAACAACATCCGCCCCGACGCAGGATGCTACCAACATACACAGGTCAATGAATAAGGCATAATGATGAATGCATAATGCCCTATAGCATCTAAAAACCATCCACCATTCTTAATTCATAATTCTTAATTGATACAATGACTCCGCAAGAGGTATTGAAGACATATTGGGGCTACGACGATTTCCGCCCATTGCAGGCAGACATCATCCAATCCATCTTAGACGGCAAGGACACGCTCGCACTCATGCCCACAGGCGGAGGTAAGAGTCTCTGTTTTCAAGTACCTACTATGGTGATGGCGCACGATGCCCCCGATGAGATTGGGCTCTGTCTGGTGGTAACGCCACTGATTGCACTGATGAAAGACCAGGTAGAGAACCTCTACCAACGCAATATCCGAGCAGCAGCCATATACACAGGCATGACCTACGAGCAGCAATGCATCGCCCTCGACAACTGCCAATTCGGTCCCTACCACTTCCTTTATGTATCTCCCGAACGCCTTGAAAGTGAGGCATTTAGAGAGCGACTGAGCAAGTTGCCTATCTGCCTTATTGCTATCGATGAGGCACACTGTATCAGCCAGTGGGGTTACGATTTCCGCCCCTCTTATCTGCGTATCGCCGATATTCGCAATCTCTTTCCTCAAGTGCCCGTTCTCGCGCTCACTGCCACAGCCACGCCCGAGGTGGTAGATGATATTCAACAAAGGCTCGGATTTGCGCAACCCAATGTATTTCGCAAGTCCTTCCACCGCGAGAACCTGCACTATGTAGTCCGATACACCGACAACAAAGAGCAACAGATACTACACATCCTCAGCCGTGTACCGGGCTCCGCCATCATCTATGTCCGCAACCGCAAACGAGCACAAGAACTCTCCGCTCGCCTGCAAGAACAAGGCATCCAAGCCGATTTCTACCACGCAGGCCTATCACCACAAGAGCGCACCGACAAACAACGCCGTTGGAAGGACTATGCGCAACAGACACAAGCACAAGAACAAAGGAATAAGGACGAAGGAGCCAAGACACCAGACAACACTATCCGCGTCATGGTCTGCACCAATGCTTTCGGTATGGGTATCGATAAACCCGATGTACGCCTTGTCATCCACCACGACCTGCCCGATACGCTCGAAGCCTACTATCAAGAAGCAGGGCGAGCAGGGCGAGATGGCAATACCGCCTTTTGTGTGCTTCTCTACAACCCCACCGACAAGACCAAAGCACGCAAACGCATCCACGATAACTTCCCGCCGAAGGACTTCATCGAAGATGTGTACCACAAGACCTGCGATTACCTCCTTATCGCACTCGGTTTTGGGGCTGACCACACCTACTCTCTGCATATCGACGACCTCTGCCGCTCTATGCGCTTACCTCTCTTGCAGACCTACTCCGCTTTCCACCTACTCGACCAAGCAGGATATATCCGCTTTGAAGAACAACGCGAAATCAGCGCACGCGTGATGATACGCCTTGCACCCGCACAACTCACCACATACAACCTCAGCAGCCCGCAGCGCACTTTCCTCGATTACCTCATGCGACAATGCACCGGTATCTTCACCGACCTGCAATACATCGATGAAGATGCTTTAGCACCACAATACAGAGGCAAAAAAGCCTTCCATTCGCTGCTTGTCAATCTCGCACAACAAGGTATCATCACTTATATCCCACACACTATCGCATCCGGTTTTACACCTATCCGAGACCGACAGCCACACATCTACCTATCCGACTCGGTCTATGAAGACAGACTTACACGATATGCCGACAAACTCAAAGCCATGGTCGAGTATGCCGAGCAGCAACAATTCTGCCGCGAGCAAATCTTGCTTGCCTACTTCGGTGAAAACGACGCACAACCCTGCTCACACTGCGATGTCTGCCTCACACTCAATAAACTGAATCAACTCAACACTACCCAAACACAATAGCCACACACACCACAAAGAGACATTAGCACTATACAAGGAAATATCAATTCGTATCAAAAGAACATTAATTTCTACATAATTAAACATATAATTACCATTCTGCCACACCCAATACCACATTTTTGCAGTACCTTTCCATTGCTCCCTATTGTCTTCCCCCACTCTTTGACCTACTCTCTTTCGAGTCTGTATCGAGTCATCAATAGGTGATTGATAGGTGATTAATAGGTTGTTAATAGGTGATTCCCCTGCCAATACCATAAGATAAGACACACACAAGCCCGACAACCATGCCCGCACTGACCTTCTACTGCCCCTACTCCGTAGCCGATACAAGGTCTATTTAGTGCGATTGCCCTACTTTTTCGCACCTTGATTTGTGTATATCAAAATAAAATCGTAATTTTGTACGCTTTTACGAGCAAGTCTATTTAGAGAATCAAAATAGTGATATTATGTCGATGCAAGAACGCATACAGAGCCTGCTGGAACAGGTGAGCGATATGAAAGCCGGCAATGCCGAAGAATTGGAGTCGCTGCGTATCAAATACCTTTCTAAGAAAGGCGAGATAACGGAGCTGTTCAACGAGTTTCGCGAGGTGCCAAAAGAGGAGAAGAAAGAACTGGGACAAGCCCTCAACCAACTGCGCCAAAAGGCAGAAACTCGTATCAATGAGATGCGCGAGCAGTTTGAGGCTATACGCACCGAACAAGAGCGACCCGACCTGACGCGCACTCCCGACCCTATCGAATTGGGCACACGCCATCCTCTTTCGCTTGTACGCGAAGAGATTATCGACATATTCTCCCGTATCGGTTTCACCGTAGCAGAAGGTCCTGAGGTAGAGGACGATAAGCATGTATATGGTATGCTCAATTTCCCGCCCGAGCACCCTGCACGCGATATGCAAGATACCTTCTTTATCGAGAAAGAGATCGGCGTACAAAAGCCAACCGATATACTGCTCCGTTCGCACACCAGTAGCGTACAGACACGCGTGATGACCTCGCAGAAACCGCCTATCCGTGTGCTTTGCCCGGGGCGTGTATATCGCAACGAGGCTATATCGGCGCGCGCACACTGTTTCTTCCACCAGGTAGAAGGGTTGTATGTCGATAAGAATGTATCGTTTGCCGATTTGCGCGAAGTGCTGCTCTACTTTGCTAAGGAGATGTTCGGCCCCGACACTAAGATTCGTCTTCGACCGTCGTATTTCCCATTCACCGAGCCGTCTGCCGAGATGGATATATCGTGCGACCTCTGTGGCGGCAAAGGCTGCTCGTTCTGCAAGGGTACCGGTTGGGTAGAGATTCTCGGGTGTGGTATGGTGGATCCCAATGTACTCGAATCGTGCGGTATCGACTCGAAGGTGTACACCGGTTATGCTTTCGGTATGGGCGTAGAGCGTATCACCAACCTCAAGTATCGTGTAAAAGACCTGCGTCTCTTCAGCGAGAACGATATTCGTTTCCTCCGCCAGTTCGAGAGTTGCTGACCAACCGATCACTGCGTGTTAAGTACTTCGTGTTAAGTACTTCGTGTTAGTTAAGCCTACGACTGTTGATAACCGCCTATATAATAGAGGGCATAGAAAGTTTTGCAATTTTCTATGCCCTCTTTGTTTCGTATGAGTTTGGGCTACAAGCAACAGACATATTGCTCTTAGTATGTTACCCCCACATTATTGTCTTTAATATAGTTTGAATTTATAAGTTCTCCACTAATTAGTCTTCGTTTTCTTCTTTACATTGGATTTTTCGCGCACTTCCAAAAGTTTTTCGCGCCATTTTTTACTAATGGCAGGATTTCCTTCTATATTCAAGACATAGTTGCCCAATGCAATACAAATACTTTCAAAGCAGACCACCAAATTCGCATCATCACATATATCTGTCCATTCACAATAGCAATGTTGCAATATCTCATCTATTTTCCGCTCGTTTTCTTCTTTATTTGCGATATTATACTCACCATACACCAACCCAAATACAGTATGTCGCACAGTAGAAACACGCACAGTCTTCTTAATATGTTGTCCTAAGCGTTTATGACCTTGTTCTATGATTTATAGTGTTAATTGCTGTTTTTACGGAATTGCCTCATCCTCAAAATAAATACTTGTTTTTCTGCTACTTACCATTTTGCTTCCTTATGCACCATTGGTTGGTGTGGATAAGAATACCATAGTATAATCACTTTTGCCTACAAAGGTAGCATATTTATCTTAGGTGCACAAAGTCCATTTTAGTCCTTTTGTTTTTCATTCGGTGGAGCAGTGTCATTCAGCGGGCACTGCTACTCGGTTAACATTATTCTCATGCTACGGTGTGCCTCCCTATCGGTATGCTTGCACTGCGGCAACGCACCATATTCACGATTTGAGTATTTAGGCGATAAAGATAAAAAATAAAAAAACAACCTGTGCAAATTTCTGTGTATTTTTATATAATTTTCACACACTATAACTTCAAATAGGCGTTTACAATGAGCAACAAGTAGGTGTTTACAACAACCAACGAGCGAGCGTTTACTGTAAACAATGAGTGGGCATTCGTTGAGTGAGCATTCGTTTTTCGCAGAATGGGGTTCGCAAAAGGGGATTGCGCTGAATGGTATTGCTCTGCGCCGGTAATTCTCCACTTCCGGCATTAAAACACCCTTAAAACTGCAACGAATATCCATTCTCATTACGCATTGTCTATTTTATTTGCATAAATCGAAAAAAATGTGTAACTTTGTGGGCTGTTTGTTCGCATTAGGATATGCACATAGATGGTGCGTAGCAAAGGGACAAATGGAGAAAGTACTTAATAAATATGGAAAGAAAAAGTACTCAATGCCTCACACAAAAGTATTTGCACAAGTATGAAAGATACATTTTGTAAGAAAGCAACAGTATTTGCATAAACATAAAAGTACATTTTGTAATAAAATATCCTTTATTAGATATGGAATCGAAATATAATCCTACTGAGATCGAAGCACGCCAATATCAGTATTGGCTCGACAACAAACTCTTCCACAGCGAACCCGACGGTCGTGAGCCGTTCACTGTGGTCATACCGCCGCCCAATGTAACGGGCGTCTTGCACATGGGGCATGTGCTGAACGAGACGATACAAGACATCCTGGTGCGCCGCGCACGCTTGGAAGGCAAGAACGCCTGCTGGGTGCCCGGCACCGACCATGCCTCGATTGCCACGGAGGCGAAAGTAATCAAACGCCTCAAAGAGCAAGGTATCAACAAGTCGGACCTCACCCGTGAGCAGTTCTTGGAGCACGCATGGGCGTGGACCGAGGAGCACGGCGGTATCATCCTGAAACAACTGCGCAAACTCGGCTGCTCTTGCGACTGGGATCGCACCTCTTTCACGATGGACGAGACCCGCTCACGCGCGGTGATTCATGTGTTCTGCGACCTCTATCAGAAGGGGCTTATCTACCGCGGACTACGTATGGTGAACTGGGATCCGGAGCGTCAGACGGCATTGAGCGATGAGGAGGTAATCTACCACGATGAGCATTCTAAGTTCTACTATCTGCGCTACAAAGTGGCAGAACCCGGGGTGGTCAATCCCGAGACGGGAGCAGACTACGCCATAGTGGCTACCACACGTCCGGAGACTATCTTCGGCGATATAGCCGTGTGCATCAACCCCAAAGAGGAGAAGAACCAATGGTTGCGCGGAAAGCATGTGATCGTACCGGGCGTAGGGCGCGTGATACCTATCATCGAGGACCGCTATGTGGAAATCGGCTTCGGTACAGGCTGCCTAAAAGTAACGCCGGCACACGATGTGAACGACTATGCACTCGGGCAGAAATACAACCTGAAGACCATCGACATCTTCACCCCCGATGCGCACCTGAATATGGACACCGTGGAGGACGAGTTGCGACCGAATGTGGCTAAGTACCACGGTATGGACCGTTTCGACTGCCGCAAGCAGATTGTAGAGGACTTGAAGGTGCAAGGGCTGGTGGAGAAAGTGGAGGACTATGACAACAAAGTAGGTTACTCCGAGCGCACCAATGTGCCTATCGAGCCGCGTTTGAGCCTGCAATGGTTCATTCGCATGCAGCACTTTGCTGACATCGCCCTGCCGCCCGTGATGAACGACGACATCGTCTTCTACCCCACCAAGTACAAGAACACCTACCGCAACTGGTTGGAGAACATCAAAGACTGGTGTATCTCGCGCCAACTATGGTGGGGACATCGTATTCCTGCCTACTACATCCAATCGCTGCTCACGGAGACGGGCGCAGAGGCATACCCCGAGGACAAGATTATCGTAGCCGAGAGCCTTGAGCGGGCGCAGCAGAAAGCCACAGAGATGGGCTTTGAGGGCGTTGCGCTCGTACAGGACGAAGGCGCACTCGACACCTGGTTCTCCTCGTGGCTGTGGCCTATCAGCCTTTTCGACGGCATTGAGCACCCCGACAACAAAGAGATTCAGTACTACTACCCCACCGCCGACCTCGTTACGGGTCCGGACATCATCTTCTTCTGGGTGGCACGAATGATCATGGCGGGCTACGAATATATGGGCAAGATGCCTTTCCACCATGTATATTTCACGGGTATCGTGCGCGACAAACTGGGGCGCAAGATGTCGAAATCGCTCGGCAACAGTCCCGACCCGCTCGACCTAATAGAGCGTTTTGGTGCCGACGGTGTGCGTATGGGTATGATGCTCAGTGCGCCCGCAGGCAATGACATTCTCTTCGACGAGAGCCTCTGCGAGCAAGGGCGTAACTTCTGCAACAAGATTTGGAACTGCTTCCGCCTGGTTAAGGGCTGGGAAGTAGCCGACAAGGAGCAGGACAACACCGCTCGTTTCGCTACCGAATGGTTCGGTATGATGCTCTCGCAGACCGCCACCGAAGTAGCAGACTTGTTTAGTAAATACCGTCTGAGCGAGGCTTTGATGGCTATCTACAAACTCTACTGCGACGAGTTCTCGGGCTGGTACTTAGAGATGATCAAGCCTGCTTACGGGCAACCGATCGACGCTACCACCTACCGTCAGACGCTCGAGTTCTTCGACCATATGCTGCGCTTGCTGCACCCCTTCATGCCGTTCATCACGGAGGAGTTGTGGCAGAACATCGCCGAGCGCAAACCCGGGGAGAGCATTATGGTGGCTCCGCTTGGCAAGTTCGCTCCCGCTACGCAAGTGATGCTCGACGAGATGGAGCACCTCAAGCAGATTGTATCGAATGTCCGCAATATCCGCGCAAGCAAGAACATCCCGCAAAAAGAGGTGCTAACGCTTGTCTGCGGCGAGAACAGTGCACTCAACGAACTGGCGGAGGCGGCTCTGGTAGAGAAACTGACCAACAGCACCATCGTCTATTCCAACGCCGAGAAGTCGGCAGGCAGTGCCTCGTTCATCGTTGGCACCACGGAGTACAGCGTGCCGCTCGATAAGTTTATCAATGTAGAGGACGAACTCAAGAAACTCGAGGCGGACTTGCAACACCAACAGGGCTTCCTGCGCGGCGTGATGGCGAAACTGAACAACGAACGCTTTGTGCAGAACGCCAAACCCGAGGTAGTGGAACTCGAGCGCAAGAAGAAAGCCGATGCCGAGGCGCGTATCGCTACGCTCACCGACGCCATCGCCGCCCTACGCAAATAAAATTGGGGATTAAAACATATAATTACCATGTAATTAGACATGTAATTATGCATTTTTCTCCATTAAACGCCATCAAAGGGCCATTAAAACTTTCTTTTGTCCCGAATAGGGAGAATGTAGAGATTGCATTATAGGCACAATAGGAATGGTTAGAATGTAGAGAATACCAAAGCCACGCACCGACTGTTCGATGCGTGGCTTTTTTGCGCTTTTCGGTTTGATTAGGAGAGTGATAAACATTGGTATTCGATATAAAGCGATTGACATTTTGTTCGCAATACATCAACAAAAGTAGCAAAATGATTTTGGGCATACTATGCCTTAGGTCTCGATGAGGTTTCGACAAAATCTCGACAAAGACTCGGCGAGGTCAAGATAGCAAAAAGAAAGCGAAATGGTCTGAATAGTAGAAATATGTGCAAAACTAACAATAGGGGGTTAAGGCAAGTATTTCATCATCTCACAAGGCATTTGTTTGCGTGATATTAAGGTCTGTATCAGACATCAAGAAAGAGTTTGCCGGACTTTCATCTACCCACTAATTTGTCATTCAACAAAAAAGGAGTGCATCGCACGAAGCGACACACTCCTTTCGGTTTATGCTTTGGGCATGAAATTTATGCTGCGATACGCACTAATGACTATGCCTTAGGCAAAATTATGCCGACTCAAGAGCATTGATTACATCATTCCGCCCATACCGGGGTTAGGCATTGCAGCAGGAGCGGGGTTCTCCTCTTTCTTGTCCACAATGACGCACTCGGTGGTAAGGAACATACCTGCGATAGAAGCAGCATTCTCCAAAGCCACACGCGCTACCTTAGCAGGGTCAACGACACCGGCTGCAAGCAGGTTCTCGTAGGTATCCTTGCGAGCGTTGTAACCAAAGTCGCCCTCGCCCGAGCGTACCTTATCGACTACCACTGCGCCCTCTTTACCGGCATTGGTAACAATCTGACGGAGCGGTTCCTCGATAGCACGGCGTACAATCTCGATACCGGTCTGTTCGTCCTCGTTCTCGCCTTTGAGGGTATCCAATACCTTCTGTGCGCGGATATAAGCCACACCACCACCGGCAACGATACCTTCTTCGATAGCCGCACGAGTAGCACTCAACGCATCGTCCACACGGTCTTTCTTCTCTTTCATCTCAACCTCGCTGGCAGCACCGACATTGAGTTGAGCCACGCCACCTGCCAACTTAGCCAAACGCTCTTGCAGTTTCTCCTTGTCGTAGGTCGATTTGGTAGCCTCGATCTGTGCTTTGATCTGAGCGACACGCGAAGCGATAGCCTCTTTGTCGCCGGCACCATTGACAATCGTGGTATTCTCCTTATTGACGGTGATACTCTCGGCGGTACCGAGCATATCGATGGTTGCGCTCTCGAGTTTGATACCCTTCTCCTCGCTGATAACGGTACCACCCGTAAGGATAGCGATGTCTTCGAGCATCTCTTTGCGGCGATCACCGAAGCCCGGGGCTTTGACAGCGCAAATCTTCAACTGCGCACGCAGACGGTTAACAACCAAGGTGGTCAGTGCTTCGCTATCGACATCCTCTGCGATGATGAGCAACGGACGACCGCTTTGCACTGCGGGTTCCAATACAGGAAGCAACTCTTTGAGGTTGGAAATCTTCTTGTCGTAGATAAGGATATACGGTTTATCCATCTCTACCTCCATCGTCTCGGTATTGGTTACGAAATAGGGACTGATGTATCCACGGTCGAACTGCATACCCTGTACGACATCGATGGTAGTATCCATACCCTTAGCCTCACCGATAGTGATGACACCGTCTTTGCTAACCTTACGCATAGCGTCGGCAATCAGTTTACCAATCTCGGCATCGTTGTTGGCAGAGATAGTAGCGACCTGCTCAATCTTATCGAAGTCGTTGCCAACCACCTCGCTGTGTTTCTTGATTTCGGCTACCACTGCGCTCACGGCTTTGTCGATACCGCGCTTGAGATCCATAGGATTAGCACCGGCGGTAACATTCTTCAGCCCGACACCTACGATGGCTTGTGCCAAAACGGTAGCGGTAGTAGTACCATCACCAGCCTGGTCGCCAGTCTTGGAAGCCACTTCCTTAACAAGTTGTGCGCCCAAGTTCTCGGCTGCGTCAGCCAACTCAATCTCTTTGGCTACACTGACACCATCTTTGGTGATATGGGGAGCACCGTACTTCTTATCGATGATCACATTGCGTCCCTTAGGACCAAGCGTAACTTTCACTGCGTCAGCCAGTTGGTCAACACCGCGTTTGAGCGCCTCACGCGCCTCAGTATTGTATGTGATTTCTTTTGCCATAATTGTAATTCCTTATTTTAGGTTGTTGATTTATCGTTTATCCAAGCACTGCGAGAACATCGCTTTGGCGCATAATCAAGTATTTCTCGCCCTCGTATTCGAGTTCAGTACCTGCATATTTGCCATAAAGCACTTGGTCGCCGGCTTTGAGTACCATCTCTTCATCTTTGGTACCCTTGCCAACCGCAAGCACCTCACCACGCAATGGTTTCTCTTTTGCGCTATCGGGGATGATAATTCCGCCGATTGTTTTCTCTTCTGCAGCCACGGGCTTTACCAACACGCGGTCTGCTAATGGTTGAATCTTACTCATAATATATAAATTTTATATTCGTTGCTTATATTTGTTCGCTTTACTTTATGCTCAAGGAGGCATAAAAAAACAAAGAGTGCGGGCTTCGGTCGGCTTTCCTGTCGGTTCTGCCTTCCTACGCCCCCACTCTCTCTGTTCAAACTCTGTGCCAAATAAACACCTTGCCTTATTGGCAGTCAGCGGCTGACAGATTGTCAGCATATACAAAAGCAGCCGACTATCCGTAGGCGGGACAGTCGGCTGCAATATGGGGATGAGTGCGGAATTACTCTACTTCTGCGCCTGTAACGGTGTAGGTCTTTCCGTTGCGCAAGATATATACCTGTCCGTCTTTCACTACTTTCTGAGCAGCGACTTTGTCGGCAGTCGTGTTGTCCAATGCGGTCTGAACGCCGGCATTGATAACCACATGGATTGGGCGGTCATACGAATTGACGGCATCTACCGTAATCTTGAGTGCGCCATCAGCATTCTCCACTACAGCATTGCCCGATACCATAAAGTAGATAGGCGTCATCAATTTGCCTTCGTCCGACAAGTTGCTGTAGTAGGAAGGATAGATACCGGTAGTAGTATTGCCGGTAGAAGCCAAGAGCGTACCTGCCTGCGCCGAATAGTTGATCGGGTAAGTACCTGCGGGGATAACGATGTCTTTGTCCACAGCAGGAGAGAAGAACTCGAGTACTACATAGTCGGTACTTGCAGCATTCTCAGCCTCAACCACCAAGATACCGCGAGAAGCATACGATGCATCAACCGTTACTTTATCGGTTCCTGCGGTGTAGGTACGATCGACGCTGCCTGTTTGCGCATCATACTCCAAGCGCACGACAGCATCATACTGCGCTTTCATCGTAATCTTGTAGAAAGTGGCATCAGCACCCACCAAAGCGGCGGTAACATTAACCATATTGTCGGCAGTAAGCGTAACATCTACTTTGCCTGCCAAGAAGGTAATATAAGCATCATCATTGTTTCCATTAACGAACGGGTCATAGAGCACATACGACCAGTAGGAGTCGAGTTCGCCGGCATCATACGAACCGGCTACCTTGCCGCCTACATTATTCGGTTGGATACTTACGGCATACATCAAGTCGGTAGTTTTGCCTTGCAACATAAACGCGTCCGAAGTGGAGAGTTTGTTGGTGAAAGTAGCCTTGGGGATGTTGATTACCACCGTGTCTTTGCACTCGGGTATCACTACCGGGGCTTGCTTCATACGGATATTGTATGTATTGCCGTCATTGCCTGTAATTATGGAAGTTACCAAGATACGGTCGTCCTCCTCGGCGAGCGTAACCTTACCATCAGCAGAAACAGCAGTTGCCCCCGACTTCGGAGTCAATTGAATATTGGCATCGTAAGTGCCATAGTATTGGGTGAGTGCCAAAATAATCGAAACTGAATAATCATCATTAGCACTCACAATATTCATCATAGGTTTTTCAGTAGCGACAACATCCGACAAGTCATAGATATGTAGCGAGTCGCAAACGACATTGATCGTTTCGCCCGCCTGCTGAGCCATGGCGGTTTGCACAGCCGCTACCTCGCTCGGCAATACCACGGCAGGATTTTTCTTGGAGAGTTGCACTTCTTTGGTGCGCAGGTTCTCGCCTGCATTTGCGCCTACGACAAGGGTCAATGCCATAAGCAAAGAGAAAATTTTCTTCATAATTGTATAGTTTTTGTGTATCATCACACTGATTATCGATTATAAAATCCCCGCAAAGATACTGCTTTTTCCCCATATACGCAAGCGGAACAGCAAAAAAGCGAACAGATTACCACAGCGGAGGAAGGGCTGTGCTATCCGCATTTGGAAAGCGATTTAGAGACTGAGCCATTGCACTTTCGTAGGGAATATAGACTATGCCTACCCTATTTTTGCACCGATGAGGTTGAGCAGAGCCGCCACGGCATCTTCTTGCGGGATGTTTTTCAGCACACACTCTTTGCCCTTGTAGAGGCTTACCTTTCCTCGTCCCGCCCCGACATAGCCATAGTCGGCATCCGCCATCTCGCCGGGGCCGTTGACGATACAGCCCATCACCGCAATTTTCAGTCCGCGGATGGGCTCGCCGGTTCGGGTATCGACGATGTGTTGCGTTGCCTTTTTCACTTCGGCAATGGTTTTCTCCAAATCGAAGAGCGTTCTGCCGCAGCCCGGGCAGGAGACATACTCCGTCTTATATATATGTACGCGCGAGGCTTGCAGTATGTCCTTGGCAAGTTGCTCCAAAGCCTCAGCAGAGAAGTTAGGATTGACGAGGGATAATTGCGTTGCACCATTGTCCCAAAGCAAGCGACCACACTCCGCCGCAGCATGGAGTTGAAAGAGCGACCAATCGGTTTCATTGTTTTGGTAGCAGACCGTGCCATTCTCGATACTCGTTTGCGTAGATTGGGCATAACGAATACTTGCGGGGTCAGCAAAATAGTTGACCAGCGATTGTGCAACGGGGATCTCGTTCTCGGGGGCTTCACTAAGGCTCACCCGCACCGTATCGCCGATGCCGTCAGCCAGGAGCGCACCGATACCGACCGCCGACTTGATACGCCCGTCCTCGCCTTCGCCCGCCTCGGTAACGCCTAAGTGCAACGGGAAAGCCATCTTTTCTTTGTCCATCTGCCGCACGAGCAGACGCACCGTATCGACCATCACACGCGTATTGCTCGCCTTGACAGAGATGACGATGTCGTGGAAATTTTCTTGAACCGCAATGCGCAGAAACTCCATCACACTCTCTACCATTCCCTCGGGCGTATCGCCATAGCGGGACATGATACGATCGCTCAGGCTGCCGTGGTTGACGCCCAAGCGGATAGCCGTGTGGTGGGCCTTGCATATCGCCAACAGGCGCGCAAAACGCTCACGCAATCGATTTAGCTCCGCCGCATACTCCGCATCGGTATAGTCGATATGCTTGAACTTGCGCGCAGGGTCGATGTAGTTGCCCGGGTTGATACGCACTTTCTCCACCACTTGCGCTGCAGCGTCCGCCACATCGGCTTGAAAATGCACATCCGCCACAATCGGAAGCGTGATTTGGTCGGCTCGCAGGCGACGACGGATCTCTTGCAGCGAGTTGACCTCTCGGATTCCTTGCGTAGTGAAACGAATGAGTTCGGCTCCGGCATCGGCACAGCGCCGGGCTTGCGCCACCGAAGCATCGATGTCGTCGGTCGAGGTATTGGCCATCGTCTGAATCCGAATGGGCGAATCGCTGCCAATCAGTATGTCCCCAACCTTGGTTTGCGTCGTTTTACGACGATTATAAGTTCTAAAGATGTTCATATTCTATTGTTTTGTTATTTTTTTTCGAGAAAATGCACTTATTATTTGCAAGGTTCAAAAAAAAGCAGTACCTTTGCACCCGCTTTTGAAAGGAAGCATGAATCAGTAGCTCAGCAGGTAGAGCACATCCCTTTTAAGGATGGGGTCCTGGGTTCGAGCCCCAGCTGGTTCACCAAGAGTAAATTTTCGTTTCTGAGAGGAGAGCAATGCTCTCCTTTTTTCGTGGGTGTATATTGTGGTTGATTCATTGCTTTTATTTTTATTGAGTGGTTAGTATTCTGTTTCTACGCTGTTTGCTCATTGCTTTTTGAGAGACGAAAAATGTTGTATTTTTCCGAGTCAGACAATGATACAATCAGACTTAGGTCTCGATTAGGTCTCGACAAGAACTCGATAAATCCGGCCTAGAAATATAGAACATTTTTATTTGTTTTCTGTCGCAACACTATGATAGATTTGCGCTATTTGCACCGCTACTTGCCGATTATCCAACCCCATTGCGTCTATCTGCTGCCTACCCTGCGTCTTGCCTTGGAATGCCATTGCCTTTTCCACAAGGCTTGCAATCTCGTGCGGGTCGCGTGTGTTGGCAACATAGCACCCCTCGATGCCCTCTATGCGTTCTGCCACATCGCCCACATCTACCGAAACTATCGGGCAACCACACGCCATAGCCTCTTTGATGACCTGCGGACTGCCCTCCCGCTTGCTGGTCAGCAGCAGGCAATCCGCTGCGCACATCAGGCTGTTCACCTCGCCCCTATCGTAGCCGCGCAACTCCACCAATACAGCATTCGGCAGGTCTAACGACTGAATGGTCTGCTCTGCTAACTCGCTGTCTTTTACGGGGGTATCGAACGCACCTGCGAACAATACGATGGGTGTGTGTTGTATCTCAGAGAAAGCACATTTCCGACGGGTATGACCATCGCTGACGGTACATTGTACATGGTTGTCCGTCAGCCGTTTGCGTGCCTCGGAACGCGTCTGCAACTGGTCATTGGTGAGGTTCACACCACAAGGTATGAGCGAGTAGCGGCGGACAGGACAAGCATTGGTAGCCGTTGCCACATTGCGCTTCGACACAAAGATATTCCACGCCGACAGACGCATTGCCAGGCACGACAGCCGCAGCACTCGGGGTTCGTTGATGTCGCTCCCGTGGTAGGTGGTTACGACAGGCAGATGGTGCGGTCTGCTTGGCAGAAAGCACAACTTGGCACTTATCGCAGCGAGCAGTCCACTCAAGCCATAGTGTGCATGCAACACATCGGGGCGTTCGGTGCGTATCGTTCGGCACAAGCGCGGAATCTCCCGCAGGTAGCCCGCCACACCTTTGCGCTGCACGCCAAACCGACATATCTCCACCCCGACAGCAGCCAATGCCGCCATCTGCTCCTCGATGAAAGGCGTAAAATGCCCTCCCTTATCCGATGCCACTATGAGTACTTTCATCTTCGCATAACTTACCGCTCGGCACGCATAGGGTTGTGGAGAAAATCTTCGTAGGCAAGGCGGATGCCGTCTTCCAACTCGGTGCGGTAGGTCCAACCAAGCGACTTGGCTTTCGACACATCCAACAACTTACGCGGTGTCCCATTCGGACGAGTGGTGTCCCATTCGATACGCCCTTTGTAGCCGACTACTTTGGCCACCAATTCCGTCAGTTGTTTGATAGTCAGTTCCTTGCCCGTACCGGCATTGACTGTCTCATTGCCGGAGTAATGGTTCATCAAGAACACGCATAGGTTCGCCAAGTCGTCCACATACAGAAACTCTCGCAAAGGCGAGCCGTCGCCCCAGCAAACCACGCACTCCGCCCCACTCTCTTTCGCCTCGTGGAAACGGCGTATCAGTGCCGGCAGCACATGCGAGTGCTCCGGGTGGTAGTTGTCGTTGGGACCATACAGATTGGTCGGCATAACGGAGATGTAGTCCGTACCGTACTGGCGGTTGAGGAACTCGCAGTACTTCAGTCCGGAAATCTTCGCCAATGCATACGCCTCGTTGGTCTTTTCCAAAGCCCCTGTCAGCAGGCAGTTCTCCTTCATCGGCTGGGGTGCCATACGCGGATAGATACAACTTGACCCCAAGAACTCCAGTTTCTTGCAGCCGTTCTGCCATGCGGAGTGGATGACATTCATCTCGAGGGTCATGTTGTCGTACATGAAATCCGCCAAGGCGTTTTGGTTCGCTACGATACCGCCCACTTTGGCAGCGGCAAGAAACACATACTCGGGTTTCTCCGCAGCAAAAAACTCCTCCACCGCCTCCTGACGACAGAGGTCCAACTCCTTGTGTGTACGCACGATGATATTGTTGTAGCCCTGTCGCTGCAACTCGCGCACAATGGCACTGCCCACCATTCCTCGGTGTCCCGCCACATAGATTTTGCTATTCTTTTCCATAGAAACAATCCTTATTTTTTCAAATTGATTAGCCCAATAGTTCCAGCAGGTCTTTCGCCGTCAGTTTATGCGACATATTCGTTCCCTCTAACAGCGAGTCGGCAAGCGACTGCTTAGTTTGGTGCAAACGCACGATTTTCTCCTCGATTGTATGCTCGGCTATCAGATGATAGACCGTAACTTTCTGTTGTTGCCCTATACGATACGCCCGGTCGGTAGCCTGTTGCTCAATAGCGGGGTTCCACCATGGGTCGAGGTGGATCACATAGTTAGCCCCAGTCAAGTTCAATCCCAATCCGCCCGCTTTGAGCGAAATCAAGAACACACTCCCTTTACCCTTTTGGAAATCCTCTACCATTCGTTGGCGTGTTTTGATAGGCGTACTGCCGTCTAAATAGAACAAATCGGTTATCCCCGCTTGCTCTATCTTGTTTTCTGCCATCTTTAGGAAGGATGTAAATTGACTGAATATCAGCACCCTATTACCCTGTTCTACCATCGGTTGCAGTTTGTCCATCAAGGCATCCAACTTACTACACTCGCCATTCCACTTTTTCTCCACCAACGACGCAGAACATGCCGCCTCACGCAACTTGGTAATCAATGCTAACACACTCACACTCACCGTTGTAGAACCCTCTATCTCCTCTTTAGCCTCTCGGCGTAGCACCTCATAGACCGCCATCTCATCGTCCGACAACACAACAGGCACTTGAATCTCCGTCTTGTCGGGCAACTCACGCGCTACCTCTTGTTTGGTTCGGCGCAAAGTGAACGGAGCAATCAGCCGCTTCAGTTGCAACTTTGGTTCCTCCATTCCTGCAACGATAGGATTGACAAAACGCTCCGTAAAATGGTCATACGATCCCAGCAAACCGGGGTTGATAAACTGCATCAGATTCCATAGTTCGCCCAAGTGGTTTTGGATAGGCGTACCCGTCAGAATAATGCGATTGTCGGTATGCAGTTGCATCGCCGCTGCCGACGATTTAGTCTCTTTGTTTTTAATAGTGTGCGCCTCATCCAAGACAATCGTCGTCCACGCACGCTCGGTAAGCGACTCACGCTCAAAGACAAGCAGACCATAAGTAAGAATCAAGATGTCGCCGGCTTGCAGATGCTCTATACACGATTTGCGCCCATCGGCAAAGAGGTCGTTGAGCACCACCGTATTGAGCGAAGGAGCGAACCGCGCTATCTCCCGTTGCCAATTGCCTACCACCGAAGCCGGAGCCACCACCATCTGCGCACCACTATCAGCATAAGCCAACAGCACGGCTATCGTCTGCACAGTCTTACCCAAACCCATATCGTCTGCCAAGCAAGCCCCTGCGCCCCAATGCAGCAGACGCATCATCCATTCATACCCCTCCACTTGGTAGTCGCGCAGAGTGGCATTCAAACGATCGGGCACCGCAAAATTAGCCTTTTCACTCTCGCGGATACGCTTGCGCATCTGTATAAGCGATTCGGGTTCTTCTATATCCATCTCGCCCTGCAACGCGCTGCCCAATACAGTCATTGCCAACTCCGGCACCTCCACTTTGTTTCCGCGGGTCTGTGCCACCGAGTCGATACGCTCCAACTGACGGCGCAGGCCATCGCTCAAGCGTACATAATCGGTTGCCGACAAGCGGATATAGTTGCCCTGACGCTCACGCAACAACGATAGCAGTTGCGCCATAGTCAAGATATGCTCATCAGACAGCGGTATCTCCCCCTCTATATCGAACCAACCACCCTGCTGCCGAGCCACAATCTTCCACGAATCGGCGTTCGCCTGATAAGTATTCAAGCGTTTGCCCTCCGGCCATTCTATAGCAAACAGACTTTCGTTCTCGCTTGCCAACTCCAGCAAGTCAAGCAGTTCCACAGAGGTAATATCTTGTTGCGGCATAGACTGCTTAAAGCGCTCACAATGTGTATGTTCCGTTAGCAGCGCATTCAGTTTTCGCAATGCACTTTTCTCCCCGCTCAGACTGCGCGTTACGCACACACGCACCTCGGCACGCATATCGTAGAATATCGGGATATTACCTTCACCCGGGAAAAACGAAAGTTTACCGCCGGGCAGAGGATAGACACACACCTCGCAACGATAGTCATCGCCCTGCGGCGTGATACGCAGGGTCAGTTGTGTCTGACCTTTGGCCTGCTCTATATCTGTTGTAGTGCCCCCCACATCCGAATGCACTTCTATCTGCCCGCCTATTGCCTCAAAGAGGTCTTTGAGCAATGGTGCAGCCTTCGAGGGGACTTTTCCGAGTTTGAGTAAACGGTGCAACAAGGCCTGCGACTTTTCATTCATCGGATAATAGACCCACTCGCGGGGATTAGAATCATTGAGCCATAGATTATCATATATCCTTATACGAGTTGCGGCAATACTATATCTAAATACGATATTGTCGCCTTCACGCTCAGTATATACAAATAGTTTTTCTTCCCGCACCGCAATAGGTTCAAAATCCAGATATTTCTGGCGATACAACTTATCCGTTGTCCCATTCAGAAATGGGAGAATAAACTCTAGCGACGGAAAACCTCTATACCTCGATTCACTTGTAGTGCTCCATGCTTTATAGATAGCCAAATCGACATCATCCATTACATTCGACCGTGGGTTATAGCGTATGGCACTCAGTTTTTTTCCTTTTCCCCACTTCCCATTTTTTAGTCGATTTTGTTCGCGTACCTCCCATATATCGTTATAGTTATCCTGCACAATATAGCATAAACGCGTGTTGCTTTGCGTCGTTTCCTTCGAAGCGGTACGAGGGGAGTATTCTCTAATCAAGTCTTCCAACTCTACTTCCCACTCCGGGCGCATCTCCACTTTTGCCAATGCCGATGTGTAAGGGAAATTAGTCTTTGTATTAGGGGTAGAGCAAGCCCATTCGCACTGCAAGATGGCAAACTGCGGGGTTCGTAATTTCCGTTGATACGAATCTTTCTGTCCAAAAAAACACAACAAAATGCTTGCTATCGAACGATTAACAGTGCAACTAGAATCGTGTGATTCTTTCTTTAGCAAATCGGCATTCTTTGGCTGCGTGGACGATTGGAAAAACTCCGCCAAGGCAAATACCGAGCGAAGATAACTCGTTTCCGCAGATTTGCTCTTACCGGCAATATAGCGCAAGAGTTCTATATCACTATCGCTATGCCTTCGTCCCAATGCAATCACATACATCAAACAACTAATTGCATCGTTCGGTATAACTTTCCAAACGCCCTTCATCTTAGCCTGCTTGAGGCCTTGCTGAAACAACTGTATCGACTCGTCTAATTGGTCTTGATAGAGGCTCTGCACCGCTTCCACATAATAAGAAGAATATACCATCTCATCGGAAGAAGGCAATGGTAGCAATGTGCCGGTGGCATAAAACATAAGCATTCGATAGGTCTGCCAAACCGAAGACCATATTGTGTCGGGGCGTTTGAGTACATCTATCAGTTTTCCTGCTTTCATGAGCAATGCCATATCTTCATCAAAGAGTGCCTTCTGCAACAATAGTAATATGAGCGTTGGCTGCATCCATACGGGCAGTGCTACACACAATCGGTCAGGCTTTTCGCTTTTTAATAACGGGTAACAGATATGCACCAGTTGATCACAATCTCGTATATTTTCAAAAGGTTGCTGCCATTGGTCATCAATATGCTCGCGCTTACCCGACAGCACCTCTGCTATTTGAAGCGCACATGCTATCAGCGGAGTTTGAATGTCGGGCATACCTCTGAAACATTGCAGCCAATCGGTGTGATTTTCTACCAACTCACGCAGCACAAGCAGCACTTTATCAACCACAACCACATCGTTATATCTCCGATAATAGAACTCGCCAAAATCCTCATCTACCCACCCGGTTCGCTTCAGATGGCTAATAAACCTACCCTCTTCTATGTATGCAAAATGAAAATCATAATCGGGAAGAGAAACCTTACCATGAAGATCCTTATACGCATAGTTAGCATAAGCCAAATAGCAAAGATAGAACAACTCTTTCTCCGTCATCTCAGTACCTTGAAAACTAATTTTCTCGGTCATAGATGGTTTATTGTTCTTTTTGACAGGCTTAGTAGAAGTCTTGCTTTCTTGTACAACGGTCGTCTGTCCCGAGTTTTGGCGTCTGTTGCGTATCTCGTACAACAAGGCCGCTACATGCTTACAGTCATCTCCATAAGGGCAATTGCAACTGGTGGATACAACCTCATCTTCTTTGGTTTCCACTATGGTTGTATAATCTAGCGTTCCATGGACGACAGCACGATAATAGTTATCTTTCGCCACTGCCATCTCCACTCTCCCCTCTTTCCAATACTCCTTTCCGCGACGAAGAATCACCGGGTCTATTTGCTCCTCAAAAATGCTGACTTTCATTTAGTTATTGATTATCTTGATTTATCAGATTCACCGCCACTTTCACAGTCTTGGTATGTGCAAATTTTGCACACCCCAAGCAGTTAAAGACTTTTATTTGTCCCGAATGTAGAGAATGTTCGATTTTCCTCTTGCCTACCATAGTTAGGACGATTGGGAAACCACTTATATTCCAGTTTATCCCTCCCGAAATTCAGTAACAATCCTAATTGCTGCTCACTCACATGCAAATAATTTATGATTTGAGACTCATGTTCGCCCAATAGTTCGTTCAATGCTTTCAGTTCTACTCCAATCTTCCCGTAGCAGAGAAAATCATAAAAGAAATCATGTTCCAATTTTTCGCCGTGAAATATCATCGAAATATGCTTTTCGCGCTCGTATGGAATTTTATTCTCTTTGAGCAACACTTCAAAAGCATCTTGATACACTTTTTCTTTGAATCCACGCCCCAATTCATTATGTAATTGGATCGCGATTCGCATTAACACCTTAGACTCCATAGGATATAAATACGCCATAGTCTTTCAATAATTACATTCGTTCCATTCGGGACATAAAAAACATATTCTCTACATTCGCTGCATTCGGGACATAAAAACATATTCTCTACATTCGCTGCATTCGGAACATAAAAAACACTCGTGTCCTACTTCACAATTCCCTTCTCAAGATACTCGGCGAGGTTGGTTCGTGCTTGCTCGGCAGCGTGGTCAACTGCCACTTTCTTCATATCCGACCGCGCCATCAGGCGCACCAGTTCCTCAAAGGTCGTCTTATTCGGATTCCACCCCAACTCTGCCTTGGCTTTCGTCGGGTCGCCCCAGAGGTTCACCACATCGGTCGGGCGGTAGAAATCGGGCGACACCTCCACTATCGTCTTGCCAACCAAGTGCGCCGGTCCTGCCACGCAGATACCTTTCTCATCCTGCCCCTCGCCCTCAAAACGCAGGGTGATACCCACCTCGCGGAATGCCAAATCGCAGAACTCACGCACCGAGTGTTGCACGCCCGTAGCGATGACAAAGTCCTCCGGCTGGTGGTGCTGGAGAATCAGCCACATACACTCCACATAGTCCTTGGCATACCCCCAATCGCGCAACGACGACAGGTTACCAAGGTAGAGCCGCTCCTGCTTGCCCTGCGCAATACGCGCTGCCGCAAGCGTTAT
The DNA here is from genome assembly GCA_900542355.1 of uncultured Bacteroidales bacterium. Taxonomy (GTDB): domain Bacteria; phylum Bacteroidota; class Bacteroidia; order Bacteroidales; family Paludibacteraceae; genus Colicola. Next base: position 111,426 of record UQNE01000003.1, on the reverse strand, counting down.
CTTACGCGTTACGAAGGTCTCCCCGCGCCGCTCCGACTCGTGGTTGAACAATATCCCCGAGCAGCAAAACATATTATATGCCTCGCGGTACTCCTTGACAATCCAATAGCCATAAAGTTTCGCCACAGCATAGGGCGAATAGGGGTGGAAAGGCGTATTCTCATTCTGCGGCACCTCCTCCACCTTGCCATACAACTCCGAGGTGGACGCTTGGTAGATACGGCAACTGCCTGCCAATCCGCAAGCACGCACTGCCTCCAATACACGCAGCACACCCGTGGCATCGATGTCGGCGGTGAACTCCGGCGAATCGAAACTAACCTGCACATGCGATTGTGCGGCAAGGTTGTATATCTCATCGGGACGCACCTTGCCGATGACCTGTATCAGTCCCATCGAGTCGGACATATCGCCATAGTGCAAGTGGAAATGCGGTTTCCCCTCGAGGTGGGCAATACGCTCTCTGTAATCCACCGAACTGCGGCGTATGATACCATGCACATCATACCCTTTCTCTAGCAGGAACTCGCTCAGATACGACCCGTCCTGCCCCGTAACACCTGTGATTAACGCTGTTTTCATGTTTTATATATTGCGTATTTTTCTCAAACCAAGTAAATCACTCCGCACAAACGCCCCTATATCATCCCGCGTCCGGCGAGTTTAAACCAGTTCCAAGCGATAGCGGCAACAAACATCACCACACACCATATTTGAAACCACCTCTTATATTTCGGATTGCGCATATACGATATCCCGTAGGCGGCAAACATCATGGCAAATGGCACAGTCGGCAAGTGGAAACGCTCCGATTGGGCGAAGTTGGAGAACACCAGCACCACCAAATAACCGCACAAGATGGCTATCGGCAGCACATGTTTGCGCCAATCGCCGCTGAATAGCAAAATAAACATCGACAATATGGTGAAGAATGAGGTGATATTCTTCACAAAGTTACCGCCGTGTATCATCTTTTGATTCTCCTGCCCGGGTGTCTCTGTCATCGTCGGGAAAGGTATCGTAAAGATCATCGGAGCGAACACCGTCGCCCCTGCATACTTGGCAAATTTCTGCGTTGTACCTGTGGCATCTTTTCGCTGCGAACGCCATGCCATATTGCCTTTCTGCTCCGATGCTCCCGTCTTCCAAATCTCGCGCACATCGTTACCAAAACCGGTGTTATTCAGCATCATCGCCCCCACGAACACCGATGCAATACCAATCAGCAGTATGCGCCTGCCCCACCCCACTACACGGTCACTACTGAGCAGCAGCGCACACAGAAAAGCCAGTATCAACACCGCCGCTAAAGCGGTACGGAACATAAACAATACCCCGGCTATCAGCATCAGTCCTGCCGTTGGTCCAAAAGTCAGTTTGCCTTTGCGCAAAATATAGTCCGCCCGCTCAGCAAACAATACGGCTAAGAATACCATCTCCACCTCTTTCAGGTGTATACCGCAATAGAATATCAAGTTCGGCATCAGCATACACATCACCCCGGCCATGCGTGCCATACTCTCGCCGAAGTTACGCGCTGCCAACTTGTATATCAGCAATGCCGTCCATGCGCTCCATATTGCCTTGATAAGACGCGCCATTAGTATGCTGTCCCCCGTCAACCAATACACAAAAGACAAGTACAACGGGTATCCCATATCCGAATAGGCTGCACCTGAATACTTCACAAAAGCGGGCAACAGGTTCCAATTGCCTTCCCGCAAGAGGCTCGCCCCATATCGCCCCATCTCATTGTAAAACCCCACATCACCGGGGTCGAACTCAAACGGAGACCCGGTCATCGTAATATAGAACCAATAGGAGAACAGCACATACACCACGCGTATCACCAAGGCTGTGCCGAACAGCCGCTTTGCAAATGTTTTAGGCGAGAGCCGCGCCCATGTCTTCGTACAATAGTTAGAAAAATAGAAGAACCCGCATACCTCCACCGCACCAAACAACCACCAATACCAAGTCAGCGCATACTGCATATAGACCCCATTGCACACTAGCAATGCCAACATATATGTCAGCATGGCTGTATTCGTTATGCTCCGTGGCACAAACGCCAAGGGCATCTTATTCGGTATCGACTTATACTGCATTTCTTTCAGCGCACAAAGATAGTGTTTTTTAGGCAAATATGCAATAGTTCTGCACATTTATTGCGACCGCCGCACAAAACGGCGCATTTTATTCGCACACGCCACCATTTCTTTACCGCACCTTTCTCGAGACCATATCGAGACTATATCGGGTTGTTATGGGGTGATTATGCGGTGATTATGCGGTGATTATGCGGTGATTAAGCAAACCCGACCATAGGCCGATAATACTCACATCGTATTGTGGTGTCCTAAAAATGATTGTTCAAATGGTGTATGTGATTGCCCTGTACCTTTTTATAGCGTCTTGTACACATCGTATAGTTGCTGCAAATGGTGTGCAATGCTATACTGTTGCCTTACGACCTGCGCATTTGCCTCGGCTTTCCGCTTTGCGCTCTCCGGGTCTTGCGCCATCGTGCTGAAGTGTTGCCACAAGTCTTCCATATCGCCCGTGCGATACAGTGTGGCCCATTCTCCGTTGTGCGTTACCTCTTTCATCACCTCGTGGTCGTTCACCAACATGGGCACTCCCGCCGCCATTGCCTCCACTACGGCTATGCCAAAGGTATCATGGTCGGTGGCATAGACAAAGGCATCCAATTGTTGCAATATCTGCGGGACATCGCTCCTGCTACCCAAAAAATGAACCATATCCAGATGGTTATCTTGGCAGAATTGCACACATTGGTCATAACGCCACGGTTCTTTCTCATCACATTTGCCTACAAAATAGAAGTCATACGGAATATGCTCTTGCGCCAAACGAAGCAGGAATTGACACAACGAACTTTGTGCGCGGACGCGCACAAAGTTCCCCACCATTGCCAATTTCATTCCCCGCGAAGCGGGGGCGATTTTTGATGGCAAATCACAAAGTGGTCCCGATACAACATCCAATTTGGAAAAGTCTATACCATTGTATATGACATGCGTCTTTTCTTGATTGCCAAATGTGTAGTGGCGCAAATAATACTGCCGTTGCGCATTACTCACAAAGCACACGGCATCGCTCCAACGTATGCTGAGTTGAATCAGTATCTTCTCCCAACAGGTAGTGCCATAGTCATATCCATGGAATGTCTCTACCACTTTGATACCTGTCCCCCATGTTGCCAACTTGGCATACAAAGCATCGATATGCTGCTGTGCGTGTACGATGGTTACCTGTTGCTCTTGCAAGCAGTTACGCAGGCGTCTGATGTAAGACAAGATGTTGTGGTGCATAGGTGCGCACTGCAAAAACACAGGTTGGGTGGCATAGAAATCATCGCGATATGCCCCCCCCTTCCTATGAATCCCCACAAACGAGAACGGTGCCTTATCTGCGCTACGAAACACATCTAAAAGCAATGTCTCTGTGCCGCCCCGATTGAGCGAACCTAAAAGATAAGCAACTTTCATATATTATCGTATCACTAAATCATCTTATATTGCTTTTATCAATATAGACACTATGAAGTCTCACTTATACACCATACGAAGAATTTTATCAAACATACGAATGGGCATAGTGTGCTTATTGGGATTAGTCCGATGCAAATAAGTATGGATAAGACGGTCTAATTTACGGCGAGGGTCTTGCAAGTGATAGTATTTTACAAAATCTTCGTCCCAAATATCCAACTTGCGCAGGACGGATTTCGGATAACGCGAGAGACGCTCGGCAACGTAATCGTCAAACCATGTATGTGTGGCACCAATCTCTATACTATCCCAGAAGTCAAAAGGGAAAGCAAACATATTATCCGTGAGCATAAACCGAGTATCATAGGTTTGGCAACTCTTGCAATGGGCGGCATAAGAACGCGATAATGCAATCGGATTACGATGATTCAGTTCCCAATCTACAAATTGGTAAAAACGATTTTTTGCCGCAATGCGTTCGGCATCTAATAGACCACAATGGAGAACACGAAAATCATTGACATAATACATTTGTTTTTCACCTATTGGATAAGGAATACGCATACTATGCATATTGCGCACATAGTTGCCATGCGGCTCCACACCATCATCATGAAACATCCAAGGATAGAAAGCAGAATCACCATAGTGCTTTTTATCAGGAGCGAGTTGCGCCCACTTAAACCAAAATACATCGCCTGGAACGGAATTCAAAATATGTTTTCCGTCGTTAGTTGTCTGCCAATCCGCTTGCAATATCTCATCTGCATCCAAACCGAAAAGAATACAATCTCGCCCCGCAGCCACTTCACGTGCTTTAGCCACCAACATTGTTTGTCGTTCCGCCTCATTAAAATTGGGGTTTTTATTGTCAATAAGGATAACTTTTTCATATTGAGGATAAATGGCACGACTACCATCTGTGGACATTTGGTCGGCAACAATGATATAGTCTGCCCACAGCGAAGTCGCACGCAAGAAAGCGTGCAAAACCCATGCTTCATTGCGAACCGGGAGCATAACGATGAGGAGAGGTATCTTCATAGGCAAAATAAAAAACGTAAAATGTATTTAACAGCCTTTTTATAGTACTTAAATGGAAGTAAAGGTGTAGAACGTATATGACCAAACATCATTTTGAAACCTTCTTTGTATTGCCTCTTCTCCAACAAGTCAAATTCAGAAGACCACGATTTATTCCATAGGTGTACACCATAGGTATCATGGGTGCAATATCTATCTATATCATCAAATTCAAACGGTTTTGTATAATGAATAGGATAGAAATACTCTGTCGGATACAACACAATACCATTGGAGAGACGCTGCAACTTATCTTCATACACATAGCCGTCTTTCTCCAACAATGCAGTAAGAATATGCGTGATGATTGGTGGACTGACCACATCAAACGAAATTGAATCATAATAATCCAAGATATGTTTAAGATACGGATGTCTTTGTTCCGCCCCAATAATACCTGCTGCAATACTAAGGGCATCTTGTTCGCCCATAAAGAAAGAATCATTGAGAAAGATATCTAATCCCTGTTTAAGCAACATATCCGTATCCATATAGATTCCACCTTCTTTATACAAAGCATAGAAACGACAATAGTCTGCCATAAATGCCCATTTACGATGTTTGAATGCCTGTTTCATCCAAGGTTTATCCATAGGCGAGTTGGTTTCATCCCAACGCTTGATAGTATAATCGGGACAGAACTTGCGCCACGAAGCGATGCAAGTTTCTACTTCATGAGGTAACGGCTGACAACCATACCAACAATAATGAATTATCTTAGGTATCATAATTAGACTATTAATAACTCCATCTGATATTTCTTTTCTTTATTTGCGCAGGATTTCCCGCTATGACAACATTAGATTCATCAAAAACTTTAGTTAATACACTACAGTTTCCGACAACACAATGGGGCGATATGACAACTCCTTTGTTGATGGTAACTCTATTCCCTATCCAACAATTATGCCCAATACATATATTTGCATCCGGATTTTGTAAAATTCCAGATTTTGTATCATACACCTTATGGTAGTCAGAAGTTTGCATAGTAACCGAATCCGAAATTAAACAATTTGTTCCTATGGTGAGTGCCGTTTCTCCAATTACGGAAAGGGTAGTCCGCCTATTTGGAAACGCATTAATCACTACCCCTTCTTCTATTTCTATTGTACCATTATTACCATGGCATAAGATATCAACCCCGTGGAAACAACCTTTTCGCAAAATTACCCGATTACCTTTACCTATGCATTGAATATGTACTGCAAAACAATCCGCACTATCGGCAATATACACCTTATTTCCGTTTTTGTTTGCTACATACAAATCATACCACAATGATTTCAGATGCCAAAATCGTCTCGGATGTAGCAATAAGGACATTATTTCGATAATCTTTCCCTCCATATACTTATTATATAGTATCCTTTAAGTCTGATAATTTCGGCACAATAGACTGCGGATGTAAATATGGTCGTTTGATAATTCTCAGTGTGTAGGCACGCACAAGCCTCAAACAATACTTATATCGTTTGTTAGATGTTGATACATCTCTATATAGTTTGTAAGTAGATATAACCGTGTGAATGTCTAACCTATTTTCGTATTTTACATATTGATATCCATACTGCCATAATGAATACTCAAGCAGTTCCCTAATTTGTTCCGTAGGGTCATTTCTATATATATCACAGTATGTATCAACCATCTTTTGTGTACCTTTACAGCCCGTCAAACTGGAATATATACCTCCGTCATGTTTTCTATAAATTCCCATGACCTGATTAAAAATGGCTATTTTAGCACTACGCATTACTGCATACAACCAAGGTACATCATAATGATATTTTAGTTTTCTATAAAATGTATGATTTAGTGTCTCTACAAGGGAACATCTATACATTACGGTCAATACTTGTGGTATCCAAGGAAAGGCTTCTAAGGTAAAATCTGCAATTGGCTCATTGTGAGGGAATAAGAAAGAAAAATTATCATTGATATCAAACTTACCATAGTTCTGCCAATATCGAACATATCTTCCACAAACCATAGAGTAGTCGGGATGGGTTTCGAGGAAATCAACTTGCTTTTGAAGTTTGCGGGGGTCGGTCCAATAGTCATCGCCTTCACACATGGCAACGTATTTGGCACCCGTGGCATCAATGGCGGAATTCATTACACGACCGAGAGAGCCGTCCGATTTAGAGTACTGGTTCTCCGTTTCGTAGATGGGTTTTATGATGTTGGGGTACTTTGTTGCATACTCACGGATGATGTCGGCGGATTTGTCCGTTGAGGCATCATCGTGGACGATAGCCACGAAAGGAAATTCGGTTTGCTGTATCACAAAGCCTTCAAGACAATCACGCAAATACGGCTCATGATTGTACACAAAGCACTTGATGGCGACGAGGGGTTGAGTGTTATTTTGCTCCATAATTATACTTCTATTACACTACTTTGGGGTTGATTATTCTGCTTACTTTTATGTTGATATCATTTATGCGGCAACTTAGAATATAGTCCCCTATATAAGCCGGTTTATTAACGCGACAAAGGTACTATTTTATTTCATTTATACAAGCATTTGGGGGTATTTGCGGAAAGATATATTTCAATTCATACTGATATATCATCGGTCTTTTTCTTAAGTTCGTTGTAGATAGTGGTGCGGACGAAGGTGTTGAGTTGGTGGTAGGTTTTGCGGCGTGGCGATGTGGGGTCATCGGGATTGATGTGCTCGGGGTGCATGAGTTGGGCTTGGAAACGCTGTTCCCAATATGCACGGCGAGGAGAATCGGAGGCTATCTCGATAGTTGTGCGGCGACTTGCCTCGGCAAACAAGTCAATATGACGTTGCTCTGCGGGCGTGGGCGGATTCTTCTTGCGGTCGCGCGGATTGGCTACGACATACGCTTCTTGCGGGCCTGTGGCAATGACATTGCCTCGTTCGTCACGGTATTGTTTGCAACGGAAAATAGTTTCTCCTTTTTGTGAGATTTTACCTTGAAGACTCGCTACGGGGTCGGATAGTTTTACTCTGCTCATAACTGAACTGCGTATAAGACATAAGTTTTACAGGCTACAAAGGTACGAAATTTTTCTTAAAAATACAAATTTATTTGTATTCGAAGGTGTGTATTCGACATTCATACGGCAAGGTATCAGGAATCACCTACTAATCACCCACTAATCACCCACTCTTGTCAGCAAGATGTAAGGACATTAAATACTTGGTGTTGCGGTCTTCGATAATGGTAAAATCGTGGGATTGATAGAGAGCAAGAGCAGGCAGATTTGTTTTAAGAACTTCTAAATTAAGTTTTTGAAAACCGTGTTCTTGCGCAATGGCTATTGTCTTTTCCAACAATTGTTTTCCATAGCCCTTTCCACGATACTCCGAAGATATTGCAATATGGGTAATATAGGCGGTTTGGGTATTGTAGTCGTTCATATAGCAGGCACAAAGACCAACAAGATTCTCATCTGCCGTATAGACGAGAATCATTGTTGCCAATGCACACAACTTTTCAGAATGTTGCCGCATATCCACCCCGGCAATAGGCATATTGCAATCCTTATAATGTTGCAATAACCGCTCCGGAGTTATCTTACCAATGGTTATATTCATGTTATCAAGACTGCATCTTTTCCGGAATACGACAAACCGTCATACGCGATTTACCACTCTGTAATTTTGGTATCTCATCTACATATTTAAATCTCCATTCACTATCCATTCCAAACAGTTTTTTACAATAATCCACTATTCTATCTTCATACATATGATTTTGCGTATTAAGCACCCATGTAAACTGATGATAACTTTCTTGTATGAGTTGAAATTGCTGAATATCCAAAAACTCCTCCATAAAAGAAATACCATCAAAATAGTGTACTATTCTACCATCTGTGGTGTACAGCGTATCTACCAAGCGACCTAAAATTTCCGTGATATACAACCGTCCATCGGGCAAATGTTTAACAGATACCAAATCTCCGTTTTCATAGCGAATAACAGGAAAAGCCTTGTTGAAATAGTCCGTAATAACCAAACGCCCAATTTCGCCGTCCTCTGCCGGTTCGTCCCTATCCATTTTAAGGACTTCCAATGTGTAATCCACATCATTGGCGCGACATCCCAATCCGGAACCATCTTCTACGGCAAGTACTCCATTTTCTTCATTGGCATAGAATACATATATTGGACAACGGAAATACTCTGACACTATTTTTCGTGTTGATTCCTTCAATGGTTCCGACACTGAAAATAATGCAATCAGATTTCCCGTCCATTCAGGTGCTTTTCCATCTCTAATCCATCTTGCTATTTTATCATAAATAGAAGCCATAGCAGTTAATGTACGGACCTCATCATTAACCATATCGGATACCAATTTGGACAAGACACCATCGTCAATATATGGCATCATAATGTAGTACACATTATCTCTATCCATACGCTCTTGGGGGATTTGTCTATCTCTGATAGTACCCGACACAAAATACGTTTTTTCATGCGATTTTACCCCCACATTTTCACGAAACACTTTATTCCCCGCTATCCATCGTGCATGCTTGTATTTATCCAAAATCATTTTGAATGGAGTGCCGGTAGATCCCGAGGTATATTTAGCGCAGCCCCCCCATGTAAAGCATTGATTTACAGCGATTTCCCCCCAATGCAATTTTAAGTCTGCTTTTGTCAAAATCGGAAAATCTTGCAAAGATTTGAACCCCTCATATTGTTTGTAGAAAGGAGAAAAAGATGTGGCATAAGTTAATATCTCATTTTGATAATGCTCGGCAAACACCTTATTGGCAATCGGATTATCCAACAGATATTTCAACTCGTTACATGCGTTCACCAACCGCCCAAGATTATTTTCCTTATCTTGTTTGACAAAAGCGGCATATTTAGTATCTCTTTCAGACATATATTTGTATTTTTTATTTATCTTCTGTCAGGTATTTTTTCAAGCAAACAATTTCAAAGGTATTCTCTTTGTAATGGTCCAAACGGCTAAACCAGATATCTTCCTGTTCTTCTATTTTCACAAGTTTCTGATAAAAATCTTCCGTATGAAATTCTTTTGGTATAATCACCACCCCACAATCGTCACAGACAGCAATAGCACCATCGTATTTATCCAAATGCTCATTCTTAACCGATACCTCCAAATCACATTCGGGTTTTGTATTAAAACACCCCACCGGAGTGAAACCGGTACACCAAATCGGATAATTTTCCCGAATTAAGGCTCCTGCGTCACGAAACTTTGCATTACAGATAATGGCAGACGCTTGTCGATACAAAAGAATATATTTGCTCACCAATTCACCAATAATAGCACGATGCTTACAATCGAATGCCTCTATGAACACCACATCATCCTCTTGTGTGGAAACAATTTGCTCATGCACATTCCAATTAGATTCCGCATTTGCATACACCCACTTCACATTACCAACTTTGAAATGCCCACGGTTAATAGGCATTACATTTTCCAATACTCCTGTTTTACCTAAACAATCAGCAACTTCCGTCGTACAAACGCGATTGCGACGGATGTAATCAATAATTTTGTTTTTAATATCTTCCATAAATTCTTAGTAAATAAATTTCACTTTTTCTTGTATTTCTTCCATCAAACGCAATAATTCGTCGCGATTATCGGCATAGGCTATATAAAACCCGATACGCGCTGCGTCCGATTTGGCAGGTAAAATCCTATCTCCTATTTTGAAATTCAACTTATAAGACAATATCTGACTATTGTTTTTAAGAAAATCCTCCCCCTCTATGCGTGTTACTATTCCTCCTTTACCCGGAGCATCAAAAAACTCCAATACGGCACAACGACTCCATAATGTTTCATCTACCCGTGGTTGTCTTTGCACACCTTCACCCAATGCCATTTTTATAAAGGCTTCGTAATTATCATATCCGGACATACAAGGCACTATATCCGCAGATATTAAATTACCACCGCCCCGCGCACCTATTTCAATCAAATAAAACTCACCATCCTCATACTTATACTCTGCGTGAGTCAAACCAAAAGCAAGCCCGCTCAATTCGACATACCTATCATTTATTTCACGTAAGCGATTGTAATCATAGTTGGGATTTTCGTGCGAGAAAAACAACTCATAAGCGATATTCTCATTATAAGTATAGTGTTTTTTTTCAGAAATAGCCAAACAAGTATGTCCTGTCTCCGTTTTTATACCATCTACGGTAAACTCCGTCCCCACTATATACTGCTCACATATCACAGCCTTATCCGTTCGCGAAAAAGAAAGTGCCTCATCAAAATGAGACCTTAACTCATTTTCGTTATGAATTGTAAATACACCGTGACTGCTATTACTATCAATCGGTTTAATCACCATTGGTTTGTTCAACTCACGAAAGAAATCTAAAGCATCTTCCAATGTATAACAGATTTGAAATGAAGGATATGGCAGATTATGCTCACGCAAAAATTCTCTCATCTTCACCTTATTTGTATAGAGTTGAGCCATAGGAATAGTCTGTGAACGCGCCCCAAATTTCTCCGCTAACTCTGCAACTAATTCGGTAGCAATATCACACTCATCAGATACCACCGCCACCGGTTTCAACTCCCGAACTTGCTCCAGATAATTCTCTTGCTTAAAAATATCCGATTGAATAGAAATATCAGCATATGCAAAGACCGGAGAATCCTTATATGGATTAACCGCTATCACATTATACCCCATTGCCTTTATTTTCTTCGCGATAGGGACTTGCCACAAACTACCCGGCAAAACCAATATATTTTTCGACTTATCCATGATATCTAACTCATAAACCATTACAAATACAACGAACTATTGTTACAATGTACTCTCATTATATCTACCACACGCTGAATATCCTCATCCGTCAGAGCGTGATGTATTGGGAGGCAGATGACTTGCGAGGCGAGACGATTGGCAACGGGGAGGTTCGCTTTGGTAGCACCCGGCGAGTTCGTATAGGGCTCGAAGTCGGTTATCAACGGATAGAAATAGCGGCGACCTAATACATTCTGCGTCTTCATAAACTCATACAATGCATCACGAGTCATACGATATTCGTCGGTAACCAAAATGGGGAAATAGGCATAGTTCCACTTGAAAGTAGGATTTATCTCATAAGGGAATAGTTCTATTCCTTTTACATCTTTGAGGGCGTCCACATACTTTTCGGCAACCCGCTTTCTGGTAGCAATGGCGGCGTCCACATACCGGAGATTCAGCAGACCATACGCAGCACGCACTTCGTCCATCTTCGAGTTGATTCCCGGAGCGACGACCGTAGTTTCTCCACGGAAACCAAAGTTCTTCAGGTTATCGACATCGTACTTCATTTCCGCGCTATGCACCACCATAGCACCGCCTTCAATGGTGTTATAGACCTTGGTGGCGTGAAAACTCAACGTGCTGACATCACCCCACTCCAAGATAGAACGCCCCTTGTAGGTTACGCCAAACGCATGTGCTGCATCGTAAATAACCTTGAGATTATGCTTCTTCGCAATAGCATCTATCGCCTCCACATCGCAAGGGCAACCATAGACATGCACGGGCATAATAGCCACCGTATGGTCTGTGATGGCAGCCTCTATCTTCGTCGGGTCGATATTTCCATTCTCCGGCAGTACATCCACAAAGACAGGTTTCAGTTTGTTCCACCAGATAGAATGGCTTGTTGCCACAAAAGAGTAAGGGGTGGTTATCACCTCGCCCTCCGCGATATCCAATGCCTGCAAGGCGGTGATGAGCGGGAGTGTTCCATTGGTGAAAAGCGAGAGATATTTTACTCCGAGATAGTCGGTGAGTGCTCGCTCCAACTGCTGATGAAAATTACCGTTATTTGTAATCCACCGGCTGTCCCATATCTGTTGCAAGTAGGGAATAAACTCGTCTAAAGGCGGAAGAAGGGGCGATGTAACGGTGATTGGGCTAGACATATCTTATACCTATATAGATTTCACGTCGCAAAGTTACAAAAAAGTTGGAATATATGCAAGAAACTTAATTAAAACAATACTATCTGCTTGGTTTTTCCACTCCCTTTCCCACTCCCAATAGGACGATACTAAGGCTACGGGATATTTCTTTGGCGTGCGGCAGGTTGCCCAAGGAATGAAAATTGATGGTCATGTATAGAGTATTTTGTAGAGTCTTTGCTTGCACCAACTGCCTATTTGTCGGATACGGCGTTTGGCACGCAGCAGAAAAATCGGTGTGCGATAGGTGCGTATCACGGAGCGCGGTTGCTGCGACCAATCCACCTTACCGAGTTCCGCTTTTGCGGCATCGTGGTATTGCGGACTGAGCCAATAATCCAGCAGACTATTAACCCGCAGATAGTCAAAAAGGCGTTTCCACTCGGTGCTCAGACTTTCTTCTGTAGCGATGGTCTCTAACAGAAAAGTCATGTGATACTCCGGCGCATGCAGATGGCGCGTAGCACGGAGACAAGTGGGGACATCATTGTTATAGTACGCCAACGGTCGGTTCAGAAAGGCTATCGGATAGTGCATCGCTGTCCTCGCCCAAAGCAGAAAATCCTCACCCAAACGGACACCCGCAGGGAAGCCACCCATCTCGAGGAACACGCGGCGTGGCATAGCAACAGTCCCCGTCCAAACAGGCATTGCACCACTTGTCAGATACACTTGCGGATAATCTATGTAGCCGGTTGGGATATTCAGAGCGATGTGCGTTTTGCCGGTTTTGTAGTAGATATAGTTGGTGGCATACAGTTCCGCTTTCGGATAGACTTGTATCAAATGGGCCATTTCTTCCAAAAACGTCGGTTCCCACCAATCATCGGCATCCAAAAAACAGATATACTCCCCCGATGCTGCCCGTACCGCATTATTACGCGCCACAGCCACGCCTTGATTAGGCTGACCCAGCAAGCGGAAACGCCCGCCACAGCGCGGATTGTTCTCTGCCAACCAACCTTCCACGGTCGCCCGACTGCCATCCGTGCTACCATCGTCCATGATGATACACTCGTAGTCCGTATATGTCTGCGCCAGCACAGATTCTATTGTCCGGCGCACATATTGCGCCTTGTTATATAGCGGGATAATAATGGAAAACATCTATGGGGTATTTTATGTATTTCAATCCTTTTTTCGTTTCTATGATAGTATCAGTCATACTTTGTTTCTTTCGGTTCCTCACCAATCCATTTTTGTCTATATTTGGATAAAGAAAAAAATGGTTCAATTACATGGCAATTATATGGTCAAAGGAAAAATTAACGTCCAATTACACGCCAATTAACGTCCCAAAAGAAAAAATTAATGGGTCAATTATATCTTCAAAGGAAAAATTAATGTTCATAACCATCCCCATTTCTCCAACTTAAACAGCACCCTTTCCATAAAGTACACCAACGGATAGAGGTGGTGGCGACGCAGCCGGTTCATCTGTTCCATATCAAAAGCATGGTGGTCATAGTCCCACAACACAGCCGGTGGCAGCACCTCTTCGAGCACGAGGCGGCGTTCCTGCGCACGCAGCGGAAGATTGGTCTCGCTGATACCCCCGCCGTCAAAAATCGTTACATCTATATCCGCATACACGGGGCGGACCTTCCCTAATCCGATGGCTTGCAAATACCATTTCCAATCGCTGACGATACGCAGGTTCTCGTCGTAGAGCCCATAGTGGTCGTCATCGAAGAGTGCACGGCGGATATAGGCGCAATCGTGATTGAGTGTTGAGGAGTAGAACTGCCGCAGGGAGTACTCCGTATAGCCGCTTTTGCCGATAAGTTTCCCCTTGCCATCCACCTTCAGCATATTGCCATAGAGAATATCAGGCATATCTGCGCTTTGCGTTGCAGTCTTTTGCTCAGAACTTTGAGTATTGCGATACAATGCATATAACATGCGTTTCGTTACATCCGTTGCCGCCAAACAATCCCCTGCGTTCAGTATTTGTATATACTCCCCTTGCGCCATCCGAATGCCTTTGTTCATCGCATGGTAGATACCTTTATCGGGCTCAGAAATCCACCGCACTACCCTACCCCGTATTTTAGCCTCTGAGGCATATTGCTCAATAACACCCACCGACGCATCCGTAGATGCTCCGTCGATAATAATATGCTCCCATAGTGTACCTGCCGACGCACCCACGAGTGTATCGCCCGGTACCTGCTCCGCCACACTCTTTATTGTGCGTCTCAGCCCCTCCGCATCATTGCGATTGATAGTAATAATAGATAATGGTATCATAAGAAAGCATCATTAGTTGGTAGTAATAGGATAATAGTGTTGTATATCGTTTGTTAGTACCATTCCGCCTGCAAAGGTACTGCTTTTCTTTCAAATGCACAAGTTATTGTTCTATTTCTACGAGATCACAAGATGACTATGTTATTATAGGTTCTCCTACCCGTTAATCCGCAGAGATACAACTTACGCCGTCAGGCACCAGAATCAGACGCGGATGTTCCTCGAATGTGCTTGAAAACACGCTCCACTCCGGCTTTGCGTATGCCGAATCAAGCGTAATACCCGCCATATCACATAGCGAATAGAATATACAATCACCATTCAGTTTTGCCGTTTTGCGACTATACGCTCGTTCTACTTTATCCGAATAGATATCCGCATAACTGTCCGACCACCAAAAGATGAATGGTACATGATATTCAGTTTTTGTCGGTGAGCAATTGCCTCCGTGTCCGCCGCCGGTAGCCGTTATGTTTTCGCCGTGGTCTGACACAAATACAAAGGCCGATGATGTATTAGGCTTATCAATGGCATCGATGATAGAAGACAAAATATAATCGGTATAGAGAATGCTATTATCGTATGCATTTATGTAAAGGCTGTCATTACCCACGCGCTCTTCAGCCGTGCAACTGTTGGCATTCGGGCGATACACATCAAACTCCCGCGTGTAGTTGGTATAGAAACTGTGATTGCCAAGAAATTGCATTACGATGAACAACTTGTCGTGTTGTTGCACCAACGAATCCACAATATGCACCATTGTCTTATCTCCCGACAAGATGCTATCGTCCTGCACAATGTTTGGCACCACTATCAGCGAGTCTGCCCCATCGGATAAGTAGGTCTCCAATGCAAGCAGGTTCGTACTGTTTACTATCGTAAAAGTCTTAAACCCACATTCTCTAAAGGGTTCTATCACGGAGCGTTCCGCAAAATTAAGGTCAAAGTCTTGCGGGGTGGCACGAGTGAGTAACATCGGTACGGACAACATCGTCAAGCATCCCTGTGAATAATAGTTATCAAAGAGCAACAAGTGTTCTTTCTGTTCCAACCTCGGAGTAGTGGAATGGTTGTATTGCTTGTTTAGAGATAGGTTGTCATAGCGAAGAGATTCTCCTATGGCAAGTATATATACTTCGCGCATGGGGGGGGTAATACGAGAAGCACCGAAATCAGTGTCTTTGGCAGACGCTATTGCAGCACGCTTATGCAGTTCTTTAGCCGTATTAACCGACTGAAAAAATACATTGTATGGCGGTCTGTTTAAGATACGATTATCTACAAAATAGCGCAATGTCAAGACAGAATGATACGATACCACCACTTTGGCAGACACAAACCCTACCGGCAATAGCAACGCAGTCAGCATTGCCGCAATACGCTGACGGGTAAAACCGGTCTTACGATACATTAGGCACGCAACCACACACAGCCCAACCAACGGCAACCAATGCACTACCTCCTTGAGATTCGTACTATAAAACTCTTGCGCTTCTTGCGGATTGGTTTTGATGGTTGATATGATAGCCCCGGGCAACAAATAAGATTGATAAAGATCCACCATCGTAAGGTCAATAATAGAGAGTATCGTCAGCAAGACAACCAACACGGAATACACCCATCTGTGACGGCATATACCTACTAACGCAACCAATGGTAATGCATACACCATGCTTGTCAATATATAACTTATACCCGCACTGTTTGCACATGCGTAAACGATATTGGGATAAATCAAAATACATCCCAACAAACACAAACTGGCGCAGCGTTTCACAACATCTGCGCGACTACTTCTCAATATACCGGCATTCATCTCCACCATAATATAACCAATTTAACAACAAAAAAACATCCTATCTCAACCGCATTACCGAATACAATCTTGCTTGTAAACAAACCATTGTTTCGTTTTATCTAACCGATTGCAAAATTACAAATTATTTTCGGTGCACACAAACATCATTGTCTATTTTTACACTTTTTCCTATTATGCACAAATTATACGCAAAAGTCCCGGCAACACACTACCTATTCACTCAAGATACCACCATTGATACAGGGGAGCAGATTGGAAATGGGACAGAAGACTCTACTATTGTTTATATGTATCGCAAGACTACCAAAACAAAAGAATAAATCAATTCTACCTATCAATAAATTGGACATTATAATAAGACAAAAAAGAAAAGAGGTGTTGATAATGACAGAAAGAGATACGGTACGATATGAACTTCACGATGGAAATAAAGTTGTTTATGTAGGAATCACTAACGATCCAAAGAGACGCGCTCAGGAACATTCTACTGATAAAGAGTTTGGAAATATGGTAATTGTTGGTCCTAAAGTCTCTCGTACGACCGCCGAAGCATGGGAGACAGAGCGTATACAAACATACAAGCAGAACCACAATGGAAATCGTCCAAAATATAATCAAAATGATTCTGGCAAATAATTAGTTTGCATTTATAGACAGAGCAGATTTTTGAGGTCTTGCTCTGTTTTTTTACAAAATAGAGAATGTCGCAAAAGATGACAAAACATTATTATAAACCATCTTACTATTCGTTATATGTAGTCTATTCGTATATCTTTTTCTTAATAATAAAGGGTGCTTTCCTGCCAAATTTTCGAGCAATCACATTTATAACCCTTTGCCATAGTGGACGATGGGTGCGGCAATTTACATTGTAAAAGGCATTGATAATACGACTATCTTCATACAATATGTCTATAAATTTAGGGGTCATATTGGTGGATAATATCACATTATCCAACGAGTGGGTAGCACTACAATTTTCGCCGGAACCATCATTACCCATGTTATGGACATACGAATGCACAGGATAAATGGCAACTGCGTGATTCACAAAATGAGCTATTGTAAATTGAATAGACCAGATATTCAAGCCATACTCCATTCGTTGCAGAAGCAAATCAAACTCGTCATCCCCCATCCTATTCAACGCTGCTCGCATAGCAGGAGTTGTTTTTATTGTTTGGTAAGCATCCACATCCCAATCGATTTGCGCCCAACGGTCTTGCCATGTAGCCCACCCCCAAGACGAGTTGCGCAGGCACACAAAGGTATCATAACCATAATCCGTCGGGAAAGACATCCGAGTGGCAGGATAATTATAGCCACTGACAGAAAACACCGATTTGCGCTCTGCATAAAAGTCCAAAGCCTTGTTCATATATGAAAGAAAGGCAGGAGATGTCTGCAAATCATCTTCCATTACTATCACTTTCCCATACTGCTCAATTATCTCCGTCACGCCTTGCCGTACCGACTGATATAATCCCTTGTTCTCTGCTGCTTCATGTATGATTACCTCCCCACACCATTGCTCGGAATGTATCACGGTGCGAACAGCCTCCACACGCTCTCGCTGCTCGTCTGAAGCGTCGGTTTTTATACCATCTGCAAAGATATGCAACACACTCTCGGAAGCAAGATTATTTCGCTTCAAAGCGGATAGTGTCCGGCGCGTGTGTTCCGGACGATTATACACAAATAGAACTATCGGGGCTAGCGACATAAACACATTATTTTAAGAGCAGCGAGCAAAGCCTATCTGCCAATACTGAATTATAGAACTTATACGAAGCGTTAAAAAACCGGTATTGATAATGGTTCACGACATCGGCTATAAAAGGAGTCGGAGGCGTAAAACCACGCTTACGAGCAAACAGTATATAATCCGGAATGATACCACGCAGTACCTCCTTCAGGAAATACTTCGGACAGTTGTGCCTATATTTAATACCCATAGGCAAAGCCGAGACATACTCCACCAATTGGTAATCTATCAACGGACTGCGTATCTCCAAGGAATTTCCCATTCCTTCTCTATCAGATAAGTAGAGATAAGCACGCATCATGATGCTATCTATTTGAAAATCATATATACCATCTATCTCTTGCCCCAAAGGTACATTGGGAAACGGCATATTCAAATTCACATCACGAAGCAAAAAAGTCTCTCCGGCGAAGGAACATACTGCATCTTTAGCAAAACGATAGTAGTCATCACGCATCCAATAGCACAGCGACTTATCATTGATTTCGTAGGGGTGATTGGCATACAGTATCTTACGCCAATTATGTGCCAAGAAATGTATGTATTCCGCCTTATGTTGTTTGATGGGGAATAACGACTCATGCTTGCGGCGCATAGCATACGATTCTCCTAAATAATTCCAATACGGGTAGCCATAGAAAATCTCATCACCTCCCATTCCGCCTAACAGCACCTTAAAGCCAAGCGCACGCACTTTCTTGTACAATGCCCACTGTGCTAATGCCGCAGCATCCGTGATAGGTTCGTCTATATATTGCGTAAACTCGTCAAAGCAGTCTCTAAAATCATTTTCATCCAACTCTATCTCATGATAGATAAATCCCTGCTCCTTGGCAAAACGCTTTGCCACATCTCGTTCATCGCAGTCATAAGCCCCTTTGTAGCCGGCAGTAATGGTATGTACTTCATGCCCGCTATCCTTCGCAAATTTTGCTACCAAACTGGAATCGATTCCACCGCTCAACATAACTGCCACCGGCACATCGCTCCGCAGACATAGTTCCACCGATTCACGCAATAGTGTCTCTGTTTGTTTTTTAGCCTCATCAAAAGAGATATCGTATAGTAGTTTATTACGCAGCAAATGCCTGTCCCAATAACGATAACGACGACAACCTTGCGTATTCACCAATAGGTACTCACCATTTTCCAATCGCTTGATTTGCCGTATGTAGGTATTTTCGTTGTCAATAGGTCCCGTATATCGAATGGGAGCCACTAATTGCCGAATATCCAACTGCGGTTGGTCTATATACTGCTGTAAGATGGCTTTTAGTTCCGTAGAAAAAACCACTCCACAAGGTATTTCCGCGTAGTACAATGTCTTTTCCCCCATTCTATCCCGAGCCGCAAATACCTCGCAAGTCTTAGTATTGTACAAACAGAAAGCAAACATCCCACGCAAGTATCGCAAGCAATCTGTACCATACTCCTCGTAGAGATGGATGATGGTTTCAGAATCGCTCTCCGACATAAATTGGTGTCCCTTAGCCGAAAGTTGTCGTTTGAGTTCTATATAGTTGTAAATCTCACCATTGCAAATCAACACAAGCGACTTATCTTCATTGAATAGAGGTTGTTTGCCTTTTTCTAATCCTATGATTGAAAGCCGCACTTGCCCTGCTACATAGTGTTGGTCTTGCCATACCCCCTCGTCATCCGGCCCGCGATAGTGCATAGAGTTATTCATTGCCTGAATACGCCGCACATCGTCTTGAGTCGTGCAAGTATAACGATAAACTGATGATATTCCACACATATCTATTTGATATTCTTAATTAACTGATATATACTGTTGGCATTTTGCTCTGCCGAAAAGTGTTCTAAAGCATAATGATATGCGCTGTCACCATGCGTCTGTAACAACTGAGGCGTTTGCACATAGCATTGCAATGCATCTGCCAACTTATCAACGGCACCAAGCGGATAGATATAGCCGTCAATGCCATGCCGCACCAACTCGGTATTTGCACCGGAATCGCTTGCCACCACCGGCATACGCATCAGCATCTCCTCGATAGTTACTCGCCCGAATGCTTCGTCGTGCGCACAAACAACACCTACATTCATATCCTGCATAATAGCGTACACATCATCGCTATGCCCCAAGATATGGGCATTGGAGATTAGGTTATGTTGCTGTATATATTGGCACATCTGCTCATAGTACTCTGCCTTAGCTGAGCCTACAAAGAATGTCTCAATAACAATTCCTCGCTGTTGCAAGACGGACTGAGCCATTAGCAGTTCCATTTGATTTTTCTGCTCGCACAGCACGCCGATACATACTACTTTCAGATGGTTGAATAATCGATTCGGTTGCCCCCTGTTCACACCACATGGCAATGATACGCCATTGTAGACACAATACATCCTATCCGCAGGCAGATAAGGTCGATAGTAATCCATCATATAGTGCGAAATCAAGATATACGCACTATTCACCGATTTGCGCAACAAAGACAAAGACAAAGACAAAGACAAAGACAAAGACAAACGAAACTGCACAAGACTCTCACGGAAATGCCATATATGGGGAATATGCAAACGCTCCGCAATAAAAAGCCCGATATCGACAGTAACTGAATTGGAATACACCAAATCAAAATGTTGTTCTCCTAATGCAGAAAGAATATGTTTTATCCGCCAATAGTTGAGCAGTTGCTTGCGTTTGTTGAGTATTTTTTGGAATATGCCATGATTATCATTTACCCACCAATAGTAGTGCGATACCACATAAGGTATCCTATTCTTTTCAAGCATCTCACACATTACCCCGCTATGCGGGAGCAATACTGTTGCCTCTACATTGTAACGCTCACGCAGCAAAGAGATAAGTGTCAACATCGATTTGTTGGCACCATAGAAACCGGCATAATGTGTGATAAAAAGGATGTGCATTGCTATTAAAACTTGCGTTGTCAGCCATTTTTTATAATATGCTTTGTAAGGTCACAAAAAGCATCAATTGAGCCTTTGGCAAGTGATTTATCGGGTACATCTTCACGGTTATCCACATCGTCTTTCATTGCAACTTTAATTAGTTCCATCACACAATCCAACTCCTCTACTGAAGGAGTTTGAGTTTCATACTTCT
This sequence comes from uncultured Bacteroidales bacterium, assembly GCA_900542355.1. GTDB lineage: Bacteria > Bacteroidota > Bacteroidia > Bacteroidales > Paludibacteraceae > Colicola. Next base: position 89,930 of record UQNE01000003.1, on the reverse strand, counting down.
GCATTAGTGCAATGAGTTGAGCATAAGCCTCTGCCCACTTGGGAGATGATTGTTTCATAGTAAACCTGTTTCTATTTAGTTATACGATGTATCAAATGTAATAACCTACGCAGAACCGGATATGAATTTATCCATACATATTCGTTGACAACAGATTTTTCACAACGCCATTGTTCGTAATCAGGAATAAATTTAGCAAACAACGGATTAGATTTAATACGCCGATGTTCCTCTTTGAATGACAAATCATTTTTGTGCGTGGCAGATACACCATCTAAATTATAGTCCGTAGTTATCACATCAACACATTGCGTAGTTGCATTATGAATGATTATCGCACGATACCAAAACTCCGTATCGGCGTTGTATCTGTATGTCTCATCGTACATACCAACGCTATCAAATAAAGAGCGGCGAATAAATGTAGATTGATGCGATAGCCCTACAAAATACAATGTTCCAAATGTAACATTCTGAGGGGGATTACTTGTCCATACTACTTGACCATTATCAGACACATTGCACCTCGCACAGAGAATATCCGCCTCAACAGGTTGCTCAAACACCCTTTGCAACACATTTACTTCTATCAAGAAGTCTCCGCTATTGAGAAAAAGGCAATACTCACCATAGGCTAAGCGGATGCCTTTGTTCATCGCATTGTAGATTCCCGTATCGGGTTCTGAGACAATATGCAAGTTTGCAAGTTGGTTTGCAGCATGTAAATTATCTGTTTGAACAGTATTCAAATACTCACGAGAACCATCCGTACTGGCACCATCGATGATGATATACTCGAAATCATGATAAGTCTGCGCAAATACAGATTCTACAGTCCTGCGCAAGCCGGCAAGATTGTTGTAGTTGATGGTTATAATGGAGAGTTTCATTGTTTTTCGGTGTAATAGTAAGGTTGACCAAATCGCTCTTTGATCTTTATATGCATGCGTTTATCTTTGGACAATCGCACAATACCTAAATCTGTATAACCATTTTGAAGATACCATTTTCCAATATCTTGAATAATCCCCAATGAAAAGTTGTCCAAAATAATAGCATGTAAAAACATACTTTGGAACTTCTCAAATGACACCTCCTCAGTCGAATACTCATTATGATCCAAATATGTAAAAGTAATCATTTGGCTATTCATATCGATGTCATATTGGGAATGTGCAAAAGCATTCCGAATTTTGGAGTTATAGTTATCGCGCAGCAAACTTCCTAACTTAAAGTGCTTTCTCTCCAATGGCACAAATATGTTATTCTTGATAAATCCAAATAAATCCCGTGATGGGATTTCTTTTTCCCATTTATACCCTCCCTCCGATATAATAGTAGCAATACGCACCAAAAATTTCAAGAAATAAGTAGATTCCCATATTTGAGAGAATATCATTATCTCTATGTTCAAGTCAAAAAAGCCATTTTCTGATTTTGTGTAGTAAAAACCCTCTTTCAAGTAATTCCTATTCAAATACATTTCATAAAACTTTTGTCGGGTCTTATCACGATAAATATCCCCCATATAGTCAAGCATATAGTTGGATATTCCCTTAATACCATGCTCATAGTATTCTCCTCTCGCTATTAAAGGGAGAAAATCATTTGAGTGTTGTTCAAAAATAGAAGTTAATACTTCTACATACGCCTCTTTAACTATTGTCCTTATCTCTTGTACCATGGGATGGATAAACTATAAATTCAAAACTTAATCTGCTTAGAATATATCTTGTGCTTTGAGGTCGTAGTAGATAGTGGCGCGGACAAAGGGATGGAGTTGTTGGTAGGTTTTACGCAACGGGGAAGTCGGGTCTGCGGGGTCAGTGTGCTCGGGTTTGGAGAGCTGGGCTTGGAAACGCTGCAACCAATAAGCACGACGCGGAGAGTCCATAGCCAACTCGGCTTTGGCACGGCGACTTGCCTCACCAAAGAGTTCGAGATGCTGTTTCTCCGCACCCGAGGGCGGATTCTTCTTACGATTGCGGGGATTGGCGATAACATAAGCCTCTTGAGGTCCCCGACTCACAATATGCCCCTGCTCATCACGATATTGCTTGCAACGGAAAACAGTCTCCCCTTTCTTGGAGATTTTGCCTTTGAGACTCTCTACCGGGTCGGTTAAAATGACTTTGCTCATGACTTAACTGCGTGTAAATTATTTCATGTTGGTTATTATGTGTAAAGACTATTTTATGTAAATTACTGCGTGTAAGTTATTTTGCTCTATTATGTTGCTGCAGTTGTTTTTGTTCGGCTTCAAGAGAGTCCAAGAAATGGAGTTCTACAGGCGAGAGTTGCTGCTGTATGCGAGTATGGAACTTATTATATTCGGCATCAGCTTTTGCCTTTGCCACTTCTGCAGAGATATTACCGGCATGGGTAAGCAGTTGTTTGCCTGACAGTTTGAGGAAATCATCCAGTTTCCGAATCCAATCGCTCATATACATCGGGGTATGGTTTTGCGCCTGCAATTCGGCAAAGTCCAAATAGAGGCTCACTATCCGATTAAGGGTATCCAACTCTTCCATAGTCAGATAATTCTTCGCAACCTCGGCATCGTGCCGCTGTGGCATTGTTCCTGTCCACGAAGTAAGCCCCATAAAGTCTTTGTCAGCATCAGCACGCGCATATATCAACTCGGCAGCGGTATGTCCGTGAGCAGAGAAGTGCATCTTGTTTTGCACCGTTTGGAAGAAACGTTGCGTGGTCTCGGAGCGCGGGTCATAATCTATACTGAGGGCGTATATCTCCAATATCTTACGGTAAAAGACTTTTTCCGAAGAACGTATGTCCCGTATGCGCGACAAGAGTTCGTCGAAATAGTTGCCATTGCCTGCGTTCTTGAGCAAGTCATCATTGAGAGCAAAACCTTTTATCAGATATTCACGCAAGACAGATGTCGCCCATTGACGGAACTGCACACCACGAAGCGAATTGACCCGATAGCCCACAGAGATAATCATATCAAGGTTATAAAACGCTATTTTACGTTCTACCTGTCTGTTCCCTTCTGCTTGAACCGTTGCAAAAAACGCAACGGTTGAGTCCGCCCGCAATTCGCCTGTCTCCAAGATATTTTTGGTATGGCGCGAGATGGTGGATTTGTTGCGCTGAAAGAGTTCTGCCATTTGGTCGAGTGTGAGCCAAACAGTCTCATTCTGCAAACGCACCTCTATCCGGTTTGTGCCATTAGCGGTTTGATAAAGCAATATCTGTCCCTTGTCATCCATTATCCTTTAGTTTGTATATCTGCTTTTATTATAGCCAGTTACTCCTCTTGGTTGTTACGGCTACAAAGATACGGAAAAGATTTGGATTGTGCAAGTGTGGATAAGGTTTTGCATGGTATTGGATGATATTCGGGGATATTGAGACAAAAAGAACGTGAGAAATTCGGTATGATATCGGGAATCACCTATTAATCACCTATTGTTGTTAGCACAAAGTAAAGGAATAGATATAAAGTAATTCAGAGTGATTTAGTTCTGTTGAGGATATTTTTTTGGGGGGTATAATTGCGTCAATGGCTATAGTTGATTATACAAATTTCGGTACAATATGCCAATGTGCTGCAATGTATAATTTTCCAACACGTGCCAGCGGATATTAGCCGAATTGTAGGTGCGTTTCAAAGCAATCTCTATTGCTTGTCCTATAGTCTCAGGAGAGTAGTCCTCCGCAATAACACCCGTATCTTGTGTCATCATATCCGCAGCCCCACTGACAGGTGTAATAACGACAGGAGTACCGCAAGACATTGCTTCTATAGGAGTTAAAGGAAAGGCTTCTTGATGAGACGGCATAACCAATACGTTCGCAGCCTGATAGAGGCGAGCCATTATAGCAGGATCATTAACTTTATGAATATGTATTACAGGAATAATACAAGGCGGAATCACACCATTTCCAACACATAATAAACAAGAATTAGCAGGAAGATGTTGGATATATTGAAACGCGTTCACCAATTCTTGCAACCCCTTTTCTGTATCATTCAAATTCCCATTGGCAAATAAAAACACAAATGCATTCTCTTGCACCCCAAATAAAGATCGTGCTTCTTGCATATCTCCAATAGTGAACATATCTGTATCTACACTATTGGGAATATCAAAAACAGGTCGCCCTCTGTAAAGTTCGTGGTTTTCTATGTATGTATGCATTTCATCGGATAACGCCACTAAAGTTAGGTTGGAGCAGTTTGATAATGCCTGTTTCTTGGTATCATAACAACGCCGTTCCAGATTTCCCAACAACGTTGCATATTTATCTTTCAATCTAATATGATGGAAACATCCCATAAATGCATTCATATCATGGAACGTCCAGACAATCGGCTTGTTCACTTTAGTGAAAAAAGTGGGGTAATCCAAGAAATCTTCCACCCAATGCAAATGAATAATATCCGCCCATTCCACCAAAGGATTTGTGGATAAATCATACTCTGATACAGGAAGCGTAATGCAACATTGTTGAGTATGCCTAAATTTTGCATATTGAAACAATATATAATCTCTATTGGATATATAGCAATTTATTCGATGCAAAAAACGCCGAATGAAACGTCCCAATTTAGTGGCATACCAAAAGCCACGATGTGATGCGGTAGGAGCGACATAGACCTCTCGTTGTTGTGTTGGTGTATCTCGAACCAAGACTTTACTTTCCACACCTAACTCCAACAAAGAAAGGTGGATGCGCAACATCGCAGCACCTGCCCCACCTTGTGTACTAGTACCTATATGCAAAATTTTTCTGCTCATTTCGCGAATAGAAAGCGTTTTATTTTTCGCTTTAACTTAATCCACCATGGTGTTTTGTCATATCGATAAAAATTTCTCATCTTGTACACTATAGATGGCGAGACATACGTACATCGGAAAAAAGAGAAATTGTATTGTGGTTTATCATACATATCAGGCATCCAAACTGATGTTTCATAAGATTGTACGGTACCACAATGTACACCGGTTCCATCAAAACCAATGTTATAGGACAAAGAGTGAGTAGGTCTGACACAAACTGCATTATGCAGGTAGAGACAATGCTGCCATCGCGCATCCCAAGCATCCGTCCTGCCTTCAACGACATCCAACAAGGAATCATATAAATCTCCACCACCTCGATTGTATCTAAAAATTTTATATGCCGTTGGGTGCTGTACAATATCATAAGTGTGTATGTCCCAATTACATTGTGTCCACCTATCTTGCCATGTAGCCCACCCATAAGATTCACAACGATATGATACATACACATCACTTTCTATGGATTGCAAGAAAGGCAACTTGGGAGAATAAGAACCAACGGCATAAACCCTCTTATTGTTCTCATAAAATGCAAGAGCATCGTTCATAAAATGCAAAAAATAAGGATGAGGTATTGTATCATCCTCTAAGGCTATCACTTCTCCGTATTTCTCGACTATCTCTGTAATTGCATCTATTTCAGAGGGGTCGAGTCCCTTGTTAGATTGTTGTTCAATGATAGTTACGCTATTAAATCCGACTATCGTATGAATAAACTCACGGACAAGTTGTATATTTTTGCGTTCTTGCTCTGTGGCTGTTATTTTAGGTCCATCAGCATATATGTATAAATCTGAATGATTGGCTAAATCATTCTTTAACAAAGCCTCTATCACACGTCGGGTGTGATGAGGACGAGCATACACAAAAAGGACTATCGGAGCATAATTTGATTTCATAGGAAATTGTTCTTAGATTTGTTAGGTCGTAACATAATATAGAGTGTTTTTAATGCAAACTTAGAAAAAAACAAATGTTTGTGTAAGCACATATAACGCAAACGATATTTCCATAAACTATGTGGTACCTGCTTATAAGGAACTTGGCTTAAATGCATTAATTCTCCATCCTCAAAAGTTGCCAATTGAGTTTTCAAAAACGGAAACATATCCTGCATTTTTCTATGCTGTGTAGCCCAACGCATTGTGGATTGTACATTGGCAAATGAGTCTTGTTGTGTCACATTGTTACCATGTCGGCGATAAACCGACATCTCGTTTTCAAAATGGTATGCCTTTCCATACTTTGCAGCCAGGAGAAATGTAAACGTATCTGTGATAAAAACCCAATCAGGATATTTCATATCAGATAACACATTTCGCATCACAACAGAACTAGTATGACATATACCCGGACAAAGATATTCTATGGGATTGACATTTCCTTCTTTCCTTGGGTTAAACCACAGATTTGTCTCAGCGTTGTTTCCATTCTCACATAAAACACGAACATTTGTGCTTGTGATTACATAGTCAGGATGTTCATCTAACCACGTTACCTGTTTTTGAAGTTTATGAGCATCTATCCAATAGTCATCCCCTTCTAACATTGCCACATATTCCCCCGTACAATGATTTAGAACAAATTCCCAGTTCTTAACCAGTCCAAGATTGGTTTTGTGATGATAGATGTGAAAAAACGGATATTTTGCAGCATATTCATCACAAAGTGCACCCGTTCCATCCATAGAACAATCCTCGCCAACAATCACCTCATAGTCAAAATCAACCTTTTGCATCAAGATACTATCTAATGCTTGGCGGATATATTGCTCTTGATTATATGTTACAACAAAGATACTAAGTTTCATAATACAGACTTTAACTGCCAAATAAGGGAACAGCCTACGAAAACATAAGATACAAACAATCTACGGTCTATATTCCTTAAGGTAGGTTTTAAACAAAAGCATAAAAATCTCGTCTAATACAACTAAAATATTATAACGGTAAAAATAGTTTTCGTAGCAATGGAATGGCGATATGAGCGTGTTCAATTGTGGCAAATTCTCTTGATATGAAATAAGATTATGAGCACAACGATTTCTATGAAGATATACAACATACTCATAATCTCTGCCCAAAGAGTTGTTTTTTATATCACCCAAAAGAATACTTTGAAAAACCTGCGCATCACCCAATTGTCCGATATTATGCTTAAAATATATATATTCTCTAGGCATCCATTGTACCCATAAAGAATTTTCAAATTCGTTTATAAGACTATTTTTTATATCCTCAAGCCATTTAACCTTATCACAAACCAAAGTTCTCACTGCAAATGTCTCATTGTATTTCTGAATTTCTGCAATAATAGTTTTATATATAGCATTTTTTTCTTCACGACTAGAACATTCGCCGTATGGTTTTCGCAAATAATTATATCTATATTCATAATCATTCGATGCAAGTTCCCAACATATGCATTTCATTTTCTGTTCTGACGCTCCTGTCATTTTAAGAAAAGTCGATTGCATAATATATTCACACAAAGGTTGTGTTTCAATTCCGCAACCTATCCCAATACAAGCATTTATGGACTCCTTCAAAATATCCATAATTGGAGATAATATAAAATCTGTATGAATACTATGATACATTTCGATGCTTATTGTTGTATATATTTATTGTATATACGTATTGATTCTGTTATTCGTTCTCTTAAATGTCCTAAACGATTAGGACTTTTAGCGTACTCACTATTTGATTTTTTGATACTGATTGCGTTTGTAATATCTTCTTTAAGGACATCATTGTTTATATCAATATCTTTCCCCTCAAATAGTATTATATATAGTAAACCTAACAACCAATAATCGGCATCTATCCATGAAGTGAACATTTTACGACCTCCTTTAGATTCTAACCCCATTTTGTCCAGCAAGATATTAATAGAGGCTCTTATTTTATCGTATCGCAATTGCCAGCAATCCTTCGGAAAAATTGTCTTAAAATCAAAATCTGTGAATTTTTCGGGACGAGATATCTGCTCAATTCCAACAACATAAGAGATGTAATCTGCATAAAAATTTTCACGAGCACTATATGCCGAATACCCAACTAATACCTTATCTGCATTTTTGTCAATCGAATACTGCGATAATATTGATAAATACCTAACAAAATCAATCTTACTAGGCTGTAAGTTTTCTTGTATAAAGATATTACACAATACATCCTTATTATCGCTTGTTTCGCCATCAAAAAACTTCACCAAAGAAACATTCATATAATACAGAGAGCGACGACTTTCCATAGGAGATAGTTTAACGCCCCAATAATTAATATTACGAAACAGCGTGGCAAAATATTTACTTTGATCCTTCTTCGTATCAGGAACTATAAAAGAAAAGCCCAAAAATGTTTGTTTCAAAAAGTCATCAACATTTATGATATTAGGAATACTTAATGGTATATATCTTTCATTATCCTTGAGTGTATTTCTAAGTTCCTCTATTGATAAATGGTGCTTAACAAGTTCTTCAAAAGTCCACTTAATAGAATACCCAATAGGAGATGAACTGCCATCATCTTCGCTACTATCATCTCCACTCGCAGTTATATCTTCTTTATCAAATTTATCTCTATCTGGCATAAATCCTATGGCAAAAAGAAATATTGAGGTTAGACGTTGTTGACCATCGACTATCAAATTCTTCTTTTCTTTAGTTGTCTCATAATGAGCAATGGTAACAGGAGGAACAAATAAATCTTCTTTCAATGAATTTATCATTCGCAGAATATCTTCTTTTCCCCACACAAAACTGCGCTGGTAATCAGGAAGTTCAATATTATGTTGTAGCATTAAATCTATCCAATGCTTTAAGGTATATTCACCATAGTATACACGATTATTCGACATAAAAATTCATTCACTATTATACAATTATACCAAAACTAAATTACATATAGGACACAATAGAATATCACTTGATTATAAGTTTTTTATTACATCCAATGTATTATCAACATAAACGCGCGGAGCGTCAGAAACTGTTAATCGTATATGTTTTAGGCAATCCTCTAATGGTACTTGTGCATTGCCTTCCTCCAACATTGCTAATGTATCGTACCAATTTAGTTCATAATGCGCAATACGACCACTCTTTAATGGAACCTGTTTATCTTGAAAATACTTTGATGCTCCATATTCAACTACATATTTTTCTGCACTATGATGTAAAACAACGCCATAATACTTAACACTCTATTCCAACAAATAAGCATCTATCAATGCTTGACCAAAATACAACTGTTTCGTTTGATTGCATGTCATTTCTCCTGCAGCAATGGCTCCTTTTAGAGGAATGGGGATATCTTGTTGTAGTGCATACATCATTACATGAGAAGTAATATCCGCTAAAGCACTTAAACTATTAGACGTAATATCTTTGCTGTACAACAAAATACTATCAGAAAACATTGCCATCTGAATATCTGCATCTTGATGAGTAGCAATATAACAGGAAATATTACTTTGAAATGTTTCTAAACTCGCTAATATATCTTGGTGCTTATTACGTGCCACTCTCTCCTTGAATCCCATAATATCCAAAAAGGCAACAAATCTCACACTCGTTTGATCATTAACTTGTCCTATGATACTAACACTACTAGCCTCATAGGGCATTTTTTCAATAACCTTTTGCGCCATATGTGAGTCCAAATTATTAATGGTCATATGTAGTTACACCTATTGCATAGCAATATACATACAAAGAATCATCAGTTCCACCACCTGTACTTCCTTGCATTCCACATTCCAAATAATATTGTTCCACCTCTTGGGCTACCTCCTTGGTATCAGCAGGACAATAGATCCACCACATTGTCTCTCTATTCACATTGTGCTCTTGAAACAGACGACGATTTATATCATTCGTTATTCCCACGTAAAAATCAGAATAAAAACGTCTTCCACTCACCCGCAGATGTTTATCTATGGATTGTATAATTTCATTCTTTGTCATAATTGATATTTTTATCTTTTGTATATTTATATACTTTTATCGTACTGCACGAGCCACTTTTCACGAATAATACTACTCTTAATATCATAATTTTCACAAAAAGCATTTATTTTAGATGACTCATCCACATCCACACGAAATGTTAGCACAGAATCTTCTTCTGCATAATTCTTGACATTTTTTTCTGCAACATCAAAAACGATTTTATACTCGCCATTACTCAATGTATCAGCAGGTATTCTAAAATGGAAATCATACTCTCCTTTCTCCAAAGAATAACGTCCATCAATATCGTTATAATCAGCCCGAGCCAATGGATGTTGGAAAGAACTCATTAAGTTAAAACCAATCACAAGGAATCCAATGGCATCAGAAACTCTAACCCTAAAATCAATGTTAATTTCAGAAGATGGATAAATAATACTGCCTGTTGTGGGATAAACTTTAGCACTTAACAGAGACAACTTATCTTTGCAATTAGGAGACAAATTTACATATTCAGATTGTACAATTTCATCACTCAAATATGTTGAGATTGTATCGCCAATGTTTCCAATAAACTTCACCGTACCATTTTCCAATAATACACCATTATTGCACAAACGTTGCACACTTGCCATGTTGTGGGAGACGAAGAGGACGGTGCGGCCTTCGCCGTGGGAGATGTCTTGCATCTTGCCGATGGCTTTCTTTTGGAATTCGGCATCGCCTACGGCGAGGACTTCGTCCACAACGAGGATTTCGGGGTCGAGATGGGCAGCAACGGCGAAACCAAGACGAACCATCATACCACTGCTATAACGCTTTACGGGAGTGTCCAAATAGCGTTCGCAGCCCGAGAAAGCAACGATTTCATCGAGTTTGGAGGTGATTTCCTGTTTGGTCATACCGAGTATGGCTCCGTTCATATAGATATTCTCACGACCGGTCATCTCCTGATGGAAGCCCGTGCCTACCTCCAACAGCGAGGCGATACGTCCGCGGGCGCGGATAGTACCGGTGGTGGGGGCAGTAACTTTGCTTAGGAGTTTCAACAGCGTGGATTTGCCGGCACCGTTCTTGCCGATGATACCTACCACATCGCCCTGCTCCACTTTGAAATCGATGTCGCGCAATGCCCATACATATTCGGAACTGCCTTTGGAGGCACGGTCGTTGACCTCACCAATCTTGAGATAGGGGTCCTCACGGCGGAGGATAGCGGTTTGAAACCAACGGTCAAGGTCGTGGGCGATAGTGCCTGTGGATACTACCCCCAGGCGGTATTGTTTGCTGACATGATTAAATTCTATTGCGGTTGCCATAGTATAGGAATGTGCGTCTAATCTAAAAGTGCGCAAAGTTACTGCTTTTTTGTGAGTTATGCAAGAGGTGAGCCATTTTTCAGCGACCATGATAGATGTTCTAAGGATTCTAGACAGTATAGAATGTATAGAAGACCTAGATGCTCTAGGATTTCTAGATATTCTAAGGAATAGATTGGAATGAAAATTTGCGTATATCAAAAAAAAGCAGTACTTTTGCGGTTGAATTGGCGAAAGGGCATTTGTGGGCTCTGAGCCGTAAACATTTGTAGGTTTATCAATATGATTAAAGTAAGTTTTCCGGACGGAAGTGTCCGCGAGTATGAAAGTGGTGTAACTCCACTGGAAGTGGCTGAGAGTATCAGCAGTCGTTTGGCTCAAGACATCCTTGTAGCCAGTATCAAACCCCTTAGCGACCACGCCGAGACCATAGAGGAGCAAGGCGAAGGTTGGACTATCGTAGAACTGAACACCCCATTGACGGCAGACACGGCTATCCGCCTGCACAAATGGGATGATGAGGAGGCGAAACATGCTTTCTGGCACACCTCGAGCCACCTGATGGCAGAGGCATTGCAAGAACTGTTCCCTGGCATCCAGTTCGGTATCGGTCCCGCAATCGAGAACGGTTTTTACTACGATGTGTATCCCGCTGAGGGACAGACGATTAAGGAGAGCGATTTCCCCGCTATCGAGCAGAAGATGATGGAACTGCGTGCGAAGAAAGAGCACCTTGTAAAGAAGAGCATTGCCAAGGCAGACGCACTGAAAGAGTTTGGCGCAAAGGGTCAGACCTACAAGTGCGAGTTGATTGCCGACCTCGAAGACGGACATATCACCACCTATACGCAGGGTGCGTTCACCGACCTTTGCAAGGGTCCGCACTTGCTTTCGACCGAGCCTATCAAGGCCGTGAAAGTATTGAGTTGCGCTGCCGCTTACTGGCGTGGCGATGAGAAACGCCCGATGATGACGCGTATCTACGGTATCTCGTTCCCGAAGAAAGCGATGCTCGACGAGTATCTGAACCTGTTGGAGGAAGCAAAAAAACGCGACCACCGCAAGATAGGCAAAGAGTTGGAACTCTTTATGTTCTCGGATATGATTGGTAAGGGTCTGCCTGTATGGTTGCCGAAGGGAACGGCACTGCGTCTGCGCTTGGAGGACTTCCTAAAGCGCATACAGAAACGCTACGGCTATCAGCAAGTGATGACCCCGCATATCGGAAGCAAGCAACTGTATGTAACTTCCGGCCACTGGGATCACTACGGCAAGGACTCGTTCCAACCTATCACTACGCCCGAGGAAGGTGAGGTGTATATGCTCAAGCCGATGAACTGCCCTCACCACTGTATGATTTTCAAGAACAGTCCTCGTTCGTACAAGGATCTGCCGTTGCGTATCGCCGAGTTTGGTACCGTATATCGCTACGAGCAGTCGGGTGAGTTGCACGGACTGACGCGTGTGCGTTCGTTCACGCAAGACGATGCGCATATCTTCTGCCGCCCCGACCAAGTGAAGGACGAGTTTATCCGTGTGATGGAGATTATCGACATCATCTTCAAGGCATTGGATTTCAAGAACTTCGAGGCACAAATCTCGCTTCGCGATCCGAAGAACACTACTAAGTATGTGGGTTCTGACGAGGTATGGGAGAAAGCGGAGAAAGCCATCATTGAGGCTTGCCGCGAGAAGAATCTTCCCGCTAAAGTGGAATACGGTGAGGCGGCTTTCTACGGACCTAAGTTGGACTTCATGGTAAAAGACGCTATCGGCCGTCGTTGGCAGTTGGGTACGATACAAGTGGACTACAACCTGCCAGAGCGATTTGAGTTGGAGTACACGGGCGAGGATAATCAGAAACACCGTCCTGTGATGATCCACCGTGCGCCGTTCGGTTCGATGGAACGTTTCGTGGCTGTGCTGATAGAGCATACTGCGGGTAAGTTCCCGTTGTGGCTGACGCCTGACCAAGCCGTGGTTCTGCCTATCTCGGAGAAGAGCAACGAATATGCTTGGAAAGTGAAAGAGATGCTCGAAGCGCAGGATGTGCGTGTGGTAGTGGACGACCGCAACGAGAAACTCGGGCGTAAGATACGCGACAACGAGTTGAAACGCATTCCGTTTATGCTTGTGGTAGGCGAGAAAGAGGCCGAACAAGGCTTGGTAAGTATTCGCCAACAAGGTGCGGAAGATAAAGGTCAGATGACCGTACAAGAGTTCGCTGACTTTATCAACTCGACCGTCAAAGCACAGATGAACGCATATTAAACTTCGTGTTAGGAACGCTGCGCGTGTTGGGTGGTGTTGTTCGTTGCCATTCACATTCCTAAAATAGACAGAGGCTGCTCGTGTGGGCAGCCTTTTTTGTTTTGGAGTATTGGTTGTTTTTGGGTAGGAGAAATGGTGGGGGGAAGGGATAAGTTATTAGACATTTTGTTACGAATATGCGTATTTTGCTAACAAAATGCTATTTCAGGAATAGATGGTTAGGTCTCGATTAGGTCTCGACAAGAATCCGACTAAGACGGCTCAAAGTCCGTTTGACAAAAAGATAGCAAAATGGCTCCGTTACAATCAATTGGTCATTAAACATATAATTACCATGTAATTAGACATATAATTTCCTTTCGTCTTCCTGCTCCGTATTGGTCTTAGGGTCTCTATGCATGCCATGTAAACTGCCATGAAACTCCGCATGCATGGGATTTCGCTTGCCTATTTGCAGAAAAAAGTGTATCTTTGCAGCCAAATACTGAACTATACAAGAAGAATATGAAACCGAATAGAATTAAATTTTGGTGGGCAAATAGCCGGAGTATCTCGTTGCCTCAGTCGGCGTTGCCTTGTTTGACGGCGATTGTGTTGTGCATCGGGGCGAATGGTTTTGTATGGTGGCTTGCGTTGCCTGTGCTGTTGGGCGTATGTGCGGCTCACCTCGGTATGAACTTAGCCGATGACTATTTCGACTATAAGCACGACTCGCGTATCCGGTCGGAGTTATCCTCAAAGAGTATCCGTGCGAGGACAGAGAAATGCCACTATCTGCGTAGCGGCGAAGCCACGATAGAGGAGTTGGGACAGGCTGTAGCAGGTTTCTTGGGTTTTGCTGCGCTGATGGGACTGACGGCAGTGGTAGCACAGGGGATGCTACACGGTTGGCAAGCAGTGCTTGGGATAGCGATGTATGCCGTATTGGGGCTGATAGTAGGCATTAACTATTCGGGCAAACCGCTGGAGTTGGGTTTTCACGGTTTGGGCGAGTTGGTGATAGGGCTGATGTTCGGACCGCTGAACATGCTCGGTGTGCAAGCCGCGATGACGGGACAATGGTTCACGCTGCCAATGCTGTGTATAAGCATAGGAATAGGGTGCTTGGTTATTAATATTGTGTATGTCCACTCGGTGATGGAAGTGAATGCCGATGCGGAATTGGGCAAGATGACTTTTGCCCGCCTGCTGCGCAAGCCATGGTTGATGCTTCTGTTTGTAGGTATTTTTGCGATAGTGCCCTTCATTATTTTAGGCGTAGGGATAGCGGTCAGTTGGTGGAGCAGTTGGTATCTGCTGACACTGCTGACACTGCCGATGTCGGTGTATCTGATTTACTCCACTCACCATTTTGTATATGGATTGCCCTGCTTGAGCCGACCGCGTTGGTGGATGGGGCCGATGGGCAAATGGGAGGACTATGAGAAAGCGGGGATAGACTGGTTTTTAATTCGTTGGTTGCTGGCACGCAATATCTGTACTTTCTTCTGTCTGATCGTGATGGCAGTGCATATTGTGCTGCTCGTGGTATGATTTTTTTGGGGAAAGTGCATATTTTTTTGCACATATAAGAAATAAATTGTAATTTTGTGCGCCGAAGAAAGGTAAACCAGAAAAACAATAACTGAACAAGATATGAAAAAGTTTCTTTCCATTATGTGTGCGTTGGTTCTGTGCGTAAGTGCAGGTGCGACAGTGAGCAAGAAGAAAGCCGATAAGGACACTCAACAATATCGGTACGAGATTGCGTGCGCGGGCAATGCAACACAAGGTACTTACTTAGTAAAAGTTTCCACCTATTCAAAAAAAGCCGATGTGGCTGAGAATCAATGCCGTAAGAATGCGGTACATGGCGTTATCTTCAAAGGTTACGGCGGGGGCAACGGTTGCGTGGCTCAGCGTGCGCTATGCAGCACTCCGGGGGCAGAGGTAGAGTATGAGACCTTCTTTAAGTCGTTTTTTGCCGATGGGGGAGAGTATCAGAAATACGCCTCGATAGTAGATGGTACGACGGAGGTAACGAAAGTAGGTAAGGAGTATAAAGTAAGCGTGATAGTGAGCGTTCGCAAGGACGATTTGCGGCGAGCCTTAGAGGCCGCAGGCGTGGTGCGCTCGCTGAATGCAGGTTTCTGACAAACTAATTCATCTGATTGATTATGAAACGATTAAGTGTTTTTTTGATAGCAGCGGCAGCGATATTGTCGCTTACGGGTTGCGGCGCAAGACGGTCGCAAGCCTATTATGACCAACCGAGCAAGGTGCTGTCGGCAAACTACGACGGGAGTTATGTTATCCGTACTCAAGTGCGTGCGCGCAACTCGGCTTTGGCTTTTGGCGATGCACAACGGAAAGCCGTGCGCGAAGTAATTTTTGACGGAGTAGCGTCGGGCAGCAATGGTGTTCAGGACTTGAAACCACTGGTATTTGACAAGAACGCGCAGGAGAAATACGAGGACTATTTCAATGCATTCTTCTCGGACAACGGCGAATGGAGCAAGTACTGCTCGCTCAAAGACAGGCGTGCTTTCAGTTCGACCTACCAACGCACCCGCGTGCAGATGGTACAAGACGTAACCGTAACCGTGGATCGTGCGGCACTGAAAAAGAAACTACAAGCCGACGGAATCATCCCCGCCGAGGGCAGATATGATTTGTAAACCAAAGAAGACAGAGAGTATGAAACGAACAGTAATGGTATTGGCAGGCATAGCAATCGCCGCCTTGTCTTTCGGACAGATAAAGAAACCCGAGTTGATGGTGTTCCCATCGGACGCTTGGTGCATCAGCAACGGTTACTACACAGAAGTGGAGAACATGGGCGTAACGGAAAAAGTACCCAACTACAAAGAGGCATTGCAGGAGAATATCGGTTTGAAATTGGCGATTGCCAAAATCAACGACCTGATGGCGGAGCGTCAGTTCCCATTGCAGAGCTTGGAGCAGGCTATTCGCAATGTAGAGCAACGGCGTGCGGAGGATAATCTAACCGTCAGCAAGAGCGGAAACACCTTAGCGGAAAGCCCGCTCGATGAGTTGGCACGGGCAGCCAAAGCCGACATTATCCTTGAACTGACATGGGAAATGAAAGATATGGGGCCGAAGCACTCACTGAGTTATATCCTTGAGGCAAAAGATGCCTATACGAGCAAGAGTATCGGTTCGGTAAGCGGGACCAGTGCACCATCGATGACCGCAGATGTAGATGTGCTGTTGGAAGAGGCCATCGTATCGAATATCGACAACTTCAACATCCGTCTGCAAGACTATTTCACCGAGATGCAGACTATCGGCAGGGAGATTGTATTGGACATCAAGGTATTTGACGGCAATGCCGCAGGTATCGACCTGGAGAGCGAGTACGGCGATGAGGAACTGATAGACATCATCAACCGTTGGCTCTTCCAAAACACCATCAGCGGGCGTTTCTCGATGACTTATGCGAGCGAGAATGTAGCCAATTTCACCCAAGTGCGTATCCCTGTATATGACGACTACGGCATTCCTGTTGACGCCAATAGTTTTGCCAAGAAACTGGCACGAATGCTCAAGAAAGAGCCTTACAACATCCCGAGCAAGGTGATGGTGAAAGGTTTAGGGCGTGCGGTGATTGTATTGGGAGAGAAATAACAACACGAAACAAAGACGATTATGAAAAGATGTAATCTATTGATAGTGTGCCTATTGGCAGCGATGAGCCTACTGGCACAAAGCAACACACAGTTCTTACCCATCAGCGTGGTAGTAGATGAACAGGTGGAGCCGTTCCCCGCCACGGCAAAAGTACAGTTGCAGAACAAACTGACGCAGTTGCTCACCAAGAATGGAGTGGCTTCGATGGACTATCTGAACCAGTTTTTCTTGACGGCTTTTGTGGTTCCGCAGACCAAAGATGTGGTATCGAGTGCGCCGATGAAGATTTCGGAAACGATGGATATGACGCTCTACATAGCCGACTATACCAATAAAGTAGTGTTTGCCAGCACCTCTCTGACTATCCGAGGCATAGGCGATACCGAGAGCAAATGCTATATGAGTGCGCTGAAGAATATGCCTCTCAACTCGCCCGAGATAGAGAAATTCGTGCGCGAGGGCAAAGAGAAGATTGTGGCATACTACGACTACGAGGCGACCAACATACTGAAGAAAGCACA
Organism: uncultured Bacteroidales bacterium; assembly: GCA_900542355.1. Lineage (GTDB taxonomy): Bacteria > Bacteroidota > Bacteroidia > Bacteroidales > Paludibacteraceae > Colicola. The sequence continues at coordinate 72,424 of UQNE01000003.1, read as the reverse complement.
GTTCTTGGCAAGCACCAAGCAATACGAAGAGGCACTGAGCATGATAGTAACGATACCGACGCTATGCAACAAGTATGACGAAGCATTGCGCGTGGGACTGGATATCTATCAGCAATACCTTGATAACCAGTGCGCTATCAACCTTTCCGCTGCCCGCCAAGCATGGTCGGCAGAGCAGAACAGCACCGGCGCAAAGAAAGCGGGTGAGTACTTGGCTAAGATACAGCCCGATGCAGGTTGCTACGACGAGGCAATGGCATTGTATCAGGAGATAAAAGGGAAGGTATTGGATGATTGGAAATTTGAGATGAAACAATACCAAGACAGCGTAGATATAGAAAAATCGAAAGTTAATGCAATGCGTGAAGTAGGTGTAGCCTTTGGTAAGGGACAGCAGCCTACCACAACGAACATCGGCTTTGTCCGATAGAATCAACGATATGAGACACAGATTGGTATGGATAGTATTGGTCATTGCTTTGCCCGTATTGGCACAGAGCAATGACCAATCGCTTAATTACAGGCGTAATGCGCTGGCTACGATGCTGGTGTATCACCCGGAGGACGAATTCGGAATAAACATCTACGAGGCTTTCGACAGCCTGCCTTTGCCCGACAAATACGATGACCAAAACATAGGTATTCGGATTATCGATAACAGTCAGATATGGGGCGTGCAACGCGGCGATTCGGGGTTCTACAAGGCCACTTACGGCCATCCGCTCACAGCGCAGGAGATACAAAAGAATGCCAAAGCCATAGAGGATCTGCTGAACCGTGCGGAGGTAGGCAAACGATTGGTAAGCAAATGGTTCAACCTACACGGCAACAGCACGGATGACGCCGTGTTTGATACCGAACTGCTACAGACACGCGGGCAATACAACGCATCGGATGTGGATGTGGCAGTGGCTATGCAGACGGTGCGTGGCGTGGCTGCACTATCGGACGCAGGAGAGGAGTTGATAGGACAGACCTTTGTGCTAGTGAATGACATCACCTACATAACGGCTGAGCAAGAAGCAGCAGTAGCCAAGACTACTCTGGCCGTATTAGGCGGTATCTTCGACATCTTCACCGGCGGGGATGCGGGTAAGAACTTAGCCAGTGCAGCAGGCACAATAGCCGACAGTTTCACGGGGTTTAATGTAAAGACACACAGTTACTTATTTCAATTAGTTTGGAATGATTCGATAGCCAACACTTTCTATTCGCAGTACTATACCGCCACACCCAATACCGAAAAGATAGAGGCATTTATGGGCGACAGTACACTTTTCCGGGTACGATATGTGGCACACGAATATGAGTTCGACAAGAAAAGTACCCTCAAAGGGGACTACGAACGATCGGAATTGGTAAAAACGATTTGCGCCCGCTCGATGGATAAGAACATCGTGGCACTCGCCAAACAATATGAGGATTTTAAGGTAAAAACACCTGTCTATTCGGTGGTATATAACGAGAAAGGCAAGATAGAAGGGTATGCTGCCAAGATAGGAATGAAAGAAGGCATAACGGGCAGCAGCAAGTTTCAAGTGGTGCAGCGGGTGTTTGACCCAGAAACGGAGAAGACCACCTACAAGTATGTAGCCACTGTGAAACCGGTAAAAGACAAGATTTGGGACAACCGCTACAACGCCGTGATAGAAAAAGGCGAGGGCTCTGACCTAACCTACACCACCTTTAAGAAGACCGCCGGCGGCGAGATACTGCCCGGTATGCTACTGATAGAAGGGAAGTATAGGAAAGTGGAGGAATGATTGATTCTTTGTGGATAGGGGGATTATAGAGGGGCTAGATATTCTAGGGAATCTAGAGGATTTAGAGGATTTAGGAATCTCAGGATGGTTATTTATTACACATTGCAAGTCTTGCAATGTGTATTTTTTATTCTTCATTTTTCGTCTTTTATTCCTCATTCTTCATTTTGGGTTGAGTGAAGCGGCGTGATGTGCGCATTGCCGGAGGAGTTGAGTAGCGAGGGTGTGGATAGGAGTAGAGCCATCGTTGCAGAGGGCGAGGTTGGCACGGCGGGTGCGCTCTTCATCGGTCATCTGCGCTTGCATTCGTGCTTGTACGGCTGCGATATGGGCTTGCGAGTGGGAGCCGTGGTAGTCGCGCAAGAGTGTGCGCTCTAAGCGAACGGCTTCGGGGGCTGTGATAGTCACCACATAGTCGCAGACAGACTCTAAGCCGCTCTCAAAAAGAATAGCACTCTCCATAAAACAGATAGTCTGCCCCTCTTGCTCCTGCTTTTTCTTCCATTGGCGCAGGTCGTAAGCAACTGCGGGATGCACAATCTCGTTGAGTTTGGCAAGCAAGTCGGGATGACGGAAAACCTTGTTGGAAACTTTCTCTGTAAGATAGACATCGCCGTCATAGACATCGGATCCAAAGAGCAACTCTATTTGGGAGCGCACCATCGGATTGCTGACGATGATGCGTTTTGCTTCGCTGTCGGTGCTATAGACAGGATAGCCCATAGCGGCTAACTCTCGAGCGACAGTCGATTTGCCGCTACCTATTCCGCCTGTGATACCAATGAGCATAGTAGTTTCGTTGATTAGTTGATTGGTTGATGTGTTGATGCATTTATTAGTTTATGCGTGGTTGAGTGGGTTGAAAGAGTTTATTCGTTTATCAGTTGATTGGTTGATGTGTTGATTGGTTGATTAGAATTGGAAATAGATAAACGGTTGCATATCAGCCGTAACGAACTGATAGATAACGAATACCACCACGATGACGCATAGCATGATTGCCCACAAGGGGAGCATTGCGAACCGGATACGATACCATTGTTTCCACTTGGCGGGCAGCCAGTGTATCGCCATTCCTGCCACAAAAAGCAGTACCACCGCCCGATACTCGTAGAGGAAAGAAGGAATGATTGAGGAGTTCCACGCTCCACCTATCTGATTGACCATATTTGTGGCCGTTTCCCACGCCTCTTGGTTAGCGGTAGCAGGGTCGAGGTTGCTGCCGGAGCGGAAGAACAAGCGCGTGAAGGTGATGAAAGTGAAGGTCTGCGCAATCGCCCACACCTTACCCAAAGCGGTATTGAAGGCAAGGCATCGGTTCTGCAAAGCAGGCAGCAAGCGAACCGCCCAATAGTAGATGTATCTGACGGCAGTGCCAATCCACAAGATGACCGCCCATACCATAAAAAGCCTCAGCGCAGGCAGTGCCCAAACATGCTCTGCAATGATCATCGAGGCACAAAGCAGGGTCATCAGGAGCATACGGATATGCCAATTCATGATACGCCAGAACTTATTGATAATCATGCCAATACCATTCAGTCCGCCCCAAATCATAAAGTTCCAACTGGCGCCGTGCCATAGTCCGCCCAAGAGCATAGTGATGAACGAGTTGAGGTTGGCATAGAGCAGTTTGCGATGGTTGGGGCAATAGACTGCCACAATAATCACCACTGCCGCGATGGCAATAATCACCACCGTAGCCACCCACGAACCAGTCAGAACCAGTGCCACCAAAGCGATGAGGGCAATCCAAAAATAAGTGCCGAAAGTGGCGTTTCGATTGCCTCCGAGGGGGATATAGAGGTAGGTCTTGAGCCAGCGGCTGAGGGAGATATGCCACCTGCGCCAGAACTGCTGCGGGTTCTCTGCTTTGTAGGGCGAGTCGAAGTTCTTGGGCAGATAGAAGCCCATCAGCATCGCCACACCGATAGCGATGTCGGTGTATCCGGAGAAGTCGGCATAGACTTGCAGGGAGTAGGCAAAGAGCGCAAAGAGGTTCTCAAAGCCAGAGAACAGAAGCGGATTATCGAAGACCCTGTCGATAAAATTGACTGCCAGATAATCGCTCAAGATGATTTTCTTAGCCAAGCCGTTGAGTATCCAAAAGACTGCCAGTCCAAACTGCTTCTTGCTCAGGCGGAACGGGCGGTACAATTGGGGTATGAACTCCTCGGCACGCACGATAGGTCCAGCCACCAACTGCGGGAAGAAAGACACATAGAAGCCAAAATCGAGCAGGTTCTTCACAGGACGGATACGCCCGTGATAGACATCGGCGGTGTAGGAGATAACCTGAAAAATATAGAAACTTATTCCTACTGGCAGCACAATCCTATCCACCATAAACCGCCCGTCTTCAGAGAAACCGTTGCCGATGTATGCGAAGATGTCGAACACCTCGAATTGGCATCCGAACATATCGTTGAGCATATTGGTGAAGAAGTAGGCGTACTTAAAATATGCTAACAAACCAAGGTCAATAACTACAGAAAGGATAAGCCACAGTTTGGGTTTCCACTCGCTATGGTCTTGGTGGGGTCTCGATGCAGTCTCGGTTAGGTCTCGATTAGGTCTCGACGAGGATTCGACAACACCACGACGCGTTCGGGCAATCTGCTTGGCAATCAACCAGTCGGAGAGCGTAATAAAAATTAAGATTAAGAGAAAGATTCCGCTTGTCTTATAGTAGAAGAACCACGAGACGAACATCAGATAGACATTGCGCAGATGGAGTCGGCCGTTGCCCTTCATCTGAGGGAAAGCCTCCATTATCAGCGCAAACACCGCATAGACAATAGCAAAGAATGCCCAAAAATAGAACTGCGTAAAGAGCAGCGGGCTATTGCTATCGAAGGCAAATATATGGTGTAGAAAATTCATGTTGGGAACTGCGTGTTAGGAACGCTTCGCGTGTTAGTTACTGCGTCTATTGCTTGTATGCTGTCGGAGGAGAAATCGGGCATATCGAGCAACCAATCAGCCAATTGCTCTCCCGCTTTCTCGGCTCCACGACGGGTGAAATGCACGCCATCGGAACCGGCCCAACCATGCTGTTGCCATTGTATCATACTATTTTGCCCGCCCATTGCACGGTAGAGGCTGTAGTAGCCGATATGCTCCTGCTGTGCCATCTGAGCAAGCAGGCGATCCATATATGGGAGAAGCGGATAAGTGGCAGGCGAACCGTCAATGAGCGTAGTCATATCGCCGGGTCCGACAAACAAGATACTTGCCTCGGGTGCACAACTATGTAGATACTGCACCTGTTTGCGGAGCAGATTGACTATGCCCCGAATAGTAGAGGGTTGCTCATTGAATGGGATAGCATTTCCACCGAACTGCATGATTATCAATCGAGTATTCGTTTGCTTGTAGAATCGGGTGAGTTGCTCACGCGAGATGTCGGTAAACACCGTTCCTAAGCATCCGCGCATCGGTATATTGTCCACTATCACGCCTGTAGGTGTCTCAAGCGATATGCCATACACCTCGCCGCGCCCCACGAGAGAGAAAGAACAATGTGTGGTACTATCCCGCAACGCCCAAGGCCGCGAGGCGGGGAGTGTATCTCCCGCATATACCCAACGGATATTTCCATCGCTCCACATACGCAGGCGGCTGAAATAACGCTCAGTATGCTTCTCATTGCTCATCGGTTCCACCATCATGGTCAGTTGCTCAGAGCCCGTTTGCAATGAGTCGTTCATCAGTGCCACTTGCCCCATCACACCATACCGTCCGTCAGCACGACGCCCCGATTTAGGGCCATAGACCAACTGTCGGCGTGGGCCTTGCTGCACGCTCTGCACCTTACCATTCATCGTCAGCACTTGGTGAATAGTGCGTGTAGGGATAGTCTGATGCAAGGGTATCAACCCCACTCCACCACCGCCGTATTGCTCTTGCAATCGCCTGCGGACAGTGAGTGTCATACGATCTTCCTCTATCTGCGAATCACCATAATGCACCACGCGCACTTGCTGCTCCGACGCAGAGGAAAGCGCAGTGTAGAAAGTGCGCAAGTAATACCTTGTATCAGCATATTGAGTACTTGTGGTATCTGTTTCCACTATAGGCACAGCGACGGGAGAATTAGTTGTAAACTTCTGATTCTCAAGCAAAGTATCTTGCTCTACTAAATCAATAGCCTCCGTCAATTCAGTAGTATCCGTGTAGATAACGGGTGGAGCAGAAGGTTCTAAATCGAGTACCGAGGCGAGGCTTGCCCAACGCACCTCAACCGAACCGATATGGATATTCTCCGTTGGGAATACCACGCACAGCACACCCAAGAGCGCGATGCACAACCAAAAGAACAATGCTATTCGACGAGGGGACATTATCTTACCTATAGATTATAAAACATTACTTATGCCATAGGGCTCTGGTGAAAAGCAGGAGGACCGTGAAAATCTCCAAACGACCAATTAGCATCACGAAAGTCATCGTCCATTTGGCTACTACGGGGAAATCGGCGTAAGTGCCTGAGGGTGGTCCAAAACTGCCTATAGTCACTCCCACATTTCCAATCCCCGACACTGCCGTGCCGATAGCCTCATCAAAAGGTACACCCGTAGCACAGAACACCAACACGGCTACCACAATAATGGCTATATAGAAGAACATAAACGCCATCACATTACTAATCGTCTGCTCGGAGACTGAATGTCCGTTGAAGCGCACGGGCAACACCGCGTTTGGGTGGATACGGCGTTTTAGTTCGGTCATCGCGCTCTTTGCGAAGATACCTATACGCACCCATTTGATACCGCCACATGTACTACCGGACGAGGCTCCGGTAAACATTATAAAGAAGACCATTACCCAGAATAATTTGGGCCATGTCATATAGTCGCTTGCAGCAAAGCCCGTGGTGGTCATGGCAGACACCACGGTAAAGAAACTCTTACGAAAAGCCCGCTCAGCGTCCAAAAAGAAGTCTTCATCTACAATAAACTGATTAGGTATAGGCTCTATAAAATTGTAGTGCAAGAATAGTCCTGTACTCAGCACTATGGTGCATAGTGCCACCGCACTTGCATACCACTGAGTTTCTTCGTCATGGAGCAACCGCGATGGTTTGCCACGAAACAGAAATATCAATTGTGTGAAATTGATTCCCGAAAGAAACATAAATATAGTGATGGTGTATTGAATAGCGGGCGAGTAGTTGATGATACTGGCATTCTTCGTGGAGAAACCACCCGTGGCTATAGTGGACATCGAGTGGCAGACAGAATCAAACCCATCCATACCGAGCAACCACAAGATACCTGTTTCCGCTATGGTCAGAAAAATATACATACCCCACATGTGTTTGGCAGTATCGGCAATACGAGGCGACAGTTTCTCATAACTGACGCCCGTAGCCTCGGCGGCGTACAACTGCATACCGCCCAACCCGAACATCGGTAATATCGCCACGCTGAGGACGATAATCCCCATACCGCCAATCCAGTGGGTCATAGCACGCCAAAGGAGTACACCATGCGTCATCACCTCTACATCGGGGATGATGGATGCCCCCGTGGTGGTAAGACCTGACATTGTTTCAAACCAACAGTCAGTGATTGTAAGCATTGCCCCGCTCAGCCAATAGGGCAACATTCCGAAGATAGAATAGACCATCCATACAGTTGCTACAATCACATATCCTTCGCGTTCCCCCACGTGTTTGGTTGCCTCGCGTCCGCATACACATAGCAGCAGACCGCCCAACAGTGTGATAATGGTGGATACCACGAAGGCCCCCGTGTCAGGGTCGCGATAGCCCCACGAGACACCGGTAGGTATCAACATAAAGAGCGACTCGATACAGAGCAGCACGCCCATCGTCTTGATGACCAATCGCCAATTAAAAGTCCGCGTCATAGATAATCCGTCTTTGCTCTTTTATTTGAAGAAGTGTTCCAACCTTCGCAGCACATGCTTCTTGCAGAAGACCACCACTTGGTCGTTGGCAATAACTTGCGTTTCGCCATTCACCAACAATCCCTCTCCCGCACGGACGATACCGCCGATATTGGTATCTTCGGGCAGTTGCATATCGCGTATCTTGTTGTGCGTAATACGACTCCCTTCTTTAGCAATAAACACCACTATCTCGGCATCTGCGCTCGTCAAGTTGTGGATATTCAGCACACTCGCATCGAGCAACATCTGATAGATATACGATGCGGCAATCGTCTTCTTATTGAGGACAGTACCGATATCCAGCGCCTCCGCCATAGGGATGTAGTCGATGTTCTCCACCTCCGCAATCGTCTTGCCTACCCCAAATCGTTTGGCTGCCAAGCAAGCAAAGATATTCGCTTCGCTGCTATCCGTTACCGCTACAAAAGCATCCGCATCTTGTATTCCTTCCTCTTTGAGTACCGACATATCCGACCCGTCAGCATTGATAATCAACGCCTTAGACAGTTTTTCCGACAATTGTTCGCATACCTCCCTATCTTTCTCCATTATCTTGATATCGGCTTTGTCTTGTAGTGCCAACGCAGCCTTGCGGGCTATTCTGCTGCCGCCAAAGAAAATCACATTGTGTATCTCGCCCTTGGTTTTGCCTAACTGCTCACGCAAGAAGTCTTTCTCCTCTTCGTTGCACACCACATAGACCACATCGCCTGCCATCACCATATCCGTACCACGCGGGATAATCGTTTCGCTCTCACGCTTAATCGCCACTATGCGGAAACGCCCATGATTGTATATGCCGCTACTGAATAGTTGGTTTACTACAGCGGCCCCCTCACGCACTTTCACCACGCACAACTCCAACGCCCCATCGCACAAAGACAGATGAAAACGCATCCAGTTGGTTCTCAGCGACTCTTCTATCTCGTTGGCTGCCAACACCTCCGGATAAATCAGATGATTGAGCCCCATCTCCTCGAAGAACTTCCGGTTCTCCGGCAGCAGGTACTCATAGTTGTCTATTCGCGCCAGCGTCCGTTTGGCACCTAACTGATTGGCTATCAGGCAGGAAGTGATATTCTCTGTCTCGTGAGGCGTAACCGAAATAAATAAATCCACACCTCTTACGCCGATATTCTGCAGGTCGTGTATCGAGGTTGGGCTGCCTACCTTGGTGAGCATATCATAGTTAGCCTCAAGCAACCCCAATCGCTCACGGCTCTCGTCCATCAGGCTTATCTCCATATCCTCCTCACTCAGCAACTTAGCCAAGTGAGTGCCTACTTCGCCCGCTCCTGCTATTATCACTCGCATATTTTATTCTCCGTTAATTACGATTAATTGACCATCAAACATATAATTGGCATTAGGGTATCAAACATGTAATTACCATATAATTTGACATGTAATTATACATTCATCATTATGCATTATCACAAGTCTTGCCATTCTTCATTCTTAATTGAACATCGCACAGCGTATTGCGTATTCCTTCGGCGTCTAATCCCAACAGGTGGTACAATTCCGCAGTGCTGCCTTGCTCCACGAACTTGTCCTTCACACCCAGTCGCACCACACGCCGCATATATCCCCTATCGGATAGCCATTCCGCTACGGCACTGCCAAAACCACCGGCAATCATCCCATCTTCTACGGTGATAATCGTCTGATAGCGTTCTGCTACATGCTCCAGCAACGCCTCATCCAAGGGCTTGAGCCAACGCATATCGTAATGCCCCACATCGGTACCTTCTATTGCCTCTGATACGGCATTACCTATCGCCCCAATGCTCAGCACCGCTATTTCCTTTCCTTCACGCAGGCACACGCCCTTGCCGTACTCTACCTGCTGATAATCTTCCTCCGCAAGCACACTCCTGCCACGAGGATAGCGTATTGCCAATGGGCTGCCGAGAGTCAGTCCGATACGCATCATCGCCCGCAAGTCCTCATCTACACGAGGCGCACCGATTGACAGATTAGGCACACAGCGCAAGTAGCACATATCTAACAATCCGTGGTGAGTTGCGCCGTCATTGCCCACTATTCCAGCCCTATCCACGCACAAGACTACGGGCAGTCGGTCTAAGCACACATCGTGCACTATGTTATCGTACGCCCGTTGCATGAACGATGAGTAGATATTGCAATAGGGTATCAATCCCGCTTTTGCCATACCGGCACTGAAAGTAACCGCATGCCCTTCGGCAATGCCCACATCAAACACCCGCTCCGGAAAGGCTTTTTGCACCACCGTCATCCCACACCCGGAAGGCATAGCAGGGGTTACCCCCACCACACGCTTGTCTTGTTCCGCCAATGCCAGCAACTCATCGCCAAACACCTCTTGCCATAGTTTCACGCTGCTTCCGCCTTTCTTGCGCTCACCTGTGGCTACATTGAACTCACCCGGTGCATGCCATACCGTTTGATTGGCCTCAGCGGGTGCATACCCTTTGCCTTTCTTGGTTACGATATGCAACACTTTGGGGCCGCGATGGTGTTTTATCTCGCTCAGTATGCGCACCAAACTGATGACATCATGCCCGTCTGTAGGCCCAAAATAGCGGATATTCAAGCCTTGGAATATATTGCTCGGCTGCCCCGACAGCATTGCTTTCAGGCTATTGCCGCCACGCAGTATTCGCGCTTTTTTCTCATCGTTCATCAGCCCCAACTTAGCCAACACGCAATACACACGCCAACGCCATTTATTATACCTTGCACGAGTAGTCAAATCGAGCAAATACTCCGTAAATCCGCCGTGCAACGGGTCGATAGCCATGTTGTTATCATTGAGCACAATCAGCAGGTTGTTCTTATCCATCGACACATTATTCAAGCCCTCAAAAGCCAATCCACCCGTCATCGCACCATCACCAATTATCGCCACCACATTGCGCTCCTTGCCCTCCAAGCGTGAGGCCACATCTATGCCCAATGCCGCACTGATACTGTTGCTCGCATGCCCGCTCACGAAGGCATCATACTCGCTCTCGGCAGGCAATACAAAACCGCTCAAGCCCCCTAACTGCCTATTGGTAGCGAACCTATCCCTGCGCCCCGTAAGTATCTTGTGTGCATACGCCTGATGCCCCACATCCCAAACCAACTTATCATTGGGACAATCAAACACATAATGCAACGCCACGGTCAGTTCGATTGCCCCGAGCGACGATGCCAAATGCCCGGGGTTCTTGCTCAGGCTCTCTATGATATACTGCCTAAGTTCTGCGCATACCTTAGGCAACTCATCCACGCCCAATCGCTTCAAATCCGCCGGACTATCTATCTTGTCTATATAACTATATTCCATTCAGTTCGTATTTATTTGCTTTGCATCATTATGAATTATGCATTCTTAATTGCACAAGGCGCAAAGCACCTTGCAAAGTTACAACTAATTTCTCACATACGCAAAAAACATCCGAGAGAAATAAAATCCCCACACACATTTTTTAGTTTTTCTACTTGTTCAAAAAAGGATGGTGGGCGTTTTGCATATCTCATATAAAACTCGGAGCCCCGCAATACATTGGTCACAGAGAATGTAAAAGCGGGCTTGGCAAGCCCGCGGCAGGGACGCTTTGCGAGTGGGGGCTTTTTGGGGCGGGGCGACACTATGGTGGGGAGGGGGCATAGAATGATGGCTACTTGCAAATAGGAGTAGAAACAAAAAGAGGTTGCCTACGACTTGTGGGCAGCCTCTTTTTTAGGTTCATAGAATAGATGCTATCTTATTGAAAGACTAACACAGAATAGTATATATATACTAACACGACCTACAACTTGTGGGCAGTCTCTTTTCTCAAACTCTATAGAATAGATCCTATAGGTCAGAGGTATAGCACAATTATTCTATGGTGGCGGCGACTTGGTGCCAGACATACTGGCGGAGGGTGCGGTATTGGCGCTGCGCCTTGAAAGCCGCCTGGTCAGCAGACATCTGCGAGGCATCCCGCAAACGACGGGAAGTGGCGACACAGATAGAGCCGAAACGCTGACGATAGTCCTGCTCGGTTTGCGAGACAGGCGTTTGGCGACTGCCCATAGAAGTGGTATAGCAGGGGTTGGACAACATCCTTGGATTGGATGTGGCCGCCTGCCGCACCATATAGGTAGTACGATGTCGCTTGACAATCTTGCCACTGAGCGTGGCAATAGGATCGATATATGTTACATGTGCCATAATCTTGTTAGTTTATAAGTTTATTCGTTTATAGGTTTATTGGTGGTTGGGGAGGTAAGTTTATGCGCAATGGGAAGGGTGGTAAAACAGGTGAGGTTTAGCCGTGCTTCGCACTACGCATAAACTCTCCGTACAGATTTCTCCGGACACCTCTAAACAATCACAGATTAGGGTTTACTATACTCCTGCGCAAAGATATAACCGCGAAGGGTCTTGTACTTCCGTTGGTTCTTCCACTTGAGCAGATAGTCTGCGCGTTGGGAAGAGTCTGCGAGAATGGTATTGACCCGAGCATGCACTGTCTTCATCTTCTGCTGTGCCGCAGCCTGCCCTTCGGAGGGCGGCATATTGGTAGCAGGGTGCTTGAGTGCCACACCGATGATCTGGTTATCGAACTTGCGTACACGCGTGTACACCTTATCTGTGCGGGCGTATTTCCCGGCAATCGCATCAAGATGCGTCATGGCTGTAATTTTTGCCATAAAGAATTTGGGGGTGTGATATAGCATATCTCCATATAGACCGCTGCACTGTTGGAAGTTAGACACAGATGCCTCCGTTAATTGCGATTAATTGACCATTAATACTTTTCCACAGAAAGAACAGTATAGGTCTCCATTAAATGCCATTAAACTACCATTAAAACTGCGTATGCATAGAGCCTCCGTTAATTGCGATTAAATGACCATTAAAACTGCGTGGATTGGCTATTCGTTAATACCCGAAAAAGTTATCCCGAATGCAGAGAATATAGAGATGTCTCTGTTAATGCGCATAATTGGATTACGGTAGGGTCGTCGCTATTTCAATATGTCCCCTTAGCACACCCGAGGGGAGAGTTTAGGATTTAGGCTGTTGAAAACGATATTTTCAGTTGTGGTTTTAGGTTTAGTTTCACAATCTATTAGTAACGAAATACCTTAATCAACTATACCCGTGAAAAAAAACATTTAGGTTGGGGCAAGGAGTAAAACATGTGCCTCCGTGGCATGTTCCTCATGGCAGTGCGTGGCTGCGAGGCGATTATACAATCATAGGCAACAGAGCGATTGACCTAAGTATCGACGAGGTTTAATGGTGGATAGACAGCACCTCTTTGCGGCTGTATGTAGGTTTGTTAAGTTTAGGTTTAATAGCATAGCGCAAAAGAGGGTTTTATATAGCCGGTTTATCGGACTCGCATTGCAATCGCTTGACGAGGAGATAGACGCGTGATGAGGGGTTGGCAAGGTCGGTGAGCAGTTTAGCCAGCTTGACGGCTCGGGGCATATTGTCTTGCCGCAGTTGGCATTGTGCGTCGGTAAGTACGCCCCGGCGATAGTTGCGCCACTCTGGCGCGGATTGCCGCAGGGCAGACAACACCTCTCGGGAACTGATAGCGGTGCATTGGTCGGCTGAATGCAGGAGGTACCACAGTTCGGTGGTGGGGTTAGACACCAGCAACTCGGCATCGCCATTTTGCAAACGGGGCAACAACTCGGCGACATCTAAGTCGTACATCAAGAAAGTAGAGACTCGGTCGGTGGGACTAATCTGCATAGAGCGTTTGTACTCATCGATCAGCCGTTTGGATATACTCTGCCCTTGTATGGAGGACACGATGCGGATAGGAGCACGGAAATAGTGCCGCAGCATATCGATGTAGGTTTCTTCGGTTTCGCCCTCGCAGAAAATGAGGAACATATCCTTCATACGGCGAGGGGGCATCTGTTTTCGTCGGTTATTCATGTTGCACCTCCTCTAAAAATGATTTGAGCGGAGCCGTGGACGATGGCACAGCGGGTACGGCATCGAAACGCCCTTGCAGATAACCTTTCTCGGCGTCCATATTCTCGCGGAAGTCCTTGAAATCATAGAGCGAATAAACCTCGGTAGAGCCGTCTGCACGCTTATTGACAAAGAGAATCTGATCTTTGCGGAAACGTTTCATATCAATGAGGTTGGTGTTGTGCGATGTGAAGAGCATCTGTGAATGGGGTGTGGCATGCACCAAATCTATGATAAAGTCCGCAAGGCGCACGTGGAGTTGTCGGTCGAACTCATCGAGCATCAGCGATTTGCCGTTGCGGATGATGTCGATAAAGCGCAGTACAATCTGGAACAGACGCTTGGTGCCTTCGGATTCCTCGGTTTCCATATCGAATTGCATTTTCGGGTTCTGCTTGTGGTAGGTCTTGAATACCGGTTCCTTGGTGGGCAGAAGGGTAATGGTAGGTTCGCCGTTGGGTTGCATGACTTGTACCGGTTGTAGAACGTCTTTGAGACGCAGTTCGATATTGCTTATATCGCTATCACAAATAGCCAACGCTTTCAAGATGAGTGGTTTATAGTTGATGAAAGCCGCCCGCACATAGTCGTTTTGCGCAGGGAAGAGGTCGAGCATAAAATCGTGCAGGAAGAAATCATAGACTTGGATTGCCAACTCACGATTCATAGCGGACGCACGAGAGAGATAGAGATTGTTGTAGAGCAAACTATCGGCTATCTCTTTAGGACGCAACAGCAGTTTAGAGCCAAAAGTGTATTTCTTCTCACCGGCTTTGCGCTCAAAAACTTTGGCACGGCGCGAAGAAGGATAGTAATACAGCGATTCAGACAGAATCTCATGCGTATTGAGCGTATATTGATACTCGTATTCTATGTTGTTGCACACGAAATTGATGTAAAAGCGGGTCGGTTTTGCCGAATAGCCGTCAAACTTGAAGGGCTGGAAATCAAAGACCTTCTTATTGACATTATATTGGTGCGAATCCAAGATAGTACGACAGAAAAAGATGATAGCCCGGATAATGTTGGACTTACCAGCAGCATTGGAGCCGAAAAGTCCGACGGTTTTGAGAATCTTCTGTCCGTTCCACTCGAAGGTATTATCCGCAAGCAACTTCGCCTGGGAGGTATGCAAGTTAGCCGCCCTAAAATCGATACGGACAGGGTCTTTGATAGAGTAGATATTCTCTATCTCGATTGCCAAAATACAGTTGATGTTTTGGTTCTTTTCCATAGTTGTATAATTTATTCAGTTTACTATTTTGTTGTTATCCTACAAAAGCAAGTATTTGCGGCAGATTTAATAGTAACAAAATGGCTTGTTTTGTAAAATCGCTGCAAAGGTACGGCTTATTTTTGACATACGCAAGTATTTGCAAGAAAAAAGTGCGATTTTTGTAGGATTTCTGCAAAAAGGCAGTTTATGGCGATATTATCGCTGGTTAAGAGACAATAGAGGGCAGATGGGAGAGAGAGTAGAGAGTAGAGAGTAGAGAATATAGGATATAAAGGGTAGAGAGGAGGCTATATATTAGAATATACCTTCAAACAGGTTAATGCCATCTATCGGGGTTTGTTCGTTCCAAGAGATGGATTGTGTAAAGATATGATAAAATTCCCAGACCTTATCTTGCTTTAATCTCGCGTACAAAGAGGGTGCCATTCCCCATGTTTCCACTTGGGCTAACAGACCTGTCAGCAATACTCCCAACCGATACCGAGGTGCATCGCTCCAACGTTGAATATACTCAATCATTTTGGGATTGATATATTGGTTATGGTAGCCCATAATGACTTGCGTGCAGTATTGCAAAGGAACGGCTTGGAAGATAAATTGAGGCACTACATCATCTTTCAAAAGGTCGTTGCTATTGGAAAAGAGGCTGGAAACGGTTGCTGCATATATTCCCTTAACAGGCAAGGAAAAGGAACGAAAGGTAAAATGTTGTGAGTTTCCTGTTATATCTTCAAGAATAGAATTGATGTAACATTTGAAATCACGGATACTTAGAAGAAGTCCCTGCCTATGAACAGCAAAGTATTCCAAGCGTTCTTCGGACATGAGACTTTGCAAAGTAGCAGAGTTTAGGACACGATTGCAATACTCCACCATCATTTCCTTCATACGCATTTCAGCACAGATAGTGCGGTAAGAGTATAACGCCAAGTGTTTGTAGTTAGTATAATCCACATCGCCTCTTTCTATAGAACTAAATATCGCAGTATCATGCTGATTGCAAAAGAGAGGGAACGACAGGGCTTGCCGAACACCTACTTTTTTGAAATGACAGGTAGTATTCTCCGTAGGGGGCAGTGCAGCTATAGATCTGGTTCTAAGTTCCATTAATTGTCCATTCTCTGCCACATTATTGAGAATACCATTGATCATAAACAAATGGCTGTTGATGGCATACTCTCTGCAATCAGCCACCATACAAGGATATTCCTTATCTAATACATGGTTCCATATATTAGACATAATATTCTGTATTTGCCGCTGTGCAGTAGGTTTTCCCATTGTAGTCCAAGTGTTATTTCTCTATGCTGTTGTCCTTTTCCTTCACATCAATATCAAATCCGTTCCGGGTGATAAAGGTGCGGAGCAGTTTGTCGATGCGCTGGCGGACACGAGGTGCGGGAATGGGGCAGCCCTCTTTCTGCTCGAAAAACTGCTTTGCCTTTTGAAGATTGTCGGGGTTGTCAGTAACGGTTTTCTTCAGGTTCTCGAAGCGGTTGAACTCGTTGATGTTTTCGCCATTGGAAGACAAGAGCATCAGGTTGCGGAGAGCGATTTCGTTTACTCCTGTAGCTGCGACAAGGCGGGCGATATATCCGTCCTTTTCGTTGGTCATATATTGGACGATATAGTCGCGGAATGTCTTGCCTGCCTCAAGTGTGATGTTACCACAGCGGACATCGTTGAGAAACAGCTCGGCGTGGTGCTGTTCTTCCTGTGAGAGCATAGCAAAAGAGCGGTGCAGGTCGTCCAACAAATGTTGTAACTCTTCAGGTGTCAGGTTGGGTTGCTCCAAAGATTGGCGGTATCGGTTGAAACGCTCATTGATATAGTCGCTGTCGATCTTACCCGTATCGATAGCCGTGAGGTGAGTATCGATGTCATAGGGCAGGTCATCGGGTTCATTGCTGCCTCCTCCCTCTCCACGCTCGGCGGCAATCTCTTTGTATCGCTGTGCAAGTGTAAGGTAGGTTTGTTCATCGAGGATACAGGTAACAGAATGTTTCTTACCATTTTCTTCAGCAGTGTATTTGTGCTGCTGCCATGTGAAGCCCTGAATACATGCCGGTTCGATATAGCCATTGAGAGAACGGAAGAGTGTGCAGAACTTGGCACAGTCGGCAACAGCCGCAGGCAGTGTGGCAAAGTCGGTAATCCCTGCCGTGTGGAAAAGCGACCGTATCTGCTCATACACGGCATTGATGTTTCGGATGTTTTGCAGCAACTTATCCACAAAGAGTGTAAGCGGTTTGCCTTCGGCATAGAGTTTGACAGCCTGCTCGATGTTGTACTCCATAGTATAAGGGCGACGGTAGTAACGGATGAGTCCGAAGGGTTTGTCAGGACCGAAAAGACGGTTGGTACGGCTGAATGCTTGGATAAGATTGGCATAATCGAGTACCTTGTCGAGACAGAGGCAGTTTACCCATTTGGAATCGAAACCCGTAAGCATCTGATCCACTACGATAAGAATATCCACCTGTTTCCCGGGTGTACGCTCTATGCCGACATACTGGTTTTTGTGTGCAAGGCGGCTTGCCACATCTTTTTTGAACTGCGCATAGTTGGCAAGAGTGTAGTTGGTACCGTATCGCCCGTTGTAGTCGGTGAGGATAGCCACCAGTCCGTCTTCTTTCCAAGCATATCCCTCCGTATTGTCAATAGAGGGGTCGAACTGGGCAGTTACTTTGAGGTCGGGTGCAAGAGAACGGAAAAGGCTGTAATAGTCCATAGACTCGGCAATGGAGGATGTGGCAAAAATAGTGTGGAACTTACCACAGTGGCTGTAAACAGGAAACTCACGGATAATATCCTCCACGACAGCCTTCTGATACTTTGGAGTACGATATTGCACATTGGGAATATAGTCTTCGATACCCTTGGTGTATGTACCTGCGGCATCTGTATGCCCGAGCATAGGCAGTTGCATATAGTAGTTGAATACCTTTTCTTTGGCGGGGTCGGCAAAAATTTCCTCAATGTCGGATGTTCCCACTTGGTCGAAAGCCACGATGCGCCGCAGGTCGCTGTCGGAGTAAGCCTGTCCTTTGCAAGGGTCGAAGCCGAGCACGTTGTGGTCTCGAATGCCGTCGGCAATGGTGTAGCGATGGAGAACAGGACCGAACACATCTTCGGTGGTGGCACCATGTACTTTGTTCTCCACTTGGATAGGCGTACCCGTAAACCCAAAGAACAGGGCGTTGGAGAAGGCACGCTTGATGTCAAGCATATTGTCGCCGAAGGTGGAGCGATGTGCTTCGTCCACAATAAAGACGACCCGTTTGTTGTTGATACGCCGAATGGTTTGCGTATATCGCGGTTCGGCGGCGATGATGGCAGCCTTCTGTATGGAAGTAACGATGAGGGTGTATTTCTCGTCGGGACTGTTGAGTTTGGCGAGCAGTGCTTCGGAGTCGCGTGTCTCCTGTATGGCGGAGTCTTCGGGGCGTGTGTCGTCGGCATCGTCGGAGAAAGAGCGGTATTCACCGGCTGATTGTGTACCGAGTTCGATACGGTCCATGAGGAAAACCACTTTGTCGGCATCACCGCTTTCGGCAATGAGTTGTGCCGCCTTGAAAGACGAGAGTGTCTTGCCGCTACCCGTGGTGTGCCATATATGTCCGCCCCGTTGGTCGTCTTCGCGCCAGCGGTGTTTGCTGACACGGTCGCATATCCGTTGGACGGCAAAGGTCTGGTAACTGCGTAGTGCTTTGAGAACGCCATCGGCTTTGTCGGCAACCGTGAAGAAACCGATGACCTTGTGCGCCATAGGTATGGACAGGAGCAGTTCGGCGATAGCCGTCCATTGGTTGACGGGGTCGTTGTTGAAATCCGCCCAATGGAAATAGAAATCTTTGTTAAACCGTCCGTCGGGTCCGGGGTTGGCGAAGTAGAGCGTTTCCTCGGGTGTCATAGCCACAAAGACCTGCACCAACGCGAAAATGCCGTAAAAGACGCCCTCGCGGGCATATTTCTCGATTTGGAAAGTGGCTTGTGAGATGGGTATGCCGCTGCGTTTGAGTTCGATATGATAGACGGGCATACCGTTGATAAGGAGCATCAGGTCACCGCGCCGGTTGTTGAGGATTGGGTTAGGTGTGGGGAACTGCGGTTGCTCTGCTATCTGGTAGCGCGATTGTCCTGCGGCAATCTCCATACGGTCGTAGATTTTCAAGGTTACCTCTTTGCCGAAATGGAGTGTGTCGTCGGGGTTGTCGCGGCGGATAGAGACCGTTTTTCCATTGATAAAGCCGTTCAGGCGCAACGGGGTACGTAGCAGGTTGATTTGGTCGATGAGTTGCTGCTTCTCGCCTTCGGTGAGAGGGCAATGATTAAGTTGGTCGATACCGCTGTTGTTTTGGTAGAGGATATCCGCCCAGTTGTCGAGCAGGTCTTGTGCGGTGGGGTTGTGGAGGACGTGCTTGTCCCACCCGTATTTCTCGGTAAGGACATGAATGAGCGCTTGCTCAAAATCGGCTTCTCGTGTGAAAGACATATTAGGGATTAGGGGTTAGAGAGTTAGGCAAACATTTTTTGCAGGAGGGCGGTGCGAATGGTACGGAGACAAGTGATGTATTGCGCAGTATGGGCTATTTGCTCGTCTTGCGTACGAAAGAAATTGCCTATTTGCTGCTGTTCTTGGAGCGAGGGGATAAAAACAGAAGTGGCTAATAGATTTCCATTGTACAATCTTTTAAGTGTACTTCCTTCTAAACTATTCCACTTGATGGTAGAATATAGGACAAATAAAAAGTCGTTATTAAGTTTCCCATTATGTTGCAACCAAACGATATTGGAATCTTGAAAGTATTCATCTTTTCCTAAGTACCGCACAGCGCGTCCTATAGTGCCTGCAGCCGACAAAAGAATATCTCCTTTTTGGGGATATGCATATTTTCTTTTTAGTTCAGAGAATAAATCCAACGATATGTAGGCATCCGGTGTGCTACCGAATGTTCCAATTTTGTAAAATGGAATTTCACCTTTGGGCTTTGTTTGATACTTCATAACTCTTTTACACATAGATACTACTCCAAAATCTCCCAATCGTTTTTTCTGCCACGGTTGTGTATATCCTTGAAATCGTATGGACGGGATATTGGGTGCCGAAGATGTACAGACAAGATTGTGTTTTTGTAAGCAACTCATTATCAACGAATTACCCCCCCATTTGGGGTATTGTCAGGATTGTCGGACGGGAACATCTTTTGCAGAAGTGCGGCTTTGAGGGCGTGAAGTTTATCGAGACGCTTCTGCTCCTCGTCAATCAAGTTGTCAAGATTGCGGAATAATTCTCCTATCTTCTCCTGCTCGGGGAGAGAGGGAAGGAAAATCACCCTATTCTTTAATTGACTGGCATGCAGGTGCATAATCGTGATGCCTTGTGCAATTTCACCAATTTTTTCTCGGTCTATTTCTGACAACAGCGTTGCCAAAAAATACGGGTCATAGCAATTCCCCTTTTGTCGAATAATAATAATATCCCCACCAAGTAAAATATCATTTTCAAAGACAGCCACAGCCTTTGCCAAATCTACACCATTGGTGGTCGTAGAACCAGGCATCAAAACATCTCCGATTTGAGACTTGGTTCCCTCTAAATGATTTGTACGGCTATAACACTCCTTGACAGCATAGTTATATCGCGTAAAAATTTCGCCATACAACAGGCATTTGTATTTTCCATTATCCACCAATAACCCTTTTGACAATCCACTACCTTTTAATAATTCACCTATTTGTTCAATGGTTACTTGTTCCCATTCACCGGTAAATTCAGCGTATCGTATTTGCGGTATATTTTTGTCCATGGTATAGTGTGTTAGTGTTGAAGTAGTTGTTGCAGTTCGCGGATGGCTTGCATATCGCTGTCGGAGCCTGTGAGGTCGCAGAGCAGGGCGTGGAGAGAGGTTTCCGCCTCGCGGATATGCTGCTCGATGTCGATGAGGGTCTCGCTGTACTTGTCGCAGAGGTGTTGCAGGCTGTTGATGAAATCGTCAATGACCGCAACGGGTATAGTATGCAATGCGTCCAAGAGGGGTGTAATCCATTTCTCAGAGAGGAGGGCATATATCTGTTGCTCGTCGAGGTTTGCCATAACGGTGCGGGTATGGAGCATGATGTCCGTCTCCTGCTGTTTGAGCGTCTTACGGAGATTGTCCTGCTCGGCAAGAAGGTCGTTGGCACGACGGATACGGCTTTCGTAGGAGTCGTCGGGGAAGACATATTGCCCGCAGAGCGCAGCCATATAGCGGCAAACGGCAGTCTTGCCGAATGTGCCATCTTTGGCTCTTTCCATTAGGTTCCATTGTACGGCAGGCGTGGCATTGATGAACGCCAGTTTATCGGCTTTGGAGGCGCAGGTGAGATAGGCGTTGAGTGCATCTATCTCTGTTGTGGAGATGTCGGCATAGACGGCTTTGAGTTCTTCGGCAAGGGCTTTCTTGCAGAAGGCGGTGTTATCATCGTTGAGGAAGGGTCGTTCCTGCTCTTCAGGAGTAAACTCGTCAATAATGGCAGTGAGTTCATCATCGATAGCGGTGATGCGTGTGCGGTTGGCATCAAGGGCTTGATACTCATCACGCAACAGGACACGCTGTACAAGACTGAGCGGCAGCAGGTGCCCGATTACGCCGTCTTGCACCTCTATTTCTTTTCCGTCTTTGGTCTTGACCACCATATTGGGGTCGATTTGCCGTGCAGCATTGAGTCCCTCGGATTGAAGCGTTTCAAGATCGGAAGCGATGGTCGTCCATTGGTTTCGGAAAGCCTGATAGGCTTGGTAGGGATCAATGAGCGGTATATCGCGGAGCCGTGCAAAGAGGTCGGCACTGAGGGTTTCTTCGGCGGCTTGGACAGGCAGATTCTGATTATCAAGCACCAGTGTATCGAATAGATAACTGCGATAGTCGCGGAAGGCTTCGGCATAGCGTTGGCGGAAAGCATCGGTGTCGGGGTGCGTGGTAATGCAGGCGCGAAGGTCGGAGACAATACACTGCGAATACCCGTCGTTGGCGGGGCGGAAGAGCGCGGTGCGCAGGTTGGGCATCGAGTGCCAATAGTCGGCAAAACAGTCGAGTTCGTAGTTGGGAATACCACCGAACATAGTGGCATAGATGTCGTAGCGTTCCGCTTGTTCGCCGGACGACACATAGCGCGAGATATTGAGGTTGTAGTCGTTGGCTTGTATGTCGCGGAGCGGTACGAGTCGTGCGAAATGCGGTATGTCGGTGCGTGCGGCAACGGTATCGGTTACACGGCGGATGTCGCAGTCGCGGAGGCGGTTGTTCTTGCCGTTCTTCTCGAAGCCGCGCGAAGCGTCGATGAAAAGGATATCGCTCTCTGTGCGTTGCTGCTTGAGTACCATAACGATAGTGGAGATACCCGTACCGAAGAAAATCTTCTCGGGCAAACCGATGATGGTCTCTATATGGTGGTTCTCAATGAGGTTGCGTCGGATGGTGTATTCTTCGCCGCCCCGATAGAGGACTCCGTGCGGGAGAACGATGGTCATGATACCATGCGGCTTGAGGTGGTAGAGGTCATGGAGAAGGAAAGCATAGTCTGCTTTGCCCTTGGGTGCAAGCCCGAAACGCGAATAGCGCGGGTCGTTGTCCTTGCCTTGCGGGTTCCACGGTGCGGAATACGGCGGGTTGGAGACGACGGCATCGAGATACAGAGGATTGTAAGTAGCCACAGGGTCGGCATCATCGAAGAAAGGCCAGTCGTTTTCGAGGGTGTCGGCATTGCGGACAATGATATTATCGGGTTTGATACCGCGCATGATAAGGTTCATACGGGAGAGGTTGTAGGTACTCTTGATGAGTTCCTGTGCGTAGTACTTGATGCTGTCGGGCGACTGGGTGTGCTTGGCAACCGACTTGCCTATATTGATAAGCAACCCGCCCGAACCGCTGGTGGGGTCGTAGATAGTGATTTCGCGTTGGTCGCGCAGGTGGGCGGCAATGATGTCCGACATCATACAACTGACCTCGTGCGGCGTATAGAACTCACCCGCTTTCTTGCCCGCATTGGCTGCAAACATAGAGATGAGATACTCGTACACGAAACCGAGGACATCATAGTCCTGCCGGTCGTCGGTAGGGATGTCCTTGATAAGATTGAGAATATCACGTATGGCACGCGACTGGTCGGCATCGGTGGCTCCAAGTTTTCCGAGCCCCGTTTGCAGGGTTTCAAAGATGCCATCGAAGAGATGTTTGTGGGAGGGGGAGACCAGACGCGAGAACGCCGACAGGGCAGTGGTGATGTCAAGTTTGGTGCAGTCCTTGCCACGGGCTATCCACGTGGAGAACAGATTGTCATAGGCAATGAAATAGCCGAGATTGTTTTGTAAATCATCTCGTGTTTCGGTATCGGATTCAACGGCGATAGTAGGCAAGTCAGCGGAAGTCCAGCCTTGTTGTTTGAGGGTAGCCTCCTCTTTGTCGGACAGGAACTTGTAGAATATAAAGCCAAGAATAAAATCCTTGTATTCGTTGGCTTCAATCTTGCTGCGAAGTTTGTTTGCCATGTTCCATATCTTGGAAGCGAGTTGTCGTTTGTTCATAGAGATTGGTATTTATGGGTGCAAAGATAGTATTTTTTAGCGAGGTATGCAAGGGAAGGGGGCGGTTTTGTGAAAAATATATGGTGTGCGGGCTTGGCAAGCCCGCGGCAGGGACGCTTCGCGGGTGGGAGCGAGAGCGGGGGCAGAGGATACGACAAGGCAGAGGCGGGGACAGCGAGCGGGGATGGGATACGATAAACGGGGGGGTGCGGGCTTGGCAAGCCCGCGGTGGAGACGCTTCACGGGTGGGGACGAGGGCACAGCGAGGGGGGGGGAGGGACGAGAGCAGGGGACAGGGGCGAGAGGGGGCTATGAGCGGAGGATGAGGGCTTCGCCTTGGAAGGCACATATTTCACGCGCTATCGCATTGAGGTTGTGGAAAATCGCATAATCAGAGGTCGAGGGAATGGGCGAAGGAACATCTAACGGAGCAGGTTGAGAGACACCCAAAGCGGACGGCACTACACCATACGGGGAAGACGGAGCGGATAAAAGCGGATCGGACGGGGATGCACCAGGCGGGGAGGTATGCGGGCTTGCCAAGCCCGCAGCGGGGACACTTCGCGGGTGAGAGGGAGGAGCAAGAGGGAGAGAGAGGGGCAAGGGGCGAAAGATGAAACGGTAGCATTAGAGGAGGAAACTGTGGGAGCGGGGGCGAAGGGGGCAAGGATGAGGAGAGTGCCATTGGCACAAGTCTCGAAGCGGGAGCGTTCGGGTTTCCAATAAGGGGTTATCGGTTCTTTCTGGATATGGATAAGCGGGAGTCCCTCAGATAAACAGACATGCTTGATGACCTGTTCGCCTCGGCTGATAGCAGGCGTAACCAAGACCACGCCATGGCGTGCCATATCAATCCATTCGTCGCGACGGCGGACGAAATCAGCGGTGGTATCGTAGGGCGTAGAGATATCGCGGCGGTTACCATCCATACGCCAGCGATGGCACATAACCGGTTGTTTGACAGGACGACGAAGCAGAAAGAGATTGCCAAAAGCCGCATAATCACGATTGCCCAGACGGATATGCAAGCAGCGTGCCATGAGGTCCGGGTGCAAGCGGCGAAGGATAGCACGGCGCGGGTTGTCCTACACATAACGAATCATAGCCGAGAGTTGACCACGACCAATAAGCAGGGTATCATCGTAGTCAGGGTCGAAAAGGATACCGCTCGCCAAACGGCTATCACGGATTCCCTTGCTTGCCGCTAACCGGCGGAGGAGGAGGGTGCGGGCTTGGCAAGCCCGCGGCTGGGACACTTCGCGGGTAGGGACGGGATGTTTTTGTGGCATTATTTTTCGGTAGGGGGTTGTTGGCGGAGGGAGCGGAGGATGGTTGCATGGATGAAGATATGAAGGCGGGCATAGATGCGCGGACGGTGGGTGCGGGGATCGATGGGGGCATCCGGTTCGGGGTGCTTGAGTTGCGCTTGGAAACGCGCCTCCCAATAGGCTAAGCGAACGGGGTCGCGGCGCTCGTCGGCAGCCATGCGTGCCGCCTGTTGGAAAAGTGTGATACTACGCAGTTCTTCACCCTTGGGCGGGTTGGCGGTATAATCACGCGGACGGCAGACCGTGTAAGTCTCGTTGGTACCGACTGCGACGACCCTGCCGGAGTCATCACGGTAATGCTTCTGACGCATCACAGCGCCACGCTTCTCTCGTTTGTTGAGCCGACCCGACATGGAAGCGATAGGGTCGATAAATGTTGTTTTTGCCATTTGTTTGGTTTATTGGTTGATTAGTTTATCGGTTGATGGGTTTATTGGTATGGTCTGAGTACGGTCTGCATACGGTCGAACTATGGTCGGATTTGCTTAATCACCGCATAATCACCCCTTAATCACCCCATAATCACCCCATAACAACCCCATATCGAATCGAGAACGACGCGGCAAAGGTACGACGAATTTTTGATATACGCAAGGGAATTTTGAACTTACTCAATGCATAATGAAGAATGCATAATGAAGAATGGGGGCGGGCTTGGCAAGCCCGCAGCAGGGACACTTCGCGGGTAGGGGCGAGGGAATATATGGGCAGGCGGAGGGGGACAGATATGCGAAAAAGGAGGGAAGGCTTGCATAGATGAAAAAAAAGTAGTACCTTTGTGCGATTTTGCGGGAGTGGCTCTTGCACTTCGCGGTAGCGACTGTTGCTGAAAGACAAGGCAGTAGGCTAAGCAACGCGAGGAACGAAAGAGAGAACGAGGCAAAAGAAACAAAGCAGAGAAAGAGAAAAGCAGAGGAATAGAACAAACAACAAACAGAGAAAAAGCAATGAACAATCTAAAAGAAAAAATAGAGAAGAACGGAGAAACTAAGAGTTTCAAAGAGCGAATAGGGAGCGTGAAACGCCGCGGGTGGATAGCGGCGGGGATATGGAGCGCACTGTATGTGGCGTTTGTGCTATGGGTGGCTTGGGGCGATTGGGCAAGCCTCGGTTGGCTCGTATTGCTACCCGTGATAGCAGACGCCTTCACAACCAAATATATCAACTGGAGTTGGTGGCGCAAGTTCAAGCCCCTCAGCAAAGAGGAGAAAGAAGCAGGTAAGGTCAATCCGCACGAGAACAATGTACTATACACGATATGCTCGTGGGTGGACGCCATATTATTTGCGTTGATTGCGG
Organism: uncultured Bacteroidales bacterium; assembly: GCA_900542355.1. Classification (GTDB taxonomy): domain Bacteria; phylum Bacteroidota; class Bacteroidia; order Bacteroidales; family Paludibacteraceae; genus Colicola. The sequence continues at coordinate 46,356 of UQNE01000003.1, read as the reverse complement.
TGTATTTCATCAACTTGTATATCTTTCAGAACTATCAGATACCCTCGTCGTCGCTGGAGAAGAGCCTGCGTGTGGGCGACTTCTTGTATGTGAGCAAGATGAGTTACGGAGCGCGTGTACCGAATACTCCACTCTCGATGCCGCTGGTGCAACACACCTTCCCGAAATGGTTGGGCGGTGGGAAGAGTTACATAGACAAGCCGCAGTGGAAATACAAGCGTTTGGCCGGTTGGGACACGCCCGAGAAGGGGGATATAGTGGTGTTTAACTTCCCCGCCGGGGACACGGTATGCACACGGATGCAGAACCCTGATTACTACACGCTTTGCCACTACTACGGCAAGCAGGTAGTGGAGAACAGAAAGGACATCTTCGGCGACATAGTAGTGCGCCCCGTAGATAGGCGAGAGAACTATGTAAAACGCTGTGTAGGTACGCCGGGCGACACGCTGCAGATAATAGATAACATCGTGTATATCAACGGTATAGCCGAAGAGCATCGGGAAGGCATACAGCGGAACTATTTTGTGCAGACCGACGGGCATATACTGACCGACACCTACTTGAGCAAGATAGGCATATCGAAAGATGATCGGCAGCGTTTAGAGCCGGGGGTGTATCACTTCCCGCTGACAGAGGCGATGCGCGATGAACTGAGCAAGAACCCGCATATCACCTCGATCACCATTGAAGCCGAGGCACAAGGCGGCGATGTGTATCCGCTGGGGCATAACCACTGGACACGCGATAACTACGGACCGATATACATCCCGCGCAAAGGCGAGACGGTGATGATCACGGAGGAGAACTATTGGCTCTATAAGCGTATCGGCGACGCGTACGAGTTTAAGGCAATGGAGATAGGCAAGCCCTACACTTTTGAGATGGACTACTACTGGATGATGGGCGATAACCGGCACAACTCAGCCGACAGCAGGTATTGGGGCTTTGTGCCCGAAGACCACATCGTGGGACGACCGGTGTTCATCTGGTTGAGCATAGAGAAAGACAACCCGTGGGGAAAAGGGCATATACGCTGGAACAGGATTGGCAAAGGAGCGGAGAGATGAGAATACGACCTCCCCAAGCCCTTCTAAGGAGGGGATGTACAGAGCGGGGGCGGGTTGTTTAACGAATGAAGAGGATGATATTGCCTACGACATATCTCGGTTCGGCGGCTTGGTACAGAGCCTATCGGCAGGCACCGGAGAGCGTTAGGATAGAAGTGATGGAGAGTTTTCCGAAGCAGACCTACCGCAACCGCTGCACGATCAGCACCCCCGACGGGCCACTGACGCTGAGCGTGCCAGTGAAGAAAGCGGAGAGCAAGCAACTGACGCGAGATGTGGAAATCAGTTACCAGACCCGATGGCAGCACCAACACTGGATCTCGCTGGTGAGTGCGTATCGCAGAACGCCTTACTTTGATTACTTTGCGGAGTACTTTCATCCGTTCTATGAGCGAGAGACGAAATACTTGGTGGACTTGAACAACGGGTTGCACGAGGTGATTATGCAGTTGTTCAGCCGAAGCATGCAGCCGATAGAGGGCTACCGCTTGATGCCGACCACCGACTGGGGAGGCGAGGACTTGGAACATTGGTTCGGCGACGGACGCAGCGTATTGGACGAGTTGTTCGACGGGCGCGAGTGGCAGGAGATTTGAGGTCGGCAGGTTTGCTCCACGAGAGGAATGAGGGGCTTCGGGCTGATAAACAATGACATTTACGATTTCTCACCGCAAGGCGAGGAGAGGCATAAGATGAAAAAAATAGATTGGACACATCTGACTTTCTCGTACACCGAGTGTGCACGGATGGTGCGTTGCTCGTACACGAACGGGCAATGGGGAGAGGTGTATAGCACGGATGATTTTCATATCTCTATCCATGCGGCGGCGACTGCATTGCAGTATGCGCAAGAGGCGTTTGAGGGGCTCAAAGCCTTCTGCGGCGTGGACGGGGAAGTGCGTATTTTCCGCCCCGAGGAGAATGCGCGGCGCATGCAAGAGTCCGCTAAAGCAATGTATATCGCGCCACTGCCAGAGGAGAAGTTTGTAGAAGCGGTAGTGATGTGCGTGCGAGAGAATATCGATTTTATGCCGCCATACGGAACGGGAGCCACGCTGTATATCCGTCCGATACTGATTGGCACGACGCCGAAAGTGGGGGTAGCACCGGCACAAGACTTTGAGTTTATGTGCGTTGCGACACCGATAGGGCCGTACTTCCCGAGCGGTTTTGGTACGACACCGTTTATCATCAACAGGCGTGTGGATAGGGCTGCGCCCTTCGGCACGGGGCAGTACAAGGTGGGCGGCAACTATGCCTCATCGTTCCGCGCGACCGAGCCGGCGCACGAACAGGGATACGGAGTGCTGTTTTTGGACTCGAAAGAGCACCGATACATCGACGAATGCGGCGGTGCTAACTTCTTCGGAGTGAAAGACGGGGTGTATGTTACGCCCAAGAGCGACAGTATCTTGCCGAGCATTACCAACAGGAGTCTGATGACGCTTTGCGAGGACCTGGGCATTCGCTACGAGGAGCGACAGATTGCCGTGGAGGAACTGAGCGAGATGCAGGAAGTGGCATCATGCGGAACGGGTGCGGCTATCTCGCCTATCTCGGAGATTATCGACCCCGACTACGCACGCGTATATAAATATGGTGTCGCCCCGGGACCGATATGCTGCCGACTGTACCACGCTCTACAGGACATACAGTTCGGGCGGGCAGAGGACAAGCACGGCTGGAATCTGCAGATTGAGCAATAGCAGAAGCAGACAAGCAGTGGCTTGCTAACAGACTGATAAACAATAAAATACTAACTAAAAACACATACTTTATGTTTAAGAATCACCCCAAGGGATTGATCCCTGCAGCGCTTGCGAATATGGGCGAGCGTTTCGGCTACTACATTATGAACGCCGTGTTGTTGCTGTTCTTGGTATCGAAGTTCGGCTTGTCGGACGCCACAGCGGGCGCAATCTATTCGGTGTTCTACTGCGGCATCTATGTGCTGAGTTTGGTAGGCGGTTTGATAGCCGACAAGACGCAGAACTACAACAAGACGATACAATGGGGCTTGATCATCATGGCATTGGGCTATGTGGCGTTGTCGGTGCCAGTGTTTAGCCAGGCAGACGGCGATGCGATGTGGTGGGGGATACTGGTTTTCACCTGCTTGGCATTGCTGCTGATTGCGTTCGGTAACGGTCTATTCAAAGGCAACTTGCAGGCGATAGTGGGCAAGATGTACGATGAATTGGAGGCAGAAGCCGCAGCAAAGAGCCCAGAAGCGTTGGCAGAGGTAAAAGACCGCCGCGACTCGGGTTTTCAGATATTCTATGTGTTCATCAACATCGGCGGTCTGATTGCACCGTTTGTGGCTCCGCTACTTCGCCAATGGTGGCTAAAAGCGCATGACCTGGTTTACAACGCAGATATGCCGGCACTCTGCCACCAATACTTGGCAGACGGAGTGGTAACCAACAAGTTTACAGAAACGATGCAGCAAGTGATGGCAAGCGGCTACCAGTTTGTGGACAATGCGGCTTTCTGCCACGACTACATCAATGTATTCAACACCGGTATTCACTACTCGTTCATTGCATCGGTAGCGGCAATGCTGATTTCGTTGGTGATTTTTATCTGCACGAAAAAGATGTTCCCACAGCCCGGGAAGAAAGATACCAAAGAAGCCGTTACTTACACGGCTGAGGAAAAAGCCGCTATGGCTCAGGAGATTAAGCAGCGTATGTATGCGCTATTTGCCGTATTGGGCGTGGCTATTTTCTTCTGGTTCAGTTTCCACCAAAACGGACAGTCGCTATCGGTTTTTGCCCGCGACTTTGTGGTAACAGAATCGATTGCGCCTGAGATTTGGCAGGCATTGAACCCCTTCTTTGTGATTGTACTGACGCCCGTGATTATGTGGATTTTCAGTTCGTTGGCACGCAAAGGCAATAGTATCTCCACCCCAAGGAAGATTGCAATCGGTATGGGTATCGCAGCATGCGCCTACCTATTCTTGACTATTTTCTCCGCTATAGAGGGCTATCCATCGGGTACGGATTTCCGTGCGATGGACGCAGAGCAGATGAGTGCCGCAGGACTGACGAAAGCCGGCCCGTGGGTGTTGGTAGTAACCTATTTCTTCTTGACCGTGGCAGAGTTGTTTATCTCGCCGCTTGGCTTGTCGTTTGTGAGCAAGGTGGCTCCACGCCACATGGTTGGTTTGTGCCAAGGCTTGTGGTTAGGCGCAACGGCACTGGGCAACTTGATGATTTGGGTAGGTCCGGTGATGTACAACGCATGGCCGATAGAGTACTGCTGGGCAGTGTTCTTGGGCGTCTGTCTCGTGTCGATGGGCGTAATGCTCGGCATGGTGAAGTGGCTTGAGAAAGTAGCATGCTAACAAGAGATAAAACATTGAGAATGAGGATAATATGGAGAACGGACATTTGATACAAGCCGTAGCCACCTACACAGGGGCTTTGGAGAAACGGCTGAAAGATTTGGAGACTCGTGTGAGCGAGTTGGAAAAGAAACTGAATGCTTCGCAGGCAGCCGAGGCAGTGCAACAAGACTTGATTGACGAGTTGGAGCAACGCATTGCGGAGTTGGAAGCCCGCCCGATGGCAGAGTGCCCCGAGGAGGAGAACGAGACTGAGCAGACCATAGACGAAGGGACTGTCGAGGAAGAGAATAAACCTGAGGAAATACCTGCAAAAGAGGCTATAGCAGAGGAAACGGCTACGGAAGAGACTGAGGAAGAACTGATGGATGATGTTACTTTTTTCGGGGTGGAGGAAGAACCGGCACAGAAGACGGAACAGCCTACGGAAGCAGAGGCAACGGCAGAACCGATAGCGGAGCCTGTTATTGAGCCTACGGAAGAAACAACGGTCAAGGCAGAAGTGCACGAAGCAAAGGCAGAACCGAAGGAGGTCGCTGCGGAAACAGTTGCACCAAAGCCTGCGGAAGAGAAGGCAACGGACAAGCCTGCTGAAGCACCGAAGACAACCGCATACGGGAAGCCTGTAAGCGACCTTGCGAAGGCAATCTCGATAGGGGATCGGTTCTTGTTCCAACGCGAATTGTTTGACAAAAATGCAGAGTTGATGCAACGCACTATTGCTGACCTCAACAGCCTCAGCACTTTCGGCGAGGCAATGGAGTATCTGCAACAGCACTTTGATTGGAACAAGGAACTGCAAAGTTATGAGTTGTTTGTGACAGCTCTGCACAGACGGTTTGGGGAATAGGGAAAAATAGGAAATCTAGAGAATCTAGGAAGGCTGCGATATGCGGGTATTTTTAGAATAGAAATCATATTTAAGGTAAATGCTATACATTGTTCCTACGCCGGTAGGCAATTTGGAGGACATCACATTGCGTGCATTGCGTGTGCTGAAGGAGGTAGATTTGATACTTGCCGAGGACACACGCACCTCGTCGGTGCTACTCAAACACTACGACATCCATACGCCGCTGCGGGCGCACCACAAGTTCAACGAGCACGAGACATGCGACACTATGGCGGAGCGTATTGCTGCGGGAGAGAATGTGGCACTAATTTCTGATGCAGGCACACCCGGGATAAGCGACCCCGGCTTTATGCTCGTGCGCGCGTGTGTAGAGAGAGGTGTGGAGGTGCAGTGCCTGCCCGGGGCGACAGCGTTTGTACCAGCATTGGTAGATAGCGGATTGCCTTGCGACCGATTCTATTTTGAGGGGTTCTTGCCCCAAAAGAAAGGTCGGCAGACACGCTTGCAGCAGTTGGCAACGCTCACACATACGATGATTATCTACGAATCACCATTCCGTTTGCAGAAGACTTTGGAACAGTTGGCGGTAGTGTTGGGCAATGAACGACGGGCGAGCGTAAGCCGCGAGATAAGCAAACTACACGAGGACACGCAACGCGGGACATTGCAAGAACTGGCAGAACACTACAAGCAGCACCCGCCCAAAGGGGAGATTGTGGTGATTGTAGAAGGCGCGGAGCAGGATGATGGAGCAAGGAGTAAGGACAAAGGAACAAGGACAATGGAGTAAGGAGCAAAGACAATGGAGTAAGGAGCAAAGACAATGGAGTAAGGAGCAAAGACAATGGCAGGAAATGCACAGATGAAGAGTTTGGCGAAAGAGACCGTGATCTATGGCCTCTCGTCTATCATTGGCAAGTTTTTGAACTGGCTGTTGGTACCACTATACACTTATGTATTGGCGCAACAGGCTGATTATGGGATTGTTACGAACCTATATGCGTGGACGGCACTACTGCTTGTGATACTGACCTATGGTATGGAAACAGGGTTCTTCCGCTTTGCCAACAAAGAGGGCGAGAACCCGAACACCGTCTATACCACGGCGATGGCGAGCCTATTCACCACCTCGCTGCTGTTTGCCGTACTATGCTGCGTATTCCGCCAACCGATAGCCAATGCATTGGGCTATCCCACTCATTCTGAGTTCATTGCGTTGCTGAGTGTGGTGGTAGCAATGGACGCTTTTTCGAGTATTCCGTTCGCTTACCTGCGCTATAAGAAACGCCCATTGCAGTTTGCGGGACTGAAACTGCTATTTGTATTCCTAAATATATTGCTCAACCTGTTCTTCCTCGTACTTTGCCCGAAGATACAGGATTGGAGCATTATCTCGGCGTGGTACAACCCGAACTATGGTGTGGGGTATGTGTTTGTGGCAAACATCATCGCCACCGGCATTCAGACATTGTGCCTGCTACCCTATATCTTAGAGCCGAGGAAGCAAAAACAGAGTGCCGGAAATGAGGTAGGCAATGATGATGTACCACAGGAAAAGGAGAAAGACAATGTTGTCTTCTCGTGGGACTTGCTGAAGCAAATGTTGCGCTACTCGTTGCCGCTGTTGGTGCTGGGGGTGTGCGGAATAATGAATCAGACCTTAGACCGAATACTCTTTCCGTTCTTCTACACGGGCGACGATGCGCAGACGCAGTTGGGTATCTATGGGGCATGCTTCAAGGTGGCAATGGTGATGATGATGTTCACGCAGGCATTTCGGTACGCCTACGAGCCGTTTGTCTTTGCCAAACACAAAGACCGCAAGTCGGTGGAGGCATACGCAGATGCGATGAAGTACTACATTTTGTTCTCGTATCTGATACTGCTCGGAATGACTTTCTACCTTGATTTACTGAAGTTTATCATCGCTCCGAGTTATTGGTCGGGGTTGGTGATTGTGCCGATAGTGCTGTGGACTTACATCTTCCAAGGGGTGTATTTCAACTTGAGTTTTTGGTACAAACTGACGGACAAGACGCAATGGGGCGCGTATTTCTCGATGATTGGCGTGGTGATTACCTTTGCTTTGCAGGCTATTTTCGTGCCTCGAATCGGATATATTGCTTCGGCGGCGAGCAGCACGGTTTGCTACTTTGTGATTATGCTACTATCGTATTTCGTGGGGCGTAAATACTTAGCCGTTCCCTACGATTTGAAGCGCATTGGTGCTTATACTCTACTGACAATCATCTTGTTAGCCATCTACTACGCCACAGCAGGGCTGGGTATGTGGGCGCGAATGGGTATCGGCACGCTACTCCTATTAGTATATTGTGTAATCCTAATAAAATTTGATTTCAATGTTTTCAGGAATCGTAGAAAAGATGGCTCAAGTAGTAAAGATTGAGCAGGAATTGGGCAATAAACATTTTACTCTCCGCAATCCGTTTGGGGAGGCGTTGAGTATCGACCAGTCGATTGCGCACAACGGGGTGTGTTTGACGGTGGTGAATATAGAGGGTGATTTGTACACCGTTACGGCCATGCAAGAGACGCTGAACAGGAGCAATCTCAGTCTGCTCAAAGAGGGCGATTGGGTGAATGTAGAGCGTTCGATGTTGCTCAATAAGCGGTTAGACGGGCATATTGTACAAGGGCATGTGGACCAGACGGCACGGTGTATCAATGTACACGAGACCGAGGGCAGCTGGTACTATCGCTTTGAGTATGAGACGAGTAAAGAGATGATACAACGCGGTTATCTCACCGTGGATAAAGGGTCGGTGTGCATCAATGGCGTAAGTCTGACGGTATGCGAACCCGACATTGTGGACGGCAAAGGATATGTGAGCGTGTGCATTATCCCCTACACCCACGAGGAGACTAACTTCAAATATATTGAAGAGGGAAGCGTGGTGAATATCGAATTTGATATACTTGGGAAATACATTGCACGCATGCAGGCGGTCAATTAAGAATTAAGAATTTTGAATTAAAAATTAGGAGAGAGGGAGGCAGCAAATGCAGAGCCTGTTGCGGTGCTATTCTCCTGACAAACATTCGCTTTTTTATCGTGTCGTTGCCGTAATTGACAGCATCAGAACCCGAGGAGGAAACAAGTAGGTAATACGAAAAGAACGAACCATTTGCTCGAAGAAAGCGAGTGAATAAGCAAAAGAAAACTAACAAAAAACAAACAAGATAATGGATAAAATCAGTTATGCATTAGGTCTGTCTTTGGGTCAGAACCTGATGGGCAGCGGAGTGGAAGCACTCAGTTATGAAGACCTTGCACAAGGAATCAAGGATGTATTGGAAAAACGGACACCGCAAATCAGTTATCAAGAGGCTCAGACCGTTCTGAACCAATTCTTTGCAGAGTTGGAGCAGAGAGTAGCGAATGCTGCTAAAGAGGCTGGTGAGAAGTTCTTGGCAGAGAATGCGAAACGCGAGGGCGTAAAGACAACTGCCAGCGGTTTGCAATACGAGGTATTGGAGGCTACTATCGGACAGAAGCCGAAAGCCACTGACAAAGTGAAGGTTCATTATGAGGGAAAACTGACAAGCGGCACAGTTTTTGATAGTAGTTACCAGCGCGGTGAACCGATTACTTTCGGTTTGAACCAAGTGATTGCCGGTTGGACCGAGGGATTGCAGTTGATGTCGATTGGCAGCAAGTACAGATTCTACATTCCTTATCAGTTAGGTTACGGAGCACAAGGCGCAGGTGCGACAATTCCGCCTTACTCGGCACTAATCTTCACCGTAGAACTGCTGGGTATTGAGTAAGAAAAGACAAACAACAAATAACATACAACAATGAAAAAACTGAGTATTATTGTATTGGTTGCGGCAGCGATGATGTCTTGCGGCAACACTTACACTACAAAAGATGCAGTATTGGAGAACCAAAATGACTCGCTCAACTACGCATTGGGTTACATCAACGGATATCAAATAAAGATGTACCAACTGTCGAACGACAGCAGCAAAGAGGCAGTGAACGAGTTTATCGATGCTCTGACAGAAGGCTACAACGGCAAAGAAGAGAAACTGAGCGAAGCCGCACAAGCAGGCAGAAATGTAGGTACGGGCATCAAGGGCTTTGAGACCAAGGGTCTTGCTGAGAACGACAAATGGACTCTGAACGAGAAGATGCTTTTCCAAGGATTGGTAAACGGTTTGAACGGCGACACTATGATGATGAGTGCAGCCGAGGCACGCACTTTCTTCCAATCGGCTTACCGCACTTCTGCTGACGAAGAGGGCAAAGCAGGCAAAGCCATTACCGGCAAATGCCCGAAGAAGATGAAAGTGGTTGAACTGAAGAACTTTACGGATAGTATCAACTACGCTTTTGGTGTACTGAACGGCGATCAGATGCGTATGTATATCCTTGCCAACGACACCGACGGCAGCGCGCAAAAAGACTTCATTGAGAACTTGAACAAGGCGATGTCGAGCCATGCTCATAATCCTCAGATGGTGATGATGGGTAAGCAAATCGGTAATGCCATTCGCGAGCAAGAGCCGACCGGTTTGCTCGGTATGGAAGGCGTAGCAACCAACTTTGAACTCATCAAATTAGGTTTCATCAATGGTATGTATGAGTATGATTCTCAGATGAATGCGCAAGAAGCAAGCACTTATATTGAGAACACTATGAACCAAATCAAATATGGTGATACCAAGGCTGAGGGTGAGAAATTCTTGGAAGCAAACAAACTAAAAGAAGGCGTTATCACCACCGAGAGCGGTTTGCAATACGAGGTTATCACTATGGGTAAGGGCAAGAAACCCGTCGCTACCGACCGTGTGAAAGTACACTACCACGGTACGCTGATTGACGGCACTGTATTTGATAGCAGCGTAGATAGAGGCGAGCCTATCACTTTCGGTCTGAACCAAGTGATCCCGGGTTGGACTGAGGGTCTGCAACTGATGCCTGTAGGCAGTAAGTTCCGCTTCTATATTCCGCAAGAGTTGGGCTACGGCGCACGCGAAGCCGGCAGTATTCCTCCCTACTCTACTCTGATTTTTGAGGTAGAGTTGCTCGGAATTGAGAAATAATGAGTGTGCGATTCGATTGCAGGTACTTAACAGTACCTGCGAAAGAATTTACACAGACAATAGGATTATCGTGAAACCATAGGCGGCAGTCGCAATGGGTATCATAGCACGACAAAGTATCAAAGGCACCATCGTAACCTATATAGGGGTTGCGGTGGGCTTTTTGACTACCTTTTTTGTACTTACCCGCTACTTGACCGCCGAAGAAATCGGGTTGGCACGGGTGCTGGTAGATGCAGCGACGCTGTTGATCGGGCTAGCACAGTTGGGCACCAACTCTTCGATTATTCGTTTTTACCCTTATTTTAAGGATACGGAACACAAAGACAACGGCTTTTTCTTTTGGACATTGGTGGTGCCGTTTGTCGGGTTCTTGATTTTTGCCATTATCTATTGGGCGTGCCATGTGCCGCTCGGCAATTGGTTTGGAGAGAAATCGCCACTCTTTATGGACTACTACTATATGGTTCTGCCACTGGCGTTTTTTATGCTCTACCAAACTATTTTTGAGACCAATTCCAATGTATTGATGCGTATTGTAGTGCCTCGCGCGGTGCGGGAATTGGTGGTACGAGTAGGAATGCTTGCCTTGTATCTGCTATACGCTTTTCGGATATTGTCGTTGGACGGTTTTGTAGTGGGGTTGTGCCTCAACTACGCCATTGCAGCACTGATCAACTTAGCGTATCTATTTGCGATGGGGCATATCTCGTTTCGCCCGAATTGGACATTTGTGCGAGCAAACCCAGGGTTGGTACGCAACTATTTGCTCTACACGGGTTTTCTATTTATCTCCGCCATTGCCGGGGTGTTAGCACCGACGCTATCTTCATTTTTTATAACAGCGAAGATGGGACTTGACCACACGGGAATATACGCCATTGCGACCTATATCGCAGTGATGGTGAGTATTCCGTATCGGTCGGTAACAGCGATTGCGTCGCCACAGTTGGCTGCGTCGATCAAAGAAAACAACAGGGAAGAGACCTCGCACCTGATTCACCAAGTGAGCAACAATCTGCTTTTGGTAGGGGGGATGATTTTTCTGTTGATTTGGTTTAACATTGACCTTATTTTCCATATCTTGCCCAACGGCAGTACTTATGCGGTGGCCAAAAATGTGGTGCTGATATTGGGAATCAATCAGATAGTGATTGCCACTTTCTCGATTTGTTTGTCGGCACTGAGTTACTCACGCTACTACATCTTCTCGTTGTTTTTGTCGTTTTTCTTGACGATTGTTTCTATCCTGCTCAACAACTATCTGATTCCAATCTACGGAATGGAAGGTGCAGCGATGAGTAACCTGATTGCATACGGAGTCTATTTTGTTTTGGTATTGCTGGTGGTGCGCTGCATTTGCGGCATATCGGTAAGCGACAAGAAGACTCTCATCAGCACGGCATTGATTGCTATGCTATTCATTATCAACACATTGTGGGTAAGATACCTGCCTATTGAGAATATCTGGTTGAGCAGTATTGTGCGCACCATCGTGATGCTTGGGATAGGGGTATGGGCAGCATGGGCATTGCAACTATCACCAGAACTGAACGGGTTGGTGAGGCGATTCGTACACCCTAAAAAACAATAGTGTATGCGGTATTTTTTGAAGTTTGCTTATCGGGGAACCGAGTTTCACGGGTCGCAGTCGCAACCCTGCGGGGGGACGGTACAGGATGTGATGGAAAGCGGGATGGCTACACTTTTGCGTTGCCCGACTCCGCTCACTTTTGCGGGGCGAACCGATGCGGGAGTACATGCGGAGGTGATGTACGCTCACTTCGACTATGAGGGGGAGGCGTTTGACTTGCGTTCAGCAGAGGAACGCAAACAGTTGGTCTATCGGCTGAACCGCATTCTGCCCAAATCGATAGCCATAGGAGATGTGCTACCCACGACCGATGAGACGCATGCTCGGTTTGATGCGATTTCGCGCACCTACAAATATCGTATCACAAGCAAGAAAGACCCGTTTGGATATGAACTGCGGACGCAAGTGCGCCCCGGGTTGGACTTCGCAGCGATGAACCGAGCCGCAGCCTGCTTAATCGGGAAACAGGATTTTTCCTCGTTTTGCAAGGTACACACCGATGTAAAAACGAAGATCTGCGATGTGATGCATGCGGAGTGGATATGCGAAAACGAGGCAGAAGCCACCTTTGTGATTACCGCCGACCGCTTCTTGCGCAATATGGTTCGTGCGGTTGTCGGCACCCTATTCGAGGTGGGATATGGGATGATTTCAGAGGAGCAGTTTGCAGAGATTATCCGCCACCAAGATAGGCGAAAAGCGGGGGAATCGGCTGATGCTCAGGGACTTTACCTGGTGGACATAGAATACCCGTCCACAATTTTTACACCCATTATGCCAAATAATGCACGCTAATATCGATAAATAGCAGTATTTTTGCAAACGAAACAAAAGTACTACTATGGATATGAAAAAACTCACCGTTGCGCTATTGTCTGTCGTTGTTTTGGCAGGCTGCTCGACCGCACCGGTATTTCAGCACACCAAACAAAAAGATATAGATGTTTTGACCAAGACGGCTTCGTTTGCGATGCCCAAAGTAGAGGTTGCACAGTTTGGAAAGCAAACTTTTGCCATATCGGATTATGGTGCAGACGCTACGGGCGCGACCTTGTCAACGCAGGCAATTCAGCAGGCGATAGACGCTTGCCATGCAGCAGGGGGCGGCACGGTGGTGATAGCGGAAGGCGTGTACACGACAGGACCTATCACGCTCAAATCGAATGTACGACTATACACAGAACAGAATGTGTTTGTCAATTTCTCACCTGATTTCTCACTCTACCCTATCTACTCCACCTGGTTTGAGGGTATCCCGACCATGCGGAGCCAATCGCCGATCTCGGCTTTCAATGCAGAGAACATTGCGATTACGGGGTATGGAGTATTCAACGGCAACGGCGATTATTGGCGTCCGCTGAAGCGCAGCAAAGTGAGCGACGGTCAATGGAAAGCGCAACTCAAGAAAGGCGGTGTAGTATCGGCAGACGGCAAGACTTGGTATCCCGACTCGGCATCTATCTTTGCCGCAGGGCTATGCGAAGACCAGAATGTACCGGTGGTAAAAGACGACTCTATTTGGGAGGAGATACACTCGTTTTTGCGGCCTGTGATGGTGCATTTGGTGGGGTGTAAGAATGTGCTGTTGGAGGGCGTTTGCTTTGAGAACTCGCCCGCTTGGAACCTGCACCCGATGCTGTGCGAGAATGTCATCTTGCGCGATCTGACGGTGCGCAACCCGTGGTATAGCCAAAACGGCGACGGGGTGGATGTAGAGTCGTGTAAGAATGTAGTGATTTCCCGTTGCAGTTTTGATGTAGGCGATGACGCTATCTGTATGAAATCGGGTAAGAATCAGCCCGGTAGGGACAGAGGCGTTGCGACAGAGAATGTGCTTGTGGACGAGTGTGTCGTATATCACGGACACGGCGGCTTTGTAGTGGGCAGCGAGATGTCGGGCGGCATACGCAATATAGAGGTGCGTAACAATATGTATATCGGTACGGATGTAGGCTTGCGCTTCAAGTCCACTCGCGGTCGCGGCGGTGTGGTAGAGAATATCTACATCAAGAATGTGAACATGGCAAATATCCCCAACGAGGGCTTGCTGTTTGACCTATTCTACGGCGGAAAAGGTGCGGGTGAGGAGACTGAGGAGGAGATTGCAATGCGAATGAATGCGACAGCACCCGAGGTAAACGAGGAGACTCCGCAATTTAAGAATATCTACATTGAGAATGTAGTCGGGAAAGACATCCAACGCGCGATGTACTTCAACGGACTGCCGGAGATGAAGATAGAAAATGTGCATTTGAAAGATATCCACATCAGTGCAACGCAAGGTGCGTTGATACGCCAGACCAACGGTTTGGAGGCAAGCAATGTGCATATCACGACAAGCACCGGTGAGGCCTTTGTATTGGCACCGAGTGTGGAGAATGCCAATATAAAATAGGCTATTGAAAGGTAGTCGGTAATTTTTTTACCTTATTCTTCCAATGAAAAACTCTCTTCATTTTTTTTGCAGCGCACTGATTATCAGTGCGCTGTGTGTTTCTTGCGGAACAACCAATCATCGCATTGAGAAAGGCGGGCAACCTGCCACGAACGCTCAGTCGGTTCACGAGGTCGGTATATCGCAAGGCGAAAGTCAGCCACAAGACAGCGTTATGCCGCAAGTATGGGCATCGATGTGGTTGCGTGTGTCGAAAAGCGATTCGGCCATGGCGGGGTATCGAACGATAGAGGCAGAGGGGCAGACGCGGCATATCGTACCTATCACAGAATGGACCGCCACGCCCGATGTGGACACCTATCACCAGTTGCACCACCACGGTGTAGCGATAGAGTCGGACAAGATGGCGTACCGAATCTACTTCGACAAGAAACAGACGATAGATGTGTATGCCAAGAAAACGCCTCGTTTGGAGTTGGGTACATCGTATTGGTACCCGAACGATGAGCAGTTAGCAGACGGCTACGGCGATGATATTCTGCGCGTTAGCGGTACGGTAGGCGTAGGGAGTGTGAAGGCGTGGAAGAATGGAAAGATGGTGCATATCGAGCCGGTGGAGAGCCGCACGGAGCGGATAGCGAAGGTGAACAAGGAGAAAGCGGCGATGGAGATTGCCGTAAAAGGTTGGCAAACCGAAGGGAAAAGCGTGGATATGACCGTGCGCTACACGATATGTGCGCACCGTCGTGATATGCTCTGCGAGGTATTTCTCTCGGAGGCATTGGACAGCCTCTGCACCGG
This sequence comes from uncultured Bacteroidales bacterium, assembly GCA_900542355.1. Classification (GTDB taxonomy): domain Bacteria; phylum Bacteroidota; class Bacteroidia; order Bacteroidales; family Paludibacteraceae; genus Colicola. Next base: position 31,224 of record UQNE01000003.1, on the reverse strand, counting down.
TGTGCAACTGATACCGAACAAGGGGCGCAAGGACATCCCGATGCTCGCAGACGGACAAACGATTTATCGGGACGAGCAGGAATATATCGACCTATCGGACGGTATTTTGTTAGGTTCGTGGGGAACGGATTGGCCTGTAAATGACACGATTAAGTACGGCAAAGAGACGGCGGGACTAGGAGTTTATGTTCCAAGGAAGTATGCCAAGACAAGCGTTCACGACAAGCGGAACAACTTAGCACTGTTTGCGGGGAAGACCTATCTGCGCTTTTATCTGACCGTGGTTTCGCTCAAAGAAACTATGCCACCCGCAGACGATGCAGAGGCATTCTACAAGTACCTGCAAGGCTGGCGGGAGGAGATACAGCAGGAAGAGAACGGCAATACACTTTGATAGCGAAACAGACCTTTGGGGAGCATTTTGATATTTTGGGAGGTTGGCTTTAGGTCTCGATGAGGTTTCGACAAAAGTTCGACAAAGTCGGCTCAAGAACTCGGTAACAAAATGCAAACAAAAGTGCGCATTGCGTAGCATTCTGACATGGTCCTGATTCTCCATTGAAGACCATATAAAACTATATAGACGCCCATTATTCTCCGTTAACGGTTAATTGACGATTAAACATATAATTACCATGTAATTATGCATGCCATGGTGCCCCGCTAATGCTCTTGTTCTCCATTAAAAGCCATATAAAATGCCATTGACCTCCCCAAGCCCCTCCAAAGGAGGGGATGTTGCACAGCGGGGACATTAGAAACATTAATTACCATATAATTGACCATTAATTACGCATTCATCATTATGCATTATGCGCCGGATAAAGCATTCCGGATTTGATACGGTTGCCCCGCAAGACCAATGCTCTCTATACAAAAATCGGCTACCCTCACGGGCGGCCGATTTTTCTCTAATTATTATGAAATACAAAGTGTTGTCTTCTGACGCTATTATTTCTCACGCTCTAAGCGGAGAGTATGGGTAGGTTGGTCGCAAACCTCTGTAGGACCATAATACTGGATCGGTCCCGGGTAGATGTAACTGGTGTTGGCATCTGCCCACTCAGCGCGGTGTGCTTTGAGATAGAGGAAGGGCGCACCATTCAAGTCCACGAGGGCTTTTTGGATAACGGGTTTCATCTTACCATTGCGCTTCTCCATATTCATCATCATCGTGATAGGTACACCACCAGCGATCCACTCCGATGCAGGTTTGGTGAGGTTGCGAACGAGGGACATATAGCCTGTTTTGCCCGCAGCGATGAGGTGAACAGCCGTCATACCGATAGAATAGCAGTAGTCGGCATCGAAGTTGGATGGGATAGCGCAGCGGCCCTCGTAACCGAAGAAGTGGTTGAGCGCACTGAACTTACCTTTGTAGGTGCCGTTGGCTTTGAGTTGTGCCAAGCGTTTGCTAACCATCTCGATAAGCAGTTTCTCGGTCTCGATTTGGCTGACCATCACATTTCCGTGAGGGTCGCGGTCGAGTGTGAGTTGGCGTGCGATGCCCTTCGGCAGCGAGCGATACAACTCGCAAGAAGCAGGAGTAAGCATTGACTTAACATACTCGCGTTTAGCATCATCGCCCTCGAGAGAAGCGAACTCTTCGTTCTGTGCCAAGAGGTCGTTCAACTCTTGAATGAGGACACGCATAGCGGGGATGAACTCGATGAGGCCTTCGGGAATCAGCACGGTACCGAAGTTAAGCCCCGAGTTGGCACGATCGACGATGACCTCGACAATCTGCTCAACGATGTCGTTGAGGGTGAGGTTCTTAGCCTCGACCTCCTCGGAGATAAGGCAGATATTCGGTTGGCTCTGGAGTGCGCATTCGAGGGCAATATGGCTTGCGGAACGGCCCATAAGGCGGATGAAGTGCCAGTATTTCTTAGCCGAGTTGGCATCACGCTGAATGTTACCAATCAACTCGCTATATACCTTGCAGGCGGTGTCGAAACCGAAAGAGGTCTCAATCATCTCGTTTTTGAGGTCGCCATCGATAGTCTTCGGGCAACCAATGACTTGGATACCGCATTTCTTTTGGAGGTAGTACTCAGCCAAGACGCAGGCATTGGTGTTGGAGTCATCACCACCGATAATCACGATTGCCTTGATACCGAGTTTCTTGCAGATCTCGATACCATTATCGAACTGCCAAGTCTCTTCGAGTTTGGTACGGCCGGAACCGATGATGTCGAAACCACCAGTGTTGCGATAATCATCGATAACATCGCCTGTCAGCAAGGTATATTTGCCCTCGATGAGGCCGCTCGGGCCACCCAAGAAGCCATACAGTTTATTCTCAGGATTGAGCAGTTTGAGGCCATCGTATAAACCGCTGATGACATTGTGTCCGCCGGGGGCTTGACCACCCGAGAGGATGACACCTACATTGAATGGTTCTGCGACCTTATCCACGCCCTGAGCAGGCTCCATTGTAATAACCGGCAGACCATAAGTATTCGGGAACAATTCCTTGATTTCTGCCTGATCGGCAACCGATTGTGTTTTCTCACCTTCGACGAGGCGAACTGCACCTTGCAAGGCTACAGGCATTTTGGGCTTGTAGGATTGGCGAGCAATCTGCAGAGGACTTTTTTGCATAGTCATAGTTGTATATGTGTTTTGTTAATTGCAATTGTGCCGCAAAGTTACAAAAAAAATACGATTCTTGACAGGCTTTTTACGAAAAAAAAGGTTTTGCACAATGCAGATTACGAATTGAGAGCCAGGGCTAACGCACCAAAATTGTACATCGCGGTTCCGTGTATGCCGTGATTCTCCGTTAATTGCTCTGATTTCTCCATTAAAGACCATATAGACGCCCATTATTCTCCGTTAACGGTTAATTGACGATTAAACATATAATTACCATGTAATTAGACATGTAATGCATATTGATACTTCCAAACATTCCTTACACAAAAACATTCAATAATATATTCAAGAATTTTACAAAAACATCTACTATACGGGGCTGTTAATCTCCAAAAACTAAATTAGTGTTTGCATGGTACAAAAGGGAAGGCTTTACGCCCAGCGTATGGCGGAGAAAGGCTATATCTGTCTCGCTTTTGACGCAGCGTACCAAGGTGCCAGCGAAGGCGAACCGCGCAACACCGATCGCCCTGCTAACCGTGTAGAGGACATCCGGCGCACAGCCGACATCTTGACTCAGTTCCCGGGCGTGGACGCTAACCGCATAGGCGTCTTAGGTATCTGCGGAAGCGGCGGTTACACCCTCCGTGCAGCACAGACCGACAAGCGTTTCCGAGCCGTTGCCACGCTCAGTATGTTCAATACCGGGTTGGTGCGCCGCAATGGTTTTATGGACTCGCAAATCAATCAGATTCAAGAGCGATTGGCTGATGCCTGCGCTGCCCGCACCAAGGAGGCACAAGGCGAACAGCCTGAGTATGTGGGTGATAGGTCGTGCGTTACGCCCGAGCAGGCTGCCAAGTTGCCCTACGACCTCTACCGCGACGGGTATGTCTATTACCTGCAGACGCATGCCCATCCTAACTCCACTTTCCGCTACACCAAGAGCAGCCTTATCGACCTCTGCGCCTTTGATGCCAACGAAGGGATGTCGCTCATCAACCAACCGTTGCTGATGATAGCAGGCAGCAATGCTGACACTTTCTACCTCACGGAGCAGTGTTTCAGCCACGCCACCAGCACGCAGGACAAGGAACTGTTCCTCATCTCGGGCGCACGACATAATCCAGACCTACTATGTACCCGAATATGTCAATACGGCGGTAGATAAACTTACCACTTTCTTTGGCAGAACGCTCTGATTGTGTGTGTCTTGGTCTAACCCGTTTAATCACCTATTAATAACCTATCAATCACCTATTAAAGACTCGGTATAGACTCGACGGAGATACGGCAAGAACTATACTCTCTTCCATAAAAGAAAAGCCCCGATGCTGATTCTGACATCAACATCGGGGCTTTTCCTATTGTATGTTCACACTATTTGCCGATACAGAAATGGCTGAATATATTATTGAGTACCTCTTGTGAGGTGATTTGTCCGGTTATCTCACCGAGTGCGTTGAGGCAATCTTGTAAGTCCATACTTAGAAACTCGCCTGAGATACCGTCTTGCAGCCCTTGTTGCACTCGTCTGATAGCAGTCAAAGCCCGCATCAACACCTCGTAATGCCTTGCATTACTGATAGTTACAGCACCTGTATTCATCTGTTCGCTCGCTACACGCGCCAGCGTATCTCTCAACACATCCACTTCACCGCTCTTGGCAGACAGTACCATTATCGGAGAGCCGGTGGCGTCTGATGCGCCAACCGATGGTGTTGCCAGGTCGGCTTTGTTCCACACTTGCAGCAAGGTCTTACCCTCAAGGTTGATGCCCTCAAGGTCGGTCTGCGGGTCGGTGGAATCGATGACCTGCACGATAATCTGCGCCTTGTCGGCAGCCTGTCGGCTTCGCTCGATCCCCATGGTTTCCAACTCATCTGCCGTGTCGCGAATGCCTGCCGTATCAATCAATCGGAAGAGTATGCCGTTGATAATCAGCGTATCTTCTATGGTGTCGCGCGTTGTACCGCGTATGTCGCTCACGATGGCTCGTTGCTCGCCCACAAGGGCGTTGAGGAGGGTGGATTTGCCGGCATTAGTTGCTCCCACAATTGCCACGGGAACGCCATTTCGGATGGCGTTGCCCGTTTGGAAAGAGCGTGTGAGTTGCTCCAACTTATGCGCAATCTCCGCCGCTAAGGCAGTCAATTCCCCCCGGTCGGCGAACTCCAATTCCTCATGGTCGGCGAAGTCGAGTTCTAACTCGACAAGCGAAGTGAAATGGAGCAATCGGTCTCGGAGTTGCTGCAACTCGGAAGAGACGCTACCGCGTAACTGACTGAGTGCCAAGTCTTTCTCTGCTTTCGACTGCGAGGCAATCAGATCGGCGACCGCCTCAGCCTCAGCCAAATCTAACTTGCCATTGAGGAAAGCCCGCTGCGTGAACTCGCCTGCTTTGGCCATTCTACAGCCTGCCTCTATCAGCCATCGGAGCAACTCTTGCTGGATATACAGACTGCCATGGCAACTAATCTCCACCACATCTTCGCCCGTGAAAGAATGCGGCGCACGGTAGATACTCACGACCACCTCATCCAGAATCTCCCCACCACGCTCGATATGCCCGAATCGGAAGGTACCCGCCGAGGCGCTCAGGAGAGATGTTTTTCCACGGAACAGGCTGTCAGTCAGAGCAATAGCCTTATCGCCGCTCACACGAACAACGGCTATTCCGCCACAGCCGTAAGGAGTAGAAATTGCGCAAATAGTGTCCATCAGAATGCAAATTGGAAAGCAAAATTACTGCTTTTTTCCGACTTGTGCAATTTTGTATTGCACAATCCAAAAATTAGCAGTACTTTTGTGCGTTTTTAGTCGATTGCTATGTTGCATTCAAAGTCAGTTGGTTACCTCTTTGGTATTCTTGCCGCAGGGTTCTACGGCCTCAATCCTATGTTTGCGTTGCCGCTCTACCAAGACGGAATGGATTCCGTTTCGGTACTGTTTTGGCGGTATGCGCTCAGTGTGCCGATGTTGGCTGTACTGATGCTATGTCGGCATATTGACTTCCGCTTGAGCAAAGCAGAGGCGATTCAGATAGCCCTTTTGGGTGCGGTGATGGCACTATCATCGCTGCTTCTTTACCTCTCGTACAACTATATGGACGCCGGTTTGGCAAGCACGATTCTCTTTGTCTATCCCATCGTAACCGCAGTGCTGATGGCGTTTGTTTTTCACGAGCGAGTAGCACCGCTAGTATGGGGATGCTTAGCATTGGCCAGCGTGGGCATAGGAGTGCTTTGTGAACTAAACGGCAACACGCATGTCAGCATAGCGGGCGTGCTGCTCTCGCTTGGTTCGGCACTCACATACGCTATCTATCTGGTCTTTATCAACAAAGGGCATATCACCCATTTGCCCTCGGCGAAGATTACTTTTTATGTACTACTGTTCGGGTCGCTGATGCTAGGCGTCTTGTTGCTCTGCCGTTGGCAGATAGCGGTGCCACAGGGGTTGCACTGGGGGTATAGCATTGGTGCGGCACTCTTCCCAACAGCCCTTTCGCTTGTGCTGACCACGCTCGCCATACAAGGAATCGGTTCCACCCAAACGGCTATCTTGGGTGCGATGGAGCCTATCACTGCCGTGATGGTAGGACTGACACTCTTTGGCGAACACTTGACCGTCCGTTCTTGCATCGGTATCGCGCTGATTGTGATCGCCGTTACTATCGTTGTTGCTCGCAAGCAACCTGCCAAAACAGTCTGACCCACGCAGATATGGATTTCCTACGACGAAACGGACTATTTCTCACGCTATGCACGCTGCTTATCGTGGCTCTGAGCGTGGCATTGGTGTGCGTTCCAAAAGCAGAACTGCACCTTTTGCTATGTTCGCCTCACACGCACGCACGCGATACACTATTTAGGTACTATACCCAAATCGGCGAATGGGTACCCTATCTCGTCTGCGTTGCTTTGCTGTTTTACAAGACAGGTGCAGCAGTCTTCACCCTCGCCGGCACCCTGCTTTCCGGACTAGCAACACAAATCATAAAACGCATAGTCGATGCACCGCGACCACTGACTTATTTTGCGGAGAACTACCCTGATACGCCCCTGCCATTGGTGGACGGCGTGGAGATGAGCCGCTTCTATTCTTTTCCGTCGGGGCATACCACCACTTTCTTTGCCCTATTTTTTGCTCTCTGCATCATCGGCACTGATTTGCTCCGTCTGCGGTTTGCCAATCAATCGAACAACAAGCCCAAATACTATGCACTGACCGCTATTTGGCAGATAGTTTGTTTTGCTTTGGCAGCATTAGGCGGCTATTCACGCATTTATTTGTCGCAACATTTTGCAGCCGATGTCTTAGGCGGAATGTGCGTCGGACTGCTTATTACGGGGTTGCTTTATATCGTATTTCACCGTTGGCAATATAGAAATTGGTACAAATGGCATTTTTTTCAAAAAAAATCACTCTAAAATTTGCACGGTTCAAAAAAAAGCAGTACCTTTGCACTCGCTTTCGGAAAGGAACTACCTAACGAGGTTCTTCACTATGAAAAGGGCGTTTAGCTCAGCTGGTTTAGAGCATCTGCCTTACAAGCAGAGGGTCTGCGGTTCGAATCCGTAAACGCCCACACAAAGAACGACTTGCAGAAATGCGAGTCGTTTTTTTGTTATGTCTGCAACCTGTCTATGAGAAGGATATAGTGGTACTAATGCGTTTTGGGAAGATATATTCGATGTTGTTGCATTTTTGGGTGTATACTCCATTAATTGAGGACTTGTGCAAGATGTGTTGGTAAGGGAGAATAGGATTGCAGAGAACAGCCCGAAGTAGGAACGGCAAAGGATAATTCCACCCTTATTTGTAATGTCCGATAGCAATGTTTATTTGTACTGTAGTTTTGCCAATACATAAAAAACAAAATGCAGATAAACACTATTAGTGTCAATTGTCTCTTTAAGAACTGTTATATGATAAAAAAGCAGAGACGCACTTAAAAGCACGCCCCGTCTCAGATGTTTACACAACGGAATAATCCTTATTGTGTATATCCTTCAAATATCTGCTGCAAAGGTAGGAAAAATATCTAGATTATGCAAATGTTAGTGATATTTTCTATGAAAATAATGTGGAAAGTTGCGCAAATCAGATTTTTGTCGTAATTTTGCGCATAGATGTGCGATTGATAAAAGTTTCATCAGAGTCCTTTTTTGGGGGGCGCACTGCAATTTGGTCTTTGAATTATTGAAATTGGATACTTTATGCTAAGGATATATTATGTGCTTCTTTCCTGATTTTATCATCGATAAGATCCTATACAACTTCAAAAGAAAATAAAAGATGTACAAGATAGTTGTGTATATCCTTCAAATTTTGTCATCGATAAGATCCTATACAACACAGCAAGAAAATGAAAAAACCAAGTAAAGTTGTGTATATCCTTCAAATTTTGTCATCGATAAGATCCTATACAACAAAATATCTTAAATCCCTAAGAGGGCAACCGTTGTGTATATCCTTCAAATTTTGTCATCGATAAGATCCTATACAACAACGATATGGAAACAACATTCATTAGCGGGTTGTGTATATCCTTCAAATTTTGTCATCGATAAGATCCTATACAACAGACAAACAAACACTATACATTAGAGGAAGTTGTGTATATCCTTCAAATTTTGTCATCGATAAGATCCTATACAACTGAAGAGTGTAGAACGAGAGACCAGAGCAAGTTGTGTATATCCTTCAAATTTTGTCATCGATAAGATCCTATACAACTTAGAGATTTTGCGTTCACATTGGAACGAGGTTGTGTATATCCTTCAAATTTTGTCATCGATAAGATCCTATACAACCAATGCGACACGGAGAACCCGATATTTTTCGTTGTGTATATCCTTCAAATTTTGTCATCGATAAGATCCTATACAACGTTTACATCGTGGTTCTGAATTCTGTCGAGTTGTGTATATCCTTCAAATTTTGTCATCGATAAGATCCTATACAACTGTGTACGAGCGCAAATTGAACGAGTTATAGTTGTGTATATCCTTCAAATTTTGTCATCGATAAGATCCTATACAACGTATAAATGACTTTTTTATATTTCATCAAGTTGTGTATATCCTTCAAATTTTGTCATCGATAAGATCCTATACAACCTCAGATTTCAAAACGCAATCACGAACATCGTTGTGTATATCCTTCAAATTTTGTCATCGATAAGATCCTATACAACCAAATTGCTTATCGCTTTTAACTCGTCTAAGTTGTGTATATCCTTCAAATTTTGTCATCGATAAGATCCTATACAACATTTTACACCGAAGTGAGCGAGAACACTCTGTTGTGTATATCCTTCAAATTTTGTCATCGATAAGATCCTATACAACTTAGTATATGTAAATCGATGAAACACAGCAACTTACACAAATGTATAGGAAAGAAAAAAGTAGGTCGTTCGACCTACTTTTTTCTTTATCGATACTCACTTTTCTTCATCCTATTTTTATAGTTCATTTCTACAAATTATTTCTATATGTAGTTCTGTACCATTCTGTTTGGTTAGAAAATGGATCAGACATCTTGTAAGAGATACTTTTCTAAAACTATCAAAATACTATTTTGCACACGAAGTTTTAGATCTCTATTAGGTTTCGACAAAGTCTTGATTAAAACCACTCAGAGACAATTTGATAAAAATATGTGGTGTCCTGAAAAAGGTTGATCAAAGATAGCAAACAAGGTTGTACAATAGAAATATGGCAGATAGGCAAGTATCCTAATTCATAGATTCATTTTCCCTTTTTCTCTCTTTCTTTTTCCTATCCTATTGGTTTCTAAAATAGTTCGAGTTGTTGCACCGGTTGTCCTGCGATGGTTGCTTTCTGACAATCGAAGAGCATCATATCTTCAAATTGCTTATCCGTGATACGCATAATTCCAACTTTGCCGTACTCCGGCAGTATGTTTTTTACACGCCGAATATGCACATCTGCATTTTCTGCGCTCGGGCAATGCCGCAGATAAATTGAGAATTGAAACATTGTAAAACCATCCTCCAACAGAAGTTTGCGAAAGCGGGCTGCCACTTTTCGCTCTTTCTTGGTATCCGTTGGCAAATCGAAAAACACCAACACCCACATAATTCTATATTCACTAAAACGATCCATAAAAACAAAGCGAGGTATGCCTAATGGCATACCTCGTAATTACCAATCCGGATAGATGATTTTTCTTGACTCACCGCACAAACACCGTTGCACACTATTGGCCGTTGTTTGTATCGCCACAATCATCGGACTTCGGTATCCATCGATGATAACATCGGCAGTAGAGATACTCAGCAGGTCGCGTTTTATATCGGTAGTCAGTTCTGAGATGTCATTGTGGTGTTTAAGCATAGAAAGGACTAACCTATCAACATACGGGCGATAGGGTTCCATAATGTCGTCTGCTAAGCAATAGGTATCGTAGCGGTTGTGGTGGTGTATGCCGAGCGTAGGCAACAATCCCGCAGCAACTAAAGCGCGCGCCATCATTGCTCGCACGATAGCATAGCCATAATTGAGCAAGTTGTTGGGTGGATCTCCTTCTTGTCCGCGTATAAAATCTTGGTTTTGAAAGACATTTCTCCAATAGTATGCGGCTGCTCGACCTTCTAAATTCTCGGGATCACCGGATCGGACACTCTTTGCCCAAGTACGCATATTGGCATTTTCAATCCCTACTTCTTGCAGAATAGCGGCTTGTCCTAAGATTTTTGCCACTATAGTCTGTTGCCACATCTGCTTTTTCAGTGGTTCGGAAGCATCTAATTGCTTGCGGAAGCGTTCGCTCTGCAAACTGTTTCCTGCAAGGGGCAACAGCAACCCGATTGGCAAATGACGGCTATCAGTGGTAATGACGGCACAGTTGTTCTCCAACAAGGCAGCCATAAGTGCTTGTGTGATAGTGATTTGCCGATTATCTAATATCACTACGCCTACATCTTCAATAGGGATTATGCGTGTTTGTTTTTCAGCATTGTCTGAATCCGTTTCAGACTTTGTTGCAGGTGGCTCGTACACAATTTGCTGCAAGTGCAAACTGAGATAAGCGGGATTGGTAAAACATAATACGCGTTTAATCATGGCTGTTGAGGAATAATGATGTTACCTAAACGGTCAATAGAAATAGGGAAGCAGAAGTTTTTAATCATCTCGCCTGTAAGTGCGCGTTCTGCTTTATTGAGTGCACCTAATTCTATTTTATCTACTATTGTTGAGGCCCAGTTGTATGGAATAAAGAAACATTGGAATCCCGAACCTGACACCATTTTATAAATACGGGTTCTATCAATCGCATTGTAGTCGATACTCGTCTCGCCCTCTTTCGGTAAATACACCAAGTCGCCCGGAGAAAGAATGAATTTGAGTGTTGCACTTGCGGGCACGACATTGTTTTCGTGTACCCATTGGTCTAACAATGTTTTCCAATCTTTCTTGCCTTGCTTCTGGCAATCGATAACTACTTTGAGCGGAATAGTGGCAAACGAACGCACCTCTTTGCCTGCCTCATCAATGGTCGAATAGACAGCAAAGAACAAGTTTGTACCTTTGTCTGCCTCGACAAACTTCTTGGCTTTTGCACCTTCTTCACCAATGGCAAACTTGTCCGCTTTTTCGTATTTGCGTACTTTGTATATCGGTTTGTGTGGTACACCGTTGTTAAGCATTTGAATATCTGCGTTCATCTGCTCCAATCCGTCGGGCGAGAATGCCACTTGCGGATTGCCACCACACCGCTCCAAGTGCGCTAACAAAATCTTCTGTATGCCTTCATCTGTAACCTTGTTGCGAATAAAGTCGGCAGTGAAACTATCATCAATGGCGGTTCGGACGGCGAAGTAACGCTCTTTGGTGTCACGGGTAAAATAATAGACTTCGATGTGTTTGAGGTCAATATCTGCCCATGTGTCCGGTTCGGCAGCAAAGTATTTCTTGATTTGCTTCTCGTCCTTCCCCTCTGCGACCAACTCCCGCAGTTTGAGCCGTAAATCTTTTTCTACAACATCATCAATATGCTGCAATGCGTACGACAGATTGGCGACTTTCTTGCGACGGAGATTGATTTCACCAAATACCGTGTCTTTGTGCATCGACTTGCGGATTGCCCAGTTGTCGCCTTTGGTCTGATGCTCGAGCCTTTTCTTGCCATCCACAAAACGCATTGTGCGATTGTTGCTTTTGTTGATGACACGCAAGTTCTGCTTAAAACTAACGATAATGTTCTCCAATGTGGTTTGAACATCCTTCTGGAATCCCGGGTAAGGTACAATAAAGTCTGTGAACTTGATATGCTGCCCTTTGGAATCCGTCCAAATCTCTTGCTTGCGCAGCAACTTTTGCAGGTCGTAGCGTGCGCGTTCGTTTTTATCTAATGCCGCTTCGTTGCTCAGCAGATTGACATGGTTGCGTGTAGTAAAGGCAATGACGATGGCATCCATAGCGTGGTGGCGATGGTCGATGCGCTTCATCTCGAATCCCTTGCGCAACTCCAACGGCATATTGGGAATAGTGTGTCCGCTTGCCGTTTGGGTGGTAAAGATAGTGGTATTTTGTAGTGTATTCAGTCGCTCAAAGCGTGGAAGTACGATGCGATTCCATACATCGTTGATGCCCCAATCTTTCTTAAGTCGGGTAGTGGTAGCACCATTGCAGACGACCACATTCTTGCTTGTCATCTCGGGTTCGTACTCACCTTTGGCGTTCTTCTCCCGAACGATATTGCTCAATAGGCCAAGAATTAGTCGGCTGATATAACGGCTATCGTTCATTTGGCGTGCGATGAATTTCTCCGGGATGTCGTCTAACATCAGTTTCTCTTGTTTGGTGCGATTGTTCTTGTAGGTTGTAGCGACCAGTTCTTCGTAAGCCTTTAGAGATAAAACAGATACCACCTTACCACCCGAAAGCGTGATTTGCTCGCCACCGCATTTGGTAATAAACTCGTGCGCCAACATCCTATCTTTCCGAGCGTTTACTTCCGCCTCACAGATAACTTTGTTGCTCATTGAATCGTCGAAGTATCGAGATTGCGGAATGATATGCTCTATTTGATAGGCATGTGTAAACAGTTTCGACAGGGGAATCGGCTGCCCCGTATATGGGGAGATATAATTTTGGTCAATCCACAGGCGGTATCGCTTGACATCGGATGCGGATGGCTGTTTGATACCGGATAGGTCGTTGATAAGGCGTTGAATTTCGTCATCTGCCGGGTGATGAGATAGTGCACCATCCTCATAGATACGGAACAACTCCAATTGGTTTGGTGAGTAAGCACGCACCCCTTCGATATTCATATCGGGGTTCATAAACTCTTGCAGCAGCCATTTGGCACGCTGATTGGCTTTCTCGTTGTCTATCTGTCGGTTGAGGGTTTTCTTGCGTTGCTCCGCATTTTGCTTGAGTTCGCGCCCCATCTCGATGTGTATCTCATCGATATGCCCTTCTTGTCGCCATATATCACGAACAGTGCGGAGCGTTTCCATTACGACTTTTTCAACAATAGGATTGTTCAGCGAATGAAGGCGGAAAGATTGCAAGTACTTATCGATGTCATCGGGCGATTCCCATTTGGTGTCATTCTTGCGAATATCGTAAACTACATACTCGGCTAACCACAATGGAAGTCCTTGAAAATCAGCGATACCGTTCATATCTTTCAATTTTTCGCGTACTTGATCGCTAATGTTCTCATTGACCTCTCCTGTCAGGATACGCTCTATGCGGTCTTTGGTATGAGTATCTTCATCGATAGAGCATTCTTTCCAATACTTACCACAACGCATAAGATTGAGCAAGCGTTTGATGGCTTTCTCGCTATAGGCTCCATAGTCGTCTTCAAATGGTTTTTGCTTGCTCAACTTATTCACAAACACTTCGGACAGTTGGTGCGCATGTGCATAATGAGTCAGTGCTTGGGTGAGTTGTGTCTTATCGGAAACAGAATAGAGAATATGCCAAATATGCTCCAATTCCTTTCTGCACATTTCTCCATCCTTTAATTCTCCACCGGCTTCTACAAACACAGACTTTATCAATGCCGTTACAGGTGCAGCGGGATACTTCTTGTCGCTGACATAATTCCACGACAATCCGGCAGTATTCTCATTGACTAATTGCTTCAAAAGAGATGCCTCGGTTAGTTCTTTTTGTTGAAGTAACCACTCTATCAATTTTGCTTTATCCGCGATATACTCTGTGGTACATTCGGTTTTGCCAATACCATTGGCATCCTCTCGGTAGATGTGCAGGTTCTCCACAAATTGCCACAAGCGGAACTCTTCGTACAGAGGGTGCGACTTAGAAATACATTTGAGGTATCGACGGTGCAGTTCACCATTTTCATCTTGATAGGTATGGTATTCGTACGGGCACTCATTAATAAGCGATTTCTTGCTCTTGAGCGGTCGCTGGTAGAATATGATGTCCTGCACAAACAAATAGGTAAAATCTTTGCCGGCGATGCTGTTGCGATACGCTTCGTTTTGCGGATATAGTGCCTCGATACACGACTGATATAGTGCTTTGTCTTGCAATGCCGGGATGAACTGTTTCTGCACCTCTAATATACGATACAGTTCGTCTTTGTAGAATTTTCTATCCACAACACGAACCAACTGCCCTAAAATTTTCTGATTTGGATTCTGCAGAAGCGCATCGTAGATGAACTCACCCACGGTTTTGCCGCTTTGTGCAATATCGTGCTCCGTCTTGATTTTTCTTAGTCCCCAATCATCCTCTTTGGGTGCGCTGAAACTGCGCTTCACATTGCTCTCTTTGTCGGTGGCTTCCGAGCCATCGTCATTGAGTTTGGTGGTAACGATAAAGTCTTTCTTCTTCCCCACCCAATCGAGCGGATAAGCACTTTGGCGTTTGTATATCCAACCATTCTCAAGGATGACATTGTACCAAGTGCGTCCTTTGAAGACTTCGCCGGTGTCTTGCACATCAACCACCCTGAGTGTTAGAAGTTCCTTCTTTTCATTAGGTTTAGTTTCTTCTTCCTCACCACGCGCTTGGTTATAACCGCGTTTTTGATTAAACTGCAGCAGTATCCATGCCAATTCTTGTGGGGTGATAGGACGAGCAAGTGCTTTTTTGCGTAGATAATAGATAGTCCAATCGTAAGGTATTTTCTTTCCATTGGCAATCAATGCGGGTTGCGAGGAGGCAAAATCCTGCACCATCTCCTCAAATGAGGACTGAAAGAGGAAAGTATTTTTCTCGTTTTGTGTACTCCATGCCAAAAGAGGTTCTGCACCCTTGTTGAGTTGTCCATATCGGTTCAGTTGTGCAGCATAATGAGGCGGCAGAAATCCTAAAATAGAGAGTACACGATTTAGTCTTTCGCGGCGTAATGCTCTGCGTTCGTAAAGGCGTCTTACACCTCGTGCCATAGTACGATCGTGCGTTTGAGAGATACTGTTTCCACTCTCAAAATCGCCCATCAGTGCAGCATCCATAGGGACAATCCGACTGCCTGCCGCAACAATGGATTTTGCACCTGCATTTTCATTAACTACTGCCCAACCGATACTATTGGTTCCTAAATCTAAACCCAATATGTTTTTTGAAGCCATAACAATGAGGTTAAGTGAATATAAGTTGTTGTACTAATATGCGGCAAAGTTACAATTTCTTTTTTGCTTATGCAAGTATTTGTTGCCGTTTTTTGTTATACTAACATAAAAATCCCGACATCTTATGAATGCGAGATGTCAGGATTTTGAATAATATGACATCGTTTTAGTAACGATGTGGCACTCTATGTGTATTGCCGTTTTTATTCGATGTGGTTGCCGTAGATGTCGTAGAGGGTGTTGCCGAGACGGATGTAGAGGCTGTTGCCACGCATGATTTTTTCGGCTGCGGGGGCTTGTTGCACATCGGGTGTGTTGTAGTCGGTGGCGGGGATGACCTGCTCGCACGAGGGGAGGATGACGCCATCGGGGCGACTAAGAACGACATAGTAGGATGAGCCTGCTGGGAAAGGTTTTTCGGTGTGATAAACCGATGAAGTTGCACCCTCGATAGGCTGTCCGTCTTTGTACCACTGATAGCCCGTGAAGGTGTATCCGCCGTTGAATGCGGGGGTGAAAACAGCCAAGACATTGCCAAACTTGAGTTTGAAGATATTGCTCGGGTAGTACACCAAGAGACTATAGTCGAAAGTGAGCAGTTGGTCGCATACCTCGTCGCGCACCACCACCTTGGCATCGTAACTGCCCGGGATAAGGCTCTCGGTAGGCACTTGCAGCACAGTATCTTGCGCATCGATGAGGGGCAGGAGCGGCAGTTGCTTGTCGCCTAACAGGAGATAGGCCTCGGCTATCTGCCCTTTGACATAGTGGAACGGAATGTTGTACATTGCCTCGGCGTCATCGGGGCAGATGTATGACCGGTTCGGGTTGTTGGGGACATCCATCTCAAGGCAAGTGATGATAGTGAGATTGTACTTGTAGGCATGAGTGTGGGTACAACCATCGCTGTTGGTGTAGGTGGTTTCGCCCTCAACGATGCCCTTGCCTTGCGGGAAAGAGGTGGCGTAATACCACTTATTCTCCTCGGGGACAAAGAACTGATCACGCGCGGTGATAGTAGTATCTAAGACATCGCGTGTATCTCTGCCGTGGACGATAGTGCGAATCTCGAAGTTGTCGGTAGCGCAGTTGTCGGGCTGCACAGAGTCGATTTCTTGTATAGGGCTTTGGGTATCATCCCATGCTAAACAGTCCCCACGAACGACTACGGAGATGGTGTCTGGTCGGCGGACACGGAAAGAGAAACGCACCTCTTCGGCAGGGTATTGCGAATAGGGGCACTCTTTGTGCGCATAGATGTTTGCCACGATGTCGTACCACCCCGGGGAGTCGTAAGTATGAGTGGTTTGCGGTGTGCTACCCTGCTCGGAGACACCGTCGCCAAAATCCCAATCGACTTTGTCGATAACATCGGTGCCGACTTGTGCATCGAAAGAAATGGGCGTGCCGATACAATAGACGGTCTCGCTGATGTAGCCCTCGGTGTAATTCTCGCCATCGACTGCCACACCTCGTTTGACAGCGGAGGAGCCGACTGAGTAAGCATACGATTCGTTGTTTCCGCTACCATATACATGAGCCACGAAGCCAGTCTTATTACTCATCGTATATACCTTGTCCGGATTGCTGCCATCGGTATCAACCAAGAATACTCGAGCATACGAATATGTGGGATTGCCCGGAACGGGGGTAAAAGTGGCAGGGATGTTTGCGCGTTGGTCGGAGGAGAGTTGGAAAGACGCAACATCGCTTGTGAGGCACACAATATTGACATAGTGTTTGTTGGTATGTCCGCTGCTTCCTGCCGTGCCACACGCACCGAATGTAATCTTGCTGATTCGCTGCTGGAGAGGCGATATCCATACCATAGAGGGGTCGCCTTTTTTGTTTGCTTCATTGGCTTTGAATAGGTATGCACTACTTACATCGTATCCATACACTGCGCATGGGCAAGAGGTTTGAATATAGTGGGCATCACCGACGAATATGTCGGGAATTTCTCTCCCCGCACCTGTAATATACTTTGCCATCTCTGTAGAACCGAGATTTTCGGACATCTCAAATTCGTAGGTCTCTCCAGAGTTGATGTTTTTGATAAAATGACCATCGATATTGATACTCGTTCCATCTTCTTGTGCTGTAATGCGAATACGGTTGGCATCTTTTTCCATAGAGCGGGTTACAACAAATTCGGTACCCCAATAGTCGATAGGCATTGCCTGCTCGTAGAGGCAGTCGCGTGCAGATTTTCCGCCCGGGATTTGTGTAAAATCGGCACCGGAGAATACGGCAATCTTTTTGCCATTCTTGGCTTTGACGCGTGTGCCCGAAAAAGTCTGTTTGTCAGTGCTGACCACTTGGTAGGTCTGTCCGCGATTGAGCGAAATCGTAAAAGTAGTATTGGCTGCTTTGCCTTTAATAGTAGGGGTAGAAGGGGTAATTTCAACAGTGGTGTTGTTTTCGGTAGCCGCAATGACAAAAGTGGCGTGTGCCTCGCCCTCGGAGTTGTAGGCGGGGTAATCTTGAAGGATGTATTCACTCTGCAAGACACCTTGCGGGAGGACATTGGTGGCATCGTAGGAGTATTCCATTCGCATCGCCGCAAAGACGGAGATATCTTCGGTAGATTTGATGTAGATACCTTTGTTATCCACATTCTCCGAAGCAGAGTTGGCTGTCCAACTAAGGTCGTACCATTGTGCGGTGGGGATGTTGTTGATGACAGTCCACGAGTCAGCGGTCAGGTTGCGGGGTTGGTCTGTCCATCCTGTTGCGGGGTTGGAAACGGTAACTTGGCAAGCCTTTTTCGCAGAAATTGCAATGAACGGTTCAAAGTTTGAAATTTTGCCGTTAGGGGCATTGGATATAGCCAACGCGACCCAGAACTCTTTGCCCTCGGTGGAGGCTTGTGCAAAGAGCGGGGCAGTGAGGCTGCTCAATAGTGCCACTAAGGCTATGACCATACAACTTCGTTTCATAGGCGAATGTATTTAGTAGGTTTAGTTGTCTAAATTTTTATTTATCTACGGGCATTTATCTTAATGGTGAGGTTGGCTTTAGGTCTCGATTAGGTCTCGACAAAAGTTCGAGAAATAAGAACCGCTCAAATATTAAAATGCACGCTCCGTTGTTTGCATATTTTACAGAACTTCCACTTCGACACGGCGGTTGTTTTGGCGTCCTTCTTCGGTGTCGTTGGTGTCGATAGGACGGGTCTCGCCATAGCCCTCTGCCTCGATGCGTGCGGGGTCGATACCGCGCTTGATAAGGTCGTTGCGTACCGCCTCGGCACGGCCTTCGGAGAGGCGTTGGTTGGCAGCGTCTTTACCTACATTGTCGGTGTGTCCCATAATCCGGATGCGGATTTCGGGGTTACGCTGCAGGTAGGAATAGAGCGCTTCCAGAGCCTCCTCGGAAGAGGATAAGATACGGGTCTTGTTGGTAGCAAAATGGAGGTTGCGCATTACGAAGACCTCGCCTTTCTTGATAGGTGTGAGGACGACATGCATACTATCACCGATGTGGACAATAGGCGCCTCGAACAGTTCGTAGCCGACTTGCTCAATATGGAGCGTATAAGCAAGGGAATCAGCGAGATAGGCACAACTTACACCTTGCAGAGAGTCGGTAGTAAGGGTGTATGCCGGTTGGCTGACATTGCGCGGACGGATCTCCACTTGTGCGGGTATCGGTTCACCCGTCTCAGCATTGGCTACGCTGACGCGGAAGAGCGGCATACGGCGCATACGCACCTCGAGCGTAGTGGTTGTACCGGGTTCAGCAATGCTATACGAGATACTCTCGGGGTAGTAATGCTCCATCTTCGCCGTAGCAAGGTAGTTTCCGACATTGGTGCGCTGGCGAGCAGTGCCCTGCGGGATGATTTTCTCCTTGAGTGCCGGGCGACCATTCTTGGTGTTGAGTATCTCGAGCGTAGCCCCCGGGATAATCTCTCCTGTGGTCTCGTCGATGATACGGACAGATGTATAGGAGGCAGGGGGTGGCACGGGGCGTGCCGTCTTGCCCGGAATCTCAAACTGAACGGTGAATTTGAGACCGACAAAGAGGTTGTTGACCTTTGTGTCGGCGATAGCCAACATCGTATTGGTAGCCTGCGGACGATAATCGTTGGCGTTGAATACGAGGGGATTGGCATCCGTGGGGGCGTTGGTGTTGAGTACACCATACTCGGCAAAAGCACTGACGCGGTAGTGGATATGCTCGCGGCCAAAGGGAAGGCGTTCGCCCGCTTTGACGCGTGTTTTTTTCTTGTCGGGTTGCGCTTGGAGCCACTCATCGAGGTCGATACCGAACTCGGCACACAGACTCAGGTCGGGTTGGCGGAACGAGAGGCGATGGTTGTCTGCGGCTGCTGCGGGGACATCGACGATACCCATACCGTACGGCTCGAGTATCTCGGCGTCTTGGACGGTGATGTCGTATCGGCCGCGTTGCGAGTAGGTGCCAAAGATACCATAACCTACTTTTGCACCGAGCATAAAGAAATAGCGGTCGAACTGCGCACCGAACATAATCGGCAAACCGATATGACCGACATTGCGTACCTCACGCAGGTCGTCGGTGGTGTAGGTATAAGTCTGACCAATAGGTGCAACACCAGGTGCAGGATAGTAGTTGTTATCGCGCATGAGCGAGAAAGCATAGTCGGAGCGTGAGTTGAGCCATCTGAAATCGAGACCTGTCTCAAAGCGGAAGACTCCATACTCAAGGGCGTAGGTGGCGGAGATGCCCGCTCCTGCACCGCCTGTAAGCGATTGGTAGGCATAGTCGCTACCCAACTGCCCGGGACGATTGACATTCGACCAGTTGATAGCATTATCGCCTGCCGGCAGCGAGGGGATATTGTCCAACAAGGCGGCGTATCCCGCGCGTGCGCTTATATTGATAAGGCTGATCACCTCTGTCTTAGGAGTAGGATCTGCCAACTCGGCTTGTTGTCGTTGCCAAGCCAATTTCTGTGCCTCTTCTTGTGCTTGCTTGTCGGCAGCGGCTTTGGCAGCAGCCTCCTGACGGCGTGCATTCTCTTTTTCTCTTGCAGCCGCCACTTTGGCACGCTCGTCTGCTTGTTTCTCCGCTTCGCGTGCTGCTTCGGCTTTCTTTTTCTCGTTGGCCTTCTGTGCAGCGGCTTTGCGCTTGTCGGCCTCGGCTTTCTTCTTAGCCTGCTCTTTTTGTTTTTGCGCTTTGGCTTTCTCCTGCTCTTTTTTCTTTTTCTCAGCAGCCTTTTGTTTGGCGGCTTTTTGTTTATCTTGTGCCGTGGTCTCTTTGGCTGCGGGAGCAGGCATTGCAACCGCAGTGAGCGTGCTACAGCCAAGCGACAGGATTAGCGTGATAATCAGTATGTTACGCACTATATTTTTCATATTGAGAGTATGCTTAAGGAGAGTTATTTTACAAAGAATTTGAAGTTGCGCTCTTGTTTGTCGGTGATGACACGCAGGATATAAAAACCGCTCTCGGAGGGAACGGAGATGGTGCACCCACCATCGGGCAGTTGTTCTTCTGAGAATATGCTGCCGTCCGTTCTGATCCATTGTGCGGTAGATGCGCCTTGCGCATTGACGAATATGCGATCGCCTACAGCAGCCATCGTGGCACTGATAGAGACACCTTCTTTAAACTCGTCGTAAGCACCGGGGTCGGTAGTAAAGGCCTTGGCACATGTACAGGTTTGAACCTCAGAATTGGTGCCTTTGTCGATAGTAAAACAGAGATAGTAGGCATCGTTGGCATCGGTTTGCACATAACGCCGGTTGAGCACAGCTGCGGTTTGATTCGTTATCGCCGTGCTATCGCTTGTGCGATACCATTGGAAATCAGAAAGTTGCTTTCCTGCGAACGGTTCTATACGCAACCCGAGAACATTATCGTAACGCTGCGTGAGGACATCGTTGTCGTAGTTGAGCATAAAATGGAGAATGGTATCAGTGCCACCGCAATCGGATGTGATATTGAGATGGATACCATAGTACTTACCCGTTTCTGCCTCGTCGGGGATGACGATTTGGAAATAGTTTTCGGCCTCATTGACTGTGAGTTCGCTATTCTTAAACCCAGCAGCGATGGCAGCGGGATCGTATTCGATAGTGGTATTGTCGCCTTGCAAATCGACTCCCGATTGGTTGTCGAAGTGAATCTTGCCGACAAAGGGTTGTCCCTCTACTTTGCAGGGGATATCTACATGGCTGATGGAGAATACGAAACGACCGATATTAACGGTAATAGGAATACTATCCATAGCACTTTGCCCTGCGCACAGGTTAGACGAAGAGCGATAGATGAGCGCGTAGGCAGCATAGACACCCGATTGGTCGTAGTAGTGATCCACTTTGGCTATGGTGTCGGGACCTTGTGAGGTAGCAGTCTGTCCGTCGCCAAAGCCCCAAACGACTTTCTCAAACTCGTAGTTGAGGTTGCAACCGAAATGGATGGTATCTTCACCACAAAGCAGATTGTGACTGTCGGGAGTGAAGGTCTGACCATTGATAGTGATGGCTTGTGTCAGCGGTTTGGTAGCACCGCCGGCGGAGTAACCATACGACTCGTTGCTTGTGAAACCATAGACATGGGCGATGAAATTGCTACCATCGCTTTTGAGCGTGTGGGTAGCAGCAACCGTACCCAGGCTCTTTTGAGCAAAGTAGTATTGCTTACCATTGATTGTATTGGTTACGGGAGCGAAATCAGATTGGATAGAGATACCATCCAATAACATTGCTTCCGGTTGGTCGGTAACGATATTCACAAAGTGGTTGGTTGTTCCGTTCTTGCTGGCATAAGTAGCGAAGGTTACTTGGTCGATCTGCTGCTCGATAGGGTTGACCCATAGCATTGCGGGGTCGCCATTGTTGTTCTTATCGCCATCGTATTGCTGCGATACCATAAAAAGGTGTACAGCACACGGGCAGGAAGTTTCGAGTACGCAACTCTTTCCCAAAGCGAGCGGGGACGGGAGAGAACCATATTGCTCTCCTATCTCAAACTCGAAATAGTGCTTTTTGTCGGTTGAGAAATCGAAAGTATGAACAACTTGTCCGTCAAGGCGCACCTCGGTACCATCGTTGAGAGCCAACACGCGGATTTTGTCGCGTTTACGCTGAGCGGAGGCGGTAATAACAAAGGTATTACCCCAATACTGAGTAGGCATTGCTTGCGAGAAGATATGGTCGCGTTGCTTGACTTGGTAAGGGATATTGGTGTGCGGACAACCTTGGAAAACAGCGATTTTCTTATTGTCGCGTGCTTTGACATAAGTGCCGCTTAGGTCGCCATGGTCGCCATCTTGTTTACCCGTCCAAACATAGAAAACTTGTCCTTTTTTGAGTACGGGAGAATGGAGGGTATCGCGACCATATTGGTATTGAATCAGTTGCTCTTCTTCCGGAGTCAGAGTGTAGCCTCCGTTTTTTCGAGCGATAGCATTGTTGATAGCCTCGGTATTCTCGGTGGGACAATAGTCCACAACAGTGTTGTCTTCGGCAGCGATGATCGCAAAATGCGAACCTTGTGTCTTGGCTGCGCCTCCGTGGTCAGAAGGTGTGTATGTCTGGATAACATAACTATCTAACAACGAGGCAGTAGGAAGCACATTGGTGGCATCGAAGGTGGCGCGTTTGTAGTTGGTGGCAAAGAGTGAGATGTCTGCCGTGGAGGTAACATGTAATGCACAAGTATCTACCTTTTCTGAATTGACCGAGTAGCAAACTTTGCCCGATGTGCTCATATTCTGACGAGCGGTAGTAGTAAGTACATTGCCACTGTATAACTCTACAATCTTCAGTCCGTTGGCTTGTACTTGCACTTGCTCAGAATAGCCGGTATAGGGGTTAGAGATGGTCACCTCACAATCGGTGCGTGAGGAGATAGACAATGAGAGGGTAAGTTCGTTGTTAGGATCTTGGTCTGCTTGCAAGAAGGTTACCCAAAAGTCTTTGCCTTCGGTGGACTGCCCGCCGGAAGTCTGCGCAAAGCCGACCTGCGGAATCAGGATAGCAGCAAAAAGAAATGCACTGTAGAGTAGTTTTTTCATCGTATTGAGATTGAAAAATGGTACATAGTTTTACGGGTGCAAAGTTACTGCTATTTATATGGGCAAATGTGGAATAAACGGCGGAATGTGTAGAAATATCCATTCGCCCTTATCCGATGGCGGCTCCTGCGCTTATTGTTCGTGGTCGATATTTCCTAACAGGGTATAGTATTTACCATTGTAGAAGATGTATATCCGTCCGTTTCGCAGTACTTTTTGCGGGGCAGAGTATGGAGCAACAGGACGCAGTTCGGCACTCGGTGCAGCAGGCAGCACGACCGCTATTTCATTGGTACGACGGCCGTTATCATCGCTGATGCGGTAGTAGAGCGTATCGGAAGCAAGTGCGGTAGGGAGAGATAAGTATTGACTGCAATAGCGGGATGCCATCGGCGTAGCATCGATAGTCTGCGGATAGCCCTCAATGCTTTGTGTATGCGCTTGTAGGTCGCCTTGTATGAGGTACAACTCTTGCATGGCAGCGCGTTTCTTGGTGCTACCTCCCACAGAGGCTATTCGAATGGTTTGAGTGCCTGCGGGGATAGCAATGGTGTAGTAGTTCTCATCGCGCGAGGTAGGCAAGACAATGGTCTGAAAAGGTGCAGTTTCTTCGTTGAGAAAAATCTGCAGTTCGCCTGCAGTAGCAAAGGCGTACATCCCTGCACGGAATACTAAATTAGCACCATGGGGCAGTTGCAATCCGTGTAAGCGGATAGTGGCATCGGTGTTGCTCGAACCCATCACCACGGCACCATTGCCGGCATAAGTAGTCGATAACTTGCCGCTGTAATCGACATGAGCAGTGGAGTCGATCCGCTTGGCTGTGATGGTGGGAAGGTTGATGAGTGTATCGTTGTTGCCGGTGTAGGAGCGTGTGTAGAGGTCGATTGTGCAGTCGGCTTGTAGGTTCGTCCAAGTGGCGGTGAAGCCCATGCGAGTGATGTCGGTGGCTTCGTATGCGCGGAAGTTGGTTAGGTCGGGTGTGGGGACATAGTCGGGGGAGGCGGTGCAGATCAGTCGCTCAAAATCGACGGCTTGCCCTTTCTTATTGCCCCAGATATACTCTACCAACTCAGGGTAATCGATGAACGGATTGCGGTTGTGCTGAATACTGCTTACGGCATCGGCTCGCTCTATCTCCTTGATACTCACGGGGTCGGAGCGATGCCAATCGAGGAGGACATCGATGAGCCAAGGTTGAAACTCAAGGTAGGAATCGTTGGTCAGATAGTCGCTATAGGTAGAAAGCCAGGTGAGGTTCTCGTAGGCGGTGGCTATATAGAAGTATGCGCGTGCAAAGTCGCCTCGATACTCGGGTGCGGGTTCAAAGCACATCCAACCATATTGCGATGCACTCTTCGAGTCCATTCGGAAAGAGCCGTTATCCAATCTATCGCCTTTGCTCACATGTCCGGGTGGGCAGTTGCTCTTGCTATTGTTGGCTTGGGCATCGGCGGGGGACAGGTGATAGAGGTCGCGGTATGCGCGGTAGCCGATAGAGTCGGTCTTGCCGCTGCTTGACGAGGTCCAGCCCCACCACGATTTAGGGAAACAATGCTCTATCTGCAGGCCGCAGGCGGAGCCTTCATCGGAGGGGAAATAACGGCGAGTATTGGAGTACATATCCCACACCGTGCCGTCAGCGCGGCGGTCGGTGAGCGGTAAATAGTTCCATGTAGCGGGATAGTAGATACCTTCGGGGTAGGTGTAGCCCTGTGTGCCGTACGACACACGCACGCCTTGGCAGATAGTGTCGTGGAGGGCAGACTTAAGCAGCGAGTCGCTCAGTCCTTGTGCCGCATCGTAGTATCCGCTGCGAATCGGTTCGGCATAGATAGGAAGTGTCAGAAGCCCGACAAGGAGACTTTCCGAAATATATTTGGCAACTCTATGGGATGTCATCGGTGTGTTTTTCGTATTGATTATGTGTGGGTTAAGGCAATGATGCTATCGTTTGGCTATCCAAAGCAACAGGTTGAGCGCTACATACCAGAGTACACACGCCGCTCCGGCGAATACAGCTAATCCGATATGTCGGCAAGCGATGGCTTTTGCTACGCAGAAGATAATCAGCACCAGCGCACCTATTAAAAATAAGTATTGCGTGAAGTGGTTCTTCCAAGAGAAATCGTGGAACTTAAACGAGAAGAAAGGTATCTCGGCGTTGAGCAGATAGCAACTAAGCAGGCTCATTGCCAACAATGCCCATGGAATCCAATCGGCTGATAACATAGCATAGGGCATACAGGTGAGTGATCCCCAAAATATAGCATTGGGCGGTGTGGAAAGCCCTATGAATGAGGAGGTTTGGCGTTTATCTACATTGAACTTAGCCAAGCGCAAAGCAGAGAATGCCGCCATCAGGAAAGCCAACAGACACCACCAACCGATGAGCGGGCGGAGGTAGCAGCAAAGCATCATAGAGGGGGCTAAACCGAAAGTGATGTCATCGGCGAGCGAGTCCAGTTGTATGCCGATCTCGCTTGGCACTTTGAGTAATCGGGCAGACATCCCGTCGAAGAAATCGAAGAATGCGCCGCCAAGGATGAACAAGAACGCATAGAGAAAGGCGTTTTGAGTAGCCATAAAGACAGCCATACAGCCGCAAAGCAAGTTGCAGCAGGTGATACTGTCGGGAATGATTCGCTTGATATTCATACTATTATCTGATATTCATAATTTTCGACAAACGATGTAGGTGATGGCAATACTCGGTATGCAGCAAGCCATTACCACCCAAAAGAAACCTAAGTAGCCGAGCGGTTCCTCTATGTAGCCCGCAACCATCCCCGGGAGCAATAGGCCGAGGAACATCACTGCGGTGCAGAGCGAGAAATGTGCCGTTTTGTGGACTCCCTCGGCGAAGTGTATCATATAGAGCATACAGGCGGTGTACCCTAGTCCGTAGCCTAATTGCTCAATACCGATGCACGCCGAAATCACCCAAAACGAGTCTGGTTGTGCGGCCGCCAAATACACATATACGAAAGAAGGGAGGGTGAGACATAGTGCCATCGGGAGCATGG
>UQNE01000003.1:0-2500 GCA_900542355.1 uncultured Bacteroidales bacterium | reverse complement strand
ATTTTTCTGCGGCTCCCATATTCCAGAGAGCGCCCCTTTTCCCGAAGTTACGGGGCTATTTTGCCTAGTTCCTTAGCTGTGAATCTCTCGAGCGCCTTAGTACTCTTTACGTGACCACGTGTGTCCGTTTGTGGTACGGGTGCCATACGCATATCTTTAGCAGATTTTCTTGGGAGTCTAATTACATCCATTTCCCCTCAGGCAAGCCCTCGAGGTACTTTCAGGTTCGATTCTAGTGCGGATTTGCCTACACTATCTACATCTACACCCTTTAACCAACTATTCCGTCAGTTGGCAGGACTTTCATTCCTCCGTCTCCACATCAGTGCGTATGCCAGTAACTGAATATTAACAGTTTCTTCCATCGGGCTCGCCATTCGGCTTACCCTTAGGTCCCGACTAACCCTGATCCGATTAACGTTGATCAGGAATCCTCAGTCTTCCGGCGAGGAGGTTTCTCACCTCCTTTATCGTTACTTATACCTACATTTGCTTTTCTGTACGCTCCAGAGTGTCTCGCAACACGCCTTCAACGCTGAACAGAATGCTCCCCTACCGCTTCTTACGAAACCCATGGCTTCGGCAGTATGCTTATTCCCGATTATTATCCACGCTCCGTCGCTCGACTAGTGAGCTGTTACGCACTCTTTAGATGAATGGCTGCTTCCAAGCCAACATCCTAGCTGTCACTGCGACAAAACTTCGTTAACTAAACTTAGCATACATTTAAGGGCCTTAGACGATGGTAAGGATTCTTTTCCTCTCGGACACGGACGTTAGCACCCGCGCCCTCACTGCGGCAGAACATCTATACGCATTCGGAGTTTATCAGGACTTGATAGGCGGTGAAGCCCTCGCATCCAATCAGTCGCTCTACCTCATATAGACTACTACCACGCTGCACCTAAATGCATTTCGGGGAGTACGAGCTATCTCCAAGTTTGATTGGTCTTTCGCTCCTACACACAACTCATCCGAGGGCTTTTCAACGCCAAACGGTTCGGACCTCCATCCCGTGTTACCGAAACTTCATCCTGGTCATGTGTAGATCACTTGGTTTCGCGTCCACCCCCTCTAACTCAACGCTCTGTTAAAACTCGCTTTCGCTTCGGATACATCCCTTAAGGATTTAACCTCGCTAAAGAAGGTGACTCGTAGGTTCATTATGCAAAAGGCACGCCGTCACGGCTTATAGCCGCTCCGACCGCTTGTAAGCAAACAGTTTCAGGTTCTATTTCACTCTTCTACTCGAAGTGCTTTTCACCTTTCCCTCACGGTACTGGTTCACTATCGGTCTCTATGGAGTATTTAGCCTTACCGGATGGTCCCGGCTAATTCACGCAGAATTCCTCGTGCTCCGCGCTACTCAGGATACTGCTACCAATCATATCCTTACCTGTACGGGGCTTTCACCCTCTGTGGCCTGATTTTCCAAACAGGTTCCAGTTCAGATACTTCTCAGATATTGCAGTCCTACTACCCCGACATCGCCTAAACGATATCGGTTTGGGCTATTCCGCGTTCGCTCGCCACTACTTGCGGAATCACAATTGTTTTCTCTTCCTACCGGTACTAAGATGTTTCAGTTCCCGGCGTTCGCTCTCTGCATAGCAGAGTACTTAGTCTTCAACTAAGTGGGTTCCCCCATTCGGATATTCCCGGATCACAGGTCGTTTGCACCTACCCGAGACTTTTCGCAGCTTACCACGTCCTTCTTCGCCTCATAGAGCCAAGGCATCCACCGTTTGCTCTTCCTTTCTTTTTCTATGTGAAATTATTGTAGTTGTACACCTTTTCAGGCGTACCCCTTTATAATAACATTGTGAACTTATTTTTCTTGCTCGTTCAACGATACAAAAAGAATAAACTCTATTCCTTTCCTATCATTGATTCTACTACTATCAATATGTCAAAGATCGCTTGCATTCAGAAACCACCTTGCGGCAATTTCCAATGCCTGTGGAGAATAACGGATTCGAACCGTTGACCCCCTGCTTGCAAAGCAGGTGCTCTAGCCAGCTGAGCTAATCCCCCGGGAATAACTTCTCAATTAAGAATTTTGAATTAAGAATGAAGAGTGGTAGCGTGTGTATTGTGCATACTGCCCTTTCTCTTTCTTCTCTCCTTCACTGTGCCTTTTTGTTTGGCACTTCTCTTAATTTCGTTATCCTAGGTAGTCCCGCGCAGAGTTGAACTGCGGACCTCCACATTATCAGTGTGGCGCTCTAACCAACTGAGCTACGAGACTATACAGGCTATAACAACCTATATATAGGAGTATCAATCTCAAGATGAGTACAATGGAAACCATTCCCCAGTACACCGATTTAGTCGTTTTTTTGTGTCCCAAACTCATTTTGTGTGCCTTAGATGACTGCTCGATGAGGACTACTCCACTCTCACACACATCCGACACTCCAGAAAGGAGGTGTTCCAGCCGCACCTTCCGGTACGGCTAACTTGTTACGACTTAGCCCCAATTACCAGTTTTACCCTGCGA
>UQNE01000002.1 GCA_900542355.1 uncultured Bacteroidales bacterium | reverse complement strand
AAAACATCTACTATACGGCTGCTAATTTCCAAAAACTAAATTAGTGTTTGTGGTGTATGGGTTCTCTATGCAAGCCATATAGTTCGTTAAAACTACCATTAGAACGAGGAGGTTATAAATTATGAAAAAGGCTGTCGGACATGGGTCGGACAGCCTTTTTCTATTTATTTCTCGCAAACTTACGCCTTGAACGGAACCTTACCTTTTGTAGGACAAAAATCTGCGCTTTAGCGGGTAGAGCCGTACCTTCTATAGGGCTGCGCCTTAGCGGGCGGAGGAGCTGGCTTGGCGGGCGATGGCGAGTTGCATACCGCGGATCTCTGCCAGTTCGCGCATACGACCGAGGAGGGTATAGCCGGGGTTGGTGCGTTTGGCGGCATTGAGGTCGTCGCAGATACAGTGTCCGTGGTCGGGACGGAGCGGGATAGAGCAGCCTCGGCGTTGCTCCACCTCGTACATGGCACGGAGGAACTCGTAGGTATCGAGGTCGCCCTCGAAGGTCCATTTCTCGTAGAAATCGCCCTCGGGTGTCTGAGTGACGGCACGGAGATGCACGAAATTGATACGCTCACCAAAACGGCGCATCATATCGATGAGGTCGTGTTTGCCTGCGCCACCGAAAGAGCCTGTACACAGACAGAGTCCGTTGCTCGGGTTGGGAACCGTGTCGATAAGCAACTGAAAATCAGCGGCGGAGGAGAGCACACGCGGCAAACCGAGGATGGGCATAGGAGGGTCGTCGGGGTGGATGACGAGCGATATACCCGCTTCGTCTGCCACGGGGCATACCTCACGCAAGAAATAGATGAGGTTAGCACGGAGGCTGTCGGCATCGATATGCTTGTAGCGGAGGAGTTGCTCACGGAATTGGTCGAGCGTGAAGGACTCTTCGGAGCCGGGAAGACCCATAATCATCGTGCGCGTAAGTGTCTGAATATCAGCGGGCGACATCTGTTGATAGCGTGCATAGGCGCGTGCTTTGTCGGTCTCGGAATACTCGCTATCCGCTCCCTCACGACGAAGGATGAAAAGGTCGAAAGCGATGTATGCTGCCCGCTCGAACATCAGTCCGTGGCTGCCATCGGGAAAGATATAATCGAGGTTGGTGCGCGTCCAATCGAGCACAGGCATAAAATTGTAGGTAACCATACGGATACCGCACTCGCCGAGGTTGCGGAGAGTCTGCTTGTAATGGTCGATATAACGCTGATAATCACCCTCTTGCGTCTTGATATGCTCGTGTACGGGAACGGACTCGACACCCGTCCACTGCAATCCTGCCGCCTCTATCTCGGCTTTGCGTTTGCGTATCTCATCGAGCGACCAAATATCGCCGTTGGGGATATGGTGAAGGGCGGTGATGACGCCTGTAGCACCCGCCATGCGGATGTCGGCAAGCGAAACGGGGTCGTTAGGCCCGTACCAACGCATTGTTTGAATCATAGTGCTTAAAAGTAATTGTTAATAAATACTAAGTAGCAGTGTTTATCAGAACTCGGTTAGGTCTCGATTAGGTCTCGACAAGAACTCGACGAAAGCAGGGAATAGAAATATAAAAATACCATTACAAATCGGGGTTATTTTTAACCAAATACTATCTTTTGTCTAAACAGAGCCCTGTCGTTTCGAGTGCGTTCTAAACCACGAAAAGGCGTGCCATACGCTGCTACCCGACGAAGGAAGGCGTTTCTCTATCAGATAGAGAAAGCGTCGAAGCCGCCATCTACGACTGCAAGCGTACCCGTAACGAAGGAGGAAGCGTCGGAGATGAGGTAGTGGATCGTACCGTGGAGTTCTTCGGGTTCACCAAATCGGCCTGCTGGTGTATGCGCCACTACCTGTTGCCCGCGGAGGGTAAGCGAGCCATCGGGGTTGGTGAGCAAGGCACGGTTCTGATTGGTAACGAGGAAGCCCGGGACGATAGCGTTGACACGGATGTCGGGACTGAACTTCATAGCCATCTCGCCAGCCATGAACTTGGTGTAACTGGCGATAGCCGCCTTGGCTGCGCTGTATCCGACCACGCGTGTGAGGGGGCGTAGAGCCGACTCGGAACAGAAATTGACGATAGCACCTTTCTTGTTGTCGCACAGGACTTTACCGAACACCTTGGTAGGCAGTACGGTGCCGAAGAGGTTGAGATCGACCACCTTGCGGAAAGCCTCTTGGTCGAGGTCGAGGAAGGTTTTGTCGGGTGCGATAGTAGCCCCTGCCATATTGCCGCCTGCGGCGTTGAGGAGGACATCGATAGTGCCATATTTAGCGAGGATGTCGGTGCGGTTTTGAATGAGTGCCTGCTCATCGAGGACATTGGTGGTGAGGAACATGCCCTCGCCCACTTGGTTGAGTTGTTGCTCGAAAGCACGGCCAGCCTCCTCGTTACGATCGAGAACGACGAGACGCGCACCTTGCTCGGCAAGGTAGAGGGCAATGCTCTGCCCGAGGACACCGCAGCCGCCTGTAAGGACGACTACTTTGCCTGAGATATCAAAGAGATTTTTCATATTGATAATGAATTGATGAATTATCAAAAATTGATTTCGTTGCCGAGTGCATCGTAGGTCTTGTTGCCACGAAGAATCAGCACTTGCCCATTGCGGATAACTTTTTGTGCCTTTTCGGCAGCAGTAGCAGTTGCCTCGATAGCCGAGGGGACACCGGCTTTGGGATAGATAGTGATTGACTTTGCGTAGAAGCGTTGGTTGGCGGCAGTGGCTTGGTTGATACGGATAGTGGTAACCTTATCGGCAGGTTTCCAAACGCAGTCTTCAAAGACTTTGTTGCCGGCAGAGAGCGTGAAAGCCGTGGTATCTCCGGCTAAGACATTGATTGCGAGGAAGCCATCTGCGCCCTCTTTTTCGCTGTACATTGCTGCAGAGATAACGATAGAATCTACCTCGACGGGCGTAGCAAGAGTGAACTCGATGATACCTTTTTTGGAAGAAGTACCGAACTTTGCACCGCAACCGATACGCGCAGGAAAGATATTATCACGCTTGTCGATAGAGGCTACACTATCGGTTTCGCCAAAAATAGAAGCCACATCTTTGGTATAGGCGGTACCACCATCGCCATCTGTTTTTTCGCATTCCACGAAACTGAGGGTGTAAGACTGAGCCGAAGCCATAAGACAAGGCAGAAGTACTGCTAAAGAAAGAAGAAGTTTTTTCATTTGTTTATAAGTTTATGGGTTTATGAGTTGCTTAGTTGATGCGTGGTTTAATTGGTTGATTGTTTGTTGATTAGTTTATATTATTTTTTGAGCGGTACGCCGAAGAGGGTGTACTTGTTGCCGGCACGGAGGATATAGATTTGTCCGTTCTCGATGATTTTGACAGCGGGCATGGTCTTGCTTGTTTGCGGGATAGCCTCCGGCAGGGTATGTTCGCCCCAAAAAGTAAGTACCAACTGCGGTTGAAAAGCCGACTCGCGGGAGTAGAAGGACACGGGGTTATCGGTCTTGGTAAGCGCATGAAGTTTGAACGAAGGCTTATCGGGATAGTCGCGCACCCACGGGGTAACATCGAACGAGTAGATGCTATCGGCAGAGAAGGACTGCTTGTAGGAGGCAAGACGGTTGTAGGTGCTTTTCCACGAAGCATTGGCAGCCCGCAGTGCGCCACAGAGGGTGTTCTCGTTCCACGAAGCGTCTTCCACACCGGAGATGAGCAGGTTGTGCGGTTCGGCATCGGTGGTAGCACAGACGAGACGCAACTCAGCCTTTTTGAGATAGGGAATAAGGCTATCTATGCGGGAGAGGTCGAACGAGAGGAACGACTCACGGCGTTGATTCTCAGTGCCATAGTAGCGCACGAGAAGGGTCAGTTCAGAGCCGTGGGTGTCCTCTTGCTTGGTACCCGGGGTGAGATAGGTGTCTGCCACGGGGGAAAACGCACACTCGGTAAGCGAGCCTTGCGGGCAACGGGAGGTGCCATCGAAGAAATCGATGAGGCGATAGACCTGCGAATTGAGTTCCGCGGTGTAGCGCGTCATATCGGTATACTCGGTGCGTTGGGGCGAGACAAGTCCTTTGTTGGAGTTATTATTGTCCATGAAGCGAAAGTACTGCCAGCCGATGAAGCAGGGGTTCTGCAAGAGTTGCAGACAGGTATTCTGATACCATCGTCCGCGGTCATCTTGGGTATTGACATACCAGCCTGCGCCCTCTTGAACACCCGAAGCGAAATGGATGTCCTTGATATAGAACTCGGTAACGAGGCATGGGTGGTCGTTGGTCCACGAGGTGCGTGCTATCTGGTCGTTGGGGCAGAAAGTATCGTAGAAATTGACGGATGTAACATCGCAATAGCGGTGGGACATATCGACTACGCCTTGGATGCCGCGCGGTACGCCATGGAGGCGGCTGCCGAGAATCATGTGGTTGGGGTCAACTGCACGGATAGCCGCAGTAACGACGCTGTAGTATCGCTCCGCCAAGCAGATGGCGTAGGCTTCTTTTTGCGCTTGGGTGACATTGCCTTTGGCCGCCTCTGCCATATCTATATTGTGTAGGGTTGCCCATACCGCCGTAGAATCATAAGTGGGGTCGCCGGCAGAAAGCGTAGAAGCGACAAGGGCTAACTGACGATCGTTGAAGGGCAGTTCGTTGTCGGTGAAATAGCCGAGGAGGTCTCGTTCGGTAGCAAACGATGATAGGTTTTCTTTGGCTTTTGTTTGGCAGAAGACCTCGAACTGAGGATCGAAGACCAAGAGATAGGCGGTATTGTTTCGCGCGGATGCGGGTGTGGTGTAGTAGTTGTGGCGCACCTGACGATAGGAAGCGTAGAAATTGTACCGTCGTGTGTAGGACATCTGCCCATAGTTCCAGAGGTTGTTGCTATTCTTGGTCTGCGACTCGGAGGCGATAAAATTGCCCGTGCCGTTGAAGCCATTGCGTCGCAGAAGGTCGTAGTCGTCTTGGAGAGCCGTAGCATCGAGGCTGGTAACCGCCATATTGATGCCAGCGTATCCATCGGGATCGATGAGCCACCAACGGTTGTCGATCTTGGCGACATGGTAGAAACCTGTGGAATCTGCACGGAGGTAGGCACACGCACCTGTGCGGGTATAATCGGTGGAGGCATCCGCAACGGGAGTGTAGCCACTAAGCGAGGAGACGAGAGAGATGTTGTAACTGCCCCACCCTCCTCCGTAGGTGGCTTTCGCATTCAAGGTAGCAGCAGACAATGCGCCTGCCACCACCAAGATTGTACCTAATGAAAGAATACGCTTCATGCGAGGTGATTAGAGTTGTGTACCGAGCAGGTTGTAGGTGTTCTCGCCACGACGAATCAGCACTTGCCCGTTCTCGATGACTTTGGTAGCAGGAGCAAGGACTTGCGCATTGGAGATAGGTGTCTGCTCACCGACTACGCTCTCCCATGAATAGCCAACACGGATACCATCGATGATATAGGGTGCGATGGCATTGGCTTTGCCCGGTTCGCCACCACGGAGGTAGAAGCCACGGAGCGAGCCCATCTCTTTGCCCGAACTCGAGAGGCGGAAAGCGTCTTTGCCTTTGGGGTCTTTTTGGTGGAGGGTTGCTTCGGCAGGTTCAGCGGAGAGAACAGGGTTGACATAGAGCCAAGACTCGTCGTCATAGTTACCCTGTTCCTCTGCGGCAGTAGCACCGTTGATGACACCGACATGGTACTTATAGACTATGAGATAGGTTTGGTCGAAAGTGAAGAAAGGTTCTTCTTCGGGGTTAGACCAAACGGCTTGTCCGTCGCTCGACTTATTGATGCCAAAGGATATTTCTTGACCTGTAAAGGGTGTGCCTGTTACCTCATCCATTGCCTCAACGGCAGCATAGAGGCGGCCGGCAAAGTTGGACGACGATGCTGCGGGCTCCATCTTGATACCGAAGAAATAGTCAGAGCCGGGATAATTAACTGACTGCTTGGGGAATTGAAGCATAAAAGCGATGTAGATAGTGGTATCGTTGGTGATGCCGTGGCTCCAGTTTTTGAACACGGATTGTCCCGATTGAGATTGCGGCGTAAAGAGAAGGGCGTTGCCCATACCCGAGCCGGCGTATCCGTCGTAGGTAAGCGGAGCATCAGTGATCGTAAAGCGAGTAAGCCCCGAGTTCTTATTGGAGACTGTACTCCAGCCCGTTACGCCATCGATATTGTCGGAGGCGGTAACAGTATCCGTAATGAGGTTTGTACCCGGTTCGTACTCGAAGTACTCCTCGAGCAGCAGGTCTTGTGCATTGAGGCTCAGCGCAACCATAGCCACCGAAGCCAAGAAGAAAAACTTTTTCATAATGTATTTATTTAACAGTTAATGATTATCATAGTTGTTGGTATTGTAGCCCTATTGAGGTCTGCGATACAGGACACCGGGGTTGCACTATGCCGCACTCAAAGCGGGGCTACCCGAGAGGGGCAGGCTCAATAGCCCGGGTTCTGCGGGTAGGTATGCATGATGTCGCGTTGTGCCTGCGGGATAGGCCAGCGCATATGGTATTCGCTGATGTTAGCACGAATGACGGTATCGCAGTTGAGGACACGGTCGAAACGGTCGCTATAGACATACTCGCCACCGTGCTTTTGGACTTGCGGCACGAGCAGGTTTTCTCGCTTGAGGAAGTTCCAGCGGTCTCCCTCGAGGGCTAACTCACGCGCCTGCTCGTCGGCGAGCATAGCGATGGTAATCGTGCGTGTCTCGGCAGGATTGCCGGCACGAGTGTAGGTCTTGTTGTAGTAATAGAGGGCAGAATCTTGCCTACCGAGATGTATATATGCCTCACAACCAAGGACATACGCATCGGGAAGGCGATAGATGATGATGTCTTTGAAGGATTGGTTGTCGGTAGCGGAAGTGCGTGTGTAGGAGTCGTTGTACTTGGTACACATGGGGTGCACATTGAGGTACTGCGCTTGGGAAGTGGCGATGAGCGTATCGCCGAGGTGTCTGCCACGGGGGAGGTTGTCGGGGTCGTTGTATGTCCAAGCCGTCTTGTAGAAAGCAGAGTAGCGGGTATCGTGCGCTTGGTCGTAGAGGCTAAGCAAGTACTGATTGGGGAACACTCGTCCCCAAGGGTAACCGCCTGAGGCATAATCGATTAACATCCCTCGCTCTTGATTGTAGAGCGGTGTACAATGGATGCACATACGGTGTCCGCTGTTGGTGTTGGTAACCGAATTGGTGAACCAACCGCCCGTGGACTTGCTCCACTGGGAGACGAGGATGGCCTCGGAGTGGTTGAGGTCGGGTGCGTTGAATATGTCTTGCGGATTGGAGAGGAGGGCATATACCCCACTCTGCTCGATAGCGTTGATTTGGTCGGCACACTCTTGCCATTTGCCTTGCCAAGCGGCAGACTTAGCCCGCAGGAGGCGTGCCAGTCCCTGCGTAAATCGCCCCGGTTGCGTGGTGGTGGCAGGCAGGTGGGCGATAGCATAATCGAGGTCTTCGTCCATAAGCGCATAGACATCCTCTTTGGCTGCGGGAGCGTAGGTGATTGAATCGTTGATGTTCTCGGGTGTGGTAACGCGCGTAGTGAGGTAGATATTGTCGTAGCGTTGAATGAGCCGGAGGTAGGCGTGGGCACGGAAGACGCGTGCTTCGGCTACGGCTTGGACAGCGACCGGGTCGGTCATATCCACTTTGTCGGCTGCAGCGATGACCATATTGGCATAACCAATCATCGCATACTGCTGTTTCCACAGACGGGCTACGCTAGGGGTAGTAGGCAGCAGGTTCTCGTATCTGCCGAACTGCGGGATTCCCTCGCCGGCACGGCAATAGGTGATGTCATCACCGATGAGCATATTCATCCAAAGTGTGGTCTCGGAGTCGTCGTTGTTGCGGAATATCTCACGGTCTTTGTAGTACATCGCCAGCACGGCACTCGCCATACCTGCGGGGGTGGAAACGATGTACTCGCCCGTGGGCTGCGTATAGACTTTCTCGTCTAACCAGTTGTTGCAAGAAGAAAGCAAGACAATGAAGAATGCATAATGTATAATGCATAATGATTTGATATTATATCTCATTGTTTTATAGGCGTTTAGGAGTTAAGAATCGTATAGTATTATCAGAAACTGAGGTTCAGACCGCCGATAACGGTGCGTGGTTCGGGATAACTACCGGCACTTGCCTCGGGGCTGTAACTCTGATAGCGGGTGCAGGTAAAGAGATTGGACGCCGTGCAATAGATGCGCAGGTTGGTC
Source organism: uncultured Bacteroidales bacterium (assembly GCA_900542355.1). GTDB lineage: Bacteria > Bacteroidota > Bacteroidia > Bacteroidales > Paludibacteraceae > Colicola. The sequence continues at coordinate 227,722 of UQNE01000002.1, read as the reverse complement.
ATCTTGGCTTTGGCAATCAGTTTCTTTGGGAAAGAGTAGCCGACAGAGAGGTTGCGCAAGCGGAAATAGGAGGCGTCTTGATAGGAGAGCGAAGAGAAATAGGAGATATTGCCATCACGAGGGCGCGGAGCAGTGTTGCTCGGGTTCTCGATCGTCCAGTAGTCCACCTTGATACCATTGCGCACGCCTTTGAGGTCTCCGCCTTGGTTAGCAGCATAGAGGTAGTTGTTCTGGCGCACGGCACCATAGACGCCATAGAAATCGAAGGTGATGTCCACTCCGTAGAACTTGAACGAAGTACCGAGTGAGGCAGTCCATTTGGGGTCGCGATCGATGACAACACGGTCGTCGGGTGTGATTTGTCCGTCGCCATTGACATCGCGCACACGGATGTCGCCGGGTTGGGGCTGATAGGTGCCTCCATAGTCAGGTATATCGTCATCGAGTTGCCATATACCATCGAAGACATAATCGTAGTAAGCATTGATGTTATGCCCGATGAACCAGTTGTTGGCCTCATCGTTGAGGAGTTGTCCATCGGCACCGGTAGCACCATTGAGCGAGAGAATCTTATTCTGATTGTGCGCCCAGATGAGGTCGATTGTCCAAGTAAAATTCTTTATCTTGACGGGTACAAAATTGGCGGTGATCTCCACACCTTGGTTCATGACAGAGCCCATATTGACCAACTGTGTGTTGTAGCCGGTGGTTTGGTTGATGCTCTTCTCGACAAGGAGGTCGGTAGTCTTGGCGTAGTAGTACTCGACGGAGCCCATGATACGGTCGCGGAGGAAGCCGAAGTCGATGCCGACATTGTAACTGGTAGTGGTTTCCCATTTGAGGTCGGGGTTCTGCAATTGGGTGGAGGGCAGGTATCCGACCATTGCGTTTTGGTCGCCGAACTTCATATAGTAGCCATCGACAAGACCTTGAGTCTGATAGGGATCGATGGCTTGATTGCCGACCGAACCTGCAGACAGGCGCAGTTTGAGATTGGTAAGCCAATTGACATCTACGAGCCAGTCCTCTTGATTGATACGCCATGCGAAAGAGCCTGCGGGGAAGACACCCCACTTGCTATTTTTGCCGAAGACACTGGAGCCATCGACGCGTGCGCTGACAGAGAACAAGTATTTATCCATGAGGCTGTAGTTGACACGCCCCATGAAACTCACCAAGTGGCGAGGAGTGATAGTGCGCACGGTAGGGTTGGTGATCGAAGCGGCAGAGATATTGTTGTAGCCAAGGTCGTCGGTAGCAAAGCCTGAGCCGGAAGTTTGGGTCTTGGTGGTACGGATTGACTCGATAGACTGAACGAGGGTAACATTGAGATGATGTTTGTCTTGCCAAGTATGGTCGTAGCCAAAGATATTCTCCAAGAGATAATCGACATAGCGTGTGTTGGTGATAGCCGCCTGTCCGCCGACGGAACTGCCTTTCTCGTGCTTGGAGTCTTGGTAGGTGCCTTGCTCTTGGTTGCGATAGTTGACAGAGGCATTGAGGCGATAGGTGAATCCGCCCCAGATGTCCCAGTTGAGGTTAGCCCCGAGCATGAATCGGTCGGTTTTCTTGTCGGAGGTGTAGTGGGCATTGTTCCAGAGCGGACTCCACTTGCTGTCCGCCAGGAGGGAGAGCATGTTGCCATCGGCATCGTAAGCACTAAGGAGCGGGGACTCGGTAAGCACCTTAGCAAAATCGGAGTCCTCGGACTTCTGATTGCTATGGATATAGTTGGTCTTGAAACCGAGCGTAACGCGCTTGCCGAGTTTCTGCGAGAAATCGAAGCGGGCGTTGTAGCGTTGGTAGTTGGCAGGGGAGATCATACCTTCTTGATCGAAATAGCCGAGTGCGGCAGACATCTTAGAGCGGTCGTTGCCGGTGCGGACACTGATGTCGTATTTCTGCTGGAGAGCAGGGTGAACCATGAGGTTTTCCCAGTCGGTATATTGCTGATCTACAAAGTTTTGGTACATATTGCCGAAGAGCGAGGCATCGTCTTGATAGGTGCCGGTGGCGGTTTTGGTAGCGGGGTCATAGACGAAGGATCGGTTGGCCTCCCGCTTGAGTTGCGCCCATTCGGCGCCGGAATAGAGGTCGAAATTGCGCTTGACCATCTGCGCACCAGCGTAGGCATTGATGTCCACGGAGGTCTTGCCCTCTGCCCCCTTTTTGGTGGTAACGAGGATGACACCGTTGCTAGCACGCGCACCATAGATAGCCTGTGCGGCAGCGTCTTTGAGCACCTCGACAGACTCGATGTCTTGGGAGTTGAAATCGTCGATATTATCCACAGGTGTTCCGTCCACGATATAGAGCGGAGCGTTGCCGCCCGTGAGGGATTTCTTACCACGGATGACGATGTCGGACTGCCCGCCCGGGCGTGCGCTGTTTTGGGTAACGACCACGCCTGCAGCCTGCCCGCGCAACATCTCGGCGACACTGCTTGTGGGGACGGCGTTGACATCATCTGCCTTGACGGAAGCGACGGAGCCGGTAAGGTCAGAGCGTTTCTGCGTGCCATAGCCGACTACGACGACCTCATCGAGTGTCTTGGTATCCTCTCGCAAGACGACCGCCAGCGAGGAGCCTGAGACACGAACATGCTCGGTGCGATAGCCCATGTAACTCACCTCGAGGGTCTGCCCCTCTTGGGCGTTGAGCGTGAAGTTGCCATCAAAATCGGTGATAGTACCTTGGGTAGTGCCCTCGATGAGGACAGAGACGCCGATGAGCGGTTCGCCTTGCTCATCGCGCACGACACCGGAGATGTCTGCCCAAAGAAGGGAAGAGAGAAAGACACCTACTAAGGCAAGAAATATCTTCTTCATGATACGGAGTTGTTTTGCGTTGTGTGGATTGTTAAGCGGGTCGTGTGGCAGTTGCTTTTGAAACCCGCTGCAAAATTACAGAAAATTATGCAAGGATAGTAAAACATAAGTTCAAAAGAATAGCACAATCGTACAAATCGCACAAGTATGTATGATTTTGCACTTGTTGATGATATGAAGAGAGCGATACGAGGTGTAACAACGGGGAGCAGACGAAAATCATATAAGCAGGGAGCGAAGGAGAGTAGCAATGCACTATACTGCTCTTGCTATTAGCGGGAAGGTGTTTGTGCTGCGTCTGAGAGGCGACAAAATAGTATTTTACCTCCTCTAAAAACCTTATAAAGGTAGGTTTATCCTTTGTATGTCCTCTGTATATCCTCTGTATATCCTCTGTATATCTTTTGTATATAGTTTGTCATAGACGGTACTTAGATAGTGCATAATTGTAGAATGCATAACGCATATTGGCTGATAGACAGCGGGAAAAAAGGCTCGGAAATAAAGAGAAAGGGACTGGAAGAGAAAATATGCGGCGCGAAGGGGAAATATATGGCAAAGGAAGGAGAAAACATAAGGCGGGAGAGGAGGCTTGGCGGGCAATAATATAGACAAGATGTAGGCTGTATCGAGATTTTTTAGACTGTATCGGGAAAATTGTTTGGCGTATTAGGAAAATTGTTTGGCAATGTCAGGAAATTGTACTAATTTTGCGGGCAAAACGATAGAAATATGCTGTACGATTTTGCTATTAAGCGTGTAATTTCGGTAGTGGGCATGTGTATGTCCGCCTTGGTCTGTTTGGGTAGTCAGGTAGCCCTTGAGCGTTTTGGTGTATCAGACGGCTTGTCGCACTACAGCATCAACGCTTTTTATCAAGATGAGTATGGGCGGATGTGGGTAGCGACGCGCGACGGACTGAACTGCATAGCGGGGAACAGTTGCCGCATCTTCAGGGGCGATGAGGCGACGGGGCTACCGATACGGAACAACTATATCCATACTGTGTGCGGCGACGGAGAGGGGAAATTGCTTTTCAGAAGCGGGGGGAGCGTACTGGAGATGTCGCTAAAGACGGAGGAACTGACGATAGTGGACTCAATGGGTGCGCAAGCCGTAGTGTATGGGCAGGGGCGATTCTTGATAGCCGCACGGGACACTCTGTTTGCTTACCAAAGGGGAGAGAAGAAACCGCTGCTGACGATACATCAGCCGACGGCGGTGTATGAGTGGGGCGAGCAAATCATTGTGAGCAACAAAGAGGGCGTGCAGGTATATAACACGGCGGGACGACTGCTGCAACAGATAGGGATACCATCGGTGGTGCAGATCATACGGGACAGCCGACAGAACCTGTGGCTATGCTCACGGACTGACGGACTATGGTGCATTCAGCCAACGGGCGACAAGAAACATGTGATAGAACAGACTGATGTGCGGGCGATAGCGGAAGACTACACGGGAAACTATTGGGTAGGGACTTACAGCGGGTTGGTACGCGTGGCGGCAAGCGATTTCAGTTGCCACGCTTTCACACACAATGACTCGGAGGAGTATCCGTTCTCGGTGCGGGCAATCGTATGCGACGAACAGGGGACACTATGGATAGGCAGTTTCTTTGGGGCGATAGACCTATACAACCCGAGGCATGCGGTGTACACCTACTATGGAGCGGACAAGACAAAAGGCGAGGCATTGAGTTACCCGATAGTGAATAGGATAGTGTCGGACTCGGCGGGGAGCGTGTATGTAGGTACGAACGGCGGCGGACTGAACAAGATAGACGCATCGGGCAAGATACGCACCATACACATCAGTAAGAGCCGACCGGAACAGGCTATTAAGGCACTCTACTTAGATGAGAAACGGCACCGACTGTATATGGGTACGCACCAAGGCGGGCTGATAGAGATGGACACGCGCACGGAGCGACTGCGGGCACACACGACGGAAACGGGGGAGTTGGCCGATAACCGCGTGAGAGAGATAGTCGCCTACGGGGATAGCCTGTTCTTCTCGACGGAGCGGGGGATAGGGTTGCTCAATAGAGCGACGGGACAGTTTGAGTGCCTGCCACAAGCGGATGTGGCGGGGGAGTTGTCACACCTGTACTTACAAGATAGCGTGCTATGGTTCGCACGGCAGCGGATGACCTACGCCTACCATATCCGCACGAGGGCGATGGAGACCTATACGATAGCCAAACCCGTGCATGTGTTCGCCTCGGACAAAGAGGGGCATCTAATCGCCGGGACGATAGACGGGGTGCTGCGGTTCAGCGCAGAGAAAGGCGAATGGGAGGCAGACGAGCGGCTGAATGCGTGCTTGGACAGCCGCAGCGTGATAGACATTCTACCGACCAAGGGGTATTACATGATTGCAACGGCGATGGGGCTGACGATAGCATCGGATGACATGAGCAACGCACGACACCTAAACAGCAAGAACGGCTTTCCGATAGAGATACTGACGGAGCAGAGCCTGTATCAAGACCCAAAAGGGAGAGTGTTTGTAGGCGGAGTGGACGGAATGTGCAGTTTTTATGTAGAGGACATCATGCAGCGAGGCGAGCCCATGCATGTATTCCCGACGGAGATAGTGATTCGCGACAGCCGAGGCGAGATACGACATCTGAATGCAGGACTGCCGATGGCGGACACGCTGTATCTGCAGCCGGACGAGAAAGTGGTGAGCATTCGTTTTGGCAGTTCGTCGTATAGCAATATCCTTCGGCCACAGTTGTACTACCAGTTGGAAGGCTTTGATAATGAGCGGGTTGCAGCGACGGAGGCACAGAGCGCGACCTATACGAACCTTGAACCCGGGGAGTATGACTTTGAACTGACGGACGACATTGGCGACCTATATAGACTACACCTGATAGTGGAGCCGCACTGGTACGAGACATGGTGGGCTAAGGTACTGTTTTTCAGTATTGTAGCAGCTGGGATCATTGCCTTGGGGTGGTATATCCTGCGGGTGTCGATGCGGAAGACGAAGGCGCGATTGGCGGAGCAAGAACGACAGATAGAGCAGAAGAATGAGCAACTGAGACTGATGCGGGAGCGGCTTCAGAACGAGCGAGTGCTGTTTGTGGCGCAGGTGCAAGCCGTGATAGAGAAACACATGAACGATGCGGATTTTGACATCAATCGCCTGGCGCGGGAGATGTGTATGAGCCGCACGGGGCTATACACCAAACTGCAAGACGCGATGGGGAAGACGCCGAACGAACTGATACAAGAGATACGACTGAAGAAAGCGGCAGAACTACTGAAGGAAGCGCCGGAGAAATCGGTGGCAGAGATAGCAGACATGGTGGGGTACAACACGGCAAGTTACTTCATCAAGTGCTTCAACAAACAGTACGGACAGACGCCTGCGGCGTACCGAAAAGGTGGATATGGAGAGAAACATTAATTGCCATATAGCATTAAGCGGGAAAAGAAGGAACATTAATTACCTTGTAATTAAACATTAATTTTCTCCATGAGAAGAATCTCAGTTCTCCGCTGAATGCGCTTGTTCTCCATTAAACGCCATTAAAGAACCATTAAAAATCCTCTTCAACGCAAGAGTTTTCGTTCTCCGTTAATTACGGTTAATTATCCATTAAAACTGCGCGAAATAGAAACGCAGTTAATGGTTAGACTTTCCTCCACTAAATGTCACCAAAGTTCGTAAAAACTACCGAGTAACATCTCATTAGCAAAACACAGCCGCATTGAAAATTGAGCACCATATCATCAATCCATTGGAATTATCTCGATGGCGTTGAGGATGGAGGTGCCGGAGAGGGGGCGAAAGTGGATTTGCAAGGAAGCAGTATTTTTTGGGGAGGTTTCTGAGAAATCGGCGGGGGAAACTGCGTGGAAATCTGCGGGGGCGATATCCACCACATAACACAAGGGGACAGCACGGTACTTGCCAAACTGCTGCGTGAGATTGATAGTATCGGAGGGGAGGTTTTGGACACGGACGACCATTTCTCTGCCCGAGAAGCCTGTGCTGAGTGCCTCATTGCCGAGGTTGTAAACCGACATCTGCTCCTGCTCGGTACTTTCTAACTCTGCCAAATGGAGGATAACGCGATACCTGCCTGCGGGGAGGTCGGCACAGAACGACTGAATACCCATACGCGCGGTCTGATAGAGCGGGTCGGAATCGGTGCCCAGGATGTCGATATCGGCTGCGGGGAGTTGGCCATACTTGGTTTTCTTAGTGAACGGTTCGCCTCCGACATATCCCCAACTGCCCGATTGATAGGGTTGCTCGGGTTGCCAGACACGGAGGCTGTCATCGGTAAAGAAACAACGGCTACCGAGGTTGACACGCAGGGGCATAGCGGGGGCTACAGGCATAGACAACATTTGGCGCAGTGTATCTGCCGCATGCTGCCCTACACTATCCGAACGCAAGACGGACTGATAGTAAAAATAGGTCAGTTTGGGTCGGCGATCGGACGAAACGAGGCCTTTGCAGTTGTAGTGTGGGAGTGCGCCGAGGCGTGCTTCGGAATGGAAGTCGTTGAAGTTCCACACCGCACCGCCCGCCAAATAGGGTGAGGCGAGGACAAAGGGGAGGTAATGGCGATGAAAAAGGAGCGCATAATCCATTGAGTAGTCGAAGCGTTGCGGGGAGATAGTGCGCAGGCGCGGGTCGCAATCGGCACCAAACTCGGTGAGCAACAGGGGAGTATGAGGCAGTGCAAGGCGGACTTTCTCAACCGTCTTGTCGAGGCCGGAGAAAGTACCCGAATACCAGCCACTATAGATATTAAGTCCCACAATATCTGCGGCTTGCGTAAAGCCATAGCGATGATACTCTTTGAAATTATCGTGCAGAACAATCATCGTGGGACGGGACGAATCTAAGGAATGTAGGCGGGCGTTGAGGTCTCGACAGAGGTCCGCAGCATGGCGGCAATAGAGGCTATGACGAAGCGAATCGCCCTTGAAAGGCGGGCGGAGAAGAATCTCGTTGCTATACGCCCAAATCACCACAGAGGGGTGATTACGGTTTTGCCACACCATCTCATCGAGCATATTGCGGCAGCAAGAGGCGAACGAATCGGTCTCAGTAATCGCATTGACGAGGGGGATCTCGACAGAGCAAAGAAGCCCGATACTATCACAGAGGTGCATGATATACTCGCCCTGCGGATAGTGGGCAACACGGAGAAAATTAGCCCCCATTGCCTTAATCATCAGGATATCTTTGCGTTGCAACGAATCGGGCAAAGCATTGCCGAGATGCTTATAGCACTGGTGGCGACTACTACCTATCAGTTTGATTTTCTGACCGTTAAGGTAGAACATATTGTCCTCGCCGAAGGTGTACCACCGCAAGCCGAACGACTCGGACACCTCGTCTTGGAGCGTGCCATGCTTGTCGTACAGACGACACGAAACGGAGTAGAGATTGGGGGTATCGGGACCCCACAAAGCGGGATGAGGAATGGTGAGTTGCGCAGTGGCTTTGCCTCGGCGGGCAGAGGCTTTGAGCGTCTTGGAGAAGCCATGCCCGCTCACGACAAACTCCACTCTGCCCTGCCCCGATGTGAGTGCTTCGATACGAACAGCAGCCTGAGAATCAGACACTTGCGGCGTATAGACATACACTCCGCGGGTAGCATAATGGGAAGTAGAGAAATGGAGAGAGGGAGCCGCAACAAGGAAAGCATCACGATAGACACCGCCAAAGAATGTAAAATCGGCAGAGAGCGGGAGGATGTTCTCGTTGTAGGCATTGCTGACTACCAGGCGGATATAGTTGGTCTGCCCGAAGCGGCAATAGGGCGTAACATCGAAAGCAAAAGCGGTGTATCCGCCGGCATGGTAGCCAACCGAATCGCCGTTGACATAGAGCCAAGCCTCTTGATTAGCCGCACCGAAGAAGAGCGACAAAGATTTGTCTGCAAAGGAAAGGGGAATAAAAACGGAGTCGGTGTAGGTGTACCGGCCACGGAAATATCCGGGTTGCTCATCGGTGGCATCGAGGGCATTCCAAGTATGGCGCTCGAAAAGCGGATACTGAGCGCGTGTGCCGAGGGTGTGCCAACGAGAAACAGAAACAGGATTGGCATAGACTGCCAACCCTGTAAACCAGAGAGCCAAGAAGGTGAGAACTTTTTTATCCATAGTCATACTTCTACAAAAATCGTTTTTTCTATTTCTGCAAAAGTAGTTCTTTTCGGTTGTTCCGACAAGAGGCGGAGTACATTTTGTAGATTTGTTCTATCCTTTTGGACTATTGTGCTATTCAGAAAGCGAAAGAATCAAGCGGATGGACTATCCTCATCGACATAGTAGTTGTCGTTGCGGGAGAGATTATGGTGCCACATCGCAGCCCAAAGTCTCTCAATGCGATAGCGGAAGCCTGTTTTTTTGGCCTTGTTGGGGTTGCCATAACCATAGCCGTAACCATAGCCATAACCGTATTTGTAGCCATATCCGTAGCCGTAACCATGGCGCGAATCGTTGGGTATATCGGACAGAACCAATTGCACTTTCTCGGGGTTCTCCACCACCTCGGTCATCTGCTGCAAGGTCTGCTTGCAGAAGGACTTATTGGTTTGCATACAACGAATGACATAGAGGCAGAGGTCGGCCTGCTCGATCTGCGTGTAGGCGTCAGGAACAAGACCGATAGGCGATGTATCGACCACGATATAGGTATAGCGTGTACGCAAGTCGGCAAGGAGCGTCGCCAGTTCGTCGGAGTGGATCAGTTCGCCCGGGTTAGGCGGTATAGTACCGGCACGCATAACATCGTAGCCAATTTTATCGTTGTGGACAAGCGTATCCTCGATAGAGCAATCGCCAATCAGATAGTTGGATATACCCAATCCGCCCTCGACACCCAGTTTGGTATGGACATTAGGTTTGCGCAAGTCGAGGTCGATAAGCAAAGTTTTCTTACCCGTCATCGAATAGAGCGCAGCGAGGTTGGTAGCGAGGAAAGTCTTACCATCGCCGGACTCGGTGGAGGTAATCAGCACCAAGAGATCCTCTTTGCGTTTGACGGAGAACTCTATGCGCGTTCGTATGGCTCGCAGCATCTCGGCATAAGCAGAGCGGGGGGCATCGCGCACGAGCGTAGGATTAGCCGAATGGGTATGGCGGAGCGTACCGATGAAACGGAACAAACGCATCTTCTGCACATCTTTCGGCGAGCGGAACTTGGTATTGAGCAACTCGCTGAGGACAATCAAGGCAAAAGGAATGAGCAAGCCGATGAGCAGACAAGTGGTAGTGGTCTTGCGTTTGGCTTTGGAATTGACTACCGCCGTGGTGCGTGCCTTATCCAAGATCGTATTGTCGGGTGTGTTGCTTGCCTTTTGGATTTCCGCCTCAGCACGCTTTTGGAGGAAGAAAGTGTAGTAGTTGTCGTCGATGCGATAGTTGCGCTCGATAGCGACCATCTGCAACTCTTTGGTAGGCAAGTTTTGTATCTCTTTTTCGACCTCGGAGTAGCGGTCATTGAGGTCTTTTTTCTCGATTTCGAGCGAGGCGCGCATACTCCCAACTACCTCATTGATAGCGGTTTTGACATTCTCGATATCCTTGGTATATTTGGCGTAGTACACATTCTTTTCGGTAAGTTCGCCACGCTGGATACGCAGGTCGTTGAGTTGCTGTACAAGCGACATGAGCATAGGCTCGTTTAGCCCCAAAGAGGTAGGCGCGATGACGGCACCATTCTCGATATTGGTCTTGAGATAGTTGGTGAGATAATCGAAATAGGTCTCACGCAGACGGAGTTCCATCACCTGCTGGTCGTAGCCGGAGATACGGGTCATCAACTGACCGGCATAGGAACTGACATCGACGAACTTGTTCTCTTGGCGGAAATTGGTCATTGCTCCTTCGCTGGCTTCGAGGGCCGTTTGGAGATGCACCAACTGATCGTTGATGAAACGAATTGAGTTTTCCGCCACTTCGTTTTTCTGCTCTAAGTTATTTTGGAGATAAATCTCCGCCAGTTTGTCGATAAACTCGCAGTCCCGCTCGGGCGTTTCGCCTGTAAGCGAGAGGGCGAGTACAGTGCTACCTTCGCCGACGAAATGGAGTTGCAAGCGTCCCATAAACTCGTTGACCAAAGACTCGTGGGAGCGAAAACGGAAATACATCTTACCCGCATTGACCATTTTCTCGGTAGGCCAGATAGTAGCAGTAAACATCGGGCAACGGATGGGTTCACCATAGTGCGCCACGATATTGAGCGGTGTTTCCTCGTCTTGGGAGGAGATATTCATAGAGCCATCGGCATTGAAAACGACTTGGAACAACTGCTCATAGGCACGCATATCTACCTGAGAGGCTTCGACCAGGATAGGCGTTTGATGATAGAGGTTGCGCGTTTTGAAACGCCCTTGGGTGATGTACTCGGTATTGAGGAAGGGAAGCGAATCGACGACGCGGCACATCAGGTCGTAGGAACCGAGCATGATGACCTGGTTGTTGACATTGCGGTATCCTGCATCAACACCGAAGCCCTGCATCAGCGTAGAGCCGGCGGAAGCATAGCCCATAGTCTCTTTGATGATGATGGTGCCTTGCGAATAGTAGGAGGGCAGCCACTTGCGATTTTTGAGTATGGAAACACCAAAAGCGATAACAATACCGATGACGAACAGATACCAATAATGGAGGAACAACATCACCCATTCCATGATATTGAAGTTGGATTGTTCTTCCTCGCCGCCCGTATTGGGGTCAACGGGGTTGTAGTAGTTGTTGCCCGAAGCGTAGTATTGCCCATTGGCGGAGGCGGGATTGCCTGCACCGTAGATATAGTTGCTATTGCCGGAGGGCGTGTATTGTTGATTTGTATCCATTATCGTAGAATTAGTTAGAACTTGGGATAAGCAGGGTATAGTTGAGCACCGTAACGAGGAGCGAAACGGAACTGGTAATCAGACCGAGAAAGCCTGTATAACTGGCAGTTTTGAAGAAACTATCCTTGGTACGCGCCACATAGATGACATCGTTGGGATAGACATAGTAGTACTTGGAATCGATGATTGAGTTGGTACGGATGTCGAACTCGAGGACTTCGGGGTCTTCGCCATCACGCGGGCGAATGATACGCACATGCTTACGGTCGCCGGAGTTCATCAAGTCGCCAGACATAGCCAGTGCCTGAAAGATATTGAGTTTCTCCTTATATATATAGTACTCGCCGGAGTTGATGTCGCCGATAACAGTGAAGTACTTGTTGTAGAGCGCAAGTTTGACATCGGCATCGGGAATAATCTCTCGGAAAGCAGCACGGAGTGTGTCTTGTGCCTGCTGAACAGTGAGTCCGGCGATATGCACGGGTTGCAAAAACGGAACATCGATGGTACCATCGGAATAGACACGATAGGAGTTGGCGTACTGCCAAGAGTTGTTCTGATTGTTGCCGGCAATGGACTTGGAGATAGTTTCATCCATTGTGATAAGGCGGTAGATAATCTCATCGTTGACCCGAATCTTGTATGGGACATACTCAGCACTATCGTACTGCGGGAGCCGATTGCACTTGGTAGGCTCTTGGAGAAGACCTATCTCACGATGTGTGTAACAACCAGTAAGGAACGAGGCTAACACACAGAGAATAAGCAGATTAATCTTTCTCATTTGAGCCTCCTTTCTGTGCTTTGTTGGCAAGGTTGATACAGGTTTGCACCACCGAATAGACGAAGACGCCAAACGAGATAGTAGTAGCAACGACACTGACTGTGGTAGCCGCAGAGTTGATACCGAATTGGTAGCCTCCTATCTTGCGGATATAGATGATGTCGTTGGGTTCGACATAGTAGAACTCGGAGTTGATGATGTCTTTGGAGCGGACATCGAAAGTCTTGATGACTGTTTGTCCGCCTTTCTCACGCACGAGTTTGATTTCGGCACGGTCGCCAAACTCACCGATGTCGCCTGCCATAGCAAGTGCTTCAAAGATAGTCATCTTCTCCTTGTTGATAGCGTACCGACCGCTCTGCATACCGATGATAGAGAAAGTTCGCTGAATGACATTTACCTCGACGGAGATAGTGGAGAAGCCCGGGATTTCCTTTAGCAATGTACTCAACTCGCCTTCGAGTTTGCGCTTGACCTCACGGGTAGTCAGCCCTTGCACCTGCACTTTTCCGATAGTAGGGAAGTCGATAAATCCCTCATCATCAACAAGATAAGTATAGAGGTCGTAGGAGCCGCTCATGTTGCCATTATTCAGTTGCTGGCGAAGCGTATTGGAGGAGGTTCCGGCATTGTACATCTGTGCTATTTTAGGGTCGATCGAATAGACATAGATGTAGAGTCGGTCGCCATCTCGGAGGGTGTAGTCCTCAAAAGTGAGGGTATCGGCGTAGTGGGGAATATGCTTATCGGGCTCCTGCATATAATTAACTTTTCGCGCCGTCACGCACGAAGTCATCAATGCACCAATGCAAAATACACCAAGCAGGAATAGGATATGTTTGTGTGTCACCATTCTACTATTCGGTAGTTCAAGTGTCTGTAATTCAACAGGTTGTTATCGTTTTTCGTCCCAGCCGAAGGGGTGTTTGGCGAGGGGGAGTTTAGCGAGGGGGTGATAATCGCCGACCAATCCGATGGGTTCGGCATGGCGTATTTGGCTGACAATCTCGATACACGGGCGCGCTTCGGAGATACGGAAGCCATCGCCGGCAAGGATATGCTTGTAACTCTCGGTATGCAGTTCGGTAAAACCTTGGCTGAACTCAAACTCTTCGCCATCGATAGAGAGTGTGCGGTAGGTGCGTTTCTCTCCCTGCACGGCATTAGGCGGGAGGCATACGGCGTTGATACTGAGGAAGTAGCGCACGCGCGCCTGCTTGAGTTCGAGGTAACCAGCGACACGGTCGAAAGACATCACATGGACGATATTTTTCTGCACGGGGCCGAATATCCACTGAAGCATATCGTAGAAGTGGACGCCGATGTTGGTAGCAATACCCCCCGACTTATGGATATCGCCTTTCCACGAACTATAGTACCACTTACCACGGCTGGTGATGTAGGTAAGATCGACATCGTAGATTTTGTCTTTTGGACCGTTCTTCACCTTGTCGTAGAGCGCACGAATCTTGTCGTGGAGGCGGAGTTGGAGGATAGTATATGCTTGGTGTCCCGACTCTTGCTCGAGTTCGACCAAGTTGTCGATATTGTAGGGATTGAGCACCAATGGTTTCTCGCAAATCACATTGCACCCGAGGCGCAGGCCGTAGCGAATGAAGGCATCGTGGGTATAGTTGGGCGTACAGATAGAGAGCCAAGATAGGGGGTTATCGGTACGCATCTGCTTGGAGCAGAAACGGTCGAATTGCTCATTCTCGGTAAAGAAAGAGCAGTCGGGAAAACTGGAATCGAGTCGGCCTACGGAATCAAACTTGTCGTAGGCAACCATAAGATTGTTGCCCGTATCGGCAATGGCTTTGATGTGTCGCGGGGCGATATATCCCGCCGCTCCGATGAGTGCAAAATTAAGTTTTGAATCCATAATTGAAGTTCAATAATTAAAGCGGGCAAAGTTACAAAAAAAATCTAACATATACAAGTAAAAAAAGCATTCTGCACCGATTAACGGCAGATATGGGCGGTCAGCAAGTATGCTGCTACCAAAATTTGGTTCGGCGAAGTTCATCTGTGAGTTGCGATTGATTGCTCTGATAAGAAATAGATTATCATTGTCCGACAAAAGCAAGTTAGACATTTTGTTACGAATACATCACTAAAACTATCAAAATGCTATTTTAATTAGGCAGTCTTAGGTCTCGACAAGGTCTCGATAAGGTTTCGACTAAGTCGGCTCAAAAACAGTTTGACAAAAAGACAGCCCAAGGGGCTATTCGATAGAAATGTGTAACATGCAATGTTAGAAATTGCGTTCCGACCAATGGGTGCCGCAGATGATACACTTCTCTTTTGCCGATACGCCATAGAGGACCGTGAATCGAAGACCGACAAAGAAATTGTGGACAGAACGATTTTGCGCCTCGGCAGTAGTGAAGATATGCGAGAAACGATAGGTAGGGTAATCGTAGCGAGTATCATCGGGGACATAAGCGAAGGGCTGCTTGGTATCGGGAATGAGCGAGAAAAGTCCGCATTGAACGAACGCCCCGAGGCGCAGACGAACATCTTGCGCACTGCGATTACGATAGCCCCTCGCGGCGGAGAATAGTCCGTACTCGTAGCCTATCTCGGCGTGGGCAAGAAGGTCGAAACGGAGACGCATCTCGCTGCCTGTGCGCTCGACGGGGACATCCTTGCGCAGACCATGGTTGTCCATCTCATGGAAAGTACCGAGATAATGATAGTAAGTGGCTGTAGTGGTGCCGGTTAGATTGACACGAGATGTACCTTGGAGCAGGTAGTCGAGGTCCACACCGAGGAGGTAGTAGCCCATACCATAGGAGCCGACAATCTGCTGTCCAAAGAGGATAGGCACTTGGAGGGAGAGATTGCGTGCATAGTCGGTGCGACCAAAGAAATTGTAGTGGAGATCGAAGCGCAGGGTATCGCACACACCCGTCCATGAATCGGCAACACTGTAGCGCGTAAAAGCCGTGTCGGAAACGGCGGTACGGACTTCTTGGAAGCGTGCGCCAAGACCTATCTGAAAGAGGAAGCCATTGTGCTGATACTCATAGACGAAACCTCCGCCTGCGCCATATCCGCCCGGGGAAAAAGAGGCATGAGGCAGATTGTTGATAAACGAGGAATATGCCCCCTCGCCATAAAGGCCGATGAGGTGGTGCTCGCCTGTGTATTGCCCCGTGCGCAGACCATCTCTGCCCACAAGGCGCGATGGGTCTTTCTTGGAATAGTTGGAACCGCCCCCGCCCAGGAGATTGGACTCTGCGCCATCAGCAGCAACACGCGTCTGCGCCGATAGGCAAGGCGCAAGCAAGAGGCTGCAAACTGCGAACAACAAATATAGATAGGAGTGTTTATTCATCACCGACAATAACTTTGATAGTGCGTTTGGGTTCTTCGGGCGTTTGCTCGGAGACGAGTTGGAAAATATAGACGCCACTGACAGCGGGCAACCACACCTCGGTAACATCGGGTGTGAAAGTGCCGGAATCGATGACCTTACCCGCCGATGTATGGACGGTGTATTGTCCCTCGTGGCGGGAGAGGATGCTGACCATGGGATGCCCCTGAACGACATAAGTAGGAACGACAGAGAGGTAACCCATAGTAGGTGCGATAGTGTCCTGCGCATCGGGGAAGATAATGATAGGACAAGTCTGATAAGACTCGGTTTCGCCTTGACGCGTGAGGCGAACATAGTAGGACGCATCGACCTCTAACCCGCGCGGGATATAGAGATACTCGCGGGTTTCACCGACGAGGAGTGTATCGTCTTTGTACCACTGGTAGCGGTCGAAACTATAGCCTCCGTTGAACTCAGGCGAAAGGATAGCGATGACATCGCGGAAGCGTTGCCGGGTAAGCCACGACGGATAACTGAAAACCAAGGATGTATCACAAGCGCAATAAGAGAGGTTGCGACATAGGCCATTATCCAAGACCAAACGGACAGGATAGTGGTCGGGGCGCGGATAGCGCAGGGGATCACCGCCATTGTCGGGCATCGGAACGGTGAGCGTCAGCGTGCGAGAAGCAGGCGAGAGGTTGTCGATTGGGATGTTCTCTTGATCAACGAAGCCTTGCTCATGCCCAAAGTCGTCGTAGTAGAGCGAATAAGCGATAGGCAATTCACCGGTGTAGGAGACAGAGAGCGAATAGGCCTTATCGTCGGCACAGAGCGAATCTGCCCAAGCCGTAGGCACGGTAGGCGGTATCTTGGTAAGAGAGAGATAAGTATAGTGGTTGCAACCGTAGATATTGGTTGTAGTATCTTTGTAAAAGCCTGATTCTGTGATAGGTCGATCGTGCAAGTAGATTGTATCAGCGGTACAGATCGTATCGATAATAAACTCGGCAGTGGTATCTAAGACAGTGAGATAGAGATGGTACACCGAATCGCAGAAATGAACGGTAGTGAGGCTGTCGTAGTAGAAGCCCGTTTGGTTGAGCGAGCGGTCGTTGAACAGATAGGTATTGTTGGCACAGATCGTATCGTGTGTCTCGAAGAAATAAGACGGATAGACCGTAAGACGCATCTCATAGAGGCTATCGCAGCCAAGGCGAGTAGTCAGCGAATCGAAATAGGTGTATTCGCCGGCAGAAAGCGAGAGATAATGATGGTTATGCCATTGCCACTCGGTGTTTCCGCAGATAGTATCGTACTCGATATTACGGTAGGCGGGATGAATGCGGGCATGGAGGACAAAGACACTATCGCAGCCATAGACGGAGGTGAGGCTATCGACAAAAGTAGTGTCTATGGACGGCATCGATTGCCCCATACCATACTCGGTTTGCAGTCCCGGCCAATAGTGGTCAGACTCGGGGCTGAGGTAGGTCTCGTTGGAACAAAGGGTGGTTGTTTCCTCGGAATAATAGGTATCGTGGATAGTAAGGAAATAGCGATAGATGATACTATCACAGCCATCTGCGCCCTTGAAGATGACATCGGTGTAGGTCTGCGGGATTGTCATACCGGGCTTCCAAACCAAAGTATTGACCTCGGAATGGTTGCCATTGGTGTACCAAAGCGTGTCGGTATGAACGAAAGTCTCGTTGTTGCAAATAGAGCGATAGAGCGGAACGATGACGGCGGGTTTGACATACAACTCTAATATATATAAGGAGTCGCACCCCCAACCTTGTGTAGGTTGATTGTCGAAATAGATACCCGTGGCGTTGTAGAACCGGCCACGCCACTCGTAGTACGAACCGAAACAAATCTCGGCAGTGGTGCGGAACTCGTAGGTAGGATGAACTGTGAGATGCAGATAGACCACTGAATCACAGCCCTCTACCGTAGTGAGGCGGCGAGTACGCGTGATGAACGCCGTATCTTTTGCGCCACTCGGGAGGTAACGCGTGATAGGCGAGATAGCGATAGAGTCGATATAGTGATGTCCATGGGCGTCTGCGGTACGGAAGAGATAGACCTCACTATTGTCGCAGATGTCCACATTGAGAACTGTGTCGTAGGTAGGTTTGACATACAAGGAGAGATAGTAGGTGCTATCACAGCCATCAATGGTATAGTAGTGCGCCGTGTCGTAATGCCAACCTGCAGACAAGACCGAGTCACCGGGGAGGAAGGAATAGGTGAGCGAATCGATATGTTGCTCGGGTTCTGAAGCGGGCCGGATAGTCAGTTGCGACTGTGTATGGCTGCCACAGTACCACTTGTTTTGCCACGAGATACGCTCATTCTGACAAATCGTATAGACTGAATCGAAGCGATAAATAGGGTTCACACGCAAGTGAATACCATAGATACTATCGCAACCATAGATTGTTTGGTACTTATCTAAGATGTAGTACGAACCCGAATCGGCGATAGAGATAGTGCCGTGCGATTGCCCATCAGCATCAATCCAAAGCCAATCGGGATTGAGCGTGTCTTGACAAACCGTAGTTGTTTGCACAAAATGATAGGAAGGATGGACAATGAGGCGGAGCGTTACCACCGAGTCGCAAGAATGCGCTGTTTGCAGATGGACGGTATCTAAGTAAGTACCTGCAGCGGGGCGGTGATAGGGCTTGCCGTTGAAGTCATAGTCCTCATAGTCGCACATCGCATAATCGATATGCGTGTGTTTGCGGGGACGGACAATTAAGTGAAGGTTGTAAATACTATCGCAACCCGAATGTGTTTGGTAAGACACCGTGTAGTCGGTGGTTACATACATCCGATCACCAAAGTAGTCCGTCGATTCCATGCGGGCAGTGTCTTTGCCGTGTCTGTATTGGCTTTGCCATTCCACGGAATCACCCTCGCAGATAGTAAGTGTATCGTGGAAGTAGTAAGTCGGATTGACTTGCAACTGAAGGTGCAAAGCACTGTCGCAAGCCGCACTCGACGGGGTCAAAAGAATGGTATCTATCGTCTGCGAAAAAGAGTAAGTTTTGGTACCATAAGTAATCAGATACGGAGCCTCCGAAGCGCAGATTGTGTCTTGCTTGGTGTAGGTATAGGAAGGGTGGACTACCAAACGGAGCGTTACCACCGAGTCGCAAGAATAGGCGGTTTGCAGGTGAACGGTATCTAAGTAAGTACCTGCAGCGGGGCGGTGATAGGGCTTGCCGTTGAAGTCATAGTCCTCATAGTCGCACATCGCATAATCGATATGCGTGTGTTTGCGGGGACGGACAATTAAGTGAAGGTTGTAAATACTATCGCAACCCGAATGTGTTTGGTAAGACACCGTGTAGTCGGTGGTTACATACATCCGATCACCAAAGTAGTCCGTCGATTCCATGCGGACGGTGTCTTTACCCAAGCGATATAGGTTCTGCCATTCCACGGAATCACCCTCGCAGATAGTGAGTGTATCGTGGAAATAATAGGTCGAATAAACCTGCAGCCGCAGCGTATAAACACTATCGCAACCCGAACCACAATCAGCGCAAGAATGCGTTTTTAGAGAATCCAAATAGGTAAAGACACCGGCAGAAGATGTGGAAATAGACGATATATACCGACCAGTTTCTACGCAATATAGTGTATGTCCGTTATGCTCATTCCATTCAAATGGTGCATCTTGGCATACGGCGGCATCTTCCACCGCGAAAGCATAAGTAGGTTTAACAATCAAGTGCAGGTAATAGATTGAATCACAGCCATATTCGCTCTGCCAAGCACGCACATCGTCATATTCTCCTTGCGGTTTTGTCCAATAGGCGGTACCGTCATCCGAAGCATTAGCCCCTTGATACAAACGCCCCTGCCATAGTACAGAAGCATTATCACATATATGTAATGTGTCGTAGAGTGCATAAACAGGACGGATAGTTAGGTTGAGTTGGTAAACCGAATCGCGTTGAGGGAAAGTTACCGTCAGCAAACTATCATAGACAATCACGCTTGATGTAGTGCAGATAACATCGGGGGTAAACCCCTCAGATGAAAAATCGTATCCGGCACTTACAATCTTCTTACCACGCCACAGAACCGAATCACCATCGCATATCTCCCGTTCCTCCGTAATGAGGAAAGTCTGCGCAATCTTCAGATCCAAGCGGACAATACTATCACAACCGAAAGAGGTAGAAGTGGCTTGTCGGTCGTAGAAATAGAGAGTTGTATCGTTCCAACTATCGGGGAAAGGTCCGTAGGTCTGACCGTGCCAAGTGTAGGTTTGGTTGTTGGGCATTGTATAGCGGTCCACATCCAAAGAAGGCGAATGAACCGACAAAGCGAGATGGTAGATAGAGTCGCAACCGGCAACTGTATGACACGAGTCGTAATAGTCGCCACTTTGCGTGAGGTGCGCCCCATTGGGGTGTCCTGACCAAACATACGCATCACTCACCATCGACAGCAAATCGTAATCATAGTGCGCACCGCAGAAATCTACCGTTTCCTCGAAATAGTATGAGTCAGGGATAACTAGGTGTAAGACACGCACGCTATCGCAACCTAAGCCATTGGTACAATCCGGGCAGGTCTTTGTCTTAAGCGAATCATGGAAATACCCATCCCAATAGCCATCGGCTTGCTTCATTGTGGGGTTCTTGATAGTTATTGCCAGTTGGTCTGCGCCCTCGTGAATATCCCATAGATAGGCTTGAGCCGAATCGCCGTTGATACACATCTCGGCTTCGATAGTATCTTGGTAGGTGGGGTGAACATACAAGTGCAACTCGTAGGTACTGTCGCAGCCTACAAAAGCAGGGTATTGGTCGTTCTCCATACAAGGACACCAACGCGTTTTGTATGGTGCTTCAAACACGGCAGAGTCTTGCACGACATGCGTACTTCTGCCCTTATACTTCGTTCCCGCATAAGTATTATGCTGCCAAGTAATACGCTGATTATCACAGATATGTATGGTATCTACGATACGGAATGTATCACAGACAAACAAATCCAAAGTAGAGATAGAGTCGCACCCGTTAATGGTTTGGTATCGGCGTGTAAACAGGTTCTGCCCTAAGCGTGCTTTCCACGAGAAAGGTGTAGAATAATCGCCCGCAGTCTTATCCCCGACAAATGATGTAATCTCTTGTTGCGGCACTTGGTGAGCGAGGTTGCCTTGGCAATCCATATTGTCGTAGAAGAACCGAAACTCATCTCCCAAGCAAATCACCCGATGCACTGTATCGTTGTACACACGATTGACACGCACCACCATCTGCAAGGTATCCAACTCGTCCTCCAAACTCGTACAGATAGTGTGCGCCTTATGCAAGATAGCGTCCAATCGGAACAGGCGATAGGGTTCGCGATTACCCGGTTCGAGGTTTTTCTCCTGGGGCAACACAAAGAGATGTTGCCAACGGTGCATGGTAGTCGTAGCAGGCGACTCATCGCGATAGGTATCTATCAGATTAGGAATGCCGCTATCGTCTGACACATCGTACAACTCCCATACCACCGGACTTGTATTCCCTTGGATATAAGTCTGTACTAACCAGTTGAGCGTTGTATTCTCGCATATCACCGCCGTATCCAATCGGTTTTGGTCGGCGGGGAACTCATCGTTCTGACGCTGGTACCAACCTTGGTTCATCCGCGCAAGGCCATACGAAGTCGGCGACATCACATCCTCGGTATTGGTAACGAACAGCGAGTCTTGGTAGGGCAAATAATGGAAACCAAGTGTATAGAAATTGGCTTGCGCCGCAGCAATATCATAAACCATACCCACAAAGCCTTCACCCGTTGTTTCCAACAAATGCCCGTGCCCATTATCCACAGAGACACGCAGAGAGGCAAACGACATCGAGGGGTCGGAGGTAAATGGTGTAAACGCAGACGCCGCGACAGGCTGCCCGTCTAAGGTCAGTTTATCGGTATCAGCCGTAGGCGTAACCACATAGATGAAGTGCTTTTCCGAGTTAAGATTCAGTGGGTCCAACTTCTTGGTAATAAACGGCATCGACTTTATACGGTGTTCCCATGCAGGCAACATAGCACTACAAGAGTTACCCATATTGTTTGGTCGGAAATAGTTAGCCGCAGCGGCAGTGGTATAGACATAGCACAATGCCGGTTTGGATGTGATAATCACATCTTGTTTTACATACTCATCCAATAGATTCGGGTCAATCGATTCGCCACGATTGAGCGTAACCGTTTGAGTTACCACTTGATCTAAGTCCTCATCATAGCCGAGCATCTGAAACTCAGTATTGTCGTACGCAGCCGTGATGACATACGAATTGCTTTTGGTATTACCGAGCAACGCCAAATAGAACTTAGTACCCCACTGTACGATAGGCAAAGTCTGCTCTACCATATATCCCGACGAGTATGCACCATCGTATGGACTTTTAGTGGCTTGGTTACCATTAAAAACGGCAATCGGTTTCGAGGCACAGACACGCGTACCCGACAAACCGACCGAACTATTCGTACCCTGGTGGGGTGCAGAGGCTACCAACACCGCCGTTCCTTTCCGCAGGTTGGTCCACGCAAGTGGCGTTTGCTGCAAGGTCAAATAAGTAGGGAACACCTGCACATCGGTATTGTCCTCCGTTACCACAAAGGCTAATTGCGTTGAGTAGTCATCATCCGGGTAGGTTTGAATAAAATACTCCTTGTCCAACAAGTCCACAGGATAGACCATTGCAATATCTCGCAACGAGATACCGGGGTCGCCCGTACGAGTATAGGTATAGCAGGTAAATGGTGTGTTTTTATCCTCCGTATAGACACGCAAGCCCTGATAGAGGTTCGCATTTTGGCTCTCCAGCAGATAAATCTGTTTCTGCCAATTCACAAGCGATTGTTCCGCCGTTCCGCCCGCAGGCACATTGAGCGTTGCAATCACTGCACCGCGAAGTTCCACCCGCACCTGCGTGGCTTGGCGTGCCGTTACCACCAACTCCAACTCGAACTTTTTGCCGTCATTCAAATCGTCTTGCGGGTCCCACTTCGCATTGTTTAAAAATGTGAGCCAGTACTCGGTGCCTTCGGTAGTAACCACCTGTTGCGCAGACAGCACCACCATAGAAAGCACACCCAATATAAGGAAGAATAATCGTTTCATGTGTATAAAAATCGCACAAAGTTACAAAAACAACTGCAAAAATGCAAACTTTTCGCTAAAATTTACACAAAGATACAAAGATAAGGCGAGTAGAATCACTTGTGGCACTATATTTGTCTATTTATATGTAGCAAATTGCTGCTATCTTATCCAAATTATTAACCTCTAAATTCTGTTGAATTATGAAACAACATCTCCTTTTATCAGGTATCTGCTTGCTATGTAGCCTATCCTACATAGTTGAAGCACAGGCATGTACGGGTATCACCTTGCATACCCGGCAGGGCGAAACGGTAACGGCACGCACTATCGAATGGGCGGCGGAGGCACTCCACAGCGGCTATGTAGTTGTTCCCCGCGGGCATAAGCAGCAATCGTTTCTGCCCGATGGTACGCAAAACGGAAAGAAATTTACCGCCAAATACGGCTATGTGGGGCTAACCGTTGAGCAGCCGGAGTTTGTAATGAACGGTATGAATGAAGCCGGCTTGGAAGCAGGTCTGTTCTATTTTCCGCAATATGGGCAGTACGAGGACTATGATGAAGCCTTCAAATCGCAGACTATCAGCGACTTTCAGTTGGTAGCATGGATACTGAGCAACTTTAAGACCATCGACGAATTGAAAGATGCCCTTCCGCTGGTGCATATCGTAGGTATCGACCCGCGCAGTTCTACCGTACACTGGCGCGTAACCGAACCAAGCGGCAGACAAATCGTTATCGAGATAGTCAACCGCCAACTGCATTGCTACGAAAACACCTTGGGTGTACTCACCAACGCCCCGGGATTCGAGTGGCACCTAACTAACCTCAACAACTACATCAACCTCTCTACAGGCACTATCAGCACGCGCCAAATCGGCGATATGACGCTCAACGCATTCGGCGGCGGTGGCGGACTGCATGGTATCCCGGGCGATATGACACCCCCGTCGCGCTTTGTGCGGGCGGCTTTCTTCCAATCATCTGCGCCCAAACTGAGCGACCGAGAAGAAACAGCGATACAAGCCTTCCATATTCTGAACAATTTTGACATCCCTATCGGCGTACAGTTCGCCGAAGGACAAGCCGTTGCCGACATCCCCAGTGCCACACAATGGACCATCGCTTGCGACCTGCAAGGTAAACGCCTATACTACAGAACAATGTACAACTCCACCATCCGCTGTATCAACCTCGGCAATATCAACTTCCGCCGTGTGAAGTACCAATCTGTACCGTTGGATGCCCCGCAAGTACAACCCATCGAGCATATCGACATCCGCTAAAAGCAATATGGGCTACCTATCGCATAGGTAGCCCATATTATTTGCAACTTATTGTTTCTCAATCAATTACTCAGCAGCAGGCTCTTCAGCGGCACCTTCTGCATTGAAATCGGCAGCAGGAGCAGCGGTCTGCATCACATCGGCAGCCTCTTGCACTTGCTCCTTGATCTGGCTTTCGTTGGCGTCTTGGTGTTGTTGTCCTTTGCTGAAACCAACTGCTGCAATACTCAGCACCACGATGATGGCGATGAGAGTCCAACTGGCTTTCTCCAAGAAATCAGCCGTCTTAGGCGCACCCATCACTTGGTTGCCCCCGGCAAAACTTGTAGCCAATCCGCCGCCTTTGCTATTCTGTACAAGCACTAAGAGAGTGAGCAGTATGGCTGCAATTACGATAAGGATAGTAAGAAAATTATACATAGTAGTAAGTATTAAATTTTCAATTCTTGCTGTGAACGCACCGCCCTAAAAGCAGATACGCACCACATTGGGGCGCAAAGTTACTGCTTTTTTTTGGTTCTACCAAATTATTTATGAAAAACACCTAAAAAACACACGCAAACAGCCGCTTGCGACCTACCATTTGGCTACGGTATCGTTGTAGATACTCTCCGATAGTTCGGTTATCATCGTGGCGCAGAGTTCGTCTTGCACATCGCTCAACATACGCGACGAATCGAAAGTCTGGTATGCGCTGTAGGTCTTCTCAAAACTCTCTTCGGGGTTGATATTATTGGTAAAACGCACTTGAATACGGATTGTCAGTTTGGTCTCTGCCGAGTAACTGTCTGCCGAGATAGCCATCGCCGTCAGGTCGTACCCGATAATCTCCCCTTCTATCTCCAGGTCGCCCCCCTTGCGCAGCACCTGTAGCCGCGTCTGACGCTGAAACAAGTCGCGGATGCCCTCGCTTAGGTCGTTGCTCAATGCGGGGTTCACCATCGCAGCGTTGTTCGGGAAGTCCGCTATCGACACCGAGTGCGTCTTCGAGTAGTCGATATTCGCACCGTTGAACTTATACGAGATAGCGCAACTTGGCAGCAACCAAACGCACACCACGAGCAGCAATAAGCGTTGTAAATACCTGAGCATAAGCAGATTAGCGTTTATAGTCCATACTCTTTTATCTTGCGATAGAGCGTTCGCTCCGAGATGCCCAACCTGCCGGCAGCGGTTTTGCGGTTGCCGTTGCATTGCTCCAGGGTATGTGCTATCAACTCCCGCTGCGTATCCTCCAGGCTCTGTATGTGCTGATTGCTCTCCGCATTCACCACCTCTGCCTCTTGTACATAGTCCGCCGTATGCACGGGTGCAGCCTCTTGCCCTTGTATCAAGGGGTGCGGAGTCGGCGTAGAATAGAGCGTGGCCGTATCTTGTATCTGCGGAGCATGGGTGTCTTTCTCTTTCAGTTCGCGTATCTCTTGCTGCATGCTCATCATCATCTTGTAGAGCACGCCTATCTCATGCGCATAGTCTTTGCCCCCACCCTCTCCGCTCGGTCGAGAGGCTACAGCCAAACCGTTCTGACGCTCATTATCAGGCAGATAACGGCTCAGCGTCTCTGCATTGATATGGTGGTCCATCTCTATGACTGATACCTGCTCGGCTATGTTCTTCAACTGACGAATGTTACCATTCCAGTAGTACGATTGCAGCAGGCGAGTTGCCTCCTCATTGAGCGACAAAGGCGGCATACTGTACTTGTTGCAGAAGTCCAACGAGAACTTACGGAACAGGAGTGGAATATCCTCTTTGCGGTCGCGCAAGGCCGGTACGCGTATCTCCACCGTATTCAGACGGTAGTACAAATCCTCGCGAAAACGACCGTTCTGTATCGCCTTCGCCATATTCAGATTGGTCGCAGCCACCACGCGCACATTGGTCTTCTGCACTTGGCTCGAACCCATGCGAATAAACTCGCCCGTCTCCAATACGCGCAACAAACGCACCTGCGTCTGAATCGGCAGTTCGCCCACCTCATCTAAGAAGAGCGTACCACCGTTGGCAATCTCAAAATACCCCTTGCGCTCGGCCTTAGCATCGGTAAAAGCACCTTTCTCATGCCCAAAGAGTTCACTATCTATCGTACCTTCGGGGATGGCACCGCAGTTCACGGCAAAGTACGGACCGTGCTTGCGAGCGGAATAAGCATGGATGATCTTGGGGAAATGCTCTTTTCCCACACCCGATTCACCCGTTACCAACACGCTCAAATCAGTACGAGCCACCTGCACAGCCACCTCTATATCGCGGTTCAACAGCGGACTATTACCGATTATCTCAAACCTCCGCTTGATATTTTGTAGTTCTTCTGAAGTCATACGCATACTGACAAATTGACACGCAAAGGTACTATAAAACTTTGGAATACGCAAACAACACCCCAAAAATTCCTAAAAAATCCCCTTTCCACCCCCTCCAATCCCCTATCTCAGCCCTTCCCTTTTCTATTCCTTCCCTATTCCTTTTCCTATTCCTTCCCCCTATTTCTCTCCTTTTATCCATTCTTTGCGCCGTTTTATTTCCCCTCTCCCCTCATCTTTGCGCCTTTTCATTCCTTCTCTGTCCTTTCCTTGCTCCCCTCACACTAGCCCCCCCGCCCGCAAAGTGTCCCTGCCACGGGCTTGCCAAGCCCGCCCACCATCCATTCCACCACTCTCCACTCTCCCTTCCATACCCGCCCACCATCCATCCCACCGCTCTCCGCCTACCCTCTCCGCCTACGCACCATCCGCTATCCTATTCTCTCTCCATAGAGCCCCTAAATACACTTATCTTTTTTAATCTATCATTCATTCCCCATTCTACCCCTGTCTGTCTGCTGACCATAGTATGTAATTAGTAGGTGATTAGTATGTGATTAGTATGTGGTTAAGCGAATCCGACCATAGTCTGACAATACCCTCGCTGTCCCCTTACCATCCCCACACCACCTCTACATAACACCCTAAAACTACACAATATATTAAAATAGACTAATAAATAACAATTCCCAAACTATCCATCCCTACCCTCTCCGCATTTCATACACGCACTATATTTACAGCCTCACGCACCAAAGAGGGATGGGACTGCCCCTTTGCCTATATCTTGGCATCGCTGGCAGACAAGTCCTCCAGTATCGATGTGGAGCAGATAGTGGGGCGAGTATTACGCCTTCCGTATGCTCACCACAACACAAACGATGTACTCAACCTCTGCTATGTGCTGACCGCTTCCGCAAAGTTTCAAGAGACATTGGATAGTGTCGTCAAAGGACTAAACCACGCAGGCTTTTCAGCACGCGACTACCGCGCCATAGACATCAGCCAAGATTCACAACCTACACCACCTATAGCCACTCCCCAATCACTATTTCCCGAAGCCATACTCCCACCCACACCAACAGACGACACCGACAATGCCCATACGATTACTTTCCGGTATGATACCGCAAATACTTCATCGGACAATGCGTCTGGCGAAGTAGCACAAATTCTCAACACCGCACAACAACAATCTGAAGATATGGAACAGCAACTGCAACAAATCACAGGCGAAACTGTCCCGGTAGAACTGGCAACAAGCGTCAAGAAAGCCACAATGCAATCGCTATTCGCCGCACAAGCGCAAGCAATTCGCATCCCCCAATTCTTTATACGCGAAGAAAACACAGGTAGCCTGTTCAGTGAAGACAACCAAGAACATCGATTAGAAGGCGAAGACCTGCTGCAAGACTTTCGCCTTGCCTCACAATCGGCAGAGCCATTCTCTTTTGAGACAGCACAAACAACCCTCTACAAAGTGGATATATCTGCCGACACCGACGACCACACACCGCGTTATGAGCAAATCAAAGATAAGGCCTACGGCATCATCATCAACTATATCATGCAAGCCGACAATCCGGATAGCAAACGCACACGCTGCAGCAAAGAAGTCGCTAATCTGATGGGACAGATGCTACCTCTCACGCAAAAAGACATACAAGGATACATCGATCGTAAGTTGGTGAATTTCAAGGAGAACGACTACGATACCTTTCTCCTGCACATCAATGAATACACACAACTCCTCAAAAAGGAGATACTCGAATTGGAAAAACAATACAAAATCAAACTGTTCCGCAAATGGTTAGACACCGGCAAAATCTATACACGCCCATACTTTGCACTGCCGAACGAAATAGTATTATCCAATCCGCAGCAAAGTATCATCAAGATGTTGCACTCCGCCGAGGAGGAAGTCAATGGCTTTGAGCGGCAAGTAATCAATGAAGTGGCGAACCTTGATAATGTCGAATGGTGGATGCGAAACCGAGAACGCACAGATTTCCGCATCAATGGGTTTATCAACCACTATCCCGATTTCATAATCCGTACAAAGCGTGGCAAAATCATCCTGTTGGAAACCAAAGGCGACCATCTCGATGCGGTTAACAAAATCCTACTCGGCAACCTTTGGGCAAACCAAGCAGGCAGCAATTATCGTTACTTCCTTGTTTACCAAAATCGCCACGAAGATGGAGCCTATACCTACGCCGAATTTATAGACATCCTCCGCAATTTATAAAATTCCCCAAACGGTCGAGAAGGACATCAACAAAAATAACATCGGCTGTCTGACCTCGTGTCAGACAGCCGATGTTGGGAATAGACCGAGAGGTAATTGCCAAAGAGAATCACCTAAGAGAATTCGTCAAAGAGAATCACCTAATGGGATTCATCAAAGAGAATTACCCAAAAGGATTACCTAAGAAGATTACCTTATAGGTCTTATTTCGAGATAGCACCGCTCGGGCAAACATCTGCGCAAGTACCGCACTCGGTGCAGATATCGGGGTTGATCGAATAGTGCTCGCTACCCTCAGAGATTGCGCCCATCGGGCATTCGTCTTTACATGTACCGCATGCAATGCAGTCATCAGAAATTACATAAGCCATAGTTGTATCTGTTATATTAGTTATTATTTTTTCTTACTATTACCACACATGACGATATATCCATATCATCGTAGTGGGCAATCATTGTCTTTTCACTTGCAGTCGCTTTGTCTGCGACTACCTCTATTCTGCCAAGCAAAGTTAGCAAAAAGCGAATTGCGGTGCAAAGGTACGACAAAAAAACCAATATACCAAAAAATGGGGATATATTTTGCAGAAAAAAAGCAGAAAGCAGTCCGATCGGCTATTTCTTCGATTGGCGGAGGGCGGCGAGGAGTTGCTGATTGGGGGTGGTGGAGGCAGCGGTGGTGAGGCCTTTGCGTTTGGCGAAGGTAGTCCAGTCTTTGGCTGCGTGCTCGTCGGTAAGGGGTAAACCGAGTTGCAAGAAATGGCAGTAGGCGATACCCAAAGCATCGGTGGCATCGAGTTTCTTGGGCATATCGGCATCGGGGATATGCAAGAACCGCTGCAACATTCCCGCCACTTGCTCCTTGCTCGAATGGCCGTTGCCCGTGATAGCCATCTTTATCTTCATCGGCGAGTACTCATTTATGGGGATGTCGCGACTCAGAGCCGCCGCAATAGCCACTCCTTGCGCATGCACAATCTTAATCATCGTCTGCGGGTTCTTGTCCACGAACTGTGTCTCGATAGCCAACTCGGTAGGCTTATATTGGTCGATCAACTCTTGCAAGAAAAAGAACTCACGCTGCAAACGCGCATACTGTCCGTCTAACTTATGTACATCGAGCACGCCGAAATCGACCAACTGCACGCGCTGCCCTGCGCTATCCAACAGCGCATAGCCCATAAAAAGCGTACCGGGGTCGATACCCAAGATACGATGTTGCGTTACCAAACGATCTTGCATAGAAACTGAAAAGCGAATCGGGAAAGCGATTTATTTATCGGCGGCAGTATCAGAGGAATCAGTCGAGGCAGTAGCGTCAGAGGTCGCCGTATCGGCAGTGTCTTTCGATGTAGGCGCATTGGCACCGGGTTGGTCGTCCCGCTCACGAGTACGGAGTGCACCACGGATAATCACCAAGAAAGCACCGGCTATCAGCACATAGTTGGCATACGGTTGCACATCACATACACTCAAGATTGCACCGATAAGAAGCAACGCCATGCCGGCAATCAGAAAGAGATTCGATTTTTTCATTATGATAGATATTGTCGTTATCAAAAAGTCCTTATTCCTTACTCCACCAGATAGACATCCTCGTTGGCAGCGTGCATGTAGTAATGCTCGCGGGCATAGCGCTCCAGGCTGTCTTTGCTCTGCAGTATCTCTATGCTCTGCTCCGCCGTGCGAATATCTTGACGGTACTTATCGCGTTGCTCTTGCAGTTCGCGCAACTCATGACGGCGTCGAATCTGATTGATTATACTCTGGTCGCCCGCAAAGAAAAGGATAAAAAAGAATACGATACAAGTGAGGCAATACCCGTTGAGCAGGTATTTCTTTGCACGCTCCCAAAGCAGTGCCCAGTCGAACTCTTTTTTGTCGTTCGGCATAGTCGGTTGGTTCTCCTCTGCCATATTGTCCTCGATCTCTATCCGGTTCTCTTCCTCCATAGTTGCAGCAATTTATTCGGTACGATACACTCTAATTCACCCACAAAGGTACAACAAAATTCTCACTTGTGCAAATTTCAGCCGACAGGTGCTTGCAAATAGTCCTCGAGCAGCGACCAATGGCGTGTAGCATCACGCAAGCCAAGGTGGTATATCTGCTTGAGGTGCAGCGGGTTGCGCTCTAATCGACGCACGGGAAGGAGAGTCTCGGGCGAGAATACAAATATCTTCTTTTCCGCTTTCAGTCGGCGTATCTGCTGCATACGGCGGTTGTAGTTGGCACTGCGTACACGCAACGCCTCTTGCAGGTTCTTCTCGTTGGGGTAGAAGAGTTTGCTGAGCCAATAGATATGCTCATTTAGGCGGAACTCGATAGGGCGTGTCAGCACCACTATCACCTTGTCGCAGCCCTCCTCAAAGGCCTTATCGAGCGGGATATTATCCACCAGTCCGCCGTCCATATACTCCTCGCCGTCGATGTGTACGCGGTGGGAGATAAAAGGCAGTGTACCCGATGCGCGGAGCCACTCTATTTGCGTGAAGCAGTTGTCGATTTGCTTATAGACGGCCTTACCTGTTTTCACATTGGTTACAGTAGCAAAGACCTTGGTCTTCGATGCCTCGAAAGCGGCTTCATCGAAAGGCGCTAACTCGTTGGGAATACGGTTGTATGCGAAATCGACATTCACCATATTGCCTGTGCGTATGAGCGAACGGAGGGAGACATAGTTGGGGTTGTCGCAGTAGCGATAGTTGTAGTCGAAGGCCCGCCCGCGCTGATGCGACGGCAGGTTGATACCAAACAATGCTCCCGCCGAAGTACCACACAGCACATCGGGTTCAAAACCTTTGTCTATCATCACATCTAATACGCCGCAAGTGTAGATACCACGCATGGCACCACCTTCCAAAACAAGTCCTGTCTTCATAAATATAAAATCTTTTGTTTGCATATATGCAAAAATTATGCTATCTTTGCAGCGGAAAAGAAACAAAATGATTTGCTTATGATCAACCACGCACCGTAAAGGCGGTGCAATGACATATTTTTTAACAGCATTGGCTATTATTTCGCACTCAAAGAAAAAAAGCCTACGAAACTATTTTTCTCTGACAAAGAATAGCGTGCACCAACATCAGAAGTACTGCGTAATTTCTGTAATCACCTGTAATTCACACATGTATAGTGTGGACTTTCTTAGGTGATTAGCAGGTTTCTTCGTAGGCTTCCTGTGAGTGCGAAAAGAAAGTTCACTTTCTTTTTCACCTGTTCCTACACGAGATTGATAGCATTGCATAAATCTATCAATCTATGGCACGAAAGGACTTGGCACAAGCCAAAGACGCAAAGAAAGATGAGTTCTACACCCAAATCACGGACATCGAGAAAGAACTCCGCAACTACAAACCCTATTTCCGCGACAAGGTGGTCTTCTGCAACTGCGACGACCCGTATGAAAGCAATTTCTTTAAGTATTTTGCCCTCAATTTCAATCAGTTAGGACTGCGCAAACTGATTGCCACTTGCTACAATGGTTCGCCTGTATCGGGCAACGAACTGTTGCTCGACTTTGGCAGCACCGTGGATAACCCCAAGAAGGTTGCCTACAAAGTGGAGATAACCGAAGTAACCGACGCCAACGGCGACGGGGCAATCAACTTGGCTGATATACAGTACCTTATGCAGAACAACAAGAATGTGATTTCTATTCTGCAGGGCAATGGCGACTTTCGTAGTCCCGAGTGTGTAGAATTCCTGAAAGAGGCTGATATTGTGGTAACTAACCCGCCATTTTCGTTGTTTAGAGAGTATATGGCGCAGTTGATGGAATATGACAAAAAGTTTCTTATTATTGGAAATGTGAACGCTATTTCATATAAAGAAAGTTTCAAGTGGATACGTGAAAATAAAATGTGGCTTGGACAAAGTATTCATAGCGGAGACAGAGAATTTCGCGTTCCTGATAATTATCCTTTGAGGGCAAGTGGGCAAAGAATAGATGAAAATGGAATAAAATATATTCGAGTGAAAGGTGTTAGGTGGTTTACAAATATGGACTATTCTCAACGCCACGAAAACCTAATTTTATATAAACATTATACCCCCGAAGAATATCCAAAATATGATAACTATGACGCTATCAATGTGAATGTTACAAACGATATTCCTGTTGATTATGAGGGAGTTATGGGCGTGCCGATTACGTTTTTGGACAAATACAATCCGGACCAATTTGAAATAATCGGAGCAATGACAACAACTAAAGTGGATGAATATAATTTTGGATATCCATATATCAATGGAGTAAAATTGTATGCCCGTATTCTCATTCGTCGAAAGCGGTGAATATCCAAACTATTGTCTTGGGCAAGTTAGGGTTATCCTTCGTGTATCCTTCGTGTATCCTTCGTGTATCCTTCGTATATGTTCTGTAGATAACAGCGGGAAAGCAGGAGAAAAATTGAGAGAATACTGAGCGAAAATTGAGCGAAAAATCGAAAGAACTACGAGGGGAAAAGGCAGATAAGAGGTAGAAGGAAAGCGGATACAGGCAACAGGAGGTAGAAAAACCAAAGAAAAAAAACAAAGAACAATCAAAGAAAAAAGCGCAATATGGAAATCAAAGAAACGAAAATCAGCATTCGGCAACTGACTGAAGGGTATGCCGACCGACAAGAAGCAGGCGTGAAAGCCTACGGTGGACTATTGGATGTGCGCCCTCCCTATCAGCGGGAGTTCGTGTACAACGACAAAGAAAGAGAGGCGGTAATCGACACAGTAACAAAGGGTTATCCGCTCAATGTGATGTATTGGTCGGTGCGAGAAGACGGCACCTACGAGATTATCGACGGGCAACAGCGCACTATCTCGATTTGCCAGTATGTGAACGGCGACTTTGCGTATATGTTCAACTACTTTGGCAACCTGCCTGCCGACCAGCAAAAGCAGATACTCGACTATGAGTTGTGCGTCTATCTATGCCGCGGTACCGACAGCGAGAAACTGAAATGGTTTCAGACCATCAACATTGCGGGCAAGAAACTGACGGCGCAGGAGTTGCTCAATGCGGTGTATGCCTCAGCGTGGCTGTCGGACGCCAAGCGGTACTTCTCGAAGTCGAACTGCGGGGCATACCTGTTGGGCAATAAGTATGTGCAGGGTTCGCCCATTCAGCAGGACTATCTTGAGACCGTATTGCGTTGGATTTCAGGCAATAAGATAGAGGATTATATGGCTCGCCACAGTCTGAAAGACACGGACGCGGGGGCGTTGTGGTACTATTTTCAGCAGGTGATTGGGTGGGTGCAGACCACCTTCATCAAGTACCGGCGTGAGATGAAAGGTGTGGATTGGGGCGCGATATACAACAAGTTCCACACCACGCCCGTCAATCCGAATGCGATAGAAGCAGAGGTGGCGCGGCTGATGGAGGATTCGGATGTGGAGAACAAGAAAGGGATATTTTGGTATGTGTTCGACGGCGATGAACACCGATTGGGCATACGCACCTTCGACGCCAACACACGGCGCGAGGTGTACGAGAAGCAGCAGGGGATATGCAAGATTTGTGGCAAGCACTTCGAGATAGAGGACATGGAAGCCGACCACATCACGCCGTGGGCGAGGGGCGGGCGCACCGTTGCCGAGAACTGCCAGATGCTCTGCCGAGAATGTAATCGGCGGAAGAGCGCGAAGTAGTTGCGACATCGGTAGGGAAAGGAAACATTAATTATCATATAATTAAACATTAATTTATTCTTTCTTCCCGAATGCAGAGAATGTTCGATTGAATTATCTGTAAGAGGAAGGCGGAGAATGTAGAGATTTTTTTGCTCCACGGCTGTTAATTGAACAAAGTATTTGCGAATATGATTTTTTATGTGTAACTTTGCAAACACAATGCGGGATTCAGTGCATAATGCATAATGAAGAATGCATAATGTGAAGAATGCATAATGGTTTATTTTACCAAATACTTATATTGAAACATGGCAAAGATACTGATAATAGATGATGAGCGGCCGATACGCAACAGCCTGAAAGAGGTGCTCGAACTGAATGAGCACACCGTAGATGTAGCGGAGAACGGCAAGATAGGTGTGGAGAAAGCGCAGAAGAATGACTACGATGTCATCTACTGCGACATCAAGATGCCGGAGATGAACGGAATAGATGTGCTCGAAGCCACAAAACACCCTGCCGACGAGGCGGATTATGTGGTTACGCCTGTGGTGATGATAAGCGGGCACGGCGACATCAACACGGCTGTGGAATGCCTGAAGAAGGGGGCTTTCGACTATATAGAAAAGCCTCTCGACCTCAATCGTATCCTAACCACTATCAAAAATGCCCTCGAGCAGAAGAACCTGCGCACAGAGGTCAATCGTGGTAGAGCCGAGATCAGTGCGCTGCGTAAGAAAGTGGCACAACAAAAGAACCCGATGATTGGCGAAAGCCCCGCCATAGCGCATGTGCGGGATATTATCGACCGTGTGGCGCCCACCGAAGCGCGCGTGATGATTACGGGGGCAAACGGTACAGGCAAGGAGGTAGTGGCTCGTTTGCTCCACGAGGGCAGTAGCCGAGCCAACAAACCGATGATAGAGGTGAACTGCGCAGCCATACCTTCGGAACTGATTGAGAGCGAACTATTCGGGCATGTAAAGGGCAGTTTCACGGGGGCTATCAAAGACCGTGCGGGTAAGTTTGAGCAAGCCGACGGAGGAATACTGTTCCTCGACGAGATAGGCGATATGAGTATGGCGGCGCAGACCAAAGTGCTGCGGGCACTGCAAGAGAACGAGATTACTCGTGTAGGGTCGGATAAGCCTATCAAAGTGAATGTACGCGTGTTTGCTGCCACCAATAAGGACCTGCCCCGTGAGATTGAACATGGAAACTTCCGTGAGGACCTGTTTCACCGACTCAATGTGATACCTATTCGTGTACCTTCGTTGGAGGAACGACTAAGCGATATTCCGCTGCTTGTAAACTATTTCACCGACCAGATATGCGCCGAGCAGAGGATTGCCTCTAAGGTGTTTGACGCGGATGCCATTGCGGCTTTGCAGGAACGCCCGTGGCCGGGCAATGTGCGGGAGTTGCGCAATGTGGTAGAGCGACTGATTATCTTAGCAGGCAGCCATATCACCCGCGCCGACATCGAGATGTATGCCTGACCACCGATGGTGCTACGCCAACTGAACATACTCAACTATAAGAATATCCGCGAGGCACAACTGTGCTTTGCGGATAAACTGAACTGTTTTGTAGGTCTCAACGGGCAAGGCAAGACCAATATCCTCGATGCTATCTACCTGCTCAGTTTTACCAAGAGTGCCTACAACGCCACCGACTCGATGAACATCACCCACGGCGAGGAGATGGCTATGGTGCAAGGCGTGTATGACCTGCCCGCCGACATGCCTACCGAGGAAAGGGTTCTTTCTTCCGAGAGTATGCCGAGAGAATACCGAGAGAATACCGAGCAGGCGGAAGAGATGGTAATCAGTTGCGGTATCAAGCGTGGGCAGAAGAAACAGTTTCGGTGCGGCAAGAAAGACTACAAACGCCTAATTGACCATATCGGACTGATACCGCTTGTGATGGTCAGTCCTGCAGACAGTGCGCTGGTAGAGGACGGCAGCGAGGAGAGAAGACGGTTCTTAGATGTAGTCATCTCGCAGACCAACAAGGTTTATTTGGAGCGACTGAACAACTACAACGCCCTGCTCAAGCAGCGCAATGCATTGCTCAAGCAATATGCCGAGCAAGAGCAAGTGCCGTGGGATTTATTTGAGGTGTTGGAAAGCCAAATGATACCTTTGGCGGAGTATATCTACACCGAGCGGACACATTTTGTGGAGCGATTTGTACCTATATTCTCCGAGATATACGGACTGATTTCCGGCGAGAAAGAAAAAGTTAGTTTGCAGTATATCAGTCAGTTGCAAGACCGTCAATTAGCAGAAGCATACCCAAAGACCCACCAACGCGACCTTATCTTAGGTTGGACTTCGCAGGGCATACACAAAGATGAGATAGAGATGCTCTTAGACGATTATCCGCTGAAGCGCGTCGGCTCGCAGGGGCAGCAGAAGACCTACTTGCTCTCGATGAAACTGGCGCAGGCACTCTATTTGGGCAAACCGATACTGCTGCTCGATGATATATTTGACAAACTGGACTCGGAGCGAGTGGAACGCATTGTGCAACTGGTGAATAGCGACCGTTTCGGGCAGATATTCATCACCGATACCGACCGACAACACCTGACGGATATTGTTCGCCCTAACCCCGATGCCCGTATATTCATTGTGGAGAACGGCGTGGCAATGCTTAATGCATAATGATATGATAATGAAGGCTTTAGATAGACATATATTTTGGCACGGATTCTTCTCGAAAGAGAGATGGGCAGGTTGGAAGGCTTGTGCGTTGGCGTTGCTTTTGCTATTCGCTTTTGCGGGCAGTACCTATTCTCAAGACAGCCTCAGCACGGCGGCCAATGAGCGTATTGCTTTTCGCGGGGCGTGGATAGCCACCGTGGCGAATATCGACTGGCCCAGCACGGAGGCGGTAGGCAATACCGACCGACAGCAGATGGAAATGCTGTTTCTGCTCGATTCGCTATACAGCATAGGCATCAACACCATAATCTTTCAAGTGCGCCCGACCTCGGATGCGCTCTACCTGTCGGAGTTGGAGCCTATCAGCCATTGGCTCACGGGCAGCCAAGGCAAGTGGGGACAACAGCAAGAATGGGACCCGCTGGAGTTCGTCGTGGAGCAAGCGCACCAGAGAGGAATGGCAGTACATGTGTGGCTCAACCCCTACCGTGTCAATCTGGCTAAATCGCCCACGGCAGCGATGTGGCAAAACCATATATTCAAATCGAACCCCGAATGGTTTTGGCAGTACAACGGGCAGTGGTACTTCAATCCGGGGCTTGACGAGACACGCGATTGGATATGTATGGTGGTGGAAGACATCGTCAGCCGATACGACATACAGGGCATACACATGGACGACTATTTCTACCCGTACCCGGTAGCGAAACAGGTCATACCCGATGCACAGACTTTTAAGAACAACCCGCGCGGCTTCACCAACATAGCCGATTGGCGACGAGATAATGTAAACCTGACCATACAACTGATTCACCAGGCCATCCGTTCGCTCAAACCCGAGGTGGAGTTTGGTATCTCGCCTTTCGGCGTATGGCGCAACATAAGCAAAGACTCTGTCAACGGTTCTGCCACTCGGGCCGGCATCACCAACTACGACGACCTCTATGCCGATGTGCTGCTTTGGATGCGCGAGGGGTGGATCGACTATGTGCTGCCGCAACTCTACTGGGAGATAGGCAAACCCGCTGCCGACTATGAGGTGCTGGCACATTGGTGGGCAGAGCATGCAGCCGGGTGCAAACTCTATATCGGTATGGCTCCCTATCGATTGGAGGGCAAGAAGGAAACCGCAGCATGGCGCACGGGCAACGAGATAAGCCGACAGATGCGCCTCAACCGCACCATCCCCGAGATAACGGGCGAGTGTTTCTACTCCACCCGCCCGCTGCTCCGTAACCCGCGACATATATGCGACTCGATCCGCTCGTTCTACCTACCCTACCTACCCGCTCTACCCATCGACACCGTTGCGCCATAAGAGCCTTTGGGGACTCCGTACAATAACTATTTCTCCATTAAAAGCCATATAAATAGACCATTAAAACTATTCTTATTGTCCCGAATGCAGAGAATACCCGAAACATTATCGGGGTGAAAGAAGTAACAGAATATAAGGGATTAAGAGAATAAAGTAGCAAAATGATAATGGCGGATTTCGTGTTAGGTCTCGATTAGGTCTCGACAAGATTTCGACGAAGTCTCGACAAGGTCTGTTTAACAAAACGACAGCAAACAGGCGAAAAATGTGTTATTTTACAAAAGGCAGCAAATGACTATAGCAAAGGCACAGATAAAGCCAAGTATGGCATAAGGACGAAAAAAGCGGGGAGGCGTGCGCCTTCCCGCTTTCGTTTCATAGTTAGTGTTGTTGGGTTCGATACAATTAGTGTTGTTGGTTCACCAATCGTAGTAAAGTCGGTTTATATATGGTAGATATGTCTATTATTGGATGTCTATCACACGACGCGGATTCTTCTTGACGGTCGGATCCAATTTAGGCAACTCGATACGGAGAATACCATCGGCAACCTTAGCGGAGATCTCGTCCTTGTTGACATTATCCGGCAGCAAGAGCGATTGCTCGAAGCGACTGTAGGAGAACTCGTGGCGGAGATACTTGCAGTTGCACTTTTTCTCCTCTTTCTTGTCGCAGTTGCAGTCCTTGTTGCTCTTATCGGTATCGCAACCGCAGTCTTTGTCGTTGTGTTCCTCTTTCTTCTCAACGAGGATAACCAACTCATCTTGGTCGTTTACATGGATAGAGAAATCGTTCTTGGTCATACCCGGAGCAGCAATCTCTACATGATACGATTTGTCGTCTTCCAACACATTGATTGCAGGTGCGGCATTGTTGGTATTGCGAACGAGAGGCCATTCCTCACTGAAAAAGTCGTTAAACATACTCGGTAACCAATTTTGGTCATTTCTTCTTGAAGGTAGCATAGTAGTAAAAATTTAATAGTTAAATGTTTAGTGCCTAAGCGGTAAGCAACCTTGCTTTCGGCTCTCAGGGGAGTCTCTTGCTTGCTTCACTCATCTCAAGCATTTCACCTTATATATGGCAAATTATGTGCCGAACGAGAGGAAGTGCCACTTTGTCCGAAAAGCGTGCCAAATTGACACATAACACACTGATAATCTGACAGTTTGGCATTTTATAGGTATGTTTAATCGGTGCGTTTGAATACTATTTGGCACAGCATAGCCGCAGCACCCGAAGAAACAAAGATAGCGCAACCTGCGGGGGCAGATTGCGCTATCTTTTTCTACTCTTAGGAGCGGGAATCAGACGGTGGCTTCGATATTCCAAACGAAGGCACGAACACCCACTTCTTTGTTTCGCATGTCGAGTTTCTCTACTGCTTCGAGCAACGAAGGCACTTTGTCGTCATCTACAACGGTGATGACGCAGGAGTTCATCTCCGGCCAAGCGTGGGTGCCTCGACGCGGGTCGCCATCGTGGGAGCCACGCCCTTGCACCTGCTCAAAGAAAGTGAAACCACGGATCTCCAGCATATCGAGCATATATTCTACACGCTCGGTGTTGGCTTGGTTGAATATAATCATTACAGATTTCATACACAATATATATTAAGGGTTATTTCTCGCCGGTAGGTGTAGTCTCGGGGAAGACGGAAGCCTCGGTAGCCGCTTCTACGGCAGGTTGGTCTTTCTTCACCTTGATATTCATAAAGATAAAGCCTTTGCGCATACGGTTTTTCTTGTCGCGCTCTCCGTGTCGGGACATAGCAGCATAGAGGGTAGGCACCATGAAGAAGGTGAGGAAGGTGGAAACGGTTAGACCGCCAATCACCACAATACCCATCGGCTTCCACATCTCGGAGCCTTCACCGTTACTGACTGCCATCGGCACCATACCGAGGATAGTGGTGAACGCTGTCATCAGCACAGGACGGATACGACTTCTGCCCGCTGCCTGCACGGCTTCATTCAACTCCCAGCCGCGCTCACGCAACAGGTCGATATAGTCAATCAGCACAATACCGTTCTTCACCACGATACCCACCAACATGATGACACCCAATGCACCAATCATATCCAACGAACTATGGGTCAGCCACAAAGCGAGTACCACACCCGAGAGGGCAAACGGGATAGTGAACATAATCACAAACGGCTTCTTGAGCGACTCAAACTGGCTTGCCATCACGATATATACCAGCATGATAATCAGTATGCCTAACATCGCCATGTCGACGAAGGTGTCTTGCTGGTCTTCGTAGTCGCCGGCAATACGCACTACCACACCTTGCGGAATGTCCAGTTTCGGCAGTACGTTTTGATCTATATATTGTGCCAGTTCACCCAGAGAAGTGTTGTAGGGCGTTACCTTCACGGTAACGATACGCTGACGGCTCTTGCGCTCGATGGTAGGTGGCGTCCAGTATTCACCGATAGAGCAAACCTCGCTCAGTTTGACACTCTTGCCCACGGGGGTAGGAATACTCAAGTTAGCAATCTTCTCCACGGAGTTGCGGTCTTTCTCCTCCAAACGGCATAGGATATCATACTCCGAGCCTTCGTCTTTAAGGTAGCCGCATGCCATACCATTCACACGGTTGCGAAGATAGGAAGAGATAGTGGCGGAAGTCAGCCCAAGGCGCGATGCCTTCTCTTTGTCCACTGTAATCTTTATCTCCGGGCGTTCGTCATCACGCGAGATAGTCGCATCGCGGGCACCGGGTACCTCGTGGTTACAGATGGCTTTCAGTTGCTCTGCCAACGCAGAAGTCTCATCGAAATCGTAGCCGTAAATCTCCAAGTCAACGGTGTTAGACGCACCGCCACCGCCACCAGATGTACTTACCTGATAGTCAATAATCTCCGGATAGCGTGCCATCTCTTGACGCAGTATCTCTGCCATCTCAAAGATAGTCTGCTCACGCTCGTACTTCTTGCTCGTACGGATCGTCATGGAGATGGTATTATTCATCGTAGAGGAGAAGAGTGCGCCCATGCCGCTATCATCGTTGGTACCGGCGGAGGTACTAATCAACTGTATCTCAGGCACCAACTCCACAAAGCGTGCTTCGAGCGCACGAGCTGTCTTGAGCGTCTCCTCAATACGTGTACCGCGCTGCAACTTCACCGTAACCGACATACGACCTTGGTCTTGCTGCTTCATAAAGTCGGTACCAATCTGACCCGTAATCATAGGAATCATCGAGCAGCAGAAGAAAGCCAGCAGGATGAAGAAGGTAAGCACTTTGTGGCGTAAGCACCAGCCAAGGGCTTTGGCGTACTTCTCATCTATCCAATCGAGCCATCTCACCACGATACGCTCGTACCAAGTCTTCTTGCCTTTCTCGTCGTCAATGAGGTTGCCCTCTGCGTCCACATGTACCTTGCGCGGTTTGAGCAACTTGCTCGCCAACATAGGCGTGAGCGAGATAGCCACAAGGGTGGAGGTACAAACTACGATGGTTACAATCCAACCCAACTCCTTGAACATGATACCTGCCATACCCGTCAGCATGGTCAGCGGCACAAACACCGCCACAATCACCAAAGTAGTAGCAATAACCGATACCCACACCTCGTTGGTTGCATAGATAGCCGCTTCACGCGGGTTCTCGCCGCGGTCAACGTGCTTTGTGATATTCTCCAAGACCACAATCGCATCGTCCACCACCATACCGATAGCCACCGTCAGCGAACACATAGAGATAATGTTCAGCGATGAGCCTACCATCTTCAGGTAGATAAACGCCACAATCAGGGCAATAGGGATCGTGATACCGATAATCAACGTCGCGCGCCACTTTCCTAAGAAGAAGAGCACCACCAATACCACGAACAACAGTGCGTATAGGATAGACTCGTTCAACGAGTCGATAGAGTTTTGGATGTTCTCCGACGAGTCGTAAATCAACTTAAACTGCACATCCGAGGGCAGCGTCTTTTGAATACGGGCAATCTCTTTGCGCACATCCTTACATATCTGCACAGTGTTCGCACCTGTCTGCTTGGTTACCATCAGACGTGCGCACTCGCGACCGTCGGTTTTCTCATCCAGCGACAACTCCTTGATGGTATCTTTCACAGTGGCAATGTCGCGCACAAAGACTTGCCGACCATCTGCCGTAGTGGTTACTACGATATTGTTTATCTCATCCGAGGAAGCGTACTCCGAGCGTACCTCCATCTGGTATTGCTCTTTCGCTAACTTCACCGTACCGGACGACATATTCAGGTTATTGGCGGAAACCATCTGCCCCACGCTCTCTACGGTCAACCCATAGGCATCGAGTTTCTGCTGGTCAAGATAGACATACACATAGCGCTCCGGAGCACCGGAAACAGTCAGGTTACCGATACCGTCCACACGGTTCAACTGCGGGATAATCTCATCGTCCAGCAACTTATCCAATGCGGGATACGACTCATCAGCCATCACGGCATACTGAATCACAGGCATCATGCTGGTGCTCAGACGCAACACAATAGGGTTGGAGCAACCATCCGGCAGGTTATCCTTCACAATATCCACATAAGTGCGGACATCGTTGAGCACCTCGTCTAAGTCGGTTCCCCACTCAAACTCCATCGTTACCGAGGAGATGTTATCCTTTGATTTAGAGGTCAGTTCCTTCAAGTGGTCCACCGAGTTGAGCGAGTTCTCCATCACCTTGGTAACATTGCTCTCCACCTCGGAGGCAGATGCTCCCGGATAGGTAGTCATCACCGTTACATACGGCGGGTCCATCTCAGGGAACTGGTCGATAGGCAACTGCACATAGCAGAACACACCTATCACTATCACAGCCAAGAAGATAAGGGCTGTGGTAACGGGCTTTTGCACCGCTGTCTTATATATAGCCATCTTAGTTTCGTTTTTAGGTTTAATATCTGATTTTCACGCCATCCACCAGACGAGCCTCACCTTTCGTTACGAGTTCCACGCCGTCCACTATCTCGGGTGCTATAAGCTCCACCTCATCGCCGAAGCGTTGCCCCATCTCTACCGTTACGCGTTGTGCATAACCGTTGTTGTTGATGAAGACATAGCGGTCGTTCGCACCAATCAGTTTCAGCACTGCCTGATAGGGAGCGGTAATCACCGTTGCTTTGCCCAAACCGAGCGTAGCGTTGACATAC
Organism: uncultured Bacteroidales bacterium; assembly: GCA_900542355.1. GTDB lineage: Bacteria > Bacteroidota > Bacteroidia > Bacteroidales > Paludibacteraceae > Colicola. The sequence continues at coordinate 184,221 of UQNE01000002.1, read as the reverse complement.
ATACCCGGGCGGAGCAGTCCTTCGCGGTTGGGAATCACCACTTTGGCTTGGAAGGTGTGGCTCGAAGCATCCACCGTAGGATAGACTACCTCGATAGTAGCAGGGAAAGTCTTGTCAGGATAGACTTCGGAATGGAGCGTAAGGCGCATGCCTTGTTTCACTTGCGGGATGTACGACTCGGGGATAGCGATGAGGGTCTTGAGTTTGTCCACCTGGGTCAGCACCACGATAGGTTGCCCGCTGTAGAGTTCGCCGTCCTCATAGTTCTTCGCCGAGATAACGCCTGCAAACGGAGCCTTCACATAGGTATTGGTCTCCAAGAAAGCGATGTTCTCTTTGGTCTGATCGAGCGACAACTTGGCTTGGTCGTACTGCTGTTGCGATACGGAGCCGGTCTGAATCAAGCCTTCCATACGCGCCATCTCGGTTTCGAGGTTGGTGATAGTCAGTTTGGTAGTCTTGTATTGCTGCTGATCCATGCGCACGAGGTCGCTACCCTTCTGCACACGGTCGCCTACCTCGACATAGATATGCTCTATCTTACCTGTGAGCGACGGAGCTACATTGACGGTCTCGTACCCCATCAAGTTGGACGAGAGAGTGATGTCGCGCTGTATCTCGCGTGTATGGAGAGTGGTGAGTTCCACCACCTCGGTGCGCTCTCCTGCCTCGGTGGTGGCAGTAGTAGCCTCTTTCTTGCCGCAACCTACCAACACCAATGCAGCGGCTGCCATAATAAATAGTTTTTTCATATTCGTTTTTTATTTATATTCGTGTATATTTTTCCGATGGAGCGGTTCTGCGGCAGTTCATTTGGTCCGCAGAGTACCTCTTGGCAAGGCTTTTTTTTACTTGTTATTCAAGAACTTATCCAACTCAACCTCAGCATTTACCAAGGTCAGCACCGCCTGCACATAGGTCGATTGTGCCGAGATGACATCGTTGCTGGCGTTGACCAACTCAAGATTAGAGGTAGCACCGTAATTGTACTTGTTGGTGGTAGATTGGAACACGCGTTGCGTAACATCCATATTCTCTTTCTCCACCATATAGGTCTCGAAGGCATTTTGGAGGTTGAAGCGCAACTGCTGGTTCTGAATACCGAGGTTGTCGGCAGTCTCTGCCAGCGTATTGCGTGCCGACTCTAAGGCAATCTTTTTCTCGGTTACGCCCGCAGCACGCTTGCCCGATGACCAAAGCGGCATCGACACCGATACGCTCACGGCGTTAGGAGGGGTCATACGGAAACCGCCGTCGCCATAGTACTTCTGATTGCTGTATTGATAGCCTACACCTACTGTCGGACCATACGCCCAGCCCGCCATGTGTACATTGGCTTTTGCCAAATCAACATTCTTGACCAGTGTCTGATAATTGAGGTTGTTTTGCGGGATAAAGTCCTCACCGAGCAGGTTGAGTACCGCCTCAGCCGAAAGCATATCATCGAGCGTTGAGGTGAGCGTCAGTTCGGTTTCTACCGGCACATCGAGCAGCACTTTCAGCGAGTTCATAGCCAACTGAATGGAGCGTTTGTTGGAGTTAATGTTGTTGCGGAGGCTATTGACGCGCACTTTTATCTGGTCTGCGCTCGTTTGCTCAGCCGCACCTACATCTACGCTGCGTTGGGTCATCTCTGCCAGTTTTTCCACATTTTGCAACGATGAATCAAGTAGAGCCACCACATCTTGCAGCACCAAGACGGAGGCATACGAGGTCTTCACATTCGCCCGCAGGTCGTCCTCCGATTGCTCACGGCTGATTTTCTGCATATCGATAGCGATAGTATTGAGCACCGCACCCACAATGGCTTGTCCGCTGATGCCCACCGAAGCCGTGATACCCATGTTGGAGTAATCGGGCATAGCAATTTCCATCCCTTGGAAATTCATCTTGTACCCGCACATTGTGTTGTAGCCCCAACTCATATCGGCTTGCGGGAGCATAGCCGCAATGGTTTGCCAGCGTTGAGCGTAGGCCTGTTGTATTGCCAAGTCGGCATTGCGTAGCGTGCGGTTGGCTTGCACGGCATAGTCTTGCGCCTCTTCTACGCTCAGGCTCAACTCCGCAGGTACATCACGGATGGGGGCTTTCTTGGTAGCCGCCATCACATGGTCGTCTGCTATGGCGTTCGCGCTAATCAGCAGCGCAACAACCATAAAGGAAAATAGTCTCTTCATTATTTATACCAATTATTTTGTTACCATTATTTTTTCTTGTTTTGTGCTCCGTCGCATACAGGGAACTGCACCCCGGGTTGCAACACACCTCGTATCAGGATATCTAATCCTTGTCTGCCGATGTCGGCTATCTCACCTCGTCGCTTGGGGTATTGCTGTATCGTCTCGAACATAAAATAGTGTGCGTAGGAGAACAAGTGCGCCGTGAGTTCGGGATTCAGTTCCTTGCGGAAGATACCTTCGGTTTGTCCTTTCTTGATGAAGCGCACCATACTTCGGTACATTGCCTTGCAGAGATGTTCTTTATGTTGGCGGAATAAATCGGGATAGTACTTCTGCAAATCATACACAATCGGCGGCGTCTGCTCGATGTCTTTCTCGTTCCTGCGTGCCATCGGACCCCACTCCTGCAAAATCTGCATCGTGGTCTTACCTTCCACCTCACGCAACATCTTGCGCTCCAATTTCTGCTCGTGCAGCAAGAGCATCTCATCTACCAAACGGTCTTTCGACTCAAAATAAACATAGAATGTCTTTTTAGAGATACCCAATTCGCGGCATATATCGTCTATGCTCACCGACCGAATACCCACTTCGCGCATTTTCTTTGCCGCAAATTGTACAATACTATCTTTCCGATTATCACTCATTTATAAGACCTAATACCTTTCTGCTTACCATGCTTGGTTTACTAATCAATCCTACCGAGCCGGTTGCGCTATACTCTATGCAATAAGCGTGCCATAATCCTATAATCGGGCTATAAAAACGGAAACTTTTTTACTTTCAGAGTTTCCAAGTGCCATTTTTACACTATCTTAACGCCATACCCCAATACACCCCGACGCACCACAAACTACCCCATACAAAAAAGCAATTCGCGTTCCAACCTGCCACCTCGACCGGACAACCGCATCAAAATCAAGAATGCTTATTCATTATTGAGCAAATTATTTGAGTGTCAATTCTAAAACTCTGCGCAGCAGCCTTCTCTACATTCTCTCTATTCGGAACAAAAAGCCCCTTCTTTGGAGGGGATGGGGGAGGTCGCAACCGCCGCACTCTCTCCATTTGGGACAAAATAAAAGATACGGGAAAAATAAGAGACAATAGAGAATGAATACTTATGTAGAAACAAGCAACTAATGGATAATTGTAGGGGGCTACTAATGTTTTTCGCTTAGAAAGTCATTAGCATATAAAAAAGGGATTGTCATCACGCTTGCCGGTTATCTTCACTCTGCGTATGAGGTCGTTGGTATATAAAAAAAAGAGGATTGTCATCACGACAACCCAATCTTTTTACTTAACCTTAAATCTAATACCATGAAAAACACAGTGCAAAAGTACTACATATTTCTGATACTACCAAATAATCGGCAAGAAAAATATGTTTTATAGCATATTTTTGTGCATTTTGCTATACCAACATGGCAAAATCGGAGAATAAATCCCCATAGCACCCCATTCCACATTTCTATTGTATGCCCCGTTTTGCTACCTTTTTGTAAAACGGTTGTTGAGCCGTTTTTGTCGAAACCTTGTCGAGACCTAATCGAAACCTAAGCACGCCACCGAGCAATAGCATTTTGTCAGTTTTTCGCACATATCTCTATCTAAGTGATCAACCTACCCTATCGAGCGGCACCCTCTACACCCAACAAACCATACACCATAGCCATACAATATAGGTATATTCCAACCTCATATTAGAAAAAGGAGTTCGACACTATAAAAAAGGAAACAATACTAAAAAAGGAACTCGCTTGGCGGATTGGCCAAGCGAGTTCACACTCAACATATAATAGAAAACTTGTAATACCTTGCTTTCCGGAATTACTCAGCGATTACTGCACCGAGTGCGTTGTATTTAACGCCGTTCTTAACGATAACGAGAGCACCATTCTCCATATATTTGGTAGCCTTTGCCTCTACAGCAGTGTTGTCGATTGCGGTTTCGCCACCGATGGTCAGCGATTTCAAGATATAACCACCTACTGTCTCACGGATTGTGATGGTTGATGCAGCGGCTTGAACCTTGATATCATAGGTATTGCCTGCTTCTGCTGTTTTTCCGGGGAGAGCCGTTCCTATACCCACTGCACTGGGATCAACAGCAGCACATCCGATAAATGCATCCCCCTTTTCGCTCTTAGCAAATTGTGCTCCGGTATCACCCTTTGAGCAAACTGTCAATGTAACAATAGTACCTATTGATAGATTATTGATAGTTACATCACGTTGGTTACCATCCATTTGGATTTTGCCATTGCCGCTTTTGCCTTCTGCATTGTAATATACTTTGAAAGCGGTTTTTACAGCACTGTTTTTGTACGAAAACTTAACATTAGGCAACTGCTTAATGCTCATTTCTACGGTTTCGCCTGCTGTGTTCTTTACTTCAAAATAGGCTTTAGCGTCATTTTTCGTAATAGTTCCGTTGGTAACGGTAATATCACTCTCGGCGATATCCATCGCAGTCAAATCGTAGGTTTGTGCGTTGATGGTTGCTGCTGCAACGAGGGCAGCGGCGAAAAAGAAGAATTTCTTCATAATGTTTTGTTTTTATTGTTTAGTTTATGTAGTTAATTATTCTCTTGGTGTTGCGCCATTTTAATAACAAGCATCTCCCTCCCCCACGGTCGGTATCTCCCCACCATTCAAACGACGCTGCAAAAGTAGTGTAAATATCTCACATAAGCAAAGATAATTTGACACAAAGTGTGTATTTTTTAGTGTCCCCTATTCGTTCAGCGGGTCTTTGCCGTTGAAACGGATATTCTTGACATCATCGAGGTCGAACTCATAGCCTTTGCGTGTGCGGAAAGTGCAGTTCTCGAAGGTTATATTCTCGGCATACTTCATCTTCACACCCGTGTCGGTTACGCCATAGATAGTAATGCCCTCGAAGGTGATGTCGTGTACGGGCATACCCTTCAAGCCCTCTACATTCACCACATTCTCTGCCACTGCGCCCGATATATTGCGGAAAGTGATATTCGACCAATCGGGGAAGAAAGCGTCTTTCTTGTCCTTGTCAGTAGCACTTACGCCTGCACCACGGTCGGCATAGCCCGAACTGATAAGTATGACATCCTCGCGGATATTGCGCACTACATTGTCCACACAATAGATGTCTTTGCACCATCCGCCACGCCCGGGGGCAGACTTGAAACGGAAACCTATATCCGTACCGTCGAACAAGCAGTTGCGCACCACGATGCGTTGCATACCGCCCGAGAACTCCGAACCGATGACAAAACCGCCATGCGCACGATAGACCGTATCGTTCATTATCAAGATGTCGGACTGCGGACCTGCGTCCACACCTTTCTGACCGACACCGCCTTTCATACAGATACCGTCATCACCGCACGAGATATTGCAGTTAACAATCAGTCCCGTCTGAATGTTTCCGGGGTCCATCGCATCCCCGTTTTGCGCCCACCACGGGCAACGGATAGTGATACCGTCGATAATCAAGTTCTGCACCCGCGTCGGCACGAGGTGGAACTTAGGCGAGTTGAGCAGCGTAACGCCTTGGATAAGCACATTCTTCGAGTCGGTGATATTCACCAAATGCGGGCGCATCTTCTCTTGGGTAATCGGGTCGGAAGCGATATTGGGGATACCGAGTTCCTTATTGAGGTTGTAGGGATACCAAATCGAGTGGGTCTTATCGTCGGGACGGAGCGTACCGCCCATAGCCAACACCTCTTCCCAGATATGTGCATCCTCAGCCGACTTTTTGACTTTTTTCTCTTTGATTGGTCGCCAATAGAGTCCCTGACCGTCGAGCGTACCATTGCCCGTAATGGCTACATTCTCCAACTTAGAGCCATACACGCAGGCGTTGCATTTCTTAGAGCCGTCGCGCAGCGAGTCCGATTTTTGGACATACAACTCTTTGTCGGTCGAGAAAAGCAGTGTTGCGCCCTCCTCTAAGTGCAAGTTGATATTGCTCTGCATACGGATAGGACCGGTGAGCCAAGTGCCGGCTGGGATAATCACCGTACCGCCACCCTGCTTGGAGAGTTTCTTGATGATTTTATTGATGAGTTCGCCATTGTTGGTCTTACCATCTGCCACCGCACCCATATTGGCGATATTGATAGCAATATCACGAAATCCGAGCGGTTGCACTTGCTGCATCTCCACGGGGAGATTCTCGTAGTAGTGTGCATACGGCGACTGCGCACGGAGCATTGTCAGCCCCGCTAACGCTATGGCGAATGTAAAGAAGAATCGTTTCATTGTATTGTATGGTTGATTAGTGTGTTTTTGTTAATCCGTTTATCGGTTGTGTATGTTAGTTGTGTATGTTAGTTGCTTGTGAATGTTGGTTGTGTATATTGGTTGATGTCCTTCTCCCCTACCCTACCTTTCTCCGTATCCTTTTCCCGACGGCGGCAGCGAGAGTCGGTTATGAAAACTAATACAAACCTTGTACCAAACTATTGAGATACACCTCCAGATTGGTGTAAGGCGGGAGGAACGTAGTGGCCTTGCCATCGGATGCGAGATTGGGACTCAAACCGTGAGCCACCTCCCATTCATCGGGTATCCCGTCGCGGTCGGTGTCTTTAGGTGCCTCGGTAGAAACATATTCGATGTATCCGCCGGCATCAGCGGGAGTATCAATCAGCCCGCCTGTAGAGCCATTGGAGCCTTTGCACGAGGCAGTGCCGGTGCGCACTTCGTTGGCGATACGTGTGTCGATAGCATCGCGGCGGAGGGAACAACCTGCCTTAGACAGAACCGTCTCGAAAGCCTCTTCGGCTGTCTGTTCGGCGGTGAGGGTTGTCAGTCCGGTCGTCCAGCGTGTAAGGGCTTTGACTCTGTCTGACTTGACGGTAGAACCCAGCCAATTGTCTTTTGTAACCTGCTCAGAACCAACCATATAGTTCCCGCTGAGATAGAACTTGCCCGGAATAAGCGTGCCTTTCTTTTCGCAAGAAGGACAGGAGACAGTCGGGTCCAGCAGTCTGGTTTTCTTAGATGTGGCAGGACCTGGTTTGTAGTAGTTGTTCACCATATTAATTTGGCGTGGTTGGTCGATACCTTCGCCTCCATAGGAGGAGTTCCCTCCCCAGTTGTACACCACATTATTGACGTAATCGAGCGGTCCGAAGCACTTGTTATCCACATACGAATGGTCGAAACGCGGGTTGCGGGAGTCGTGGTGTGCCAACAGGTTGTGGTGGAACGAAGCATTCGTACCGCCCCATATCCCGCCATATCCGTGGTTGCCCTTTACATGCACCGATTTGCGGAGCGACTCGGTGATAAAACAGTACTGGAGCGTAAAATCGGTATTTCCGTAGCAACTGACACACTCGTCGGTACTCCACGAGAAAGAGCAATGGTCGATGATGATGTTTTTGCGCCCGCGGATAGTGAGCGCATCGCCCTCTACCTTATTCTCGTCTCCCATACGAAAACGGACAAAGCGCACAATCACATTGCTACATTTGATTTCCACCGGATAGCCTGCTATGCAGATACCCTCCCCCGGAGCAGTCTGTCCCGCAATGGTGAGTGCTCCGTTGGCGATATTGAGTTGGCTCTTGAGATGAATCGTCCCCGACACATCGAAAACCACCGTGCGTGTGCCCGCGAGATTGACGGCATGACGCAACGAGCCTGCGTCGTTGGGGTCATCGGAGAGGCTGGTTACATGGAGGACTACCCCTCCACGCCCGCCGGTGGCATACTTGCCTCCCCCCTCTGCTCCCGGGAAAGCGAGCGTTTGGTCAGGTGTAATAACAGGCTCTTCGCCCCCTCCGCACGCCGTGCAGAAAAGAGCGAAAAGCACACATAAATATATATTTTTAATACTCGTAGTCATTCCAAAGCGTACCATTGGAAGCACTGATATTTACATCGAAGATAGGCCAGTATTGGTGCATATCAATGTTGGTGCCTTCCTTGTAGAGATAGTATTTATCAGGAGCCAGATACTCGGTTGTGGCGTCGTCGGAAGCCTTTACATAAAAGGCCTTTGCCACCCAACCGTTTGCCTTGTCGAAATCAGCGGGACGGCTGTCGCCTAAATTCAATCCGACAAACTTGTCGAATACATATGCATCGCCCGATTGAGCAAAGGAGTTGTCTTTCTTGTAGGTGAAATAAATCGAGTCGCAACGACCTGCATACTTGCCTGTACCTGCCCGCAAATCAGCCAAATCGCTCATTGTATTTTCCAATGATTCTTTGAGTAGTCCCCAACGCATGAGGTCGTATTTGCGGATGTTCTCGCCGCAGAACTCAAATGCACGCTCGTCCACGATAGCCTCGAAAGTAAGCGGTTTCGATGTCAGACCTGCGCGGGTGCGAATCTTGTCGAATTGCTCTTGCGCACTCAGACCGTAGAGGTCGGACGGCGCATTGCCCTCTTTGGAACCGATGGCCGCCTCGGCGAACATCAGCAGGATATCGGCATAGCGGAGAACCGGCATATCTACACAGTCTTCGTTGCTTGAATAGGTGCGCACCATCCACTCCACACGCATTTTGCCGAGGTGCATAGACGATGCGTCAGCCAACTTCTGATAGAGTTTTTTCTCATTGGCAGGCGTTTCGCGGAAGCATGCTCCGGCATCGCTGCTCACGCCCGAACCGTTGTCGTAGTCCCATGCAAAGGGGCAGATAGTTACATCGCGGCGCAGGTCTGCTTTGTCGTATTGGAAATAGAATGTAGGCACAATCTCAATCATAGATTGGGTCTTGGTGTTCTCTTTGTTGCCATCGCCATACGACCTGGTATTGATGAGGTGTCCGGGAACACGCTCCGACATCTTCAGACCCGTGAGCGCAAGCACTTGACCACGTGCGCCATTGAGGAAAGGCAAAGCCCAGATAAACTCCGACTCGGTGTAGTTGGTTTTGTCGGCACAAAGGTCGCGCCATACTTTCTCAAATCCTCCGTTCTCCTTGGTTACCAGTTTGTTATCCTCTTTTTTGATGACCTGCGCACATGCCCAAACCGCCTCTTGGTAGAGTTCTTTGCGTTTGTCGGCATCTTTCACATTGTATTGCACGGAGCAATCTTTTGTGCCACCCTTGGTGAACGTATTCGGGCGCATTGCCAAACCGGCATACATCATATCCATACGTGCCAACAATCCGTAGGCCAATGCTTTGCTCGGACGCCCGGTGTAGTTAGCCGCCGTACCGGGGCAAGCCTCCGACCATGGCATCAGTTCAGCCGCCTCTTTGAGGTCGAGACGCAGTTGCTCATAGATGACATTGCGGTCGGTTTTGTCCACATAGAGGTCGTTGATATCCTTGCCATCAAAGGGTTTGAAGCAAGCAGGGACATCACCCCACAATTTAATCATCTCCAGATAGCAGAACGCACGCAGGGTGAGCGTCTCGCCGAGCAGATAGCGGAATGTAGCATCGGTGGTATCGGAGTAGGTACGAATACCCTCTGCCACTACGTTGCAACGCTCAATAGCCGAGTTGAGGTATGCCCACGGGTCCTTACCATTCGAGGTGGAGAGGTCGCCGGTACCTTTGCTTGTGCAATAGGCTGCCCAATCCTTGTCCTCGGATTTGCTGCTGTGTTCGATGTCGGTATTGATAGCGACATAGCCTCCACACAGACGGTTTCGGAACGATTTGTCCTCGCCGAAAGTGTCGTAGATAGCACCTACCGCCTGCGCAGTCATCTCGGTAGATTTGAAGACAGACACATCCATTGCTGATGGCGATTCGGTATCAAAGAAATCTTTCTCGCAACCTACCAACGCCAGTGCCAGAACGCTATAGATTATATATTTTGTTGCTTTCATATTCTTATTATATATATAATGTGTTAAGACATTAGAATTGAATGTTCATACCTACGTTGATACCGCGGCTCTTGGGATATGCCGAGAAATCGACACCCGGAGTAAGCGGATTCTTGGAAGAACGGGTGTCCACTTCGGGGTCCAATCCGCTGTATTTGGTGGCGCAGAAGAGGTTGGTACCCTGTACATAAACACGTATGTTGTTGATTACCTTCGACTTGGTCATCCAGTCTTTGGGCAACGAATAGCCCAATGTGAGTTGGTTGAGACGCAAGAACGAACCATCCTCCAGATGTTGGTCGGTTACCACATAGTGCGACATAATCGGCGAATAGGTGGTTGCCCCTTTCTCACTATTCATTTGGTCGAGTTGCGTTGCCATCTCAGTGTACGCATCGCCAAATACGAAGCCCGATGTAGCCAGTACTTCCGGCATATATTGTCCTTCTTGTGAGAAGAGCGAATAACGGTTGTTGTATGCCATCGACGATACCAGGTTACGCATCTTGGTCTTCTCTGTTATAGTGGTGTACTCCATATTGCTGAGGTTCAGAATCTTGTTGCCAAACGAGAATGTGAAATTAGCCGCCAAGTCGAAACGCCCCCATTTGTCGCCACCTATGTTGAAATTGATATTGAAACCACCCGTGTGCGTAGGAACGGTATTGCCGAGAACGACCTTGTCTTTCTCATCGATGACACCGTCACCGTTTTGGTCTTTGAATTTGACAGCACCCGGAACAGGTTGGTTACTCAGGAACCCGTCGCCATAGTTAGCCACGCCGTCTGCCAGTCCCCATGTGTTGGTGCCGGGGATATAACTTACGAAGTCGGCTGCTGTGTAGTAACCGTCTGTCTGATAGCCCACTACGTTGCCTACCGGCTGACCTACCTCAACGAGGAACTCAGCCAAAGTCAGGTATTCTGACGAACCGAAGCAACTGGTCTGTGCGCTAAGCGAACTGACATTACCCAAGTCCATTACGCGTGTACGATTGAATGCGATATTGGCATCTACCGACAAGTTGTAACTCAGGCTCTTGGAGCGTTTGTCAAGAATAACTCCTTTGATAGAGAATTCCATACCCATATTGCGAGTGGAACCGATGTTCTGATATTGATAGTTGTAGCGTGCCGGGAGAATCTGACGGATGATAAGGTCTTTGGTGGTATTCCAATAGAGGTCCACCGTACCCGACAGACGGTCGCGGAAGAAACCATAGTCGAAACCAAAGTCGCGAGTGGTGGTTGTCTCCCACTTGAGGTGCGGGTTGCTGGCAATCTTGTCCGACCCGCCTACCACCAGGATATTGCTCGTAGAGCCGTTACCGAGGTCAAAATAGGTCATTTGCCGCGACAGGAAATCTTGGTGCAAGTAGCCCAAGTCGACATTATTGTTACCTGCCATACCATAACTCAAACGCCATTTCCAATTGGACATCCAGTCCTGTGCGCCTTCCATCCACGGTTCATCCGACATACGCCATGCGGCTGCTACAGAGGGGAAATAGCCCCATTGGTTCTCTTTCTCGAAACGGGTGGAGCAGTCTGCGCGGAAAGTGGCAGTCAGGTAATAGCGTCCGCGATAGTCGTAATTGGCACGCGCGAAGAACGACAACTGATTGTCTTTCGGGTTGACATAGTTGCTAATCTCCATATACGATGCCTGACCTAAATAGTTGAATATCTCGCCGTTAAGCACATCGTATTGTCCCTTGTAGCCAAAACCGCGTTGGGTGTTGGTCTCGCCTTTGCGCAATATGGTCTCTTCACCCACAAGAATGCTCACATTGTGCGATTTGTTGAAAGTTTGTTTCCACTCCAATGTGTTGGCGTTGCGCAGACGTGTTTCTTTCTCTTTGTCCACTTGCACTTGCGCCGTACCGCTTGCCACGCCCGGGCGACCGGTATTGCGCGCAAAATAAGTGGTCGGACCATAGTAGCGGTTTGTCAGAATATCACGACTTTCATAGCCCAACTCCACGCGGGCAGTGAAATATTTGGCAAATTTGTAACTCATATAGCCCTGCATATTCCACTTGTTGTCCGTTTTGTACTTATAGTTGTCGCGAATCGTGGTCAGGGGGTCATAGAGCGAACCGAATGTCTCGTCCTCATCGCCTTCGCCCGAGTCTTTACTCAACAGCGTTGTAGGTGTATAAACCACACAGTTGCGCAGACGCGACTCGGTAGCCGTACCATTATCTTTGATTGCGTTAGAGCCTGCGCCGAGGACACCGGTATTGGTGTAGCGGGCAGTAAAACCAACGGTAAAGTTCTTAAATGGTTTGAACTTGGCTTTCAGACTAAGGTTGTTGCGCACATAGTCGGATTGCTGCATGATAGCCTTGTCGTCGATACGGTTGTAACTCAAGTTGAAATTGGCATTCTTGTTGCCGCCGCTCACACTCACCGACTGGTTGGAAGCAAAGCCCGTGCGTCCGAAAGTCTGATCTTGCCAATCGATAAACGGATGTTGCTCTGCGTCTTTGTATTCCGCAAGCAAGTCGCTGATATTGGTATTTTCTATTTCTTCATCGCTTTTGTATTTTGTGCTGTTGTAGAGTTTGTCGAAATAGGCATAGAAATTGCTGCGCAGCCCCGACAGGCTCTTGTCTTTCTGATAAGCCCACTCGTACTGCATGAGTGCAAACTCCTCCGGGTCAAGCACATCGTATTTCTTTGCGATAGTTTTCCACCCCACATAGCCGGAATAATCCACATGGAATGTCATCTTATCATCCTCATTTGAATCAGCATCTTTCGTGGTGATGATGATTACACCGTTGGCACCTTGGGCACCGTAGATGGCAGTTGCTGCCGCGTCTTTCAGTACGTCCATCGAGGCAATGTCGCTCGGCGCGATGTCGGCGATACTCGATACGGGGAAACCGTCCACAATATAAAGAGGATCATTCGATTGGGTCAACGACGTACCACCACGCACACGGATCTTCACATCTGCGTCCGGACTGCCCTCGGTGGTGGTAACACTCACACCCGACAACTTTCCCTGCAATGCCTCAGCCGCACTCACCACGGGGATGTCTTTGAGTTGCTCGGCACTGACGCTGGCAACCGAGGTAACGACATCGCGTTTCTTGGTAGTACCATAGCCGGTAACCACCACTTCCTCAAGCACCTCGCTGTCTTCTTTCAAGACTACGTTGATGACATCGCTTGTGATGTCAATCTCCTGCGTTTTCAGACCGATGTAGGAGAATACCAGCACTTGCGCGTCGTCGGGAACCTCCAACGAGTAGTTACCGTCGAAATCGGTAACCGTACCAATCGTTGTACCTTTTACGACCACCGAGGCAGAGATGATTGTCTCGCCCGTTTGGTCGGTAACCGTTCCGCTGATAATTCGTGCTTGTGCGGCTACTCCCATCAGAAGCAGAGCAGAGAGCATCACGCCACGGAATGCGTTGAAATTCAATTTCATAAAAGCGTTTTTGTTGTTTTGTATAGGTTAGTAAGTAAGAATCTGAACACAGATACTAAATCGAGTGCAAAGGTACAACGGAATGTGCTTTACAATGTGGAAAAATTGACGGAAAAGTACGCCAACGGAGGAACAAAGAAATAAGCCTACAGATATTTGGTGCAATGCACGGGAGCAACCTTTATGATCCGCACCCTACACTGCGCATTACCAACAAACACTCATAGCGATTGTAGTTGAAACCTCGGAGGAACTCTTTGCCGCCATACTTACGCCATTGGATAGGCTGTCCGCCCTGTTTCATAGATATGAGGATATTAGAACGGTTCGGCGTAGGTGCAGCCTTCGCGCCAGCGGGAGCAGCCGTAGCGGGTGTTGCCACGGATGATATGCCCTTGTCGGCAGACAGGGCAGAGCATACCCGCCTTGTTGGTCTTGACCTGATAGACCACATCGGCAGTCATCGTCTTGAGTTCGTCTAAGAACTGCTGCGCCGTATATTCACCACGCTCTATCTCACGCAGTTTTTTCTCCCATCGTCCTGTCAGTTCCGCCGATTTGAGAAGGGGAGAGATGATAGTATGTATCAGATTGATACCTATTTCAGTAGCACAAATAGATTTAGACTTACCTTGATGAACGATATACTTGCGCTGGTAGAGTTTCTCGATGATAGCCGCACGCGTAGAGGGTCTTCCGATACCATTCTCCTTCATCGCATCGCGCAGTTCATCATCGTCCACCGTCTTACCCGCCGTCTCCATAGCCCGCAGGAGCGTTGCCTCGGTGTAGTACTTAGGCGGTGTAGTGGTTTTCTCTTGCAGCGATGGGGTATGCGGTCCGGATTCACCTTTGGCAAAAGCGGGGAGTACCGTTCCCGAGGACTTGTCTGCCGTAGCGGAGTCATCCTCTTCGTCTGCCACCACCTCGGAGGTATGCTGCCATTGCCCATCGGCTTGGCGTTTCCATTGGAGTAAGTCGCGCCACCCCGGGGATAGGACCTGCCTGCCCGTAACCTTAAAAGGAACCACCTTGAGGTCATCTTTGTCGTCCACACCGGAGCGCGGCACTTCAGCCAAGACCGTTGTGTTGCTTACCTCGCAATCGGGGTAGAACACCCCTATAAAACGCAATGCAACAAGGTCAAACACCTTGCGTTCTTCTGCGGTGAGCGCATCGGGGCGTTGACCTGTAGGGATGATAGCATGGTGGTCGGTAACCTTCTTATTATCAAATACTTTCTTCGATTTAGGCAGCGACTCTTTGGTCTTCTTTCCGTCGGCTTTGAGGGCAAGGAGCGGTGCGGCCTGCGGGTAGAAATCTTTGATACCGGCGAGCGTAGCAGGCACCTTAGGATAGATGTCCTCGCTCAGATAGGTGGTATCGACACGCGGATAAGTAGTGATACGCTTCTCGTAGAGCGATTGGATAATCTTAAGCGTTTGGTCGGCAGAGAAAGAGTACTTCTTGTTGCACTCCACCTGCAGACTTGTCAGGTCGAATAGTTTAGGCGCAGACTCGATACCTTTCTTTTTCTCTACCGAAGTGATAGTGAGGGGGTTATCCTTGATAGAATCGACCAACTGCTGCCCATACTCGAGGGTATTGATAGCATACTCGTCCTCCTCGGCAGGCAGTTGAGCGGAGAAAAGCGTATTGCGGTAGGTGGTCTTGAGTTCCCAATAGGTCTTAGGCACAAAATTTTCTATCTCGGCTTGTCGTTTTACCACCAATGCCAGCGTAGGTGTCTGCACACGGCCAATCGACAGCACTTGCCTATCCTTCCCCACCCCACGGGCATAACGGATGGTGTAGGCGCGTGTGGCATTCATGCCGAGCAACCAATCGCCGATAGCACGCATCAGTCCTGCCTCGTAGAGGTGCTGATAATCGGCTTGGTCTTTGAGTTTGCGAAACCCCTCGGCAATGGCCTCTTCGGTCAGCGAACTGACCCACAAGCGTTTGACCGGCACTTTGCACCCTGCTTTCTGATAGACCCACCGTTGGATGAGTTCTCCTTCCTGCCCGGCATCACCGCAGTTGATAACCTCATCGGCTTGCGCAATGAGCGACTTGATGATATTAAACTGTTTATGCACCCCCTCATCGCCACTCACTTTGATACTGAATCGTTGTGGAATCATAGGCAGCGAACTAAGGTTCCACCCCTTCCATTGGTCGGTATATTCCTGCGGTTCGAGCAAGGCGCAGAGGTGTCCGAAAGTCCATGTAACACAGTAGCCATTTCCCTCGAAATAGCCATCGCGGCGTTGGTTAGCCCCCAACACCTTAGCGATATACTGCCCCACAGAGGGCTTTTCTGCTACACAAACTATCATTGTCGATAAGAACGCTCACTGCGTTCGCTGTTGGAGGCCTTATTTTTTACTGTTGCCGTATCCGTAGCCATAACCGTAGCCATAGCCTGCTTTGGCGTTCTTGACGCCATTGAAGAGGCAGACCACATTCTTCATACGCTTTTGAGCAACCACCTGATTGATGAAATCGACCATCTCACGCGGCGTATAGTTGGCACGGCTGACAAAAAGCGTCATATCGGCTACACGGTCGAGCAAGAAAGTATCGCTCACCATCGCCACAGGGGCAGAATCGACAATTACATAATCGTATCGATTGCGCAACTCGGCAAAGAGCGCATCCAATCGGTCGTTCTGCAACAACTCGCTCGGGTTGGGCGGGATAACCCCGGCAGGGATAATATCCAAGTTAGGATGTTCCACACCATGCTGAATGGTATCGTCGATAGAGTACTCATCGTCGGACAAGTAACTCGTAAGACACCCTTTGTTGCTCAGTCCGAAATAAGTAGCCAACATCGGTTTGCGGATGTCTAAGCCTACCAGCACCACTTTCTTGCCCAGCAATGCCAACGATAGGGCGGTATTGGTAGCGACATACGACTTACCCTCGCCATTGATACACGAGGTAACGAGTATCACAGGGTGCTGAATATCAGCGGGTAACATAAAGCGCAGGTTGGTTCGTACCAATCGGAACAATTCCGCCGAAACGGTAGATTCGCCCTCGTGGATAGCGATATGCTTGCCGCGAGAGTTCTCCACTATCTGCCCTGCGAAAGGCGCATTCACCAGTTTCTCATACTCCTTGGGGTCGGCTATTTTGTTGTTGAAAAGACTCCATATATATAGTATGCCAGCGGGAACAGCCAAGCCCAACAAGATACAGAACAGTATCACGGTACGACGCTTAGGACTGCCCGTAGCGGTGTCCACCTTAGGTGCATCGATGATCTTAGCCGGTGTAGCCGTAGCCGCCAACATCAAGGCATTCTCTTCGCGTTTCTGATAAAGGAAGAGATAAATCTCCTCTTTGAGAGCCTGCTGGCGCTTGATCTGCACATACTGTCGCTCTTGTACGGGAACGGACTTGATACGCGCACTGAACTGATTATCACGCTGTTGCAGTCCGCTGCGAGTAATAGTAAGGCTCTCGCGTACCGAAGCGATACTCGCTGCGATATTCTGACGCATAGAGATGAGTTGCTCGTTGAGTTGCTCCACCACGGGGTTGCTGTCGGTAGCCGTGCGCAAGACGCGCATACGCTGCAGCAAGAGCGTGTTGTACTCGCTGATAGAAGCCGTGAGCGACGGATCGGTTACGCCTATATTGGCGGGGATAAGACTAAACCGCTTGGTATCGTCTTGTATAAACTCCTCAATATAATTCACCAAGTTGATTTGCGTTTCTACATTAGCCAACTCTTTCTGCTCATCGCTATTGGCTTGGAGGAAAATCTTGGCCTCTTCCGACAGGTCGGTCAGGTTGTTTTTGGCCTTGTATTCCGCTACTGCATCCTCGGCATCGCTCAGTTCGCGTGTGATGACATTGAGCCGCTCATCGATGAAAGCCGCCGTATTGGTAGCGATGATGTTCTTATCGACAATCGTATTGAGGTTGTACTGCTCGATGATTTTGCTGAGCAGTGCCACATCGAGCGAAGGTATATCGGATGTCTTGGTGAGGTTGATGATATTCGACTCCTTCTTTTGGAGTGCGATATTCACCTGCGAGCGATACATATCTACGATAGCCGGTTTGGGCAAACAGGTGGTACGGAACGCTGTCTTGTCCTCGGGGATAGGGCGGTTCTGCGTGATTTGGATAGTGCCGACACAGGTCTCGATAGGCTTGCTCAGGTCAGCCACCTTGGTGGTAGAATGGTGGAACTTCCCCTGCTTTACCTTCACTTTGTACCCCTCTTTCTGCGGCTCTATCGTTACGATATACCCGCCTCGCTTGAGGGCTTTTTTGGTAATCTCCACGGGCATCACCGTAAAAGTATGGGTGGGATACTCGCCTACCCAACGCATTCCGTCCTTGGCATAGTAGGTATTCCAGAGGTCGAGTGCATCCAACGCTTGATACATCAGGTCGCGCGACTGCAACACTACTACCTCATCGCTTGCCGCACCGTTGTTGCCAAGCCCTAACATACTGAGCGATTCCACCTGCCCGGCAAGGCTCTCATCGCCTTTCTGACGGAGCATAATCGAACCGGAAGTGGTATAGCGGGGAGTGGTGCGCACGATATAAAGGACACCGAAAGCGCAGCAAACCACCACGCCTATCAAGAACCAATACCAATGGGAAAGCACATCTCGGCAAACCTTGCGTAGGTCGATCTCATTGGAGTTGTTAGCGTTGTTAGAATTAGGTATATTGGTATTCTCTTGTTGTGTCATTTTATTCAGATAATTATTGATTTACAATCGGTTGTATCAGACGTCCATTCGTTTATCTAAGGCGTTTATACGGGTTATTTACCGGCAGCATTAACCACAGTAACAATAACGGTAGCAGCACTGGCGACAGTAGATACCATACTCAGCCACAAGCCGATATTCTGACTGCTGACCGCACGCACTTTGTTGGGCGAGACATAGATCACATCGTTCTGCTGGAGGTAGTAGTACGGCGAAGTAAACAGTTCCTCGGAGTTGAGGTTGAGGCGATGGAACTCGAGTTTACCATTGGTCTCACGAGTGATGAGGATATTATCTCGCTTGCCGTAGATAGAGAGGTCGCCTGCTGCGCCGAGGGCATCGAGCAGGGTCATTCGCCCATTGGTCATCGTATATTGCCCGGGGCGGTTCACCTCACCCATGACGGTTACTTTGGCATTGATGAGTTGTACAATCACCATAGGGTCAACCAGTTGCGAAGAGAGTTTTTGCTTAATCAGGTTAGCCACTTCGGGCGTACGCAAGCCCAGGACTTGTATCTTACCCAAGACCGGGAAATCGATATTGCCATCAGCCCCGACGGTGTAGTATTGCAGGCTGGGCGTAGTAGTAAGTTGGCTGCTGCCGGGGGCAGAATAGACCACGGTAGGCAGGTTGTAAGGCACAACCGCCTCTTGGTCGAGAGCAGAGACCGTGATAGAAAGGGCATCGCCCGCTTTCACCACGGGGTCGATCTGCGCCTCGAAGACCCGATTGATACTATCGGCAGTGGTGCTATCCACCTGGCGGAAATAGGTCATTTGCTTTTGCGTAACGCAACCGGAGAAGGCGATTGCAGCGAGTAGCACAGAGGCAAGTTGAATATACTTTCTCATCATTCTTAGATAAGTTGGGTAGCATTAGTTTGTATCCACTTAGCGAGAAAATTGGGATTATCAGACGGCAGTAAACCGCCAAAAGTATCTCGAAAAGTGTGCAAAGATACAATATTTTTCTGAGGTATGCAAACATTCGCGCTTTTTCGTAGCAAAACAGCGAAATAATACACAACGAACGCACCCTACAATCACTCTAAACAGGGGACAGTAAACATATAATTACCATGTAATTAGACATTAATTTCTATGAATTACTTTAAAGGCTCTAGGATTTCTAGAGGCTCTAGAGGCTCTATATATTATAGACAGACTAGGAAACATTCTTCATTATGCATTATGCATTAAATCGTGCTATTTTGCTATCTTTTTGTCATCTTGTTTTTGAGCCGACTTTGTCGAGATCTTATCGAAACCTTGTCGAGATCTAACGCACACAATGCAAAATAGCATTCTGATAGCAATCAACACAAAATACATAGCAAAATGTCAAATATACCTTTTTGAGCGAACAGCAACCAACTATCTCCAAGCAAACCATACAAAAACTCCCCGCTCTCTGATGAGGGAGCGGGGAGCAAAGTCAAAAAAACGGAGTATTCCGTTTAGCGCATTCAGCCGTTATTTTACTACAACGAGATAGTAGTTTTTCTTGCCTTTTTGGAATAGGAGGTACTTATCGTTGAGCAGAGCCGCAGTGGTGATAGGCGTTTGCGGGTCGGTCAGTTTCTCCTTATTCATCGAGAATCCGTTGGCTTGTATCATCTTGCGTGCCTCGCCTTTGCTGGAGAAGATGTTGGTTTTCTCTGCCAGCAAATCAAGAGGCGGAATACCTGCTGCCAATTCATCACGGCTCACCTCATACTGCTCAACGCCCTCAAAGACCTGCAAGAATGTCTGCTCGTCCAACTTATGGAGGGTCTCTGCCGTGGCATTACCAAAAAGGATATTGGTTGCCTCAACGGCTGCCTCGTAGTCCTCTACGCTATGCACCATGATCGTAACCTCTTTGGCAAGGCGTTTTTGGAGCGCGCGAAGGTGCGGTGCCTGCTCGTGCTCGGCAATGAGCGCATCTATCTCCTCTTTTTCGAGCGAGGTGAATATCTTGATGTAGCGTTTAGCGTCCTCATCGCTCACATTGAGCCAGAACTGGTAGAACTTAAACGGAGAGGTGTAGCGACGGTCGAGCCAGATATTTCCGCTCTCGGTCTTACCGAACTTACCGCCGTCGGCTTTGGTGATAAGGGGGCAAGTGAGTGCATACGCCTCACCGCCGCCCATCTTCTTTATGAGTTCCGTACCCGTGGTGATGTTTCCCCATTGGTCGCTTCCGCCCATCTGGAGTTTGCAACCTTTGTGCTTATTGAGATAGACATAGTCGTAGCCCTGTAAGAGTTGGTAGGTAAACTCGGTAAAGGACATACCTTGCGAGAACTCCCCATTAAAACGCTTCTTGACGGAGTCTTTCGCCATCATATAATTGACGGTGATGAGTTTGCCGACATTGCGTGCGAAATCGAGGAAAGTATAGTCTTTCATCCAGTCGTAGTTGTTGACCAACTCAGCAGCATTGGGCGCATCGGAGTGGAAATCGAGGAACCGCTCCAACTGGCGTTGGATGCATTCTTGGTTGTGGCGCAGGGTAGGTTCATCGAGCAGGTTACGCTCTGCCGACTTACCGCTCGGGTCGCCGATCATACCCGTAGCACCGCCAATCAGCGCAATCGGTTTGTGTCCGCAACGCTGCAAGTGGCGTAGCATCATGATACCGCATAGGTGTCCGATATGGAGGCTGTCGGCGGTAGGGTCGATACCGACATAGGCGGCAGTAACCTCTTTATTGAGTTGTTCTTCAGTACCCGGCATGATGTCCTGGAGCATGCCTCTCCATCGTAGTTCTTCTACAAAATTCTTCATCGATTCGTTTGTGAATAAATAATATATTTGTTAAAGAATAAACTTTGCCCAACGCTGCTTACGCTGCAGTTTGCTATTTTCTACATACTTAATAATGTACAGGTTACGACGCGTAAGTACCCCAACGGGGATGGAATAGATAGTCTGTCCGAGATAGGTACGGAACGAATATACCAAGTGTCCGGCACTATCGTATATGTATAGCCTTCCGCTGTTGGTTGGCTCTTGGATATAGACCGCATGGGTAGCCACATCGAAGTTGATAGAATCGACCGCCAACGAGAGGTGCTTGGTATCCTCTATGCTCACGCCCGGCATCGTAGTAACCTCCACGGGGTCGGTCAAGTCGGTCAGGTGCTCCTCACATCCGCGCCCAAGATCGGTACAGCGAATACGATAATAGTAAGTAGTAGAAGGAGTTAGCCCCGTGATATTGCTGATGGTGTAGTTCTCATCGCCATCTACATCAGATATGGTCAGGTTGCGCCCACGGTAGATATAATCTACCTTCTGCGAGCAGGTGGCATTGAATGCATCTACTGCCACACCCGAACCGCCATTGTCGGTAAAAGTGAAGCGGAAGCGGGTATAGTTGTCTGCCACATCGAATGTGTAGGAGAGTGTGGTCTGCTGCGAGAAACGGAGGATATTGGTTCGCATAGCAGGAAGCGACACCCATTTTTTACCGTTCCATGCCTCCCAATCGATGAAACCTGTAGTATCTACATCAGAGATAATCGAATTGATCCAGAACGAGAGCGAAGTGATCGGGAACGGATACTCCTCAGAGGTAACACAGTCGCCTGTGTTGCGGAAATACAGCGACTTGCTGCCATCGGCACGCGAAGAGGTGGTAACCAAGTTGGTATTGCTTTCCCAATTCTCATCGGCAACAGAAGACGGCGAATCAAAGTTCTCAAAACTCTGCAAGAAAGAGGATGTGCCATTGGCTACACTAAAGAGAGTGATATAGTACTCGGTAGCGTCCTCCACCGGTTCCCACGATACACGAAAAGAATAAGGAGAGATGAGCGATGTAGGCTTTACCCGCGGAGTAGTAACATAAGTGGGGCGTGAGGCCGTACCCGTAACAGGCAGCGACAGACTGACGCCTGTACCAGAAACCGAAAGCACGGTGCTGATGGGGGAACAGTTTTGGCGTGTGGGGTTGAAGCATACCCATACATTCTGCGAGAGAGTAGAATCGGCGGAGGGGGTCAGTGTGATAGATTTGCGCCAAGCCGCATTACCGCGAGCGGGTGCATTATCGGCAGCAGCCACATAGAAATTGCCCGATATTTGCATAGTGAGCGTTTCGGCAGGGTCTAAGCCTTTGCCTGTAAGCAGAAACGATTGCGGTGTCCAACCAACAATACGATTGGCATCAGAAACGGTTGTAACCAAATCGACAGACGACTTATCGGAGAGCAACTGTGCATCACCTGCAGCGATGTAGGTAAAAGACAGGAGATTGCTCAGTTCGGATATATTGAATATAGGCTGCTGATTTAGCACCGTACCATTGTGGAGCGTGGGGATAAAACGCGTGATGCCCATCGTACCGGGGTATGGGTCGGAAGCGCGTCCCGACTCCCCATTTGAGCGTTTATTCCAGCCTATTCCGTTGGCTTCTTCGAGGTGCATACGAATAAGTGTCGGTCCGTTATTAGGGGTATTGGTATTCCATGCCGTAGCGGAATAGTCGATATGCCATACCAACATACCTACTCCCGGGAGTGCCCCGCTTGGCGCATCCCATCCCACATTGGTACGATACTCAATCATAAAGAACTCGGACGGTGATGGAGAAGAACCCGACAAGTTGTGCTGCGAAGCAGCCAACAAGTAGGCGGTATTGGAGGTCTCGAGAGGCTCGAGGAAATACTGTCCTTTCTCGGTCAGTTGCGTAGGTTTGAGCCACCCGAGGAAGAAACGCTCATAAGAGGTATAGACCGGCGGGGTCTGCCCATTGTTGTTGTAGCTGCCTGAGCACATAATATCCCAGTTGCCGACCGTATAGATACTATAGTTGGTATCATAGAAATCGGGCAAACCGAGCACATGTCCAAACTCGTGGCAGAAAGTGCCGATAGACGCACGGCGTGTTCCGCTCGAGCCGCTATACTCCGAAGTACAAGCATAAGTACCCAATCGCTTACCATCGACACGGATATTGAGCGAACTGAGGTCGCTTTGGTGGGGCCAAATCGTGTTCTCACCTCCGCCCTCGGCTTGGTTATGACCGGCGAAATAGACAAAGACATTATCCAACACGCCATCGTTGTTGGTATCGTACTGCGAGAAATCGACCCCGGCAGCAGCCGCTAATTGGCAAGCCTCTACAATCAATTCTTGCGGATTGGCATCATGGCTATCGCCTTCCTCTGCGCCATAGTATGCCATATTGTGGCTTGCCTTATAGGGACCATAGACATCAAACTGCGGCTGGAACAGACTGTCAGACGATGCAATAAAATAGTCGCGACAAGAACCTGTTGCGCCATTGTATGAATAGCCGGATTCGTTGAGCAACGCATTGAAGTTGTCGCGTGTTTGGTCGAAAGGCAGGTCTGCGAAACCAACCAACAGCACCAATGCTTTCGGGCTGCCCGTAAGCGGGAAGCCTCCGCCGATCATCTCACGATGAGCCACACGCTGTGCCTTAGCCATAGCCTTAGGAGCATCGAACGAAGTATCCTCTACCCAGAAGCCGTTATCATTTTGGCGAATAGGCGTACCATCCTCCAAGGCATAATAGTGGAAACTCTCATCACCGATGAGGCGCACCATCAGTTCAGAACCATCGGGCTGAGTAACCCGAAAGAGATTAGGTGCAGCAGGCACGGCCCACAGGGCGGATAAGCCTACGCATAGCACCAAGAGAATGGTTGATAATCTTTTCATATAGAGGTTTTTTATAGCGGTTTGCATACACCACTCGTAATTTGGGGGCGAAGATACAAAATAATTTTGATATGCACAAATAAAAACAGACATTGTCAAGAAAAAACATAAATTTGTCTCTCTGCCTATGAAATAAAAACGGCTGCCTAACAATAATCTGTCAGGCAGCCGTATAGTCAAATCACGCTAAATAAAATTATTTGCGATAGAGATTATAGATACTTTTCGATTCCAACACCTGACGAAGCGGATTCTCACCTAAATGAATATGCTTCTCATCAATAACAACATATTTAGGTGCTGAAACAGCCTCTGCAACCTCACCACTTTCGTTGGAGTAAGTCTTGGTGATAGTATTCATATCATAAGGATGAACTATAGTCAAAGCAGCATCGCTTCCCTCTGTTTTCAATCCCATAAGACGCCCCTCGTTTACGAAGTCAAGCCATTCGATAGTAGCCGTGTACAAGATAGCCTCTTCTGCACCTTCATCCGCAAATGCGAACTGTGCATGTTTTACATAGCCATATACATCGATAATTAGCGGAGCTTTATTTTTATTAGCATTCCAAGACCACAAGATAGCGCCCTTATGTGCATCTTCGTAAGCAGAAATCAATGGTTCAAGATCAGTGGTTGTATCTCTTTCTGTTACATAGTCAACATATTTATCCCAGAAAGTGCAATAAGCAGCAGTATCTGCCAAATATCCGGCTTCTGTAGTATAAGGTTTTTGGTTTTTACCCATAGCCTCAATCGCCCAATAATCAGTTCCAATCAACTTACCTTCTTTAAGAGTTTCACCACTGGGAAGTGTTACCGACTCTGCTGTTTGGTACATCATAAGAGGAGTGGTTGGCATAATAATATAGCCCTCACCGGCAAAGCCAGTACCATCAACAAAAGTAAGTCCTGAGTTCCAAACATACAAATACAAACCGGTTACAACTTTGCATTTTACAGTAACACCACTTTTCAATTCTACTTCCTGAATAGGAGCACCGGCAACCTCAGTAATCTCACCAAAGATATTGAAATCGCTAAAGGAGAAATTGTTCAACACAGCATCGTTTGATACTGTAACTACACAAGTACCGGAAGTAGCATTGTCAGCCGAAGCCGTAATGGTTGCAGTTCCTGCTGCAACAGCCTGAATGATACCGGATTGATTAACGGTAACTACCGATGCGTCATTAGAAGCCCATTTAACAGAAACACTCGTACCTACGGGAGTAACTTTGTAGTTCAATTTTTGTGACTCACCAACACTTAATGTAAGTGTAGCCGGCGTTATCTCGATCTTGATATCGGTTCCCGGTTCATTTTTTCCATTTTCAAAGCCCTTGCAACCTGCGAAGAAACAGGTTGAGATTGCGCAGAGCGCAAGGATAAATAAGTTCTTTTTCATACGATAAAAATTTGTATGGTTATTGTATTATTAGTATTATCATTGTTGCTTCGTTAATTCCGTTGTGCTATTGATAAACGGATTGTAGCGAGTTTCAGAGGTCGGCAACTCGAAAGTAAATAAACGCGGAGTAGCCGAAGGAGAGATATTCTTATTAGTACGCAAGTGATTTGTACCCAAATTTACCGTTTCGTTCCAGCGTTTGAAAGTTTGCAAGCCATAGCCCTCTCCCCACAACTCTACACGCCAGTTGTAGCGAATAGCCGTTTTGAGTACATCAGCATCGGTCAGACCGGCTTTGAAAGTATCGTAAGCAGTCTGCGCCTCGGTAGTGGGTTTTACACGCTGATCGGTAAGCGTAGTAAGATAGGTAATGGCTTTGGTGTAGTCGTTGTTGCGATATGCAGCCTCCGCACCAATCAAGTATGCCAACTCGATACGCATAAAGACATTGTCGCTCAGCCAATCACGGTCGCCGGAGAGTGTAGTACTCTTGGCAGAGAAGAACTTGCCATCAGGCGCATTTTGGAAGGTAGTTGCCTTTGGATTTTTGGTTACATAGTTGTTCCACCAACCTTCACGAATATCCCAACCCAATGCTTGTATTTCTTTGTATAATGCCTCATCAATTCCTTTGATATCGCCGGCAGAAGCGTAACTATAAGAATAGATATCGCATTGACCAAAGAATGATGCTAAACTCGTAGTATTCTCCACCGTTACAGCCTCACCCCAGATCCAACTCTTGGTATCCACATTGTTGAAGCCATTGGTAAGCACCTCTGCTTGCGGTAAGATCTGAGCAGTAGTAGCACCGAGCAAATCATCCACATAGCGGATAGCATTGGTAAAATCTTTCTCCTTATTGGTAGCATCAGAACTCTCCAACACACCTTTGTTGAGGTAGGAGTATGCAAGCACCATACGCGCCACATCGATATTCACATGCAGTTTGTTTTCACCGCGCGAGAGTTTATTGTAAGCGGTAAAGTAAGCGATGGCTTGCAGGAGATCCTCTTCTACACGCATAAAGACGCTAGTCATAGTAGAACGCGGTGCACCCAAAGTAGAGTCATCTTTGGTGTCTGCCTCCGTATAGATAGGTATAGACAACTCTGTATTGATATCCACATCGTTTGCGGCAGTAAAGAAACGCAAAAGTGAAGAATATGCCCAACCACGGAGCGTAAGCAACTCGGCATAATAGTAGCCTTTGGCATACTGCTCATCGGTAATAGTGGCAGCATCGAAACTGATAGTAGGTTTTCCGTCTGCCTCTACCACATTGAGTGCCAAGTTGCATTGGCGGATGATATTGTAGTAGAACGACCAAAAATAGGAACGACGCTGATAGGTTTGTCCCAACTCATCGGAGTTGAACCAACCATAACGCTGCGTTTTCATAGCCATGTCGCCACAAAGCAAATCGCCGTACATATCGATAGAACGCAAACCGAATGCATCATGCTCACCACCATACTCATACAGAAGCGAATAGACACCATTGACGGTACCTGCTACCTTATCATCCATATTATCGTACTGCTTTTTGGTGATAGTGCTACCACCCGGCTCTTGATCAAGAGAGCAACCTGCGAGCCCTAATACCAAGGCCGCTGCTAAAATATACGATTTTGTTTTCATATTTGTATTCTTTATTGAGTAAAACTATTTAGGTTACACCTTACGGATTAGAATGTAAGTTTGATACCACCCATAATCGTCGATAGCGGGCTATAAGCGTGGGTATCTGACGAACCGGTAAACGAGGTCATCGGGTTGTAACCCTTACGCGCCGTAGCAATGCAAAGGTTGTTTGCCGATACATATACATTGAGGCGGCTGAGTTTGATTTTCTCAATCAACTTCTTGGGGAATGTATAGCCAATCTGCACATCGTTGAGCGAGAGGAACGAGTTGGAAGTAAGGAAACGAGTAGAAGTCATATTAGCATAAGTAGCATACTCGCCCAAGCCATTGGTAAGGATAGGTACATCGGTCTTGGTATTGTTTTCCATCCAAGCGTTGCGAATATCCACATGCCAGTTGTGTCCGCCGACAGCACTATTAGCCATAAGTGCCATATAGGTATAGTCGTAACCATAACCGCCGATACGATAAGAGCAAGAAGCCGACAAGGTAACGCCATACACCTCTAAGTTGAAGCCAAAACCGCCATCCAAATCCGGCAGATACGATTTACCTACATACTGCATTGTAGCCATACTTCCGTCCGCAGTAGTGGTCTTAGCCAAATACTGCTCAGCCCCGGGGTTGTCGTGTTGCCACTGGTAGAGCGACGGGATATAGTTGTACTCATTATTTCCCTTCGGATCACCTAAATTGCCATAACGAGTATCGTAGTATGCCTCGTAGAGTGCATTACCCGAAGTTTCTTCAACTCCAGCAAAGACATAGGTATAATGGTCGTACATAGAATGTCCCTCTGCCATAGCACCCGACATTACTTGACGGACTTCGGTACCATCTGCCTTGGTATAATCGATAGGCATCTGAAGCATCTTGTTGGAATAGTGCGAACCATTGAAACGGATATCCAACTTTACATTACGCATATCTACGGCATGTACATTGAAGGTAAACTCGACACCTTGGTTAACCATTCGTGCGTCGTTTACAGGGCGGGAACTATATCCGAGCGATGGTGTTACGGCACGACTGAAGAGCAAGTTGTCGGTCAGTTTGTAGAAATAATCTAACTCGACATCGAGGTACTTACCAATCGAGAACTCCAAGCCAAGGTCGGTGGTATTGGCACGCTCCCATGTAATACTATCATTACCCTTGCTTGCCCAAATAAAGCCAAGTTCATCATTTACATTCTCGATAGAATAGAGGTCGGTATAAGAATAGAGCGAACTGGTCTGGTTACCAAGCACACCCCAACTGAGGCGCAACTTACCATTCTTGAGCCACTCTTTGGCGGGTTCCATAAATTGCTCGTTGGTAAACATCCATGCAGCACCTACCGAACCAAAGTGGCCCCAACGGTGTCCTTTGCCATAGCGCGAAGAACCATCGGCACGATAGTTAGCAGTAATCATATAGCGATCGTTGTAACTATAAGACGCCGTAGCCAAATAGGAATCCAATGCAAAGCGGTTGGTATTGCCCTCGGTAGCGTTCATCTTGATAGCATTACTCAAATCAAGGCTCTCACCATCAGCAAGGTATGATTTGTAGCCATATACATATCCGTAGCGATAGATATAGTTCTCATGACCTGCCATCACACGGATAGTATGGTCGCCGAAGGTCTTGTTGTACTCCAACAACTCTTGTGCAGAGATAGTGAACAAGTTGGTCGATTGTTGGAGGATACGACCAATACCTGCTGCATCGCCATAATACTTATTGGTCAGTTGCGAAGAGAGATTGTTGAAGAAGTGGATGCCGGCATTGATGGTCAGTTTGAGTCCGTCATAGAGTTTGAATTCCAAAGAACCCTTGGCATCGACAGTATGTTGAACCTGGCGTTCCTTATCCAAGCGAAGCGAACCTGCAGGGTTGATACCATGACCAAAGTTACGATCCAACTCATCACCATAGTCATAATAAGGCAGGCCTGTACGCGGGTCGATATAGTCCTGACCATAGTTGCCATCTGCATCACGCAAATAAACAGGATAGATAGCAGGGATAGCATTTACATAGTAGAAACCGTTATTCATCTTGCCATCGCCTTCCTGGTCAGGAGAGTTCATATCAGAATACGAATAAGCCACATTCACATTACCCTTAAGCCATTTCTTCGGCGTAAAATCGAGATTGGTACGCACATTGAAACGACTAAAGTCGGAAGCCTGATAGTATCCTTCGTCTTTCAGATAACCAAGACTGGTATAATAACTCAGTTGGTCGTTACCGCCACGGAATTTCACACTTGCATCGTAGCGTTGCCCTACACGGAAGATAGCGTCTTTCCACGATTCCAAGTTCTCATAGCCCTTGCGGCGCGATACGGTGTTATCGAACGAAGGATTTAAGTTCCCTGCATTGTCGTACGGATTGATCAAATATTTTCCATCCGCATCCCACAGATTATAACCTTCAGGAAGACCGGCAGCACCATACAAAGCAATGTTTGCATTGTTTACTGAAACTGATTCACTATTTTTCCCGACATAGCGGAAGTTGTTGTACAGGCTCTGCCACGACATAGTAACATACTCTTCAGGTGAGGTAATCACATCATACAAAGGAAGCAGACGCATATTACCGCCGTATTTCAAATCTACATCTATCTTGCCTTTCTCACCCGACGAACCTTTTTTGGTAGTAATCACCACAACGCCATTGGCACCACGGCTACCATAGAGAGAGGTTGCCGTTGCGTCCTTCAAGATAGTGGTAGAAGCGATATCCCCCGGATCGATAGACGACACATCACCATCATAAGTAACACCATCTACCACATACAACGGAGCACTACTACCATTAAGCGAACCGATACCACGGATACGGATAGTAGCATTAGAACCCGGCTGACCGGATGTATTGATGACTTGCACACCTGCCACCTCACCGGCAAGGGCTTTAGAAATCTCGGTCGGACTTTTCTTCTCGATAGCATCGGCATCTACAGCCTGTGCAGAACCGGCGAAACTACCTTTAGAGACATTACCATAACCGGTAACGACAATCTCTTGTACTACCTCGGTTGATTCGTGGAGGGTAATGCGCATATTTTTAGCAATCTGCACCTCCTGTGTCTGCATACCCACGAAACTAACCGTCAATGTAGTAGCATCGTCGGGAGCAGAAAGAGAAAATTCGCCATCGAAGTCAGAAATCGTTCCTATGGAAGTGCCCTTTACTTGTACGCTAGCACCAATCACAGGCTCGCCTTTCTCGTCGACAACTACACCGCTCACATGCTTCTCCGCCATAACGGCAAAACTCACGAAGCAGAGCGCTAAGAGTGTTAAGAACTTTTTCATCTATATATCATTTAGTATTTTCAAAATCAAGGTTTAGAGACCCATTTTTACAATCGGTTTATACCTAATTTGTACCTAAAATGCATAGCAATCAGCCGATAGAAAGGTGTACTATGCAGATTAGTGCGCAAAGGTACTGCTTTTTTTGGACTTACGCAAGCATTTTGTCGTTTTTCTATGTTAAAAAGCAGCAAAATGAGCATTTTGTGCGTATTCTATGCACTTTTTTGATGTTTATGCAATCAAAACAGGCGCAAAAATGGCAAGATACACTATTTTAGGGACATTGCGCTTACATAAAGATTGCATAGAGTGAATAAACATAGCCAACAAGTTATCAAAAACCGTGAATGGTTGACAACTTTTGGCGGCAATGGGAGAAACGAATACGCACCTTTTCTCGGACCTTATTCGGCAGATTGCGACTTTGCGGAGTAGCCGGTTTTTATATGTCTATGATAGGATCATGATATGATCGTAATGGAGGCAAAATATGTACAAAGCAGCGAAATCCTTTTGAAAACATAGTCTAAAACCATTACAAAGGTAGGCTTATCTACCGTATATCTACCGTGTATGTACCGTATATGTACCGTATATGTACCGTATATAGTGCGTCATAGACAGTACTTTGACAATGCATAATGAAGAATGCATAGTGGGGGGAGGTAGAATATACGGATACAAAAAAAGAGGATGCCGACGGTTGTCTGACATCCTCTTAAAGGAGAGGATAAAGCATTTTTTGCAAGGAGAGTTAGAAAGCGCGACTTGCAAGGAGGGTTAGCAATAAGTAAGGAG
The DNA here is from genome assembly GCA_900542355.1 of uncultured Bacteroidales bacterium. GTDB lineage: Bacteria > Bacteroidota > Bacteroidia > Bacteroidales > Paludibacteraceae > Colicola. The sequence continues at coordinate 153,213 of UQNE01000002.1, read as the reverse complement.
GAAAAGGGTGTCGGGGGAGAGGACATCTTGGGCTGCGGAGAGCAAGTCGGCAGGAGTGGTTTGCGATACACGGGCGAAAGTTTCTTCCCAAGTGGGGGCTACATTGTGATACAACACCGACTTAGCCATCGACAGCGCATTATTCTCCTGATTCTCAGCGGATATAGCCATCTGTCCTCGCAGTTGCACAAGCGCATTACGGAGGGCAGAATCGGAGAGCGGTTTGCTGCACAGATGCGCCAACTCCTGCTTGGTGAGGTCGAGGCAGCGCTCGAAATACTCGGGTTCGCAAGCAAAATAGACACACCAATAGCCCGTATCAGAGAGGGGAGTATAGGTAGATTCGATAGAATAGACTAGTCCGCGCGACTCACGCAGGCTGAGATTGAGCCGAGAATTGAGGCTGCCGCCACCTAATATATTATTAAGGAGATAGAGCGTGAGTTGGCGTTCATCGCCGAGGGGGTACGCCCTATTGCCCAACATGACATGGGTTTGGTGGGTATGCTTGCGGAAGGAGGTCTCTGCTACGGGAATAGACTTAGGCGCAATGCGGGGATTGGTATCGACAACAGGCGATACTGCACCAAACTCTTTCTCTGCCAATCGGAAGACCCGCTCGGGAGAGAGGTTGCCTTGGCAGAAGACCACCATTCGCTCGGGACGGTAATGGGATGCCATCCAAAGGAGCGGGCGAGTGGGTGTAGCGGAGATATGGCGGAGCGATTTCTTGGTACCAAGGATAGGCATTGCCAAAGGATGCCCACAGAAGACAAGGTTCTCGAAGTCATCGTAGATCAGTTCGCTCGGCGAATCGTTGTAGCCCTCTATCTCATCGTAGATAACGGTGCGTTCCTTGTCGGTTTCTGCCTTGGGGAAAGTAGGGCAAAGCACCATCTCGGCGATAAGATGAAGGGTGCGTGCGATATGCTCGGTGAGCGTGGCGGCATAGAAAGTAGTTTCCTCCTTGGTGGTATAGGCATTGATTTCGCCGCCGATACCCTCGATGCTGTTGATAATCTGACGGGCAGAATGATTGGCTGTGCCCTTGAAGACACAATGCTCGATATAGTGTGCCATACCGCTCTCTTCGGGCTGCTCATCGCGTGTGCCTGTACCTACCATGACGCCCACATACGCCACAGCCGAGGAGGTCTGACGATGGACTATACGCACACCGTTAGGGAGGTTATGATAAAAAGTTTGGTTCATAATTTGCGTAATTCGATTATTTGTCGTATCTTTGCACCCGCTTTTGATGAAAAGCCTTGGCGGCATTGGCGGAATTGGTAGACGCGCCAGACTTAGGATCTGGTTCCTAACAGAGTGAAGGTTCGAGTCCTTTATGCCGCACAAACGAGCCTTTTGGCTCGTTTTTTGTAGGTAAGAAGATGTTTTGTTTTATCATACGAAATAAATACACCTTATATATATGAAACGACTTACATTTTTTGCAGCAGTGCTGGTTAGCATCGTACTGACCTCCTGCTCACTGGATCAACAATCGCAATACACCCCGCAGTTGCAGTGCCGCAACCTGATTTGCTACCACGCCGACTCGCTGTATATCGATACCCTAAAGGTAGATAAACAAGACGAGAACGGGGTATATAAGATGAAAGCCATCCACCAAGGCGATACCGTGCGCGGTGTGATTGTACTGAGCGGCGTAACTAATACGCTGACAGGCTTTACTATCGGCTACGACAGCACGCAGATGAGTGTAGGTATCGACTCTATATCACTGATAAAGGACTACCTGCTCGATACCTCCGTACCCGAACGCGGTATATTGCGATTCAAACCTGCATACAACTACGCTGCCTTCCCATTCCATTATATCTCGCTCAAGACTGGCTCGGCAGATATGACACTGACGGTAGAATCTGATTCTAAGTTCTCCCCATCGACCATACAGATGACGCAACCAGTGGAGTAGTGAGCAATGCACAATGAGGAATGCATAATGCGCCGTTGATTATCCAGCCGTTGATTGCACTCACACATATCCTCTATTAAACCATATAAAGAGCCGATAAACTGCGTTCAAAGATAGTGCGCAATTAGTTACTCTTGTTGCTTGGCTTCGTTCCAAAGAGCGTCCATCTCGGAGAGGGACATATCTTGCAGTGCCTTGCCCTGCTCGGCGGCTTTTTGCTCTATGTAGTTGAAACGACGGATAAACTTGAGATTGGTCATCTCAAGCGCATTGTCGGGACGAATCTTGTAGAGGCGTGCAGCATTGACCAAAGCAAAAAGCACATCGCCGAACTCGGAAGTAGCCTTTTGGTTGTCCATATTCTGCACCTCGGCTTCAAACTCGGCAATCTCCTCTTTCACTTTTGCCCACACCTCTTCGGGTTTCTCCCAATCGAAACCTGCATTGGCGGCTTTGTCTTGAATACGATAGGCCTTTACCAACGAAGGCAAGGCATCGGGAATACCCGCAAGCACCGTCTTGTTGCCGCCTTTCTCTTTGAGTTTCACCTGCTCCCAAAGGTGACTCACCTCCTCGGCATTCTTCGCAGCCGCCTCACCATAGACATGGGGATGACGGAATATGAGTTTATCGCACAAGCGGTTGCAGACATCGGCAATGTCGAAATCACCCGTTTCGCTGCCTAACTTGGCATAGAAAACGATGTGGAGCAAGACATCGCCCAACTCTTTGCTTATCTCCGTCTTGTCGCCTTTGACGATAGCGGATGTGAGTTCATAGACCTCCTCGATAGTGTTCTGACGCAGGCTCTCGAAAGTCTGTTTTCTATCCCACGGACACTTCTCACGCAGTTCGTCCATCACGGTGAGCAGACGGTCGAAAGCCGCTAACTGCTCTTGGCGAGTATGTAAGGGTTGATTCATATTCGTTTGATTATCAATTGATTTTATACTATTCTATATTGCAGAGCGTAAGCATTCCATCGGGCGAAAGGGCAGCATAAGTCCACTGCTGAAAGCAATCGCCAAGGATTAGTACACGGCTGTTGCGAGTGATTTGCAGGTCGAGTTCGATATGCCGATGCCCGAAGATGTAGTAGTCGCGGTGGTTGCCGAGTTGCTCTTGCTCTTTGGCAAACAGCACTTGTTCCTCGTGTTGTTCGCCCTTGTAAGGACAGGGTTTCGCCAGTTCTTTTCTGCGACTGTTGGCCGCCCAATTGTAACCAAAAGCATTGCCCCACGCAGGCGGGACACAACAGAACAGGTATTGCAACGGACGAGAATGGAAGACACGACGGAGAAAGATAAAACGCCTAATTTTCTTGAGGATAAAAGGCGGGTAGAGTGTTTGCCAATTAGAGGGCATCACCCCATCGCCATGCCCAATGAAAAGAGATTTGCCGTAGCAAGTGATGTCCTCGGGGGCATAATGGACTACCACCCCGGTGCGGCGGGCAAGCCAACCGAAAGTCCAAAGGTCGTGGTTGCCCACAAAATAATGAATGGCTATTCCTTTGGAGGTCATAGCCCGCAGTTGGTCTAAGAAAGGAGTGTATTCCGCTTTGGAGGGGTCGCGCCAAAGGTACTCGTACCAAAAGTCGAACATATCGCCAAGCATATAGACCGCCTCGGCATCCGTCTCCATACGACGCAGCAAATCAACGAGTTTGCGCTGATTATCATCGGCATTATCTAATGCACGCGAACCAAGATGTGCATCGCTGAGAAAATAAATCATAGAAGTGATTGGGACTGACGACAAAACAGACTACATCATTCCGAGTTCGAGTTTGGCCTCTTCGCTCATCATATCTTTGCTCCATTCGGGTTCAAAGACGATATTCACATTCACTTGCTTGATACCCTCTACGCTGCCCACTTTCTGCTTGATGTCCTCTACAAGAAAATCGCCCGCCGGGCAACTGGGGGCTGTGAGTGTCATTTCGATGTTGCAAGTGCCGTCATCGGTGATGTCTATCTTATAGATTAGTCCGAGGTCGTAGATATTGACAGGTATCTCAGGGTCGAACACCGTCTTGAGCATACGCAGTACCTCTTCTTCTTTTTGTAAAAACTCATTCATATCCGTAGGTCGGGCAAAGAAACCCGCAAAATAGACTGCAAAATTACTGCAAAAAAGTGAGATAGGCAAATATACAGGTCGATTTTTCTAAATGACCACAAGTATACACCTGCAAAATCAGTGCAGCAGATGCGTAGATATATCGTTGCATCCCCTAATATATTGTTCGCACGCGCGCGAGAAAGAATACAAAAAAAAGACTGTCCGAAGATGTCGAACAGTCTTTTTCTATTTACAGATATGTAGTGATTACTTATTGAGAGCCAATGCGACATTGACGGCGCAAGCCACGGTACAACCTACCATCGGGTTGTTACCGATACCGAGGAAGCCCATCATCTCTACATGGGCAGGAACGGAAGACGAACCTGCGAACTGTGCATCGCTGTGCATACGACCCATCGTATCGGTCATACCATACGAAGCAGGACCGGCTGCCATGTTATCGGGGTGCAAAGTACGACCGGTACCACCACCCGAAGCCACTGAGAAGTAAGGTTTACCAGCCTGGATACGCTCTTTCTTGTAGGTACCTGCTACAGGGTGTTGGAAACGAGTCGGGTTGGTAGAGTTACCCGTGATGGATACATCTACATTCTCGTGCCACATGATAGCCACGCCTTCGCGTACATCGTCAGCACCGTAGCAGTTCACCTTAGCACGCGGGCCATTGCTGTATGCTTTGGTGCGCACGATGTTGAGTTTGCCGGTATAGTAGTCGAACTCGGTCTGCACATAGGTAAAACCATTGATACGGCTGATAATCATTGCAGCGTCTTTGCCAAGACCGTTGAGGATGATACGCAGCGGTTTTTGACGCACTTTGTTAGCCATCTCAGCAATCTTGATAGCACCTTCAGCAGCAGCGAAACTCTCGTGGCCTGCCAAAAAAGCAAAGCACTCTGTTTCCTCACGGAGCAGACGAGCAGCCAAGTTGCCGTGTCCGAGACCTACCTTACGGTCGTCAGCCACAGAACCGGGGATGCAGAACGATTGCAGGCCGATACCGATAGCCTCAGCAGCGTCAGCAGCATTCTTGCAGCCTTTCTTGAGTGCGATAGCACTACCGACCACATACGCCCACTTAGCATTCTCGAAACAGATACGCTGTGTATCTTCGCAAGTCTGATAGGGGTCTAAGCCGTATTGTTCGCAGATTTGGTTAGCCTCTTCGATAGAAGCGATACCATTAGCATTGAGCGCAGCGAGAATCTGTTTCTCGCGACGGTCTTGAGATTCAAATTGAACTGGACGAATCATAGTATTACTCCTTTCTTGGGTCAATAGATTTAACAGCACCTTGCTCTTTGGTAGTACGGCCGTAGGTACCTGTAACTTGTTTCAATGCCTCGTCAGCAGGCACACCTTTCTTCACTGCGTCCATGAATTTGCCCATGTGGACATACTCATATCCGCAAACCTCGTTGTCCTCATCGAGGAACTCTTTGGTGATATAACCTTCGGTGAGTTGCAGGTAGCGAACGCCCTTAGCCTTGGTGGAGAACAGCGTACCGCATTGCGAAACGAGACCTTTACCGAGGTCTTCCAAACCGGCACCGATAGCCAAACCGCCCTCAGAGAAAGCCGATTGGGTACGACCATAAACGATTTGGAGGAACAACTCACGCATAGCGGTGTTGATAGCATCGCAAACGAGGTCGGTATTGAGTGCCTCAAGGATAGTCTTGCCGGGGAGAATCTCAGCAGCCATAGCAGCCGAGTGGGTCATACCCGAGCAACCGATGGTTTCTACCAAAGCCTCTTCGATAACACCATCTTTAACATTCAAACTCAGTTTGCAGCAACCTTGTTGAGGTGCACACCAACCGATACCGTGCGTCATACCCGAGATGTCTTTAATCTCTTTGGCTTTCACCCATTTGCCCTCTTCGGGAATGGGAGCGGGTCCGTGGTTAGGACCTTTAGCCACGCAGCACATTTCTTGTACTTCTTTACTGTAAATCATGTTTATTGTGGTTTATTGTTTATGTTTGTTCTATTCTACTCCATCCTATCCGACAGCGACTAACTGCTGTGTGTATTCCTTTATGAAAAATACATTCTCACACATACGCAAGAGCACTTCGAGTATAGCAGAGAGTATCATTATTTGCCCGCAAAGATACAACGAATTTTCGGAATACACAACTAAAAAATGCACAATGCTAAATAGAGAATACACAAACCAAGATACCGGGAGGCATACGACAAACTAATTCAAACAGTTATGATACAGCCCACTCTAAGACAAATTGGAGAGTCCAAACACCTACTCCATACTACACAGATAAGAAAAATACAGTTATTTTGAGCGGGGATTTGCATATTTCAGAAAAAAGCAGTAACTTTGCACGCTTTTTCAGCGCAATACCAATTTAACTGATGCACATCTTGTCGGATGATTCTTAGGAGAATGCTATTAGAATGTTTAGAGATGTTCTCGAGAATTATTGCAGCGGAGGTGCAGAGGGCAAGGAGGTAAGCAGTGCAGAAAAAGCAAGTATAAATCATTAACAATCAAAACATTAACAGATTATGTTAAATCATTACGAAGCCGCTTTCGTCTTGACTCCCGTTTTGTCTGAACCACAGATGAAGGAAGCGGTAGACAAATTCGAGAACCTTCTCAAGCAGAACGGTGGTACCGTGCTGAACCGTGAGGAGTGGGGTTTGCGTCAACTCGCATATCCTATCCAAGGTAAAACAACGGGATTCTATGCCTTGCTTCAGTTTGATGTAGAACCTGCTGTTGTCGCTACTCTCGAAACAGAATTCCGTCGTGACGAGCGTGTGATTCGTTTCCTGACAACGCGTCTTGACAAGTACGCATTTGAGTATGCTGAGAAGCGTCGTGGTAATCTTAAAAAAGAGGAGGCTTAATTATGGCACAGAATGATGAAATTCGCTATCTGACTCCGCAAACAAACGAGCAGAAGAAGAAAAAGTATTGCCGTTTCAAGAAGAGCGGTATCAAGTACATCGACTACAAAGACCCCGAGTTTTTGAAGAAGTTCCTCAACGAGCAGGGTAAGATTCTTCCCCGTCGTATTACGGGAACGAGCCTGAAGTATCAACGCAAAGTCGCTCAAGCCGTTAAGAAAGCACGCCACTTGGCTCTGCTGCCTTATGTAACCGATATGATGAAGTAAGTATTAACCATTAAAAAGACGAAACATCATGGAAGTAATTTTGATTCAAGACCTTGCTAACTTAGGTTTTAAGAACGATATAGTAAAGGTACGCGACGGCTACGGCCGCAACTATCTGTTGCCAAACAAGATTGCCATCATTGCCAATGAGAGCAACCGTAAGCAACTGGCAGAGAACCTGAAACAACAGGCTCACAAGCAGGCTAAACTGTTGGCAGATGCTCAGGCATTGGCAGAGCAACTTGCTAATATGACTATCGATATGGCTGTAAAGGCAAACGAGGACGGCAAAATCTTTGGTACTGTTACCACCGCTCAGATTTCTGCTGCTTTGGCTGCTAAAGACATCAACATCGACAAGAAAGTTATCACTATTGCAGAGCCTATCAAGGTAACGGGTGAGCACACGGCAGTGGCTCGTCTGCACCGCGAGGTAAAAGCAGAAATCAAATTAAATGTTGTTGCTGAGTAATCAGAACGGCAATCGTACAACTGCTAAAAACGCATAAGACAATGAAAAAAGGAATTCATCCCGAGAACTACCGTGTGGTAGTATTCAAAGATATGTCTGATGGTACTCAGTTCTTCAGCCGCTCTACCGCAGCCACGAAGGACAGCATCGAGATTGACGGTGTACAGTACCCTCTTATCAAGTTGGAAATCTCTAACACGAGCCACCCGTTCTATACCGGTAAATCGAAACTTGTCGATACCGCAGGACGCGTTGATAAGTTTATGTCTCGCTACGGCGACCGCAAACGCAAGTAAAACTATTTGCATATCTAAGGGCGGGCTTCGGCTCGCCCTTATTGTATCTCTTATTTTTTGGGGGACATTAAGGGCAGGAACATAAGAGAACATGTAATTGCCATTAATTTGCTTTTTATAGATGTTCTAGATACTCTAGGGATTCTAGGAATTCTAGATAGACTAGGTGGACTAGGATATAGATAAAGTATATGAATATGGATAAGACGACAAAGGGATTGGTAAATGAGTTGGGACGGAAGACGGTGGTGTCTTGCGGGCTGTTTTTGGTGCTGTTTGGTGTGCTATACCTAATAGAATGGCTCGTACCTGCCATGCGAGGACAGTTGTTGCAATGGGATAGTGCAGCATTTATAGTGGGTATTCCCGCAAGCATCGTAGGCGTAGCGTATGTACTGACTATCAAAAACCCGCAGAACTATACCGGTTTCTATGGAGGTATTCTGATGGCATTGTTACTCTCGTGCCAATTCTATTTGCAGGGTAATTACGACTTAGTTGGCCTGCAACTACTTGTATTTGTGCCATTTATGATTAAATCTATTATCGAGTGGAAAGGCAAACAAACAGGATTGGAAACAGGTCTTGCAAAGGAAGAGAAGGCACATAGTATTGAAGCAGACAAGCGAACAACAACCGAAGTAGCAAAAGGTGAGCAGGCACATAGTACCGAAGCAGACAAGCAAACAACAACCGAAAGCAATACGACTTTTGTGCCTCAATACCTACATGGACGGGCATTAGTGTGGACACTGATTGTGGCTCTGCTCATTGTGGTAGTTGATTATCTATTGGCGACATTATTTATTCAGCACGACGCGTGGAATGAACATATACTGCTCAAACTATGTAGCGGTGTGATGATTGCCTCCTCTACCTTGGCTAATTTTTGGCTTATCTATCAGAAGATAGACGCATGGATATGGTGGGTAGTATATAGCGCAAGCGGAATGGTATTGTACATACTCATCAATAATATGTTCTCGTTGTTGCTATTCTGCGTTTTCCTTGTGGTTAACGGTTCGGCAATGATAGCGTGGATGCGTATGGGAATGGCTGCCGACAATAAGAAATAGAAACGAAGGACACAAGAAAACAAAGTAACTGATAAAAAGAAATAAGATGTATAAACTCAAACAAGATACGGTATGGCATGTAGAGGAAGAGTGCCAACTAATTGATTTTCTGCTCAGTCGCTTAGGTGGAATGAGCAAGACGAGCGTTAAACAGGTGCTTGGTCAGCGTCGTGTATCGGTGAATGGTTCGATACAGACGCGCCATGATACCCTGTTGCACAAAGGAGATAAGGTAACGATGGTGAGCGGACGAGGCAATATAGAACTAACGCACCCAAAACTACGCGTGGTGTATGAAGATGATTCGCTCATTGTGGTAGAGAAGAAGCAAGGTTTGCTCACCGTCCCCACCATACCGGGTTCCACGGAGACGACTGCCCTATCTATACTGAAGAACTATGTACATCGTCGCAGCCAACGCGCGAGTGTATTTGTAGTGCACCGTCTTGACCGTGAAACGAGCGGTTTGCTGGTGTTTGCCAAGTCTGCCGAGTTGCAACAGTATATGCGCACCTATTGGCGTCAGTTGGTAACCAAACGCACTTATGTAGCCGTGGCAGAGGGAGTGTTTGATAAGCCGGAAGGCAAGATAACCACTTGGTTGACAGAGGATAAGCGCAATGCGGTGGTCTATTCATCGCCCGTAGATGACGGGGGACAGATAGCCATCACCAACTATAATGTAACGAAAACCATCGAACCTACCGGTGAGCAGGAGAATAAGATGCCGCTCTCGCTAGTGGAGTTGAACCTTGAGACCGGTCGCACCAATCAGATTCGTGTACATCTGGCCTCTATCGGACACCCTGTATTGGGCGACCGTAAGTACGGACACGGCAACGAGTTCTCCCCTTCTGACCGACTCTGCCTCCACGCCAAAGTATTGGAGTTCATCCACCCAGTTACGGAGAAGACCGTTCATTTTGAGACCCCCGTTCCGCGAGAGTTCTTGCGACTATTTTCCTCCACGAACAACCATTAAAACTAACTCGCCGTAAATAGGTGGTGGGGGCTCCGTTAATGGCTTTGGTTCTCCGTTAATTGCGGTTAATTGACCATTAAACATATAATTATCATGTAATTAAACATTAATTTCTTTCTCCGTAGAATGGTGTTTTAAGGCTCCATTAAAAGCCATGTAAAGAGCCATTAAAACTGCGTGGGGTTGATTTTTCGGCTGAATGGAGCGGATATAAACGATTGACTTTTTGTTAGATAAATGCACATAAAACTAACAAAATGATTATTGGCAAATTATTCTTAGATCTCGGTAAGGTCTCGGTAAGAGTCCGATAAAGGCTCGGTAAAGGCTGTTTGACAAAATGACAGTAAAACGGCTTAATTCAATGCATAATGATGAATGCATAATGCATAATGGACTTGCTGATGCTTTTCTATACAAAAACCCTCAAAAACACATTTCAAGAATTTACCAAAAACATTTATACGGGGTTTACAAATAGCCAAAAACTAAATTAGTGTTTGTGTGTCGGAGGTAGCATAATGATGAATGCAGAATGATGAAATGCATAATGGACTTGTTTGAACAACAAGAAAGGACTTGAGATACCCTTCCTACAGGTATTCCAAGTCCTTTATCCTTATTCCTTACTATTTCTTCCTTCGTACTTATTCCTTGCTCCTTTATCTTTTGTACTTATCTGATATTCAGATACTTATGTGTTTGCAGGGAGAGGTGCCAATGGGGATGTTGTAGGATATAGTTCACTACTTCTTCGGTGTTTTGGCAGGAGCAGGGTTGCAAGTAGAGCCGGGCTGCCACAATACTGTTTGCCCAATGCTCTACATCTTGATTTTGATAAACAATCTTCAGTTCGTCCGCCCTTGTGAGTAGTACTTTGCTGCCCTCCTTAGGGGAACAAGTAATCCAATCGATACCCGCTGGAACAGGGTGTGTGCCATTGGTTTCAACACAAATCTTTTTACCTGTGCTATGGAGCGCCTTGATAAGGTTGTCATCTGCTTGCAGGGTCGGTTCGCCTCCGGTAAGGACAATCAACACTTGCGGGTCATCGCTTAGGCGTTGCACTTCTACTGCAATGTCCTGCTCCGTCATCTCGGTATATTGACTAAAATCGGTATCACAGAAAGGACAGCGGAGGTTACACCCGCTCAAACGAACAAACACCGCAGGTTGCCCCATATGGAAGCCCTCACCTTGCAGGCTATAAAATATCTCATTTACACGATACATGCTCATCTAATTAAGAATGCATAATGATGAATGCATAGTTGTATGGCAATTAATCTTCATCGCGCTCGTAGATGGCGCAGTTGTTCTCTGACTCGTGTACACTCACCTTATAGCAGTTCTCCACATGGTCGCAGATATATCGTGCAATATTCTCCGCCGATGGATTGACATCGAGCACCTCATTGATATACTTATGGTCGAAAGTATCTTTCACCACTTTTTTGATATGGGTAAAATCGGTTACCATACCATCTTGATTAAGTTGTTTGGCTTTGCAATAGACCACAATAATCCAATTGTGGCCATGCAGCGCCTCGCACTTACTTTCGTACGACAGGTGAAGATTATGTGCTGCGCTAATCTCCAAACGCTTTTCTACATAATACATATTGCTTCGCTCAATTAAAAATGCACAATGCATAATGCATAATGCATAATGCATAATGGATAAATAATAGCAACTAATCCTCGTATTCGGTGTGGTCATCGATACCGGCTTCTCGGAGGGCTTCTCGTCGTTCGGTGCAGGTGCCACATTTGCCACAATGTTTCTCCCCACCCTTGTAGCAACTCCAAGTCTCCGCATAATCAATACCGAGTGCTTTACCATGGCGAGCAATATCCGCCTTGGTGATGTTGGTATAGGGAGTAAAGAGTTGTATGCCGTCATAAGTGCCTGCCTGTATGGCTTGGTTCATCGCATCAACAAAAGTCTGTCGGCAGTCGGGATAGATAGCATGGTCTCCGGCGTGGTTAGCCATCATAATACGCTTGTATCCCCTACTCTCAGCCATACCGGCAGCAATAGCCAACATGATTCCATTGCGGAAAGGCACCACCGTAGAACGCATATTCTCATCGTCGTAGTTTCCCTCCGGAATAGCGTCAGCCCCTTGCAGCAGCGAACTGCGGAAGTACTGATGCATAAAATCGAGCGGGATGATGATATGCGGGATATCCAGTCGGTCGCAATGGAGACGAGCGAAATGAAGTTCCCGCTCGTTGTGATTGCTGCCATAGTTAAAACTCAAGGCAAGGGCAATCTCGTCTTTGTATTCGTAGAGCATTGTAGTGGAATCCAATCCACCGGACAAAATAATTACAGCGTCTTTCATACTAATTGTAAATCATTGATTATCAGACAATACCTCTACAAATCGAGCCGCCAGGCGTTGTTGTTTGAGTGTCTGATGTTGCTCATCGGCATAGTTAGCAAAGGGGTATATACTGATGCCTCCACGGGGGGTAAAGATACCCGTAACCTCGATGTATTTGGGGTCCATCAGTTTCACTAAGTCATTCATAATGATATTCACGCAATCCTCGTGGAAATCACCATGATTGCGAAAAGAGAACAGATAGAGTTTGAGCGACTTGCTCTCCACCATCCGTTCGCGGGGGATATACGAGATGATGATAGTAGCAAAATCGGGTTGCCCTGTTTTCGGACAAAGGGAGGTAAACTCGGGGCAATGGAAAGTAACTAAGTACTCGTTTTCGGGGTGCTTATTGACGAAAGTCTCCAGCATCTCGGGGGCATAATCGGTAGGATACTTGGTGCGGTTCTCTCCTAAGAGACTCACACCGGATAATTCTTGCTCTGTACGCATGTTTTCAGTGTTTTAATAGTTATGCGGGGGAAAAACAATAGCCCCGCGAAAGCGAGTGCAAAGTTACACAAAATGTTTGGAATAAGCAAACCGAGGCGCGTAATGCAATGCATAATGAAGAATAGACCTCCCCAGGCCCCTCCAAAGGAGGGGATGTCCTTGCATAATGATGAATGCATAATTTAGTCGTCCAATTGTCCAATGCATAGCACCTTAGAGTATATAGTTTTCATAGAATATCCGAAAAATCCGAAGCATATAGAGAAAAATATATTTTTTTTGTGTACCTTTGCCACGAATAGAAATAGTTTGTTGCAAATTATTATCTTACGACAACCGAAAGACAACCCAATACACCCAAAATAGTGTAAAAATGAATTGGATATGGAAGAGAACGAAAAACAAATAGCCGTGATAGCAGGTGCGGGTCCGGCAGGACTGACTGCTGCTTACGAACTACTAAAAAACACAGATATTCAGCCTGTTATCTTAGAGGCAACCGATGCTATCGGAGGTATCTCGCAGACGGTGCAGTACAAAGGCAACCGCATGGATATAGGCGGTCATCGTTTCTTCTCGAAGAGCGAGGAGGTGATGAACTGGTGGCAACAAGTAATGCCCACACAAGGCGCACCCTCGAAAGATGATATTCTGTTGCATACCAACGATAAACCCTTGGCAAAAGGTGGTCCCGACCCCGAGCAAACCGACCGTGTGATGCTCCTTCGCAACCGAGTGAGCCGTATTTTCTTCCTGCGTAAGTTCTTCGATTATCCCATCTCGATGAAGAAAGAAACCTTCCTCAATATGGGTTTTGCCAACACTATGCGGGCGGGCTTTGGTTATCTGTGGTCATGCGTGCATAAACTGCCGGAGACCTCGCTGGAGAACTTCTATATCAATCGTTTCGGACGCCCCTTATATGAGATGTTCTTCGAGGGCTATACCGAGAAAGTGTGGGGTGTGCATCCTTCTAAGTTGGGAGCCGATTGGGGCAGCCAGCGTGTGAAGGGATTGAGTATCATGTCCGTGCTAAAAGATATGCTTCAGCGCAGCCTCGGGCTGAAAAGCAAGCATGTAGAGACCTCTTTGATAGAGCAGTTTATCTATCCTAAATACGGTCCCGGGCAACTATGGGAGACCGTGGCAGACGATGTACGCAAGATGGGCGGAGAGATACTGACGGGGCATGAGGTAGTGGGTGTGAATGTAGATAATGGTAAGGTAGTATCGGTGGTGGCACGCACCAAAGACGGCAGTATGCATACTTTTGCTTGCAACTATTTCCTCTCCACGATGCCCATCAAGGACTTAGTACCTGCTATTCACGGTGTAGAAGTGCCCAAGCCGGTGCAGGAGATTGCAGGCAGTCTGCCTTATCGCGATTTTATCACGGTGGGCCTCTGCGTGAAACAAATGCGCATCAAGAACAAGACACACATCCCCACCTACGACGGGCGTGTACCGGATACATGGATTTATATCCAGGAGCGCGATGTACATATCGGTCGTTTGCAAGTATTCAACAACTGGTCGCCCTACCTTGTGAACGACTATGAGCATACAATGTGGATTGGCTTGGAGTATTTCTGCACCGAGGGCGATACCTTCTGGAATATGCCCAAGGAGCAATTTATCCAAATGGCTATCGACGAACTCGTCAAGATAGACATCATCAACCGTGAGGATGTACTCGACGCCTGCCATGTGCGCATAAAGAAAGCCTACCCCGCCTACTATGGCTCTTATTATCAGTTAGATACCGTTAAAGCCTTCCTCGATACCATACCTAACCTCTATTGCCTCGGGCGCAACGGACAACACAGATATAATAATATGGACCACTCTATGATGACAGCCATAGAGTGTGTGCGCAATATCCGTGGCGGCATAGAAGATAAAACGAATATATGGAATGTAAACACCGAAAAAGAGTATCATGAGCAGAAATAATATCTTTAAGTATATTGTCTTCCCCGCTATCATCGTGGTGGCATGGTTGGCATTGGTGCTATACACTTTCAATAGCAAGCCCGACCTGAATGGGGATAACTTCAACTATTATATCTACGCCACATCGTTGGCAGCAGGCGAGGGCTATTGCGACCTTTCCTCACCCGGACATCCCGCCACATCTACTTTCCCGCCCGGCTACCCTATTCTGATGACCCCTTTGCGTGCCATTACCGACAGCATAGTGGCGCAGAAATGGCTCAACGAGGTGTTTGTATTGGGGAGCATACTACTGCTTTATTTTGCTCTACTGGCACTCTCGCTACCTATGGATATTAGTTTTGTGGCGTCTGTATCGGGTCTTTTCTGCCCAAGGTTGCTCCATTTCTCCACGATGATGATGTCGGAGTCGAGTTTCCTACTGATGAGTATGTTGGTGTTCTTCTCGCTCGTCATGCTCTGCCGGCACGAGAAGAAATGGTGGAGCGAACTTGCTTCACCGTGGTTCTATGTCATGCTCGTTGCATTGGTGTTCACCTATCATATCCGCACGCAAGGTGTAGCCTTGGTGGCTGCGGTAGTATTGCTATTCTTGGTGCGTCGTCGTTGGGCTGCCCTGCCTGCCACCATAGTCGGCTTTGCTATAGGGTGCCTGCCTTGGATGATACGCAACAAAGCCTTAGGGCTCAACGGAAACCGATACCTCGATAGTATTATGGTGGCCAATCCATGGCGACCGGAGATGGGGTCGCTGAGTTTCGGGGAAGTAGTTTCACGATTCTTTGAGACACTCAAGATGCTGATATTCAATGCTTTTCCAAACACTATCATGCCTTTTGCCAAACTCAACTGTGATGCACCTACCTACACTTGGTATATCTACCTCTTGGGCGCTGTGATGCTCTGCGTGATGCTCCTCGGTGCATGGAAATTAGGCAAACAGCGTTGGTTTGCTATCGGATATATCGCCGCTACCTTGGGCGTCATCTCTATCTTCAGCACACCCAGCGGAAACAGATATATCACCTCTGTGCTGCCTTTCTTGACGGCTTTTCTGCTCATCGGACTGTGGTGGGGAGGCTCGTGGCTCATACAGCGCAAATGGAAAGAGAAAACCCTCCCTGCTTATGTGTTGCTCGTGTTGCTATTCTTTGCCAAGAGCGGACTGCAAGAGGAACACCTGCTCGCACAGCAGAAATACCCCGTCAACTATCAGCAGTTCTTCGCCATTGGCAAGTCGCTCAAGAAGAACACATCCGCCGAGACCATCGTCTGCTCTCGCAAGCCCCAGATGCTCTATATGTATAGTGAGCGACCGGGAGTGAACTATGCCTACACCGACAACGCAGAGGCTCTGATTGCTGACTTGGTCAAGAAAAAAGTCGATTTGGTATTGGTGGACGCACTCGGATATAGTTCCACTTATCGTTACTTGATTCCCGCCATACAGAACTACCCGCAGTTCTTCCCACGCGCATTGGCGTACTACGAGAACACAGGCACCTACCTCCTCGTCTTCGACCGACAAGCAGCCGAGCAATTGTCTGAGAATACAAACGACAAATAATAGAAAACATATAATTATCATGTAATTATTCATCAATTATTATAGATAATTATATGGCGATTATATGTTGATATAGAATATGGACAGCAAAAAACTAATTGACATCCTTTTTCGGCAGGACACCAACAATATATGGCTCCAACTCTTCCGCTATTGCTTTGTGGCTGTGGGTGCATTTGCCGTAGATTATGGCAGTTATTTCCTTACCTCGTATGTTATGGGCATACCCTACTTGATAGCCGCACTGATTGGTTTCATCACAGGTACACTAACTAATTATGCTATCTCTAAGTTCCTGGTTTTCAGAGGCGAACCTAAATCAAGAGCAGGCGAGATTGCAGGGGTGTTCCTTATCGGGGGATTAGGACTACTATTCCTCGAAGCAGGTATATGGTTCTTCACCGAGAAAGTGGGAGTGCACTATCTTGTCAGTAAACTGATTATGACGGTCATCTGTTTCGCTTGGAACTTCCTCGCCCGCAAGTTCTTTATGTACTCCTCCCGATTCAATGTCCTCAAAGACCCGCAAAACAAACAATAATGAACCGCAGCACTTTTATTTGCCTATATCAACTATTTGTAGTAACTTTGCAGTCAAAACACGCGACAGCGTAACTAACACGAAGTAAATAAACACAAAACAACAATATGGCAACACAAGAAGAAACTTTCAAAAAGTTGGTAGCGCACTGCAAGGAATACGGCTTTGTATTCCCAAGCAGCGACATCTACGACGGGCTCGGTGCCGTCTATGACTATGGGCAGAACGGCGTAGAACTCAAAAACAATATCAAAAAGTATTGGTGGGACTCGATGACTCTCCTCCACGAGAACATCGTGGGCATCGATGCCGCTATCTTTATGCACCCCACCGTTTGGAAGGCCTCAGGGCATGTCGATGCTTTCAATGACCCGCTCATCGACAATCGCGACTCCAAGAAACGCTATCGTGCCGATGTACTCATCGAAGACCAAATAGCCAAGTATGACGAGAAAATCGAGAAAGAACTCGAAAAAGCACGCAAACGCTTCGGTGATAACTTCGATGAGGAACTCTATAAGCAGACCAACGAGCGCGTGAAAGAGCATATCGACAAACGCAATGCCCTCCACGAGCGATACAGCAAGGCGATGAACGACAACGACTTAGCCGAGTTGAAACAAATCATCCTTGACGAGGAAATCGTCTGCCCCATCAGCGGTACACGCAACTGGACCGATGTGCGGCAGTTCAACCTCATGTTCCAAACCGAGATGGGTAGCACCTCCGACGGAGCAATGAAAATCTATCTCCGCCCCGAGACGGCGCAGGGTATATTCGTCAATTTCCTCAATGTGCAGAAGACAGGACGCATGAAGATTCCTTTCGGTATCGCACAAATAGGTAAGGCTTTCCGTAACGAGATTGTCGCACGACAGTTCATCTTCCGCATGCGCGAGTTCGAGCAAATGGAGATGCAGTTCTTTGTCCGCCCGGGCGAGGAGATGAAATGGTTTGAACACTGGAAACAATTCCGCTTGAAATGGCACAAAGCACTCGGACTGGGCGATGAGAAATACCGTTTCCACGACCACGAGAAACTGGCGCACTATGCCAATGCCGCTACCGACATCGAGTTCCAGATGCCGTTCGGCTTTAAGGAAGTGGAGGGCATTCACAGCCGAACTAATTTCGACCTTAGCCAACATGCCAAGTTCAGCGGCAAGAAAATGGAGTACTTCGACCCCGAACTCAATCAGAGTTACACGCCATATGTGATTGAGACCTCTATCGGTGTGGACCGTATGTTCCTCAGTGTGATGTGCTCGGCTTATAAGGAGGAGCAACTGGAGGGTGGAGATACCCGTGTAGTACTTTCCCTGCCGCCTGTATTGGCACCCGTAAAAGCCTGCGTCATGCCCCTTGTACGCAAAGACGGACTACCCGAGAAAGCACGAGAGATTGTCGATATGCTCAAGTTCGACTTCCATACCAACTACGACGAGAAAGACTCTATCGGCAAACGCTATCGCCGTCAGGATGCCATCGGTACGCCTTTCTGCATCACCGTGGACCACGACACACTCACCGACAACTGCGTTACCGTCCGCTATCGAGACACTATGCAGCAAGAGCGCATCAAGATAGACGACCTACACGCCCTCATCGCACACGCTGTCGACCCCAAAGTGCTCTACCGTAAAATAATGGAGAAATAATTGGCGGAGAATAACACCAACTCCACAAACAATAAACCGAAATAATTATCTAAGTATATCAAGAAGAGAGTGCCTACTCATAGGCACTCTCTTTTTATTATATTATCTAGGTATTCTAGATACTCTAGATGTTCTAGATATTCTAGGGGCATTATTCATTATGCAAGGACATCCCCTCCCTTGGAGGGGCTTGGGGAGGTCTCATTCTTCATTGAATAATCAAAATCTGTAGCCAAGGGAGATAGAAAGTAGTCGTGAACCTAACTGCTCCACCCCATTGTCGGCCACGCCGCACAATGCGCCTATCTCACCCGAAGCGAAGAAATGATTTCGTCCAACTGAAATGCCCAGCAGGCACACGCTGCCTGCCGCACCACAGCCCACCGACCTATCGCGATTGCAATTTCCAAAACCTATATAGTAGCCAAAAGACAAAGCAGAGTACAGATTCACCCATTCGCGATGCAGATAGGTGAACCGCACCGTGGGCATTATGGCAAGTGTACCTATCGTGATATGCATCCAAGACATCGTTTCATCACCACGCCTACGCAAATAAGAGCCACGCCATGCACCATTCACTTGCACACCTACTCCGCACCAGTCGTTGACACGATATTGATACTCCGCAAATAGGTTGGGCGCAACATAAGTATTTTTCATCACATAGACATCATGCGAGGCGATAAGAGCGCCATCCACTACACTTTCGCCAATACCTACTCTTATCTCATGCCTGCTCGCAGCACGCATCTCTTTGGGCTCTGACATGGTATCCACTGATAGGCACAATATACCTATCACCCACACTACTACACGCAATTTCGTTTTCATAACCCGTTCATTCTCTATTTTGAATTCATAATTGGTCTCTATATTACCTACAGCATATATATATCACAAAGGTATCCATTTATAATTTTCAATTTTAGATTGAATATCAAAACCTGCAACCGATAGAAGCACTCAGCATACGCGAGAAGGGCATCCATTGCATAGCGGAAGGTGTGGCATACCAAGCATTGAAAGCACCAAGATCTA
This sequence comes from uncultured Bacteroidales bacterium, assembly GCA_900542355.1. GTDB lineage: Bacteria > Bacteroidota > Bacteroidia > Bacteroidales > Paludibacteraceae > Colicola. The sequence goes on along the minus strand of UQNE01000002.1, from coordinate 133,614 downwards.
CTCCACCAAATACATGCTTTCCACCAACCTGCACACCCAAGAGGGTAACATTCAGTCCTACGCCATGACGCAAGATCCGACTATTATCCCAAGTGCCAACATACGAAGTGTAACCCAATCCGAGCGATAAATATAACCGTATATGAGGGTGCTCCAAATAGCAGAATCGCACCGTAGGCAAAGCACTCCACACATATATATGGTTGCGATAGTTGGCTTTTACCGTATTGTATCCGTCAGTTACTTTGCAGGTAGCACCTATTGCCGCCATATTGGCATCTATACCCCCACTTACCACATGGGTTAAACGGTACTGATACTCTACAAAGAAATGCCCCGTATTGTAGATATGGCTATAGAGAGAACGCTCATATTGCCGAAGGAAGGCATCTGCTTCATCTACGGGCATGCCCTCGACAGCACTACTCGGCGATGGGGTGTGCCAATAATCAGCGTTGATAGCCCGTTGCATTCGGTCGGCGGGAATAAACGAATCAGAAAAGCCCAAACGCAACTCGTGAGGCGATTCTGCAGTGGCAGATGATGTGGCAACAGGCGATGCCATAACGGGTATTGCACTACACAACCATAGAATCAATGCAATCAGATATACCGATAGTCTTCTCACAATCAATTGATTTACTACTAATTAAACTATTTGAACTCATCCTTTTTGGGTGAACTATATTTCTGTACGAAGCGCACATCTAATGCTGTTGCGGTGTGGTTGAAAAGAGAATATGGGTAGCCCGTTACCGCAATGGTATCACCTACGCAAATGGTGTCTGTCATACCAGCAAAACCGGGTTGTAACATAGGTGCGTCTAACTGCCAAAACTGCAAATTTATGCTACCGGAAAGAACGGTGCGCGTCATCAGATTGTATGTATTTATGCCGCTGTATATGCAGGCGTACAACTCGTTGTTGGAAGACCACCGCAAGCCATCCAAATGAAGACTTCCCTTAACGGTTACCAGACTATCATTGTGCGCAGGTGCCAATGGATTGGAAGGAGGGGTAATGGTATCTGCCCACAAGGTATGATACTCTTTCTCCGACAAAGGGGCAATGACGAGTTATAGCCGTACTTGGCAAATCGTCAGGCAACTTGCTACACGAGACCATCCCTATCGACACACATAGGATAAACACCGCTGAGCGAACAAATGATTTGCAATTTCTACACATAGACTTAGTTGTTTTTTCAGATTCAAATAATTTTGGTTATTCTTCCGCCAACAAGTTCTGTTGCTTCAGATTAGTGGATTTTGACATTGCAAAGGTACTGCTTTTTATTTACATATACAAAATACACACTTATGCAGGCTACGAATCGACTATTTGCCCTTATGCTTTTGGGACTAGATATATCTGACATCTGCCTCCTGCTCGGTTCAACACAACGCACTATTTGGAGCCGCAGACAGCGCATAAAAAAGCGAATGGATATCAGTGAAAACATACCGTTAGAAAAATATCTACAGCAGATGTTGCAGAAAGTTGCCGATAGTGGTTATCCGATGTAAATATCATTTAGTTAGAGAAACGGTGCTAAAACTGACAAAATGATAATGGCGATTTTGCCGTTAGGTCTCGATAAGGTCTCGACAAGAGTTCGACGAAGTCTCGACAAGGTCGGTTTGACAAAATGACAGCAAAAGGCACTTTTTCAATGCATAATGAACACCTTCCCAAGCCCCTCCAAGGGAGGGGATGTGCTTGCGTAAAATTTCTAGGGATTTTAGATGGTCTAGATGCTCTAGGAACTCTAGATGGTCTAGGGATTCTAGGGCGGAGCATTATGCATTAAGAAAAAGGGACAACACAACGCTGCCCCTTTTCTTAATATATGTCTAATTACATGGTAATTACATGTTCCATTACATCTTTGCTCCTTATCTATTGAGGGGTTGGCATTTTTTTGCTAAGAAGGCAGCGTCGGCAGCATCGAGACGAGGCGCAATCTCTTGATACACAAAGGCATGGTAGGCATTGAGCCAATCTATCTCGGCTTGCGTCATAAGCGACATCTCAACAAGAGAAGTATCGTAAAAACACAGCGTAAGTGTCTCGAAGGTAAGGAACTCATCATCGGTAGTAGCCGCTTTTTTCCGCTCGGCGGGAACAACCGTGATGAGGTTCTCGATACGAATACCCCACTCATTAGTACGATAGATACCCGGTTCGTCTGAAACGATTTGCCCAACCTCCAAGCGGGTCGGGTTGTTGTCGGTGCGCACATTCTGCGGCCCCTCGTGGCAGCCCAAGAAATGACCTACCCCATGACCTGTACCATGACCAAAAGTGATGCCATTGGCCCACATATACTGCTTAGCCAGCGCATCTAACTGGTTACCTCGCGTACCGGCGGGGAACTGAATCGTCTGCAAAGCAATATGCCCTTTGAGCGTATAGGTATAGTCGAGTTTGGCTTGCTCGGGGATATTGCCGCCTAACCAAGTGGTACGAGTGATGTCGGTTGTTCCGTCGAGGTACTGTCCGCCCGAATCAAGCAAGAGCATACCATCGGGCTTAACCACTGCACACTGGTCCTCCGTAGCCGCATAATGTACAATGGCTCCATTCCCCTTATAGCCTGCTATCGTACCAAACGACTCCTCCACAAAGTGCTTACCCATAGCACGGTACTTATGCAGTTGCTCCATCAGCGACCATTCGGTCTGCGTTCTGCCATTGGCAAAAGCCTCTTCTTCCAGCCAGCGGAAGAAACGAGTAAGAGCCACTGCATCCTCACGCATCGCTATACGCTCGCCCTCCAACTCTACGGCATTCTTCTTGCTCTTCGCCACCAAGATAGGCGACTGAGCATTTATCTTACGGCACTCGCCGGGGATAGCCTCATAGAGTGCCTCATTCACTTTCGCGCCATCGTACAGCACCGTGCCCCTGAGGCCTGCTATATAAGCAAACACCTCCTCATACCCGGCACGGGAGATATGCTCACGCTCCAAATAAGCCGCAGCCTCGGCATTCACTTTCTCGGGCGCAACAAACAGGGTGCAACTATTTTGTTCCAGCACTACATAACTGATTACCAACGGATTATACTCCACATCCGTTCCGCGTATATTGAGCAACCATGCTATCTCATCCAAGGCAGAGATAATCATGGCATCGGCTTTTTTCTTGCTCATTGCCTCGCGTATCCGCGCCAGTTTACTGCTTACCGACTCGCCTGCATATTGCTCCTCATACGCATAAAGCGGGTTTTGCGGAATGGCGGGACGACCCTCTACCCACAGCGGACGAATCAAATCGACCGACTTGGTGCTAAGGCCGGCCTCGGCTAATTGGTTGCGCAAGTCAGCAAACGCATTCACACTATACATCTCGGGGTTCAGTCCTACAGTACCCTGCACATTATCGCACAGCCATTCGGCTATGGTGGGGCAGTTGATATCCGACTCACGCATCAGTTGGACAGTACTGCCTGCCAACTCAATATCGGCTTGCAGATAGTAGCGTGAGTCAGTCCAAAGGAAAGCCTTATCGAGGGTAACAACTACCGTCCCCGTCTCCCCCTTAAAGCCTGATAACCAAGTGGTCTCAGTCCAATGGGCAGCCATATATTCCGACGCGTGCGGGTCTGTCCCCGGCACGATATAAGCACTTAGGTGTTGCTCCTGCATCAGTCTCCGCAGAGCAACTAATTTGTCTATTACAGTCATCATCTATCAATTATGAATTAAGAATTGCAACCTTACATTATGCATTATGCATTATGCATTGAATTACTTGCTCAGTTGTTCCACTGCGCGTTTAGTTATCTCATCATCGCGTTCAAAGAGGGGGAAGAAGCCCTCATCACCCAATATATTGCGCACGATATAGGCATTGACAAGGCGTGTCAGCGGTTGTTGCGACTTGCGTATCTCCTGCGTGTTCGATTCGATACCTTTCTCTTGGCAGTAGCGTACAAACTCGGGCAACCAGTTGGCATCGTTGAGATGTTTCTCCAATGCCCGCCAGTCCTTGTACCGGCTCAGTTCCTTGCGGTGAGCATTGGTATATTGGTAGGCGAACTGATAGGTATAGGCACGATTGACAACCTTATTAAAATAAGGCGTATAGAGTGTGGTATCGCGTCCTACAAAGATGTCCGGCATGATACCGCCTCCGCCATGCACCACTCTACCCTGCTTGGTATAGTAGAGCGTAGTATCTGCATAGTGAACACTGTCAGCGGTGTAGAACTCCCCATTCTCAAAGCGGTCGAGCAACTCTTTCTCATAGTCGGTCTGGTCGCCCAAAGTATAAGGTTTCTGTATGCACCGCCCCGACGGGGTATAGTAGCGAGCCACAGTCAGACGAATGGCACTACCGTCAGCAAAAGGCATCTGCTGCTGTACCAAGCCTTTGCCAAACGAACGGCGACCGATGATGGTAGCACGGTCATTATCCTGCATGGCACCCGAGAAAATCTCACTTGCCGACGCCGAGAAATCATCTATCAATACTACCAAAGGCACTTTCTTAAAACGCCCCGTACCATTAGCCTTAGCCTCATAGCGAGGATAAGCACGCCCCTCAGCATAGACAATCATCTCACCCGCATTGAGAAACTCATTTGCCATACGGATAGCCTGGTCCATAAAGCCGCCTGAGTTCTCACGCAAATCTACAATATAAGCGGTGGCACCTTGTGCCTTGAGGGTTGCCAATGCAGAGATAAACTCATTATAGGTGTTCTCTCCGAACTTATTGACGCGCACAAAACCTATCTTCTCACCATTCTTAGCGGTGATAATAAACTTAGCATCCACCGAAGTAACAGGTATATCACCACGCGTAATCGTGTAGTAGAGCAGGTCAGGTTCTCCGCTACGCTTGATACCCAATTTTACTTTTGTACCTTTTTCCCCACGCAGGGTATGCATTACACGCTCGTTGTTGATTTTCTTACCCACAAAAAGCGAGTCGTCCACAGTGATGATTTTATCGCCTGCCAAGACCCCTACTCCCTCGCAAGGACCACCTGCCACCACGGCTACGATATTAATTGTATCGCTCTGTATGGAGAACTGTACACCTATTCCGGAGAACGAAGATGACAACTCCGAATTGACCATCTCCAAGTCTTTCTTGGGAATATAAGCCGAGTGCGGGTCAAGTTTCTGCACAATGTCTTGCATTACCTCATCGGTGATAGAATCGATATTCAGTTCATCTACATAAGCCGTCTGCATCAGTTGCATCAGTTGGTCTATCTTCGACTCGGGCTGCTGATACAGTTGTCCGTTTTGGAACACAAATCGTTGTGCATTCACTTTGTTGCTCACAGCATCACCTATCAAAAAACCGACCAACAGGCATACTACCGCCACGGTCGGATAGATGTATTTCTTTATATTTTTCATAATCGGTCTTGTTTTAATTATTCGTCATCTTTGAGTTTTTTCTATCTGTTCGTATCCCTGCTTTTCCACTATCTAATCAGTCTTTCCTTTTTTGAGAGTCAGTCCTTCCTTTTTGAGTGTTCACTCTGTCTTTTCAGGGGTTTCATCTTTCTTTTCGTGGGGTTCGTCTTGCAAGTAGCACACTTCTATGCCGGCTCGTTGCAGCAGTTCGATACCGTCCATGATACGGTATTCCTCACCATACACCACGCGTTTGATACCAGCTTGGATAATCAATTTGGCACACTCCATACAAGGCGAGGCGGTAACATACATAGTAGCCCCCTCGCTGCTGTTGTTGCTCCGTGCTACTTTGGTGATAGCATTGGCTTCTGCATGGAGCACATAAGGCTTGGAAACATTATTCTCGTCCTCACACTTATTCTCGAACCCGCTCGGAGTACCATTGTATCCGTCAGAGATAATCATCTGGTCTTTTACGAGCAATGCGCCCACCTGACGACGAGTGCAATAACTATTTTCTGCCCAAGTACGCGCCATTCGCATATATAAATGGTCGCGTTTAGTCTGTTTATCCATAAATAAAAGTCTGTTTGCCTATTCTATACAAATCTCGTGCCATATTGCCCCCGTTTACTCTCCATTAAAGGCCATATAAAGAGCCATTAAAACTGTGTGGCGGGTTCTCCGTTAATAGTTCTTGTTCTCCCTTAATGGTTTTGGTTCTCCGTTAATAGTTCTATTCTCCGTTAACGGTTAATTGACGATTAAACATATAATTATCGTAATTAGACATTATTCTTTCTCCACAGAATGGTGTTTTAAGGCTTCATTAAAAGCCATATAAAGAGCCATTAAGACCTCCCCAAGCCCTCCAGGGAGGAGATGTCCTTGCATAATGAATAATGTCCCTATAACATCTAGTTCATCTAGAATATCTAGTCTGCAACATCCCCTCCTTTGGAGGGGCTTGGGGAGGTCGCATTCCTTAGTAGTTTTTTGGCAAAGGCGGGAATGTCTATGCCATCAAAAGTGCCACTCGTCATCATCAGCAAGGCAGTATTGGTATAGTCTAATTCTTTCAAGCGCGATTGCATTGCCTCACTATCGGTATATACCTCTACATTATCCATTCCGAAAGCCTGTTTCACTTCCTCGGCCGTAATCGGTGTAAGTCGCTTATGTTCAATCACTTTCGGATTGAAATATACTATCGCCACATCGGCTTCCTGCATACAACCTTTGTACTGCGGCAAGAAATCTGCCATAAGCGAACTGAAAGTATGCAACTCCATACAAGCCACCAAGGTCTTATCCTTATACCGCTCTCGCACTGCATTTACCGTGGCTTTTAGTTTGCTCGGTGAATGTGCAAAGTCCTTGTATGCCACCGAGTTACCCGCCTCGCATATTTTCTCCAAACGATTGCTTGCACCCGTAAAACCACTGATGATACGATAGAAATCATCGGCTTTTACGCCTATCTGCTCGCATGCCAAACAAGCCGCCTGCAAGTTCTGCATATTGTGTCGTCCAAACACTTGCATTGCCACATCGCCCGTATAGGCATCGTATGGAACACAAGCAATATCAGCACGCGCACCGGAGGCTATCTTGCATAGATTGTCATCGTTTTGATAGTAGATAAAAGTGCCGTTCGGCTCTATGGTATCTACAAACTTGCGGAAGGTCTCCACATACTGCGGGAAAGTGGGAAATACATTGATGTGGTCCCATGCGATACCTGTCAAAATGGCAACATACGGGTGATACCACAGAAACTTAGAACGCAAATCTATGGGAGAAGTAAGGTACTCATCTCCCTCAAACACTGCATACTTTGCCGTATCGCTCAAGCGCACCATACGCTCAAAACCCTCTATCTGCGCACCTACCATATAGTCGGTTTCTATCCCCAAGTGCTGCAAGACATAGAGTATCATCGAGGTGGTGGTGGTTTTGCCGTGACTGCCCCCCACTACGATACGCACCTTATTGCGTGTCTGCTCGTAGAGATACTCGGGGAAAGAATAGATTTTCAATCCCAACTCACGAGCACGCACCAGTTCAGGATTGTCCTCACGGGCATGCATACCCAGGATGATTGCATCGATGTCGCTTGTTATCTTCTCCGGATGCCACCCCGGCTCTGCGGGCAACAACCCAGCATCACGCAAGTGAGTTCGCGCAGGGTCGAATATCTCATCATCCGAACCGGTAACAATGTAACCCGCTTTGCTCGCTACTGCCATCGCTAAGTTGTGCATAGCAGCACCCCCTATCGCTATAAAATGTATTCTCATAAGTTTTTGATTATCTGTTGTATATCTATTTGTGCATCTGCTTGTTTATCTGTTGTGATTATTTTTTGTGTACCGGTTATATACCCACTTGCGGGTATTGGTTATGTACTCTCGCGGGTTTGTCATACCCTCTTACGCATCAGTTATATACTCTGCGCTCTTATATCAATAACATATCATAGACATATAACACACACATAAAGCAAACTATGCATAACAAACGATTGCAAAGTTAGCATATTTTTTCGACTTATGCAAGCCTTGTGCCAACTTTGCAACAACGACTACACAGATTTATTCTCCGTTAGTTTTTCATTAATGGCGTATTGGTCTCCCAATGGTTCTATTCGTTGATGGCAAGTTAATTGACGAATGCACAAGTAGAGCAGAGGAATGAGAGTGAGTTATTGGTGGTTAAAGGTGTTAAGGTTTTTGAATCGGTAGAACCAAATAACCATCGTGATATGCTGAGTTCTGCATTATATGATGCTATAGAGAATAGTAATTTATCATATAGTTTTAGTGATAAGGAGTGTGATAATTTTGCTCGCTATATAATGGAGTCTATAAATAAAGATAGTCGTTGGGATAAGCATGAAGACAAGATGTACGAATTGTTGGATATAATCAAGAATTATAAAAAAGTTCAGAATAAATTTGGTTCATCAGATAGTGAGTTAAATAGATTGCTAGATAATGTTAGAAAAGTGATAGAGAGTAGTAATGAAGATTTTTCTTGGCTGATAGGTTAAAAAAGAAAAGGACATCCAAATGGGTGTCCTTTTTAATATATGGTGGAATAACATTATTCGCCTGCTTTCTTTAAGAACTTTATGCACTTGAATAGATTTTCGTTGGAGTTGGTATATTGGTTTTGTAATTTAATAAGTTCACCAAAAAGTTTTACGCTAGCCGGTAATAAGTATGTTGGATATACGACTTGTGTTTTTTCTTCATTTAAATCTGAGAATTCGTTGTTTATTATGAAGTACCATTCGTTTATATCTTTGCTTGCACTCTCAACAGTGATGTCAAAATCGCTAGTCTCAAATGCCGATTCATTAACTTTTGGTGTTATTTTGAATGTAACTCCATGTATGTGACTATTAAAATAGTGTTGCATCATTAGTAGTTTTCCTTCATCATAATTAACTTCGTATGTATCTTGTTTTTTTATTTCATCGTCCACGTCGATATCATCAAATATAGATTCCATAAAATATTATCTTTTTCTATTATTAAGGTTATGTTTATACTGTAGTGCTCTGAAATCTCCGTTGCTTTAATTCCGTATAGCGTAGCGTGTAAAAACACCCTATGTCAGAGATGTCTAAAAAATGGTCAGTACATTTTGCCGCAAAGGTACGCAAAATAATCTAATCTTGCAAACATACGATGCTCTTTTTCAATAAATTGCGTTGTTTCCTATATTATTATGTCAACGATGTACTATCTAAATGCTGTTTCGAGTCAACCAACATCCGTATTAAGGCACAAATTGGTCAACTTTTTTAGGACAATACACGGTGTTATTTCCCGGGTAATTACCATAGTTTAGATTGCTTAATCACCTATTAACGGCTCGATATAGTCTCGACAAAGATGCGAGAAAGATAGGGAGAGGATACTGCATGTTTCAGAGGCAGTCGGGGAGGTAAAGGAGCATATATGGAGAATATGAGTGTACAGCAGGCTATAAGCCGATGTGGATGCGGAAACGCATTGCCCAGCGTGGTGTAGTGGGGTCTTGGCGATTGGTGAGCCGCCACACCGAGTAGAGGTCGCCGATACGCAGGATATTGCCGATACCTACACCCATCTCGACATAAGGTATGTCGGTACCTGTGAGAGCAGGCAGTGCAGTCTTTGCCCAATCGGCATGGGCTATGCTGTTGGTATCAGAGAGATAGCCATAAGCGAGTTTGAAACTGACCAACTCGCGCAGGCGCAGATAGCGTATGCCGGGTATCAGATTGAAGAGAATACCTTGTCCGTTCCATTCGGCGTGGAGCGACAGATAGCGGTCGGCTGCATATTGCAGGTTGTTCATCAGCGTGAAGCGATAGGGGTCGTAGGCATAGCCTTGGTTGCCCTCAAAGTGGTGCAACATCGGGTATGGCACTTTGCCCAACACGATGCCCGCCGATAACGCCCAATCCAACGAGCCCCCCATACCCAGACTGACCTGCTGGCGCACCAGTAAGTTGAGCCGCCCATACATCCGATAGTGCGCCATCTCATCGGTCTGCCACGAACCTGTTTCTAAGCCCACATACAGCACAGGATACCGGCTATAGACATGCACTCGGCGGAAGTACATATCCACTTTTCGTTCCTTAAACCCGACACGCAAGATACCGCCTAACGATTGGTATCGATAGCAGGGCATAGCCTTGTAGCCGACAAGCGGGTTGCCATAGCCCATCCACCCGACACGCCCATAGAGGGTAGTCTCTATATTGTCTGTCCAATCGTTTTCCGTGCGTATTTGTATTTGGCGTTGTCGTGCTGCCGTGTTGTGCGTGTAGGGGTTGGAGCGCAGTGTCTCGAAGGCGTAGGCGGTGAAGTCCATATTCTTCCACCCCATGCTATTCTCACGGAGCAGGCGCGAGAAATCGTCCACTTCACTCCATACATAGTGATCCTGATACTCCATTTGCAAGGTGTTTCGCCGCAAGGTAGGCAGGTTGATATTCACCCGCCCCATACCTTTCCACGCTTGGTCGCGAAAGCCGTAGCCCACTGAGGCTTCGAGCGACACATTGCGCCACAACTTCTCGTTGGTACGCAAAGGAAAACCGAGGTGGACGCTCTCATGTTGGTTCACCTGCAATATCTCTTCGATATGCCCGATGTCCACACAAGTGCCGGTAGAGATATAGCCTGTAGTGATGATACCCGCTACCCACTTAGCGGTGCGAATAAGCGGAACAGAGTCGAGTGCTGCAAATGCTGCCTCTGCCGATTCTACGGAGGAAGCAGAAGGATACGACGCAGCGTAAACCGCAGAATCTGTTGCTATTACAGGTGTGTCCGCTTGTATGCTTTGGCGGAGCAGCACTGTAGGAAAGAGGTGGGTAGTATCGGTTTTGACAGCAAAATCGAGCAAGGTAGTTATCTCCTCGCTTTGCAGACTATGGTCGGGCGCAAAGCGTTGGTGTATCTGTAAGTTGCTGAGGTAGTTAACGCTTGTTTGTGCAGGAACGGTAGCATCAATAGACAGTATGGCATAGGTAGAAGAATCGATGTGTAGCGAGCCGTTGAAAGTAGCATAGAAAGGGTTGCGAGTGCGGAAATCGATGATGTAGGTCTTGCCATGGATGGTCTGCACGGAGTCGATGAGATAGTAGCGATAGTAGGTTGCTCCCGAAGTGGCAAGCGGTGAGAGAAAACTATGCCCAAGCAGGCTGAGCGAGTTGTGGTAGAAATTGAGGTTACCTTGCGTTTGGAGCAGGATAGAGTAGTCGTCGGCAGTAAGGACAAGGGCTTTCTGCTGTTTCTCGCTTGTGGGGTGCAGGTCAGTGCCTTGTAGCAGTATACTTTGTTGCGAGCGGTAGAGCGGTAGCAGCAAGGTAGAGTCTTCGCCGGTAAGCAACCCTGTTTGCAGGCTTCGCCATAGTTGGCGTTGCAAGTGGCGTTTCTGTATATGACTGATATACAGTTCCGTGCGGCTGTCGGCTGAGGTAGTCTGTTCTGTATGGAGCATGCGGTCGTTCTGCGGTCTGGCATTGCGCACGGCAGCGATGAGCGGCAAGGCTGGGTTCTCGCCCGGGGTAGCAACCACCTCTTCTATTAAGGAAGTCTTCTCCCGCAGAGCCACCTGTATGCCCGCCATAGTACCGGGCTCGATAGGGTAACGCTGTGTATGGTAGCCCACGGCAGAGATGACCAAAGTGCGCTTACGAGACAGGTCGGTACGCAACATAAAAGAGCCTTGCTCATCGGATGCCGTACCGATATGCGTACCTTGATAGTAGATGTTCGCCCCCGCTATCGGTTCGCCTGTTTGTTCATTGACGATGTCGCCTATCAGGATAGTCTCTTGCGCCACGCAGACAGCGCAACACAACACGCACAGCCATATAGCAAGCAGGCGTCTCAATCGTGCGGACGGTTAGCAGGGTGATACTGCAAGATGGCTTGACGCAGGTCTTGCACATCAAGATGAGTATAAATCTCGGTGGTGGATAGTTCCTCGTGTCCGAGCAGTTGCTGGATAATACGCAGATCGGCACCGTTTTGCAGCAGATGAGTGGCAAACGAGTGGCGCAGGGTGTGCGGTGAGACGGTCTTCTCTATCCCCGCTTTGGCGCAAAGGCGTTTGATGATAGTGAATACCATAGCACGGGTGAGCGGTTGCCCACGGCGGTTGAGAAACGCAAAATCCTCACATTTGGGTGCTATCGGCCAGTGGCTACGGTCTTGCATCCAGTAGCCGAACCACTCTTCCGCTACGGGCGATATAGGCACGAGACGTTGCTTGCTGCCCTTACCGCGAATGAGCATATAGCCCTCTTGGCGATACATAGCCGAGAGTTGCAGATTCACCAGTTCGCTCACGCGCAGACCGCTGCCATAAAGTATCTCGATAATCGCACGGTTGCGGTGCCCCTCGTTGGTCGATAGGTCGATAGCCCCTATCAGACAATCGATTTCCTCCACGCTCAGCACTACGGGCAAGTGTTGCTCTTTCTTTGGACCCTCTAACAGTTCAGTGGGGTCAGAATCGATATAGTTATGATAGAGCAAAAAACGGTAGAATGTGCGAATGGTTGAGAGCATCCGGGCTTGCGTGCGGGTATTCTTGACATCCTTGAAAGTCTGAAAGACAAACTCTTGCAAGTCGTCGAAAGTAACCTTCAGCGGGTCGAGTTGGTTCTGCTGAAGGTATGCACGATACTTCTCTAAGTCGAACTCATACGACACCACCGTGTTGGGCGAGTAGGAGCGTTCCAACAGCAGGTAGGAGCGAAACTCTTTGTATATCGGGTCTTTCTCCTCGCTCATCATTGGTCGGATAGGCGTTTGTCGTTGTAGCGGAGTGCGCCCTCGAAGTGCCCGCTGTACTGCTGTTTGCCACGGTAGAGTGTGAAGCGTATGTCGTACAGCGAGTCGGGCGTCTGCATTACGGTGAACTGCCCCGAATCGAGCACCTGAATACCCGCTACCGCCGATTCGGCAATAGAGAGCAAGTAGATGCCCGTGGGCGTACCCTCAAAGTTCTGCCCGGGCAGAAAAGTATGCTCCGCTGTGGTGGTATCGGAGAAATAAGTGCCCTGCGCAAATAGCGAGTCAGAGAGAAATATATCGCTGATATACAGGTTAGTACCCGAGCCGACAATATGCTGCGTCGAGTCGAGTGACACACCTTCGGTGTACAAATCCAGTGCAAACACATTGCGTGGCAGACTGTCGTAGAACTGCCCATACCGCTCCACATAGCATGTGGTAAACTCGTTGCTATAATCGACAGGTTGCGTGGGCGTTACGCCTCCGCAGGAAGTGATGGCTACTGCGGCTGCACATATAAGTATATAGGTGTATGGTTTCATCGTTTTTGCGCTGTTGATGTATGTTAGGCGGAGAGTTTGCGAGTGGGATACCATGCGGCTATCCAACCGAGCAGAAGCACCACGGCGGCCACTATCACTATGTCGGTAGGCTCCACCAAGACTGGGTATGCCGAGATTACATAATCATCGCCGTTGCCGAGTTTGAGCCAACCATAGTGCTGTTGCAGTAAGCATATCGCCACACCGAGCAACAATCCTGTTATTGCACCCAACCCGCTGATTAGCCACCCTTCGTAACGGAAAATACGCTGTATCTGCTTTCTGCTTGCCCCGAGGTCACTCAGTATGCGAATATCCTCGCGCTTGTCGATCATTAGCATCGATAGCGAACCAATCACATTAAAGCAGGCTATCAAGAGTATGAACACCAGCAACAAAGCGGTGAGCAGTTTCTCTATCTTCAGAATACGAAAAAAATCCTCTTGCTGCTCATAGCGGTCTTGTACGCTATAGCCGTTTCCTAAGGCTTGGGCTATCTGCCGTTTGGCTTGTCGCAGGTTGACATCAGCTTTTAGACGGAGACTCAGCGATGTTACAGTGAGTGAATCGTATTGGAATATACGGCGTGCCAATGGTAGGGAAACGAGCAACAGTTGGTCGTCATACTGCACTTGATTGACCGCAAAAGTGCCGGAAATAAAGCACACCTCGTGGCAGAAACTCTCGTCGGGGCGTAGCATATTCACCCGCTCGGTGCGCTTAGGCGCATACAGATGTACCCCACCTACAAAGTGCGCATTCATTCCCAACTGCGATGCCAGTCCGCGCCCCATCACACAGCGGTCGAACGCTCCGTCATACACCGAGAAACTACCATCGCTAATGATAGAATCGATATGCGTTATCTGTCTAAATCGGTCATCTACACCCATCAGTCGAGCGGGCAGTTGGTGCTCTTTGTAGCGCACGAGAGCCGTCTCTTCTACCACCTCCGATATAGCCTCAACACACGCCAGTTGGTGCAGTTGTTCGATAGTCGCAGTGTCGGTGCGGAAGTACTTGCCGTCGGTGGCAACAATCTTTATCTCGGGGTCGAACTCGGAGAACATGTGCTCTACCAAGTTTCCAAAGCCGTTCATCACACTCAGTACGCACACCATAGCCGCCGTAACAACGCACACCGACGCCGCACTGACGCCCGAAACGATATTGATAGCGTTATGTCCTTTCTTCGAGAATAGATACCGCCAAGCTATATGTCCCTCAAACCGACTCACAGATACACCTTATATATATGCGTGTAGCGGTAGTTATTTAGTTGCCTCAGTATTAGGAGTGGCAGTTTTCTTCTCCTCGGCGAGGTGGGTATCGCTTTGGAGCAGTTGGTCAATACGCTCCATACGGTCAATAGTCTCGTCAAGATGAAAGTTCAGTTCGGGTATGATACGCAGTTGGTGGCGTTCGAGTGTCCCCATCTCACCACGGAACTTACCCTTGTTTTCCTCTATCTTTTCCATTGTCTCCGCCACTTTGTTTTGCGGAAATATCGACAGGTAGATGTGTGCTATCGCCAAGTCGGGCGAGATACGCACTTCGCTCACCGAGATAAGTGTCCCGCCGAGTGTGCGTGCAAAGCGCAAAAAGATATCGCTCAAGTCTTTCTGTATCAAGCGAGCAATCTTGTGTTGTCTTGTTGATTCCATACGATATTATTTTGTTATTTCTTTGGATTTTCTAAATCTTATAGGCTCTAAGTCATCCCGGACTATCTAAGTTCCCTAGGCATTCCAGATATTCTATACACCCTAGATTCTCTATTTATTCTATATCTTCTAGACCTCTTAGCCTCCTAGATCTTCTAGATATTCCTAGTTATTCCACTTCCCTCTATCAAGTTACAAAACAAGGGAAAGGAGACACGGTCTCTTTTCCCTGTATTGGTATGTGCTTAATTAGCCGAACTAATTAATACTTGTGGCGTCCTTCGTCTGCAACAGTCAGTTTCTTACGACCGTGAGCACGACGAGCAGCCAATACGCGGCGACCATTTGCGGTAGCCATTCTCTCGCGAAAACCGTGTTTGTTACGACGCTTGCGTTGCGATGGTTGGAATGTACGTTTCATCTCTCTTTATTAGGTTTATGCCCTATCAGAAAGTATCTCGCAATCTGCTGCGAAACCCCTTCATCGGGCGGGTTCTATTTATACAGTTCTCTACTCCGTCTTAGCCGTTAGACGAAAAGCGACTGCAAAATTACTGCTTTTTTTTGATATAGCAAAACTTTTCCGTGTTTTTTTTGCAGCAATGGTGTTTATTCAGTTTTTTGTTGTACTTTTGTATCGCCTATTCGCCGTGTCTTATGCTGGCGCAATGGTTCTATCAATGCTTGTTACCACCCCCGCCATAGTGCTTAGCCTTCAGCCGTACAGCGACAAGGCACATATCCTCCACACTTTTACGCGTGCGTATGGGCGCGTCAACTATATGGTGTATGGCTTAGGTCGGAAGAAAAGTGCTGCGCAGTATGCACCGCTCAGCCTGGAAGAACTGACCTACGATGCGGCTCCTGCTCGCCAATTTCAGACCCTCCGACAAGCCCGCCTGCTCTATGTACCCACGCAGTTGCCGCAAGACTTGCGCCGACAGACAGTGGCGATGTTTGTGGCAGAGATTCTCTACCGCACGCTGCGCCACCCGATGGAAGACACCGTCTTGTTCGACTATCTGACCTCCGTCGTGCAAAAGTTAGACACCACTCCGCAGCCGGAGAACCTGCACATCCGTTTCTTGGTAGACTTGGCTGCGCTCTTGGGATTCGGTATCGACGAGGAGATCCACCCCGAGTTGGTACAAGTACCCTCTTCACGCAGCGAGCGGCAGCAGCAACTACAAGCCCTTTGCAACTATTTCGCCGACCAAATCGATGATTGGCAATCGCCTCGTTCGTTGGATGTATTGATGGAGTTGTTCGACTGACTCTTTCCTTTCGCTCGTTTCCTTCATTTTTCCTAATCCTCCTTATCCATACAATTTCTACTTTTTCGCCTGTTTTCCTATCTTTTTGTTATCCCGACTTTGAGCCAACTTTGTCGGACTCTCGTCGAGACCTTGTCGAGACCTAAGACTTAGCACCCAAACAATCATTTTGTTCGTTTTTCGGCAGAAAAGTAAACAAAATGTCATTTTCCTTCTATCTAAATCAATTAAGTATTCCCTGCTCAGAGTGTAGCACGCAGGAGCAAGTGGATATCGGTTCGTGTCGCAGAAACGCCGGGATGGGCGGCTACCCACGAGGGCGCATAGACGGTGTTGCTGACGCGCAAGTATAGCCCCAACTGCCTGATAATCTGCCATCGCATATTCAGGTATATCCGTCCGCCCTGCCCATAGACAGCGGGAACGGAATAGCCGTAGAGCACATCGTTTTCGTAGTTGTAAATGCGATTGTAGTAGTGGCGTGCGTCGAAGCCCTGCAAGCGCAGTTGCAGCGTCAGCGGTACTGCCGAAAAAGTGTATTGTATGTCTTGGTGTATGCTCAGTCCGTAGGATACCTGCCGCGTGCTGTCGGCAACGATATTGGCATTCATTTGTGTGCGCAACCGCCATTGCCCGTCTGTCCAATTCACCTGCAATCGCGCACTGTAGGTGTCCCGCCGTGCTTTCTGTTTGGCTTGCAGCCGCAGGCGAATATCGGCTTCGCTATTGGGCAGATAGGCCGTCTCAAGCATGGCATCGTAGCCCCACGAGGGCGCATAAGGAATACCATACTTGATGTCGGCAAAGCGGAACACATCGGCATACCCTGTCCATTGCCAATGGCGCAGGCGGTCTATCTGAAAGCCGATGTAGCCGCCGTTCTCATCGTTGAGCCGTGAGGTCTCAGAGAAAGCGTAGCCCTGCGGATTGTCGAACCACGGCGAGTAGTAGCGATAGAGCAGCAGTAGCCCCACACCCTGCGTCGGAGTGATACGGCTGCCCACCTCTACACCTACGCCCCATCGCCTGTTCTGCGCCACGGCTACCTCACCGAAGAGGTCAAACAAACCATAGTTGTAGCGGAAATTCAGCCCCATTACGCCTTGTCGGTTGCCCCGAAAATAGTGTTTGTTGTAGCGCATATCACGGTACGGAAAAACCGAGTCGGAGTAGATGTGCTCGGCTGCCGTCAGACCTATTTTCAGTTGCCGATAGCGAAAAGTGAGGTTCGTACCGAGCAGATGATGGCGCACTGTGTCTTGCGTGCGTTGCAGCGAGTATAGTGCCGACCAATCGATACGCAACCCGCCTACATGCCATTGCAGAGTGGTGCCGGTGCCATGCAGTCCCCCTCCGTCCACACCCGTGTATCGATTCAGTCCGTCGATAGTCTTGCCCGCATTGAGCACATAGCGCGACTTGCCATAGCGCGCTGCGTTGGCAAACACCAGTCCTTGTCCGAAAGAGGCTTGGTAATTACCCGCCACCAGGGTGCGCATTACGCCAATATCGCGAAGCATCAGATACCCGCCGTACTGCAAATCATCGGCTCCTCCGCCTGCGGGACGACGCAGTTGCGCACCAAATTGCACACGGTTTTGGTAGTTAAACTTGTATCGTGTTTGGAAGAATATCGGGTCGCCCGTAAACTGCTCCACATTGCGGGCATCGATACGAGTGATAATCTCATGATGAGCATAGCGAAACACCTCCTTGACTGCGAGGTGTTGCACGGTATCTACGGGCATCACACAAACAAACGGGCGAAGGTTGCGTATGTCGTAATCTTGCAGACAATCAATCAGTTGCAGTTCGGATAAGTCGTGTATCGGGTGTTCATACACATAGAGCAAGATAGCGTCTATCTGCTGATCGCTCAGAAAAGGCAGTTGCTCGAGGTCATCGGCACGAGCAGAGTTGAGGTCGATAGGGTGTTCGGTGAGGTTGAGCAATTGGTCTTGCAGTTCCTCATAGTCGGTGGCACTAATCTCGGTGAGTTGCTCATAGATATCCCCAATGATGTCCTCCAAGCGTGCGTTGTTGTCTGCCCTGCTCGGAAGAAACCAACAGAGACTCAACAATATGGCGACCAAACGACGCTGCAAAACTGAGTGAGTGTTAATGAGCAAAACTGACGACAAAACAAAGGTAAAATGACAAGGCAAAAGCAATGTCTGTCCAAGAAATCACAGCATCAGATTGAGTACATAGCACCCTATCAGCAGCACAATGCTCAGCCAATACCATACGCCGCGGGCGATACTCTCTTCCTGCCTAAAATACAACACTGCCAGCCCCACATACACCAAGCAGAGCATCGGCATCATCGAATGGCATATTGCAAATGCCGAGCAAGACATCGGTGCTAACGACAGTCCGGCACAGACCACAAACAGCAACACGAACAATAGCAGCGAGTTCTGCTGGTTGGTGCTATCCCTATCCACACGCAGCATCGCGCCTATCCCATACACTATCGCCAACATAATCACCACCGCAGTGGCTATCTCGCGCCACCACATCGCACCGCCGAACAGCCATCGGCGCACAAACAACGCCCCATACACATTGTCTATCCAACCGAAATATAGGGCTATCAGAAAATAAACGGCAAACACGCTTGCGCCTATCAGAGTAGCGAGCCATACGCGCAAACCGAAACAGTGCAGTATCATAAATGCCACCCACAGCACGGCTATGAGCCACACCATATCCGGCAACACCAACGAGCACAAGCATAGCAACAGCGAACTCAAGAATGCGGTCTCTGTCGGTTCTTCCTCGCGGAAACACCGCTGCAAACCATACAACACAATCAGCCCGCCCAATACCGCCACTTGCCCTTGCCAGTAGGTGGCATACTGCGTACAAGCCGTTGCCGACAGCAGATAGATAAAAATAGGCAAGCCGTCCCACTCACGCAGCGAAACTAATTTGGTCTGTATGGTAAAGCCCCAAAACACAAACGCATTCAGCACCGCCAACAGCATTGTCGGAAGTACCAAACGCCAATCTTGAGCCATAAACGCCGGTATCCAACCGCACAACACCACTGCCGACAGCACCAACGCTATCGGCAGAGGCATACGCGTACTGCGAGCAAGAAACTTCATTGCCATATCTTTACCGCTTCATTGCCGGACTTTTGCCCAAAAGGAATGTTGGTTTCCGGCTATCACATCCACATCGACAACCTTAGAAAACTACTCTACAAAACCTTTGCGCTCAAGCAGGTACTTAGCGTCCGCAGGCTTGCCGCGGAACTCCTGATAGAGTTCGGTTGCATCGCGTGTACCGCCTTGCTCTAGCAGGTGGCGGAAACGCTTTGCTACTTCGGGGTTGAGCACATCGCCCGTCTCCTCAAACGCAGCAAAAGCATCTGCGTCCAATACGGCCGACCAAGTGTAACTGTAATAACCTGCCTCGTAACCCGTTGTGAAGATATGGTTGTAGAAAGTGGAGCGATAGCGGGTGATAATCTGCGGAATCATCTGCATTTTTGCCATCGATTCGGCTTCAAATACATTCACATCAAAGTCCGTAGTGTCGGTGATCTCGTGATAATCCATATCCAATATCGATGCCGAGAGCAGTTCGGTCTCTACAAACCCTTGGTTGAAGGTCTTAGCATTGTTGATTTTTTGGATCAGCGAATCGGGTATCACTTCGCCTGTCTGATAGTGGAACGCATAAGTTTTCATTATCTCAGGGCGATAGCAATAGTTCTCCATAAACTGCGACGGTAGTTCCACAAAGTCACGCGGTGTGTTCGTTCCCGACAGACTCTTATAGGTGGCCTTTGATAGCAGACCATGGAGAGCGTGTCCGAACTCGTGGAACAGTGTCTCTACATCGTCCATCGAGAGCAACGACGGGTTGCCCTTGGTGGGCTTATTGAAGTTACCTACATTGATGATTACGGGGCGATGATCCACACCCTCTGCGTCCACATACTGGCTTTGGATATTGTTCATCCATGCTCCCGGGCGCTTGCCTGCGCGTGGGAAATAGTCGGTATAGAGAATACCTACCAAGTTTCCTTCCTCGTCAGATACTTTGAATACCTCTACTTCGGGGTTGTAAACAGGCATATCCGTCAGTTGCTCGAAGTTCAGCCCATACAGGTTGTGTGCCAACTCAAACACGCCCCTGCGAACATTGCTCAACTCGAAATAGGGTTTCAGTTGCTCCTCATCAAGGTCGTATTTGGCTTTGCGCAGTTTCTCTGCATAGTACCACCAATCCCATGGCTGCAACTCCTCGCCGGGCAAGTCTTCATTCATCAAGGCCTGCAACTCGGCTGCCTCACGCTTGGCTGCATTCAGACTCGGTTCCCATACCGATTGCAGGAAAGCATCTACGGTCTTAGCGTCCTTTGCCATACAGTCGGCTAAGATATAGTCAGCAGGACAATCGTATCCAAAGAGGTGCGCTTTCTCTACACGCAACTTCATCGTCTTTACGATTACCGCCTTGTTGTCGTATTCATTGTCGTGGTTGCCGCGAGTGGTGTATGCCATCAGCAGTTCTTTGCGCAACTCACGGTTCTCACAGTATTGCAGCACCGGCGTAAAACTCGTGCGCTTCGGCGTGAAGAGCCATGCATCGGGGCGACCTGCCGCTGTGGCCTCCTCTTTGGCTGCGGCTTTCGCGCTCTCGGGCAGACCTTTCAGTTCATTCTCGTCGGTAACGAAGAGTTGGTAAGCATTGGTCTCCGCCACTACATTGTTGCCAAACTGTAGTGAGAGCAAGCCTAACTCGCTATTGATTTCTTTCAGACGCTCTTTCTGCTCGGGTTGCAGGTTAGCCCCGTTCAACGCAAAATGCTTGTATGTCTCTGTTACCAAGCGCATCTGCTCAGCGTTGAGCCCCAGTTGCTCACGCTGGTCGTACACTGCCTTTACTCGGCGGAACAAACTGTCGTTGAGCAATATACCATCGCTCAAGTTCGATAGCATCGGCGTTACCTCCTCTGCGATACGGTTCATCTCCTCATTGCCGTCTGCTTCCAGCACATTGAAGAATACGCCACTCACTTGCTCCAGCAGCAGTCCGCTGCGGTCAAGTGCTACAATGGTATTGTCAAAGGTCGGCTCCGCAGGATTAGATACTATCGCTGCTATCTCAGCCTTGTTTTGAGCAATAGCCGCTTCAAAAGCCGGCATATAATGCTCGATTTTTACTTTGTCAAACGCAGGAACACCATAAGGAGTATTCTGCTCCGACAAGAACGGATTTTGATTCTTACATGCCATAAGCGTACAGAGCAACAGGCTCGTTAAAAGCAGTTTCTTCATATCTTATTTGATTTTTACATTCTTGCGCATTGATTCGCGTATCATCTGCCGTAACTCGGCAGATTGTGTATCTACGGCGTTGTGGAAGTGGGGCTTGAAGTCTTTGGCGAACTTGCACTTTGCCAACTTAATCTTCAAGTCGTCGATGTTACCCGACACATTCACACCTAAGTAGATAGGTGATAGCACATTGATATCGTAGTTGAAAGTCATATCCAGGTTGTGCCGTCCGCCTAGTGCCACCATATAGTTGTCGAGCGATACGCAGAACGGATACACATCTATCTCTTTCTTATACACCGTCAGTTCAGCGGATATGCTATCCACTTTGTTCTCGGTTTTCTTGTTGAATAACAACAGTTTAGATATAGTGCTAAAGGTCTTGCTATCCATCACAACAAGGTCTTTTCCGAATATGCTGCATGCACCGCGCAGGGTAGAAGGCTTCAACTCATACTTGGCGTTGGTGTAGGTCTCGGCAGCCAAATGGAACTCCGCTGCGCCTTTGAACGAGCGCAACATCGGTACTATCGAGTCCAACTGCGGAATCATGCGTATCAGTTCGGCGATGTCGATATCCAACATGTGATAGTCGAAGCCGACATAGATATGGTTTCGGCGCGGGGTACGATACATGGCGGTCAGTTGCAACTTCGCTGCATTGCATACAAAGCCCATCTCGTCTAATACCAGTGTACCGTCTTTAATGTAGAGTTTACCCTTTAGGTCGTGCGCTACTTCGTTAAATACCACCGCCTCTTTGATGTGCGTATTCAGTGCCACATCTACGCCGAGCGGTACTAAGAACGGTGAAGCCTCAGCCTCTTGAGTGGTATCTTTGGCGGTATCCGTAGCGGGCGCACTGCTATCGGCCTGCGTTGTAGCAGGTTGCTCCTCGCTGCCCGAGTCGGCAGAACAAAGTGCCATCAACTCATTGACATCCGTATGGTCAGACACGAAATTCAACTCGCCTTCCAATACCCCCTCTTTGCGCAACCAAGCACCGATATTCTGCACCTCGCCCGACAACGCAAAGTCTGAATTGCCTATCCGCACTTGCGACTTGGCAATCCGGAAGTCCTTATTGGAATAGGTGAAACTAATCTGCGGCACATATATCGGCTTGTCGATAGCAGCAAGATGCGCTTCTCCTGCCTGCAAATCTACATCCAACTTCGGGTTCCATTGCAAGAGGATGTTCTCGCCCTGCTTATTGTATCGCGCCGACGCACCGAGCGACAACGCACCTGTCTTCACCTGCATATCCTCGCCCATCGATGCCTCCAATGCCCGTGTACGCACTGCGGCTTCCAATCGAGGCACCGACTTATCGCGCTTACCTGCACGGAGATTAGCCTCCAAAGTGGAGTGCTGCAAGTGGGCTTTCATATCGGTGTAGTACCCGCGCAGATCATCGAACGACAAGTTGGCTTGCAGCGTAGGCACTGCGGTCGAGTCCTTGGTGTTGTACTCGGCATACGCTTTCAGTTGCGGTGCTGCGATAGTGGCTTCCATGCTATCCATGGCAGCGTGTAGCGGTGCGGCTGACTGCAAGCCGATAGCGGCGCATAGCAGCGGACTGCTACCCAACACATTGCTTGCCTCTATCTGCACCTCGGTCTGCCCGAGTTGCGCTTTTAGCGCATCAATCATCTCAAAATCAACGCCTTGTAGCGACAACTGCGCCGCCAACCAGTCTACCGACTTATGCGAGGGCTTAGGGTTAGGCAAACTGAACTGCAAACGCGTGTCGGGCAACTGAGCGAGCATGCTATCCATTTGGAAATCAACACCTTTCAGACGCATATCTCCGCTGAACCGACCACGCTCTAAGCGCATATCCGTCAGGTCGCTCAGGCGTATCTTGGCACTTACTTTTCCCTCGGCATCGCCTTCCACCTGCATACTATCGGGCAAGAAATAAGCAATGTCGGGCAGATGTACATCGGCAGTCAGTTCGAGGTCGAGCAACATGTCTGCCATCAGTTCGCTCACCTCGCCTGCTGCCTCTACCTGCGTATCTCGTGTCTTCGCTGCCAGCGAATGAATCTGCACACGACTTGCCTTGTCATCATTGAGGTCGATATGTGCGTCGGCATCCAACGCCACATCACGCAGCGTGTAAGGCAACGCCGCATACTTGCCCTCGCCGTCTGCTAATACGATATGAGCATCTACCTGCGGCATCTGCGCCTCGCTATACACACCGCGCACATCGGCTTGGAGCGACACCACACCATCTACCTCTATCTCACGGAGCATGTCCGTCAGTGATGCGGGCAGTAGGGCTAACAGCGGTTTGATTTGCCACTCGCGTGCGCATACGCTCATATCTAATCCGATAGAGTCCGTTACATCGACAGTACCGTCTAACTGCAATGCAAACTCGTTCACCTGCAGGGTGGCTTTGCGGAGTGCAAAATGCATGGCGTCTAAGTCCACCGAAGCCGGTAGGGAGAGTGCTACTTGCAGGCTGTCGGCATACTGTGTATCGCCCATAGAGGCACTCACTGCCTCCGACGCTAAGGTCAGCGACATATCGTCCCAACCGTCTGCACGCACGCTAAGCGTTGTATTCGCCAGCGAAGCCGACAGGCTGTCTTTCCTATCCACCAACGAGATATATCGAGCCTCCACCGAAGCAGCGTCGATGTGTATCTGCTCGAACGGCAGACCCGATGAAGTGGTGTCTGAAACAGTGGTATCTGACGACAGAGCAAAGACATCAAAATTGGTCTTGCCGTCCTCGGCGATATATACATTCGCCACCGCACCGGGCAGCGACAACTCATGGATAACCAAGCGGCTATACTTGAGAAACTCTACCACATCCACCGTGGCTACCACCTTCGGTGCTGCCAACAGCGTATCGCTTTGTGCGCCCTCTGTGGGATTGATCAGATACAGTCCGTCCACACGCAAGCCAAACTCGGGGAAGGTAGAAAAGAAAGTCAAATCTACCTCGCCCAACTCGTGTTCGCAGGTGATGTATTTATCTGCTGCCTGGCGTGCGATAGGTGTCAGTCGCTCGGGCGTGAAGACTATCCATATAGCCACACACACCACGACTAGCACCACGCCGACTATTGCTCCGATGGTAATACCTAGTATCTTCCAAAAGCGTTTCATTTCACACTTACCACTTTTTGGTACGAATGTGTCTTTTTATAATCGTCTTTGTATTGCAACTCGCTACCGGTCAGTTTGGTAACCGTAAAGATCTTAGGAATCTCTGCGCCGCCGTTGTCCATCAGGTGTATTTCGGTCAGGTCGGTCTGCACCAGTTTCCACTTGAACCACCCGTTGCCATAAGGCTTCAGGTCGCCTTCCGTTACATCCTCCGATTCATCCCACTCACGCGCATACATATACGCCGAGTCGGCTTGCTCGGTGGTGAAACGGACATAGTGTTTTGTGTCGTTCTCCTGCCATAATCCGAGCAGATCGCTCTGCGAGAAAGTAGGTGCTTCCATGCCGACGCACGCCGTCATCACTACGCCGACCAATGCCACGAGGGCAATTCGTAAGATATTCTTTTTCATATCGTTATGCCTTTTTGATGGTGATGTTTACTGTGTAGGTATCCATATCGAGGGTCTGGGGGTCGGTGAGGTGATCGACTAAGGTGAGGCTTGTTGCCAACACTTGCGAGGCGATATACTCACGGCAGTGCTCTACGGCTGCGGCTATCTCCTCACGACGCTCGATAGCAATCTCTATGCGGTCGGTTATCTCCAAGCCCGAAGTCTTGCGCAAGTTCTGAATGCGGTTGATCAGTTCGCGTGCCACACCCTCTTCGATGAGCGCGTTGTTCAGTTCGATATCGAGAGCGATGGTCAATATACCATTGTTAGCCACTAGCCACCCGGGCATATCCTCTGTGATGATATCCACATCTTCGCTCACCAGGTCCACATCTGCCAAGCGATAGGTGCCCATAGCCTCAAACTGCGCTATCTCATCTTGGTTCATCTTCGCAATGGCGGCTGCCAACTCTTTCATCTTGCCGCCTACTTTCTTACCCAATACTTTGAAGTTCGGTTTGATTTTCTTCACGAGTTTCACCTCCGAGTTCTCCGCCGTGGTGATGACCAACTCTTTCACATTCACCTCGCTCTTTATCAGGTCTTGCACATGGAGCAGAGCCTCGAGCGTCTCTTTGTCGGGCGCAGGAATTACTGCTTTCTGCAAAGGCTGGCGCACATTCTTCTCTGCGCGTTTACGCAGGCTCAGAATCATCGATGTAGCCTGTTGCGCAAGGTACATACTGCGCTCTAAGGTATGGTTGATGAGTGCCTTGTCGGCTTTTGGCCAATCGCTCAGATGTACGGTCTTGCCGGTTAAGTCTCGGTAGAGTCGGTCGCCGAAGAATGGTGCATTGGGCGCCATCAGTTGCGCAATAGTCTTCAGGCAGGTATAGAGTGTCTGATAGGCTGCTTGCTTATCGGCATCCATCTCGCCGCCCCAGAAACGCTTGCGGTTGAGGCGCACATACCAGTTGCTTAGGTCGTCTTGCACAAAGTCGGATATAGCACGGCCTGCCTTGGTAGGTTCATAAGCCTCGTAATCGGCGGTAACCTCTTCTATGAGCGAGTTGAGGCGGCTCAGTACCCACTTATCTATCTCCGTCAGCGCAGCCTTGTCTAAGCCTTGTGCCGACTCGGGTTGCCAGCCGTCCACATTAGCATAGAGCGCAAAGAAACCATAGGTGTTGTATAGTGTACCAAAGAACTTACGGCGTATCTCATCTACGCCCTCGGGGTCGAACTTCAGGTTGTCCCACGGACTGGAGTTGGTGAGCATATACCAGCGCACCGGGTCGGCTCCGTACTTATCCAATGTAGCGAACGGATCGACGGCGTTTCCCAGTCGTTTCGACATCTTATTGCCGTTCTTATCCAGCACTAATCCGTTAGAAATCACATTCTTGTACGCCACTTTGTCTTCTATCATCGTATGGATGGCGTGCAGCGTAAAGAACCAACCGCGCGTCTGATCCACGCCCTCGGAGATGAAATCTGCTGTACGCGGAGCGTCCTGATTTTCAAACGGATAGTGGTTCTGCGCGTAGGGCATTGCTCCCGAGTCGAACCATACATCGATCAAGTCCAATTCGCGCTTCATCGGTTTGCCGCTCGGCGAGCATAGTACGATGCTGTCCACATACGGGCGGTGCAGATCTATCACGCTCGGGTCGTAGTTCTCTTTCGAGTAGTCGCCCACGACATGTTTCGGCCAGGGGTTAGTCTTCATAAAGCCGGCTTTGACGGACTTATCTATCTCCTCGAACAACTCTTTGATACTGCCGATACATATCTCCTCTTTGCCGTCCTCGGTGCGCCAAATAGGCAGCGGCGTACCCCAGTAGCGCGAGCGCGACAGGTTCCAGTCGTTCAGGTTTTCCAGCCATTTGCCGAAGCGCCCTGTGCCGGTCGATTCGGGTTGCCAATGGATGGTGTTGTTGAGGCGAATCATCTCCTCGCGTGCCTTGGTGGAGCGGATGAACCATGAGTCGAGCGGGTAGTAGAGGACAGGCTTATCCGTACGCCAGCAGTGAGGATAGTTGTGGATATGTTTCTCTATTTTGAACGCCTTGTTTTCGGCTTTCAGCACCATGCAGATAGCGATGTCTAAGGTCTCATCTTTGTCTGTGAGATTGGGGTCGTAGGCGTTCTTCACGAAGCGTCCTGCCCAAGGCTTGTATGCCTCTACATCGATATGCTTAGCTACGAACGCATCGTCTAAGTCCTCCAAGAGGAAGAACTTACCCGTCATGTCCACCATTGGTCGCTGCTCGCCTTTCTTTGTCAAGAACACCATTCCGGCGATGTCGGCTTTTTTGGCTACGAATGCATCGTCCGCACCAAAGGTAGGCGCAATATGTACGATACCCGTACCGTCTTCGGTGGTTACATAATCGCCTGCTATCATGCGGAAGGCGTCGCCGTCAGGTTTTGCCCACGGTATCAACTGCTCATAGTGCAGCCCCACGAGGTCTGTTCCCTTGCCGCGCCATAGTACCTCGGGCGTCTCGCCCAACTCCTTGCCATAAGCAGCCAAGCGTGCTTCTGCCAACAGATACAATGCACCAATCTTCGTGTAGGGGTTCTCTCCACGCACAACGACATAGTCAATCTTCGGTCCTACGCAGAGGGCGGTATTGCTCGGCAGTGTCCACGGTGTAGTGGTCCACGCCAAGGCGTAGAGCGGCAGATTCTCTTTTGCCACAAGGGCAAACAAGTCGTGATATGCACTGCTGCCCTCTTGGTCGGTGATACGGAACTGAGCCGTGCAAGTGGTGTCTTTCACATCTCGGTAACACCCCGGTTGGTTCAACTCGTGCGACGACAAGCCCGTTCCCGCAGCGGGAGAATAGGGCTGAATGGTGTAACCCTTATAAAGATAACCGTTATCGTACAGGCGTTTGAGCAAGTACCACAAGGTCTCGATATACTTATTGTCGTAAGTGATGTAAGGGTTCTCCAGATCCACCCAATAGCCCATTTGCTTGGTCAGTGCCGTCCACTCTTTGGTGTATTTCATCACCTCGCGTCGGCAGGCAGCGTTGTATTCGTCCACGCTGATTTTCTTACCTATATCCTCTTTGGTGATGCCCAGCATCTTCTCCACACCCAGTTCTACGGGCAGTCCGTGTGTATCCCAGCCGGCTTTACGGCGCACCTGATACCCTTGCATGGTCTTATAGCGGCAGAAAGTATCTTTGATAGTACGCGCCAACACATGGTGAATACCCGGCATACCGTTGGCAGAAGGGGGACCCTCAAAGAAAAGGAACGCAGGGTGTCCCTCGCGTGTCTCTATACTCTTGTGGAATAGGTCTTCTTTCTCCCAATCCGCCAATACCTCTCGGCTCAACTCCGGCAGATTGAGTTGTTTGTACTCATTAAACTTCTTCATATATCAAATTGCTATATATCTGTTTATTACTCGTTGAGGGCTATTGGTACAAATAGCGCACAAAGTTACTACAAAAATCTGATATACGCAACCGCAACCCGTTTTTTGGCGCAAACCGCACCAAATCAAGAATGCTTTATTCAATGCATAAGTGCATAATGATGAATACACAATTACATGTCTAATTATATGGTAATTATATATTGAAAAACCAATGGCAATTACATGTCTAATCGTTATTTTGTCTTATTTTTATCTTTCCAGTCCATAGTTTGCGCCCTGTTTGGCTACTATATGCCCCCTTACCGTACTATGTAATTAGTATGTGATTAGTATGTGATTAGTATGTGATTAAGCGAACCAAATAATACCCTGATACTACTCTTGTAATACTCTTAGTTGTATTAAAAAAGGTTGCCAATTTTTCATATCCTTCTTTTCTCCATTGTCTTAACGAATTAACCGCTATTCCGGGGATTCCATAAGTCTGTGGACGCAATGGTGGGTCTTAACAGAGAACCATAGTGTATTCAATGGCCGGTGTCCACTGCGCTCTAACGAACTTTATATGGCATTTAATGAATGCACGATGAAGCGGCTCAATAAAAAAAGCAGATGGAAATGTCTTTTTTTATACGAAAAATAGCAGATAGAAATGTCTTTTTTGTGGTAAAAATAGCATTTCTATCTGCTTTTTCTTTCCTCTTACACCTTCTTGCGACGGGTGTTGAGTGATTTCTTAGGCTTTCTTGCGGCGGGCGGAGAGCCAATAGGCTGCTAAGCAAAGGGCGAAGAACGGATACGGCACATCGCCGACAGGCAGCGCTCCGGGTTCGCCTATACCGCCGCCCGGGCTGACACGGCGCGGACGGGACATCTCTGTCGGGGTATCCTCGTAAGGCGAGATAGCCCCTATCTCCGATAGCGGGGCAGCCATAGCCGCCGTAGCCTGCGTATAGCACGCATTCACGGCAGCGCGTTCAGCACCGATAGAGCAGATATTTCCCACCATAGTCGGTCGTTCTGCTCCGGCCTCGGTTACACGATAGCCGTTGCGGGCGGGTGTCCAGACGCGGTGGTCGCGTGCCGCAGAGTCGGACTGTACAGCGCACACCGAGCGGGTGGTGGAATGCATATCGTCCACTATACCAAGCACGGGACGAGTGTACTGTGCCACAGCGGGCAGCCAGGAGAGCAACAAGAGCAGCGATAGTGTCTTGAGGCGGAGTATAGAATATACTTTTTTCATTTTCGTAGGGTTAGATAGAAATAGAGAAAAGCAGGTTAGCGAAGTAGGGTTTTGAGTACGGTTTGCAGGTTGTCGGTGGTGATAAGCACCGTATAGACACCTGTCTGCGCAGCGGGCACGGAGAGCGATTGCTCGGTGGCAGTGGTGCGCAAGAGGACACGCCCTAACACATCATATACCTGCACCATAGCGCCTGCGGGTAGGTTAGCCACGGTAAGCACTCCATCGCGGGCTATCAGGTAGGGCGCATCGCCGGCGGCGGGGAGGATGTCGGTAGGCATCTTCGGCGCACGGCGGATATCGAGCGTGTAGCCGCTGAGCGTACCACGCGCGGCAGCCGTAAGCGTATAGTCAGTTTGGAGCAAGTCGGCTACCACCTTTCCGTCGTGGAGCAGATAAACCGCCTCGGCAGCCTCCAATCGGCTCACAGAGCGATTAAGCGACAAGGTGTAGTCGCCCGCAGCGGGCAGGTATATGCCGAGCGGAACAGCGTGTGCCGCCGGGTCGGGCAAGGCTTGGTAAGCCATCTTCTCGCTGCTTGCGTCGGTGGTATAGAGTTGCGGTTTAGCCGCAGCGGCGTACATCTTGTAGAGGTCGTCGCCTATCTCATAATCCACGGAGTAGTCATCGCTCACCAGTACACCCGTGTTGTCGTGGAGCGCACCGCAGCGGATATCCAACTCCGCCAAGATCAGCGGTGATGCGTCTGCTGCCGCACGAGCCGGGGAGGCGAGCAAGTGTCGGTTGGCTTTGCTGTAGGTCAGGCTCAAAGTATTGCTCTGATTATTGGTCGGGTCTATCGCCTGCACGAAATATGCCGAGAACGGATAAATCGTAACGCCCGAAGCCAGTGCCTGTGTGTAGGTGTTGGTATTTCCACCATTGGGGATAGACACATAGATGTGGTCTTTGCCTCGTTGGTTTCCTAAGGCATCTGTCCACCCCATCTGCACTTGGGTGTTGTAAAGCCCCTCGCCCAATGTATTATTGTTCGAGCCAAAGAGCGAGATATACGGTGAGCCGACAAAGTTCCAGCCATGGTGGCGTGGTTTAGCACTCAGGTTGACCGACCAGTTGGTGATAGGTGTTGTCTTAGAGTCCGCATTTTCGGTGTAAGCACTCTCGGTAGCAGGCGGGAAATTAACCGACTTCATCAGCGGTTCATCGGCAGCAGGTACAAACAGCCCGATGATATAACCGGTGTAGGCTTTGAGTACGCTATCTTCGGGCATCATTGTCCAGTATTTGGACACCTCGCCATAGTGGGTGGTACTGTTGCCATCTTTCTGTCTCTCATAACCATTGTAGTACTTGATACCCCAATCGGTACCATAGACACCAAGCGGCTGTCCGTTGAGTTGGACGATGTCAGCGATGTTGCAGTCGTAGGGCAGCGAGAACGGGTACCAATAGCGTCCGTCAATGCGCTTGACGTGGCTGACCTCTTTTACAGAGATAGCCGCAGCGGCATCATTGCTATTGTTGATAACGGCATACGAAACATTGTCGTTGGTGGCAAACATACATACTTTGTTGAGCGACATAGTTTGCTCCGCAGGTATATTCAGACTACTACCCGTATAGACATACATATCGCGGAACTGCTGCTTACCGCCCGCAATGTGCGAGAGTTGTGCATTGTCGCGCACTACCACATCGCAGGTGGCGCATACCTCATCGGTCAGTTTCTCGCCGAAGAACTCGCTATTCTTGGTGTCAGTAGTTTTGTAAATAATAATTGGCACTTTCTCCTCATGTGTTGCCTGAATAGTACCTTTCTTCTTGAGTTGCAGACGCAAGTTGGTACAAGCCATTGTATCCAGTTTTGGAATAGGTATTGTGTATGTTCCGTCCTCATTACGATTGCCCTTTATCTCCAGATTGGCGATAGAATCGTAGGTGGTATAATAGTCGTTGTAGTTGAAGTCAGATACATATTCAAAGCCCTTGCAAGAAGCATCAACCCCATTATCTTCAACATAGTCTGGTATTTGCATACCATTCCATTCACCCTCAACACATTTAGCAGGATCTGTACTGTCATATTTTCCTAATGTATTAAATCTGCTATTGACATTTCGAACCAGTGTATTTGCACCACTCTTTACTTTCTTGCGAATTAACAAAGAACGATTCGTACTTATTGCTATTTTCTCAGTCTCATTTTGCACATTACAACCATAACCTACCCAACCTTTTCCATCACCCCACGATGGCCTTTCTGTAACTGCAATAGGAAGACCTGCTTCTGAATTATCCGAGATACTCCCCAATATATCTATAGGTTTGCCATCTTGACATAATACTAATTGTTGGTTTCCACCAAATACAACACCTGATTTATTTAAGTAAGCCGTCGTCAAATCAAATTTACCATTATCTATCACGCACTTCATTATCTTGCAATCATCCTCGGACGACACATTGCAATCGGGATATTGCCCTGCAGAATAAACTATAATTTCTTCACCACTATCAATAAAACCTGTTTCTTTACCATATTGTTTCAGTTGAATGATACTATTCCAACTTGCAGAATTATTATTATATTGCCCTATTTTAACAGTATATGGAGTTAAATTTATCTTTGATGTGGTACCATTATATATTGCAAATAGTTTCACACTTCCTGTTGCCTCATAGTATTTGCTGAAGAACAGGTCATCGGCTACATTGTTGTTGGTACCGTGGGTCTTCTGCCCTTCGACCAAGATGCTGACTTCGTCGGCATCGGTTACTTCGGTATTCAAGTCCACGATAACGGCATCTTTCTTCCATTCGACGATGCTCACCTCGTTTGACTCTGTCTTGAAATGCGCTATTGCCGAAGCACA
The DNA here is from genome assembly GCA_900542355.1 of uncultured Bacteroidales bacterium. GTDB lineage: Bacteria > Bacteroidota > Bacteroidia > Bacteroidales > Paludibacteraceae > Colicola. Next base: position 101,144 of record UQNE01000002.1, on the reverse strand, counting down.
CGAACCGCCCGCCAACACTTGGTAATAGTAGTCCGTATTCTGCTCCAAGCCGATTATCTTACAAGGTGTGGTTGCGTTGAGTGTTTCTTTGACCAATGTAGTTCCTTGTTCGTCAGCATAGATTTTTACGGTAGCGGTTGGCGCCTTGGCACTCCACATAATAGTAGCGGCATTGGCGGTAGGCGATACCCACAAATCGACAGGTACATCGTCGCAAGTGGGGGTGGTGAAGGTCTCACTATCGGAAGCCGAGCAGTTGCTCTTGCCGTCTGCCACCTTGGCACGGATATAAACGGTGTACTTGGTTTCGGATTTCAGGTTTGCCAATGTCCATTTAACTTCCGTGCCGAGTGTCTCGATGTCGCCGCACGCCTGCCATGTCTTTTCACCGTCAAGGCTGTATTCATAGTCAGTGACGCCCGCTATTGCCTCCCAAACAAAAGTAATGCTTGTAGAGATGAGTGCATGCACACTGATATTCGGTGCGTCATAGCGCACACAGGTATTCTCTACAGGCAAAATACGCAAGCGACTCTCCTGCTTGTAGTTGGCTATCTTGTCCTGTGTGGCGTTGTAGGATAGATAGCGTCCTTCTTCCGCTGCTCGCAGGCGCACAAAGTAGTCGGTGAGATTGCTGCTATGCAACTCCCACGACTGCATCTGCTCGCTGTTGGTGGAAGACAGCCACACCTTGGTTTCCCCTTGGGACTGAGAGCCTTGCAGATATTTTTCGCCTGCCTTGAAGCGCAGTCCTGTTGGTACGGCATTGACTGTAGAGCGTATAGCCGCAGAATAGAGCGCACTTTGCGGGGCTAAGGTAGCCTTTGTCGGGGCTGCGTTATCGTCCACGGAAATCGTGTATGGCTTTTTAACCGCATCGGTAGAACTGGTGCCTAAATCGGCAGGGAGAGCCACCCAACCATTGGTGGTCTCGGCTGCAAATACAAACTCTGCCGGTAACGACCTACCACGCACAATGATAGTGTCGGTGGCATAGGTAGTCGTGCCGTTGGTACGATAAACACGCAGAGCGATTTTCCCCTCTTCGATGATATTGTCTGCTGTCGGAGAATAGACTACCGTTAGGTTGGCATTGTATATGCTGTTGCTATAGCCGGTTTCGAGTGTTACCGATTCGCTGCCACTGCTATTGGTTCCCTGTGTCTTGAGTGTAAAACCGCCGGTCAAAGATGTGGCGGTAATGGTAACTTTGGCTCCGTCAGCGTTCTTGTCCAGATTGGTTGCGGTGATATTCAATGGCGTTACCGCCTCTACCCAAATGCCTTGGGCAGAAGTAACGGTAATATCATCCGTTCCCTTGATACACGGAGTGCAAGAGGGAGCGGTGGTGTATTCCTGAATAGCCACAGGAATGTAGAATTGCAATGCGTATGCGGTCTTATCAGTCGTATATTCAGTATATTTCGAGTTATACACGGCATAGTAGTCCGCATAAGTTGTACTTTGCAGGCTATATCCATCTCCGAATGCAACTATGCTCCAACTATCCTCTTGAGATGTAACTGTAAGATTATAATGGGTAGAAGATTCTGTGATATTTAAGTACTTGCCATCTTGTAGAAAAGAATAATTACTTCCGTTCTTTTTGAGTTCCCATATTAGCGCATTATTTGTTACGTCGATCAAATCATTGTTTATGGTAACAGCCGTAGCCGTAAGATAATAACTTTGATACGTTTTGGAATTGAGGGCTTTTTTTGCGTCTTGTTCTACTATTACTACTTTTTGCCCATCTACCAAATCGTCCAATGTCCCTCTCTTAAATTGTGTATCCGATATGGTATTCCCCTCATACTTATACACCGCGTAGAGGGTGGTATTGGCGGCGGGCATGGTGTATGGGAAGGGCACTTTGGTATAGGCGGTGCTGCCTTCTGCCACTTCGGCGGTTGCCCAACCATCGAAGATATAGTTAATCGGCTCGGTACATACTCCCGTCGGGTCGGTGGGTTTGGGGACACCCGCACCGGCAAGATAGTTTCCTGCCGAAGTGGTTGTACCGCGGTCGTTGAGTGTGAGGGTGTATTCGGTACAAGTGATATCAGGTGTGGAAAGATTTACCTCTAATGTATTACCTCCAGCAGTGGTAAATGTAACCTTTCCCGTTGTGGGACTGCTGCTCTGCATGGGGGGGGTAGAAAGCACATAAACGCTTGCAGATGAACCACTTACAGCGTCTTTCGGCAGCGTAAGAGAGGTAGTATAATCCGCCAATGCGGTACTCTCGGTGCCGGCAATTTTGTAGTCGCCGGTTACGGTAACGGTAACATCACCTGTCAGGTTATACCCCCGCAGGCTGATGGTTTGTTTATCCGTCAAAGGAGTATTTCCGCCACATTCCACTTTACCAAACACAATCGGGTCGGCAAGCGTGGTCGGGAAATAGAGTACCGGCGTGTTAGTAACAGTGATAGTCTTTTTATCCTTTCCGCCACAATAGGTTGTTCCATCAATGGTGGTGTACAACTGCGAGGCTGTCAATGTGTATGTGCCTATGGCAGAGAAAGTAATAGTTTTGTTTGTCTTATCGAGATTAGCACCAATGGTTGGATTGATAGCATAGTCTATTATTGCCCCATTACCACCCGTAGTGGAGAATGATGTCTGCACCATACCATCCGCTCCTAAGTTGGCAGTTTCCTGCGACAATGTCAATGCCAATGCCTCCGCGGGGGCGGTACAATCTACACAACCGGTAACATAGTCGGTGTAAGTAGAACTGACAACAGCAGTTTTTATGGTAAATTGGGTAAACTTAACAGTTTCTGTTCCTGTATATTTCCATGTTCCATCTGTTTGCTTCGTAAATGTCTGTTGAGGGGTTGAAATTACCTCCGAAATCGAACCTCCACTCACCACAACACTGCCTCCACTGTAACTACGCCAAGAATTATCAGAAGAATAATATTTACCGTCATTGCCCCCACCTGAATATGTAATAGTAATTGGCGCAATAGTGTAATTTGAGTACTGTATCCCGTTTTTCCAACTATTTTTCTGGGCAATACTCTTAACATCAAATACAATATCTTGACTTCCGCCCATAGTTGTTTTTGTAGCAAACACGGCGTAGTAGGTAATATTAGAATTAGGAATAGTTTGAGAAGTAATGAAAGCGGGGGCATCATCTGTGCCAATGGTGCCAACATTCGTTTCACTCCACCCCACAAAAACTTTCTCTGAACAACTATATGGGGCTATTGGTTCAGTGGTAGGCAACACAACCTTGTCGCCCGGAGTAACTTCAGTAGTACTTGTGCCGGTTGGCGTACTCCAAGTGATGGTATATTTCGGCAGGGCAGCGGTGGTGAAGTCGCCTGTTGTTTGACTTCCCTCGCTGTCACAATAGGTAGTACCATCGCCAATGGCTTTTACTGACCAAATATAGTATGTATTAGGAAGCAAACCATCTAATGTGTAAGTGGTTGATGTAATATCCTCTATATCATTTGGAGTGTTGTTTTTCTCCTCCATATACGAAATAGTATAACTGCTTGCATGCAGAACAGCATCCCACGATAATTTAGCACTATTGCTTGTGATGTCGGTTGTCTTCAAATTGGTTGGTGTACTCAATTTATTGGATTGTGCTGTCCAATGGGCATATAGAGTTATATTGGCAGTGGGAGTGTATGGAGATTGTACTTGTGTTCCTCCTGTTTTGGCAGTGTACCAACCATCAAATAAATAACAGCCCTCTATAGTCGGAATAGGCAAGTTGATAGGAGTATTGGTATAACTATCGCTTGCAGGACTGACCGCACCTCCATTTGCATCATAGGTTACGGTGTAAGTGGGAGTAGAACCACCTGTTTCGTAAGTAACAGTAAAAGAGGCAAAACTAACAGTACCTGAAATACTAAAAACTACAGACTTAATATCTGGTGCATTAGAAGACCAATTGATTGCATCGTTAGAAATTGACAACTTTCCAACATTTGCTGTTATGCCTGAAGAGAAATTCTTTCCACCTTTTACAGATGTAATTTTCGTAATATTTTCCGTCGATGAGATTGTTATTTTATATCCTTTATATGCACGAAAATCCGATGTTTTTACGAATCCATTAGTAGAAGTACCATTAGCAACCCTAATAGTTACAGGAGTGATAGAACCCTCTAAATTCAAAGAATTTGCTTTAACTGAGGGAATTTGTCCATTATAAGATGTAGCAAATAATGCATTCCAATCTGGTCCAAAGGTAATTTCTGCTCCCCACGCGGTGTTTGTTCCGATGGTTAGGAAAGTGCATAAAAATAAAAATGCCAAGAAGTATATTTTTTTCATATTCGTAGTGGTTGGTTTCTGTTTAAATATAGTTATTATCAGGTATCAAAAAAGTGCTTTTTGTTAAGATTTTGTGGTGCGAAGATGTGGTCTATCGTCAGCCTATCCTATGCGTATCCTATGCACATCCTATGCTGTTTGGCACAGAGATGCCAAAATGTACGATTGTTAAGATTCAGTGCCCTATCCGAGATGCACCCAAAAAGAAAAAGGATTTCAGACCACAAAGCCGGAAATCCTAATAAGGGGAGCCAATATACCTTACGAAAATCTATAGTTACCACAGCAGCAGACACACCGCAAGCAGCCGTATAAAACGATGTGTGGCGTTTGCGTCGTATGTAAGCGAGGTATATCATTTATAGTGGTGTTTGTTAGGTGGACAATAAAAACATTCATCACATTCTCGCCGCAAAGGTACTACATTTCTCGCAAATATGCAACAGAAAAGGTATATTTAACAATAACTTAATGATAGAGAGAATACAATGCGAAGAATGTTAATTAGGGTATTGTATCAGCCACATTATCGCGAGTCTGTCGCGGGTCATGCCCCCACCTCACAAGCCTTATGATTCCCCCCCTTATATCCTGCTATGGTATCGGCAGTAGGGGGCGAGTCCGCAGTCGGCGCAATGCGGAGTGCGGGCTTGGCAGACATACCTGCCGTGGAGCAGGAGCCAATGGTGTGCCTTGGGGATGAGCATGGCGGGGATATAGCGCACTAGTTGTTTTTCGGTCTGCAAGGGCGATTTGCTATTCGTGGTCAGTCCCAACCGCTCGGAAACGCGAAAGATATGCGTATCCACCGCCATCGTGGGTTGGTTCCAAATCACAGCACAGACCACATTGGCGGTCTTGCGCCCCACCCCGGGAAGCGTCTGCAGGTCGTCGATGTTATCGGGTACTTGCCCACCATACACCTCTTGCAGCCGTTGTGCCATACCTACCAAGTGCGCGGCTTTGGCGTTAGGGTAACTAACCGAACGGATATACCTAAGCACCTCATCTACAGAGGCTTGTGCCATCGCTTTGGGCGTAGGCATAGCCGCAAACAAAGCGGGCGTAACCTGATTAACACGCTTGTCGGTACACTGCGCCGAGAGCATCACCGCCACCAGCAGTTGAAACGCATTATCGTAGTGCAGTTCCGATTCCGCCACCGGCATATTCTCCGCAAACCACGACAGGATATGTGAAAAACGCTCTTTCGTTGTCATCTTTCGTTCTCTGTTAACGATTAATGGACCAATCCATTATGCATTATGCATTCATCATTATGCATTGTCCTCAAGGTCTTTGTTGTCGCGATAGGTGCGACTGAGGTATCGGAGCAGCGAGGTGGCTTGTTGCTGTACCGCCTCGGTCTCGCCGGACACCGGGTGGTGCTGCAAGTGGAGCAACATAATCTGATACAGTAGCGTCAAGCATGCCTCTACATCCGACATCGCGGGGCGGTCTGTCTTTGCCTTAAAGAGTGCCAAAGCAGGTGTGAGTTGCAGCACCGCCGCACGATACGACGCCTCTTTGTCTGCCAAGAGCAGGTGCAGTTCTTCCATCTCGGCAAGGGCGTTCTTAGCCAATTGGATATGTCCGCTCTCTGCCACACCCTCGCGGTGCATCATCTCGCAGATGTCGTGCAACTCGGTCGTAGCGTCCGCCTGTGCAGGGAAAGCCCGCAGGTAGTCCTCTATCTGCCATAAGTAGAGGATATATTCGGCAATGTTTTCCTTTTTATTCTTCATCTTCATCGTCAAAATCTATTGTGTCTAAATAGTCATCGCTGAGGAATGTTTCTATCTCTCGGCGGTCTTTTTTGGTAGGTCTTCCCGTGCCACGGTCGCGCCCGGTTTGCCCGGCGAGGCGTGCCAGTTCGAGCAACTCCAATTGGTCGGGAGCAGTGATATCCTGCAGATAATCAGGCACAAGTTTCGCGCCAAGACGGTTTTCCGATAGTTGCTTGATACGATAGGTGTAGGTTATCGGCCCCTTGCGCACCGAAAAAACATCACCTATATGGAAAGTGCGGGCGGGCTTCAGTTGCGCGCCGCCCATCGTTACACGCCCTTTCTTGCAGGCATCAGCCGCGATAGTACGCGTCTTGTAGAGACGCATGGCAAACAGGTATTTATCTACTCTAATCTCCATATTATCTGATAGTTAGTCTATTCTCCACCATTCGGGAGATATATTGTTGGATATATGCTTTTAGGTATGCAAGCATCGCCTGCACCTCGGGGTCGTCAGCCATCTGCTCAATCTGATTATGCTGCAAGCGGCGGTCGTCTTGGAAGTTATACACCGCCGTCAGTTGCTGCCCATCGAACTGCAAGAGCAGGCTGTCGGATAGTATCTGATAGACAGGGTTGTTGTAGCATACGGCGTATGGGTGCGGTTTCGTGCCGGTGAGTGCGTCCTCGCCAAAAGCGAAATACGGAGCGTCATACCCCAAGCAGCCCAGCACCGAAGGCATGATGTCGGTCTGACTGACCGGTGTTTGCGTGCGCAATTCTCCCTGCAAGCCTGCGCCATAGAAGGCAATCGGCACCTCGTACAGCCCCTTTGCATTGGTGTACTCGGTGTGCGTCAGTTGGTTGGTATGGTCGGCAGTAAGGACAAAGAGGGTATGCTCAAACCACAGCTGCGTGCGGGCAAAAGCAAAGAACTCACTCAGCGCATGATCAGAATAGCCTATACATTGGTGTATCGGTTGCGTGCCTTTGGGGAACGCGCCTTCGTAGCGAGCAGGCACACGGAACGGATGATGGCTCGAAGCCGTAAAGACCGCTGTCATAAACGGTTCTTTCATTCGGCTCATCGTTCGGGCATAGTACTGCAAGAACTCTTCGTCCCAGATAGCCCAAGTGCCGTCAAATGCCTCCGGTCCGTCGTACTCGTCCATGCCATAGTATGCCCCGAAACCTGCCGAACGAGCGTAAGCCTGAAATCCCATACTGCCGTTGGGCGCACCGTGGAAGAACGCCGTGGTATAGCCTTTCCGCCTCAAGCAGTCTGCCAGCGAAGAGACGGCATTGGTCGAATATGGCGTAACGATATACGGTTCGATAAGCATAGGTATCGACGACAGCACCGAGGGCATGGCGTCTATCGACTTGCGCCCGGAAGCATAAGAGTATCTGTATGTTACGCTGTGCGCCAAGAGCGAATCGAGGAACGGAGTATAGCCTGTATAAGTTCCGCCGTCGAGGTCGTGATTATAGAAACCGATATACTCTTTCGAAAACGACTCCAAGATCAGCACCACCACATTGAGCGGCTGCCTTTGGGGCTCTGTCGCCACGGCGAGCGTATGGATAGGCGTCATCAGGCTATCCAACTGCTCATCAGTATAGTAATGCGGGTTCACATAAGTCTCGTTCTCAATCGATTTCATCAGCGAGAACGGCGTATTGAGCAGGATAGATGTCTCCTGCGGAGTGTTGGTGTATTGCAACGCATTCGAGATAGTGATTGGACGCGTGTAACTGCCGAAACCGCCACGAATACCTATTACCGAGAAATAAACCGATACCAGCAAGATAGCCGTTTCCCCGCTGTAATACAACCACTTACGCTGCTCCTCTATATGCCACCTACGGTGAGAGCATACCACCAACAGCACTAGCATCGCCACGCCAAACAGGCTCACATACCAATACTGCGCCACGGCTTGAAAGAAAATCGATGCTAGGTTACCGTCGTTCTGAAACTCAGAGAAGAAAGTGCAGGTAGTGCGGCGGTCGGTGAAGCGGACATACACCATATCCACGCAGTTCACGACGATACCTATGGCGTTGGGCAACCAATAGAACCACTTCGCAACACGCTGATAATGTGCGTTATTGCGCACCTTAGTCGGCAGCGGCAATAGCATCAAGAGGATATAGACCGAGTTGAGATAGAGCAAGGCAGTAAGGTCAAAACGCACCCCGCCTGCCAACATCTCACGCAGATGTGCCGGCGACACATTCGGAAACATATCCGTATTGATACGGTAGAAGAACCACCGCGACAGCGAATAAATAGCCATCACAAGCAGAAAATTCGTGGCTGCCACCACCCACGGATGACGCCACGCACGCCCTATGCCTTCCTTCCAACGCATTTCCGTTCGCTATTATGTTGCTGATGATTATTTTTATCCCGCAAAGACCATTCTCTCAGAGCCGCTTTTTAGCCTATTTATTGTTGTATAGGTTCATCGTGCGGTCGATACCTTGCAGGCAAAAACAGGGTATCAGGTCGCACACCACCTTCATACGGTCGGGCATCTGCTGCTCTTCCTCGTCTGTCCACTTGCCCAACACAAAGTTGCACTGCGCACCGCGGGAGAAGTTATTGCCTATACCGAAACGCACACGCGCATAGTTCTCCGTGCCGAGCACCGACTGGATATTGCCCAATCCGTTATGCCCGCCGTTAGAACCCTGTTTACGGATACGAATCGTGCCGAACGGCAAGTTCAAGTCGTCCACCAAAACAAGCATATTCTCCACGGGGATTTTCTCTTGCGTCAACCAATAGCGCACAGCATTGCCGCTCAAGTTCATAAAAGTGGAGGGCTTGAGCAGCACCAACTCTGCATTCTTCACTCTGCATTTCGCTACCATTCCATAGCGTTTATCTTCCCACATAGCATTCACCGATGCCGCAAAGGCGTCAATCATACGAAAGCCGATATTGTGCCGAGTACCCTCATACTCACTGCCGATATTGCCCAAACCTACTATCAGATATTTCATAACAAAAGATTCTTTTAGAAATGTCAGACACTATGTTATCTATATTCCCTAGCTCTTCTATATCTCCTAGGTATTCTAGATTACATAGATCCTCTAGATTTCCTAGTTTCCCTAGTCCTTCTCCCCCCCTATCTACCAAAAAGAGCGGAAAAGCACGCTGCTTCTCCACTCTTTGTCAGATAGTTCCGTGGTGCGGATTATTGTGCTGCAGCAGCGCTCTGGCGAGTTGCTTTTACCTCTACTACGCACGCATCTTTCGGGTTCATCATGGTCAGACCCTCAATGTGTACATCGCTCACTGCCAACTTCTTACCCAAGCCCAACTCGGTAACATCGATAGTAACGCGGTCAGGGAACTGAGTATAGATACCGTTCACTTTCATCTTACGCATGTTCAGCGCAAGTTTACCACCGGCTTTTACACCGGCTGCGTGACCTGTCAGTTGGATAGGTATCTCAACGGTTACAGGCTTGTTCTCATCTACTGCCAAGAAATCAATGTGCATTACATCGCCGCTCAGCGGGTGGAACTGCATCTCTTTTACTACAGCAGTCTTCTTGGTATCACCAATAGTCAGAAGAACTACCATCGTGTCGGGAGTGTAAATCAACTGACGAACATCAGCCACATTTACGGTGAAAGTAATGTTCTCGCCTACACCATAGATGTTGCAGGGAACGAGGTTCTGTGCGCGAAGAGCCTTTGCAGCCTTCTTTCCGAACTCCGCACGGGGAGTACCGGTCAATTCAAAAGTTTTCATTCTTATTGTTTGTGTTACTCAATATGGGGCAGTAAATCTACACTATTAAACTATTGTGTATCGGTGAGGCTGCCCGTATCCCATCACACTTGCCTATCTCCCGACTTTCCATACAAAACGACCCTCCAATCTGCCACAAAGACAAACCTTCAATCTATCATACAGACTGTCTTTCGATTAGCCATAAAAAAAGAGCCTTGCGGCTCTTCCTTAGTTGTCCAACCCGGAATCGAACCAGGATTTTCAGAACCAAAATCTGACGTAATAGCCTTTATACCATTGGACACCGTCAAAATAATGCGCTTCTACTACTGATAAGCATACCATTCCGCAAAAGCGACTGCAAAAGTACTGCTTTTTTTTGAACTGTGCAAATATCACCGACATTTTTCTCTATTTTTTGTATTTTTTACCACCAATCAACAGAACACAAGATATACAAGAATACCTATTTCCCCTGGTATCTAGAGCATCATATAGATCCCCTAGTTCCCCTATATTCCCTAGATTTCCTATAGCATCTAGGGTATATAGTCTCCCTATACCATCTAACCCCCGAGTCATACAAGAGTCATATACAAGTCATTATCTAATCATTATCAGTAGCATACTACGCCGAACCTATATCGAGCAAATATCGAGCATTCCACTACGCATTATGCATTCATCACTATGCATTGTTCGAACCACCTCCGAAGGATCAAAGACCCCAAAACGGAGAAAATAGCATACATTATGCATTCTTAATTATGCATTATGCATTGAATCATGCATTCGTAATTATGCATCGTATTGCGCGATGAAGTATCATCACCGTTATTTTGCCCCACTTTCCACCATTTTGTTTACAACCTATACAACTATTTGATTATCAGAAAACTATATCTATCGCATTTTGTTGATAACCTGTTGAAAATCCTATGGATATTTTTTTTGTGGGGAAAAGTGGGGTATATCAAATAAATTTTGTACCTTTGCAGCGAAATTAAAACTGACAAGGATACAAAATGAGTACATTCATTGGCAATATCGAGGCTCGGGCGGACGAGAAAGGGCGCATATTCGTCCCCGCAGCCTATCGCAAAATACTCAACGAGGCGGAAAGCAAACACCTCGTTATGCGCCGTGATACCGACAACGAATGCCTTATTTTCTACCCCGAGCAGGTATGGAACGACAAGGTAGGGCAACTGCGCCAAGCCCTTGATGAATGGGATCCGGAAGACCAAATGCTACTCATGCAGTTTATGTCCGACGCCGAGTTCCTCGACCTCGATACACAAGGTCGTATCCTCCTACAAAAGAAGAACTTAGAAACTATCAACGCCCAACAAGATGTGCTGTTCGTAGGTATGCTCGACCGCTTTGCCTTGTGGAACCCCGCTACATTCGCCGACAAACGAATCGACCAAAAAGACTTGGCAAGCCGCATCAGACAAAAGATGAAAGCCAAAACGGAATAATGGACACTATCTATCACATACCCGCACTGCTACAACCCACCATCGACGGACTGAACATTCAGCCCGACGGCACTTATGTCGATGTTACCTTCGGCGGAGGCGGACACTCCAAAGCAATAATGTCCCACCTTACCGACGGCGGACAACTATTCTCCTTCGACCAGGACCTCGACGCCTACCACAATGCGCAGCAAAAGCACGGCACACCGCAATCGCTCATCGATAACCCGCAATGGCACTTCGTACATAGCAACTTCCGCTACCTGCGCAACTTTATGGACTACTACGGAGTACCACAGATAGACGGACTATTGGCCGACCTGGGAGTTAGTTTTCACCACTTCGACGAGGCGCAACGAGGCTTTAGTTTCCGATTTCCCGGACCGCTCGATATGCGCATGAACCAAGCCGCCAAACGCAATGCGGCAGACATCGTCAATACCTACTCCGAAGACGAACTCGCGCGCGTACTATATCTATACGGCGAAATGCGCAACGCCAAAAACCTTGCCAAGAGTATCGTGCGTTGCCGTGCACAGCAACCTATCTTGCGCACAGAGCAACTCGTCGCCTGTGCCTTGCATACGCCTGCTTGCACCATCACCAACGGCGAAATCGACATACCTACTATGGCCAAGAAAGACTTGGCACGACTATTCCAAGCCCTACGCATGGAGGTCAACGACGAACTCGCAGCCCTGCGCGAGATGTTGGTCGCCGCACGAGATATGCTCCGCCCCGGCGGACGCATCGCAGTCCTTACCTACCACTCGCTCGAAGATAGACTCGTCAAGAACTTCCTACGCTCTGGCAACCTCGAAGGGGAAATCGAAAAAGATTTCTACGGCAATATACTCACGCCCTTCCGCCTGATCGAAAAAGGACTGACTGCCTCTCCCGAAGAGGTCGAGCGTAACCCGCGAAGCCGCAGTGCCAAACTCAGAGTGGCCGAAAAACGATAACAAACGCACCTATGCCCAAGATAACAACCCAAAATATACAAAGTTGGCTCAATGGAGAAAAACTCCATAGCCTATGGCGTAAACACAGCAAGTTGCTTATTCTTTGGTTGGTGCTGATAATGCTGTATATCTATATGGGCTATCACGCTGCTTCTCTCCAACATAGCGTCTCGGATATGCAAAAAGAATTGCTCGATGCTAAGTATGAATACCTTACTATCAGTGCGCAACTGGTCAGCACTACCAAGCAGTCCGAGATAGCCGCAACGCTCGAGCAGAAAGGCAGCAACCTGAGGGATAATACCACTCCCCCCATTAAGATAACGCGCCGATAAGCAATACGCAACGCTCCGACCTCTGTAATACGCTACTCCGATGCGTAATATATGTCGCTCCTATACGCAATAGAATAATACACCGATATACAAATAGTTTAACCACCTACTCAAGACAAACTGCAATGTCAGAAGAACAAAAAGATACCATATTCCGCTTTGCTATGATATTTATAGCCCTCCTCATAGGGTTCATTTGTGTCGTTGTCAAGATTGTCCGTATTCAGAGGTTCGATAGTGATAGGTGGTTGGCTATTGCCGAAAAGCAGAAACCGGTAGATCTCACCGTTCGAGCCACACGAGGAAACATACTCGACTGCAATGGCAACCTCCTGGCAAGCAGCATGCCACGATACGATGTCTTTATGGATGCTTCCGTCCCGGCTCTGCATCAGAAAAACGGCGAATTGTTCCATGAGAGCATCGACTCGCTCTCTATCCTCCTAAGTGAGGTGATAGCCGAGTATTCGGCTGCAGAATACAAACAGAGCATTACAAAAGCGTACCACAAAGGGACTACACGCCTTAAAATATCGGACAAGCGTATCAACTATATGCAACGCCGCAAACTGGAAAAAGCCTACCCTATCAACAAGGGAAAGTACAAAAGTGGCGTCTTCTTTGAACCTAAACACCGGCGTATTAAGCCGTTTGGCAATCTGGCGTCCCGCACCATAGGCAGCACCGACCAAAATAAGGATGTGGGAATAACGGGCTTAGAAAAAGCCTTTGAGGAGCAACTGCGCGGTATCGACGGTATAGCAGCGTTGCAGCGTATCGGAGGAAGAATGGAAAAGGTTACTATCGAAGAGGCGCAAGACGGAATGGACATCCTCACCACCATCGATACCGACCTCCAAGACATCGTAGAGAAAACCTTGCGCCAACGCCTTCTGAGCACCGAAGCACAGTGGGGATGTTGTGTTTTGATGGAAACCAAGTTGGGAGAGATCAAAGCCATCAGCAACCTCGATAAGAACTCCGATGGCACTTATTCCGAGAGACAAAACCACGCCGTTACTCGTATCGAACCAGGCTCTACCTTCAAAACAATAGCCCTCATCGCCGCCATAGACGATGGTAAGATAAGTATCAACGACACCGTAAGCGTCAGTAGCAAAGGCTGGAAGTACTTCGATGCCATACATACGGATGCGCATGCGGCAGATACAGTCTATACCGTGCATGATGCCTTGGCTGTATCAAGCAATATCGCAATGGCAAAACTCATCACCCGTGCCTACGAGGGGAGTGCCAAGAAGTTTGTCAATCGTATCGCCAAAACAGGTATCATGGATAGCGTCTATTGCGAGATCCCGGGTGCGCAGCAAGCACTCATCATTGTACCCAAAGATACGGTTACGCTCAGCAAGATGTCTTATGGCTACTCGGTCGAGATGACACCTATGCAGATAATGATGTTTTACAACGCCATTGCCAACGACGGAAAGATGATACGCCCCGTATTGGTCAAAGAGATACAGCAGAATGGCGAGACCGTACATCGATACACTACAGAGACAGTCAAATCGTCTATCTGCCGTTCTTCTACGCTCAGCGATATCAAAAGCGCACTGCACGATGTTGTATGGAATGACCAACTCGGTACGGCATCTGTTAATAAGAAAAAAGAGATCAAGGCAAAAAGCGATAAGGTGCATATCGCCGGCAAGACAGGTACGGCGCAACTGCTCCTCAACGGGCGATACAACAAAAACCGCCACCGCCTAACTTTCGTGGGATACTTTCCCGAGGAAGACCCGCAATACACCTGTATCTGTGTCATCGACGACCCTATTTATGGCGGGCACGATGCAGGCACGCATTGCGGAATAGTGGTGCGCCTAATAGCAGAGAAGGTTATGGCAAACACCGGATGCTATGTCTTCGACAAAGAAGGCAATAAGACACTTGTACGAAACGAAAAATAAACTTCGTACACTCGGCGAAAACCCTATACGAAAGCAAAACGAAATCAACTTATACGAAATAAATAGTATGATACTTAGTGAACTGATAAAACCTCTGGAGGTAAAAAAGATAGTGGGCTCCACCAATAAGGAGATCACCGACATACACTTCGATTCTCGCAAGGTAGCAGCGGGCAACTTGTTCGTTGCGCAAGCAGGAACAGCGGTGGACGGGCATACTTTTATCGCCTCTTGTGTAGCCAAAGGTGCAGCGGCAATCGTGCTGAGCAATACCGACTATCTGCCCGAGACGACAGAAGGTACCACCTATATCTTAGTGGAGAATACCGACCATGCTCTCGGCCTGATAGCAAGCCGTTGGTTTGGAGACCCGAGCCGACAACTGACACTCGTGGGAGTAACCGGCACCAACGGAAAGACCACGATCGCCACACTGCTCTACAAGTTGGTACGCGGACTCGGACATAAAGCCGGACTGCTCTCTACGGTAGTCAACTATGTGGAAGACGAAGCAATACCCGCCACCCACACCACGCCCGACGCAATCGAGTTGAACGGACTGCTGCGCCGTATGGTAGATGCCGGCTGCGAGTATGCGTTTATGGAGGTGAGTAGCCACGCTATCGCACAGGAGCGCATCGCAGGGCTCGACTTCGACGGGGCTTTGTTTACCAATCTGACACGCGACCACATCGATTATCATAAGACATTCGACAACTATCGCGACACCAAAAAGCGTCTATTCGACCACCTCAAGAAAACAGCCTTCGCTATCACCAATATCGACGACAAGAACGGCCTCGTGATGACGCAGAACTGCAAAGCACAGGTGCGCACCTATTCTACACGCGCAGTAGCCGACTTCCACGCCAAGATATTAGAGGAAGGCTTTGAGGGGATGCTGCTGGAGGTCAATCGCCAAGAGGTATTCGTGCCACTGGTAGGACGGTTCAATGTATCAAACCTGCTCTGTATCTACGGAGCAGCCGTATCACTCGGCTTCAATAGCACCGAGGTATTGCGCGTACTCTCCACATTGCACCCCGTCAACGGACGCTTCGAGACGATTCGCAGCCCCAAAGGTTGGACGGCGATAGTAGATTATGCGCATACACCTGATGCAGTGGACAATGTGATTCAGACTATCAATGAGATACGCAAACCCGGTACTCGTCTTATCACGGTAGTGGGCTGCGGCGGCAACCGCGATAAGGGTAAACGCCCGATGATGGCGGCTATCGCCAAACGAGGCTCAGACCAACTGATTCTCACCTCAGATAACCCGCGCGATGAGGAACCCGCAGACATCCTCAATGATATGAAAGCAGGTCTGTCAGAGGAAGAACTTAAGCAAACACTTGTCATCGAAGACCGCCAAACCGCCATACAGACGGCTTGCACCCTCGCCCAAGCGGGAGATGTCATCCTGGTGGCAGGCAAAGGACACGAGGATTATCAGATCATCAAAGGAGTAAAGCACCACTTTGATGACCACGAAGTAATTCGCAAATACTGCTAACGATACCCTTATCAACGAACAGTGTTCGTACCGAGATACAAGGTATTCACACCTATATAAAATTTACATACAACCCATATAGAACTTTACACTTACATAGAAAATGTTTTATTCGCTATTCACATATTTCAACCAACTGCCCGGGGCGCGCTTGATGACCTATATCTCATTTCGGGCTATCATCGCCGGCGTCTTGGCACTGTTGGTGAGTATCTACTTCGGCAAGTTCTTCATTCGTCTGATGAAGCGCAAGCACATCTCCGAGACACAGCGAGATGAGAAGACCGACCCGTTCAATGTAGCCAAAAAAGGCGTACCTACAATGGGCGGAATAGTAATCATAGTAAGCATCTTAGTGCCCTGTTTGCTGTTTGGCAAACTGAGCAATATCTATATGATTCTGATGATTATCACCACGCTCATCCTCGGTGCATTAGGCTTTGCTGACGACTATATCAAGACTTTCCGCCACAACAAAGACGGCCTCAACGGTTGGGTGAAGATAGCGGGACAGGTTACACTCGGGCTGATAGTGGGATTGACCCTCCGCTACAGCCCCGAAGTAACTATGAATGAGGTGGTTAATACCCGAGTAGAGAACAATATCACCATGGTCGAGAAGACCCCTGCGGTGAAATCCACTCAGACAACTATCCCCTTCGTTAAACACCACAACTTCAACTATGCCGACTTGTTCTCTTTCCTGGGCGAGGAAAACAAGTACCGTGCAGGTTGGATATTCTTCGTATTGCTCACTATCTTTGTGGTGGCGGCAGTAAGCAACGGCGCCAACCTCAACGACGGTATGGACGGGATGTGTGCGGGCAACTCCGCTATCATCGGCGTCGCGCTGATAGTGCTGGCGTATGTGAGCGGCAGTTATGTGTGGGCAGAGTATTTCGATGTGATGTACATACCGGGCAGCGAAGAACTGGTAGTCTTTTTGGCTACTTTTGTGGGTGCACTGGTAGGTTTCTTGTGGTACAATGGTTTCCCGGCACAGATATTCATGGGCGATACGGGCAGCCTTACTATCGGTGGTATCATCGGTGTGTGCGCCGTGATTATCCACAAAGAACTGATGGTGCCGCTCTTGTGTGGGGTATTCCTCATGGAGAGTATCTCAGTGATTGTGCAAACACAGGTGTACAAGTTCGCCAAGAAGCGCGGCAAACATATCCGCGTATGGAAACGCACCCCGCTACACGACCACTACCGCACATCGATAGAGCAGGTGCTACGCAACGACCCCACTTGTGTTGTGAAGTTCAAAGGTTCGTCCGACTTGCAACACGAAACCAAGATAGTCCTGCGTTTCTGTATTGTTTCGCTCCTGCTTGCCGCCCTCACCATCCTTACCCTCAAAATCCGCTGATTGGCTTTATAAACATATAATTAACATATAATTATTCATTAATTATGTTCTCTATACAAGAATATAAACAGCAGATTTACAACATAATAGGTGCAGCCATGGAAGTACATCATGAGTTGGGGTTCGGCTTGCTTGAACCAATCTACCAAGAGGCTCTTCAAGTAGAACTCAATGATATGAATATTCCAAACGAGCGCGAGCAGGAAATACCTATTCGGTACAAGAACCACCTATTGGAGAAAAAATATAAGGTAGATTTTTTAGTTGGCGATATTGTCATAGAACTCAAATCTGTAGAGCACTTGACCTCTGATCACAGAGCACAATTATGTAATTATCTCCGATTGACGAAGAAACCAATAGGTTTGTTGATCAATTTTGGTGAAAAAAGTCTTGTAGGTGAGCGTTGGGTATATGACCCAAAAACAAACATTTGTGATTTAGTGAATAAAGATATGCAAGTTGTATATAGCAAATAATAGATGAAGCATGATGGATTTAGAGGGATGGCGTTAATGATAAATTAAATGATAATTAATACTCTATGCAAGACCATGCTTGTGGTCGAGATAGAAATTAATGGTAAATTATATGGTAATTAATGTTCACTTAAAATAATATAGTGGATTATGAAAAAACGAATTGTAGTGCTTGGAGCGGGCGAGTCGGGGACGGGAGCCGCCATTCTCGCCAAAGAAAAAGGCTTTGATGTCTTTGTCAGTGATATGGGCGAGATCAAGCCCGCCTATCGTGCGTTGCTGGACCAAAACGCCATTGCGTGGGAGGGCGGACAGCATACCGAGTCTCTTATCCTCAATGCCGACGAGGTAATCAAGAGTCCGGGTATTCCGCTCACTGCGCCGATGATTCTGAAGTTGCAAGCCCAAGGCACGCCCATCTTATCGGAGATTGAGTTTGCCGCACGCTACACCGATGCTAAGATGATCTGCATCACGGGTTCCAACGGCAAGACCACTACGACCTCGCTTATCTACGACATTCTTCGCCGTGCGGGGCTAAATGTAGGGTTGGCCGGTAATATCGGCAACTCGCTTGCGCTGCAAGTGGCGCACGAGAAGCACGACTACTATGTGATTGAGTTGTCGTCGTTCCAGTTGGACAATATGTATGATTTTCGTGCGAACATAGCCATCTTGATGAATATTACACCCGACCATCTCGACCGCTATGGCTTTGATTTTCAGAACTATGTGAATGCTAAGTTCCGCATTACGCAAAACCAAACAAAGGACGATGCTTTCATCTATTGGTCGGAAGATCCGGTGATTGACCGCGAGATACACAAACTCCGTCCGGGGGCTACACTCTACCCGTTCGGCTTTGACACGCCGGCACAATCTGCCGACAACATAGGCGGGGTGAATGCGGCATGGGTAGAGGCGAACAATTTGATTGTGAATGTATCTGACCCGCTGCAAGTGCCTGTAGATCAACTGAGTTTGAAAGGAAAACACAACCAACTCAACTCGATGGCGGCATCGTTGGCAGCACAGATACTGCACATCAAAAACGATGTCATTCGTGAGAGCCTGATGCAGTTTGCCGGGGTGGAGCACCGTCTGCAGTATGTAGCCACGGTGCGTGGTGTGCGTTTTATCAACGATTCTAAAGCCACCAATGTCAATTCGTGCTGGTATGCGTTGGAGTCGATGACCACTCCGACGGTGCTCATCTTGGGCGGAAAAGATAAGGGCAACGACTATTCGGAGATCGATGATTTGGTGCGTGAGAAATGCCACACCCTGGTGTTTATGGGGTTGCACAACGAGAAACTGCGTGAGCATTTCGGTTCGTTCGGACTGCCGATTATCGATACCGACAACCTGCACGATGCCGTTGAGGGTGCGTATCGTGCTGCGCATGAGGGCGATACGGTACTGCTCTCACCTTGCTGCGCCAGTTTCGATTTGTTTAAGTCATACGAGGATCGAGGCGACCAATTTATGGCAGCCGTGCGCCGTCTGTAGCAGAAAATATACACCCAAAGAGTAGTTTATGAAACTAAAATTTCCCAATCTGAAATATACCGACGCGACTTTCTGGACGATATTCGCCCTATTGATTTTTGTGTCGTCTTTGGCACTGTTTTCGGCATCAAGTACACTGGTCTATAAGAGCAATTCGCCTTTTGGTACCGTCGGTGGGCAAATTGCGTTTATGTTGATAGGCGTTGTCGTTGCCTTTGGCTTGCAGTTTTTGCCTTCTCAATATGTCCGTATAGGTGGCTATGCTTTGCTTGTGGTGTCATTGGTGATGGT
This sequence comes from uncultured Bacteroidales bacterium, assembly GCA_900542355.1. Taxonomy (GTDB): domain Bacteria; phylum Bacteroidota; class Bacteroidia; order Bacteroidales; family Paludibacteraceae; genus Colicola. The sequence goes on along the minus strand of UQNE01000002.1, from coordinate 81,469 downwards.
CTACTCGCTACTAATTCCCAATAACCCTTTTATAGTAAAAATAAACGGCGAGGGACGCTGGCTGAAGTTGTTTGGTGTTCGTTTCCAGCCATCGGAATTAGTCAAGTTGTCGTTGGTGATAGTTGTCGCAGATTTGCTCTCTCGGGCGAAGACAGATAAGGAGAAAAAGAAGTATTTTTTTTGGACGCTGGGTATTACTGCTTTTGCGGCTATTCCAATTATGGTGAGCAATCTTTCCACGGCCGTTCTCCTTTGTATTGTAGTATTCCTCTTGTGGGTGTTGGGGCGTATTCCTTGGAAATTTTGGGCAAGTACGGCCGCGATTGTAGCGGTTGTGGCTGTGGTGGGCTTTTGTATAGCGGATTTTGGCTATGTTCGGAAGGGTAAAGAATTACCCATTCTCTCGCGTGCGAGCACATGGATAAGTCGTATGGATAGATGGATGAGTGGTAGTGTGCCTGACGACAAAACGGCAGAAGTAAAAATCACAGATGCCAATCGCCAGGAGGTGTATGCCAATGTGGCGATTGCACGAGGAGGAATATCGCCTATCGGAGTGTTGCCCGGCAATAGCAAAGAGCGTGATTATCTGCCACTTGCGTTTGCGGATTATATCTTTGCGATTATCGTAGAGGAGTCGGGATTGGTAGGTGCTATCTTTGTGATTTTCCTCTATGTGTCGCTGTTAGGGCGAGCCTGTATTACCAGCACCAAGTTCTCCGACATGTCTGCAATGCTGATGGTGATGGGGTTGGCTTTGATGATTACCTGCCAGGCACTGATGTCAATGGCTGTGGCTGTCGGGATAATGCCCGTTACGGGACAGCCGTTGCCGTTTATCAGTAGGGGAGGAACCAGCGTATTGGTAACGAGCGTCTATTTGGGGATAATGATGTGCGTCAGCCGCGAGCAGAGTATGTTGCTCGATCGCCAAAAAGCGACCATCGATGCCAGCGAAAACGATGTACCTGACATCGAGGTTGAGTAAAAATAACTAAAAGTTGCAACACAGCCTTAGGTCTCGATTAGGTCTCGACAAAAGTTCGACAAAAACAGGACTGAAACGGCTGCGATTGAGCGTTGAAAATTAACAATAATTTAGTATAAAACTATGAAGTACCTTATTTCCGGAGGCGGAACGGGCGGGCATATTTTCCCTGCCGTGAGTATCGCTAATGCGTTGCGCCAACTTGACTCGAAAGCAGACATCTTGTTTGTAGGTGCGCTGGGACGAATGGAGATGGAGCGTGTACCGCAAGCGGGGTATCGTATCGTAGGACTGCCTGTGCGCGGCTTCAATCGTGCCAAGCCGTGGAAGAACATCTCCGTACTGATTGACCTGATGCGCTCGATGTGTATGGCAAAGAAGGTCATCCGTGAGTTCCGCCCCGATGTGGGGGTAGGTGTAGGCGGATATGCCAGCGGAGCCGCAATGAAAGTGGCGGCACGGATGGGGATACCTATTCTTCTGCAAGAGCAGAACGGCTTTGCGGGCGTTACCAACAAACTGCTCAAAGACGATGCAGCGAAGATATGCGTGGCTTATGAGGGGATGGAGCGTTTCTTCCCCAAAGAGAAAATTATCTTGACGGGCAACCCCGTTCGGCAAAACCTGACGCAAGGCAGCAAACAGGAAGGACTGGACTACTTCAATAAGGAGTTTGGTGTACAGTTCGACCCCAACAAACCCATTCTGTTGGTTATCGGCGGCAGCCTGGGCGCACGCACTATCAATGAGGCTATTCAGAACGGGTACAACCAATTAGTTTGCTCGGGTGTACAACTGATTTGGCAGACGGGCAAGGCGTACTACGACGACATCGTCAAGACCCTACCTGCTACCACCGAGGTATCGGTGATTACCCCATTCTTGAGCAATATGCCCGATACCTACGCCATGGCTGATTTGGTTATCTCGCGTGCGGGAGCCAGCAGTATCAGCGAGTTGTGCCTGTTGGGCAAACCTGCTATCTTGGTGCCTTCGCCGAATGTGGCGGAGGACCATCAGACCCACAATGCGATGGCTTTGGTGAAGAAAGATGCAGCGGTGCTAGTGCGTGATGTGGAGGCAAAAGAGCAGTTGGTTTCCACTGCACTCTCACTGATTGAGAATAAAGAGCGGCTGAAACAACTGCACAACCATGTGCTGACCTTGGCGCAAGCCGATTCGGCTACGCGTATCGCCGAGGAGGTAATCCGCCTGGCTCAGCATAAAGTGTAGAAAATCAGCAGTTTGCTCTTAGTGCGCTTTGCGCCCGAGAGCATCATAGACACCGCCTTGACGGACGATGAACAGTTGTCCGCAGCGAAGAAATTTAGTAGCGACACCTACCCTACTATCGGTATCGATACGGGTAGGTGTTGCTTTTTGTCGGAATACACAGCGTAGGGCAAAGCGGTCTTTCGATTCGCCTTGCGAAGCCGTGAAGGTATAGTCCTCTTGCAAGAGGTTGGTTTGTGTATTGGCCTGATTATCAACGAGAAGAACCTCTGCTAAACGCTCTGTGTCGGCTTGGTTGTGCAGGCGGATAGTATGCTTGCCGTTGGCGGCGAAATAACAGCCAATGTTGATTTGCCGCTCCGCCGTGCTGTCCGCTGTGGCACAGACGCTCAAATCGCCATAGGGCATTATGGCGTACAAAAGCAGGTGTGCACCCGTTCCTCGCAGTTTGAGCAGGTCTTTGCCAATCTGATACCCCGCCGCAAAACGAGTCGGGTGGAGGTAAATATGGCTTTCGTCGATTTGCCCAAGGGAATCTTGGAGCATCAGTTGCAGCCATTGTGTCGTTGTCTCAGCGGCGCTGTCCGTTTGTAGCATTGGTGCTGCAACCGACTGATTGACAGTCGATTCAAAGTGCAGCATTTCTCCGAATACGAGATTGCCGCTCGTTGCCGATTGGTAGTAGAAAGGCTTGGCAGGATAGATGGTATCGGCTATGTGCTGCCAATAAGAATTGCCGTCCGGGCGCAGTTCGGAGATGTAGATTCGGTCTGCTATGTCGCTTGCAGGAGTACAAATATACACGCTCCGATAGGGTGAGCAGAGGTAGTTCCAGCCATCGTGCTGTGCATCGATGTCGCCTTTGGGGGCTTGAGTAGGCACAACGAGCGTAGTGCTTGCGGTTTTAGCAGGCGAGATGGGAAACAGGTACTCGCGATAGTAGGGCGAAGCCGACAGCATAGCGTAGCCTTGGCAGGCCTGTAGGGTGTCGCCCGTGAAGCGCACCCAGTTGTCGGTGGTAGTGCCTTGCTCGGCGCGGAGTTGTGTATCGTAGGTATTCAGTCGCCAATGCTTATCCAATAGGCAAGTATCACCGGCAGTGGTAACCACCTGTCGCACAGGCGATTTGGCAGGTAGAGCCAACTGAAAATAGTGCGTTTTGTCGGCCACGATGCGTGTGTAGTAGGTGTGGTGTGCTTTTATCTGTCCGCTTGCGGCAGCCGATTGGTTGGCAGTGGTGCGAAGGAACAGATTGGCGCACAAGAGAGTGTACCCGTTATTCACTATCAGTTCACCACCGGGATAAACATACACATTGCGCACCGCCACATTGGTGGTGATAGTGGTCTTTCCACGCACAACGATGTCGTCATCGGGGCGGAACGAGAGTTTGCTCACCGTAGCATCTTGGTAGAGATACGGAATGCGGTAGCGGCGATTTGACTCGTACTTATTGCCTTGATAATCACCATATTGAACACTTAGTTGCAGGTTTTCTCCACTTTGCAAAGCGGGTGCACTGATACAGTAAGTCCTATCGTTTTTCCCCGAGAAAGAATAGCGGTTGCCTTCCTCTATGGGCTGTTCTGCGTCGCCGTTCAGTCCCACGGAAACGCCTTGTTCCGGCGCACAGCCATTCATATTGAGGGTCAGACCATTCTCTGTCCAATCCACAATATCCATTGGCTCACCATAGTCGGGGTCAGTCTCCTCGGTGTAAAAAGAGATGTTGTCGAGATAAAAGTAACGACCATCGTACCCACCTATATAGAACTTGATGTAATAATCTCCGGTTTCGGGAAGGATAATGCTATCCCTTTTCATTCCGGTTGTTTGAGCATAGCGAGTGCATTCTGTCCACTCCTTGCTTTTACCTGTATTACTATAACTGATTATAAATGAACAACTTTGATTGCTCGCCACATCGAAAGTTATTTTGCGCAATCCCTTGATTTTGCTTGTCTCTATTCTTCCAAAAGTGCGAGCGACATTGTAGTAGTACACCAATCCTTTGCTGGTTAGTTTGCCAACTTGGGCGACCTGCATATTCTCAAAGTGCCAAGTGATGTTGTTTTGCGTGGTGAGTACCGCCGAAGTGTAATTGGAGTAGCGCATCCATTCGGCAGAAGAGAAGTCTTCAAGCAGTGTGTCTCGCTTAACGGTTTGACTCTGTATATTACTGATACTCAACAAGAAAAACATCAGCATACAGCATATCTGCTTGGCGTTGTGCATATCTCTTATTGATATTTTTCGGCTATCTTGAGTGCGGCATTGATGCCGTCGAGTGCGGAAGAGGTGATACCTCCAGCGTAGCCTGCGCCTTCTCCGCATGGGTAGAGGTTGGGCATGGAGACTGATTGAAGTGTCTCGGGGTCGCGCGGAATACGCACGGCACTGCTACTCCGGCTCTCTACACCGAGGATGACTGCTTCGTTGGTCAGAAAGCCACGATACTTGCGGTCGAAATCGCGAAAACCTTGTTGCAGACGCTTGCCGATAAGGTCTGGCAACCACTCGTCTAATCGGCTCGAAACGATGCCCGGCAAATAACTGCAAGGCGGCAGGTTGCGACTTGTTTTACCCTCTACAAAATCCCACAATCGCTGTGCAGGTGCCTGACTCTCAGCGGCTCCATGCAAGAACGCCTCGTGCTCGAGCCATTCTTGAAATGCCAAAGTGGGCAGACTATTCTCCCCTTTGCACCACGGTCCGTCAGCCACATCCTCGGGGCGTATCTCCACTACGATGCCCGAGTTGGCATAAGGCGAGTTGCGTCGGCTTGCCGACATACCATTGACCACGCAACTCTCTTCGCTGCTGCCTGCGGGTACGATATGTCCGCCCGGACACATACAGAACGAATAGACTCCGCGCCCCCCGGCTTGGGTTACCAGTGAGTACGACGCATTGCCCACAATATCAATGATTTCCTGCGGTTGGTCGTGGTACATCAGTCGATTGATCAGCGATTGCGGATGCTCCACACGCACCCCCATAGCGCAACCTTTCGGTTCCAACCGCACGCCATTGGCTGCGAGCATACGATAGGTGTCGTGCGCAGAGTGCCCGATAGCGAGAATGATGGGTTCGTCGGACTGCGTAAGTGATTGAAAAAGAGCATTATCCACGCAGGTATCGAAGTGTATCTCCCCGCCGTGGGCAATGATACACTCACGCATGGAGCGGATGAGCGAGGGCAGTTTATCGCTACCTATATGAGCGTGCGCCTCGTAGAGGACATTATCTTTCGCACCGAAATAGTGGAACCATTCCATCACACGCTGCATGTTTCCCCGCTTCTTGCTTCGGCTGAATAGTTTGCCGTCGGAGAAAGTGCCTGCACCGCCCTCGCCGAAGCAGTAGTTGCTCTCGGTGTTCAGCCCCTGATTGCGGTTGAGGCGGGCAATATCCACTTTGCGTGCACTGACCTCTTTGCCCCTCTCATAGATAATCGGGCGAATGCCATGCTCCAACAGAGTGAGTGCTGCGAACAACCCTGCCGGACCGGCACCGATGATATGTGCCGTGTGCTTGGCGTGGTGTACATCTTGGAATACAGGCGGCTCATACAACGGAATTGGGGCATCTCGCTCCACTTTATTACCTTGATTATCAAGCAATAAGGTAAGCAATACCTTAAGCGTGCGTTGGCGAGCATCCACCGAGCGTTTTACCACCCTGTAGCGTTGCTCTGCCTCGTGCGCTTCCTGCGGAGAGAGTGTCAGTTGTATCGAATCCACCGTGTCTATATTAAGAAAAATCCCGAATGTGTTGCTCGCACTTTCGGGAACAAATCAATTCTTTTTGAGACTTTCCATTATCTTTGCCTCGAGTTCGTCCATTAGGTCGGGATTTTCACGCAGCAGTTTCTTCACCGCGTCACGCCCTTGCCCGAGTTTGGTATCGCCGTAACTGTAGAAACTACCCGATTTTTTCAGCACTTCGGTCTCTACGCCCAAGTCGATAATCTCGCCCACTTTGGAGATGCCTTCGTTGAACATCAGGTCAAACTCCGCTTTCTTGAACGGGGGAGCCACCTTGTTTTTCATTACCTTAACGCGCACTTGGTTTCCGATCACCTCATCGCCATCTTTTATCTGACCAATCTTGCGGATGTCGAGACGCACACTGGCATAGAATTTCAGCGCATTACCGCCCGTAGTAGTCTCGGGATTGCCAAACATAACACCTATTTTCTCACGCAACTGGTTGATAAAGATACAAGTGGTTTGCGTCTTGTTGATAGTCGCTGTGAGTTTGCGCAAGGCTTGCGACATCAGTCGGGCTTGCAGACCCAGTTTGTTGTCGCCCATATCGCCTTCTATCTCGGCTTTCGGGGTCAGTGCAGCCACCGAGTCCACCACTACCAAATCGACTGCAGAAGAACGAATCAACTCGTCGGCAATCTCCAATGCCTGCTCGCCGCAGTCGGGTTGGGCTATGAGCAGGTTATCGGTATCTACGCCCAGTTTCTCGGCATAAAAACGATCGAAGGCATGCTCGGCATCGATGATAGCAGCGATACCACCCTGTTTCTGCACCTCCGCCATAGCATGGATAGCCAAGGTGGTCTTACCGGAAGACTCCGGACCGTATATCTCGATGACGCGCCCGCGCGGATAACCGCCCACGCCGAGAGCCAAATTCAGACCAATACTGCCGGTGGAGATAACGGGAACATCCTCTACTTTGTCGTCCCCGAGTTTCATAATCGCTCCTTTGCCGAAATCCTTATCTATCTTCGCCATAGCCAACTGCAGGGCTTTCAGTTTGTCTGCCGAGGGCTGTTTTTTCTCTTCTGCCATAGTGTAAAAAGTTGCTGTGTTTATGTTATTTGTGCAAAGTTACGCCTTTTTACGCACATACACAAGCCTTCAGCCAAAATAATTTGCAAATAAATGATGAATCGCCTCTAAAATATCTCTCCAATGTAGTTTTGCCACCTGTTTTCTGCTTGTGGTGCCCTTGTTTTACATTGTTTTTGTTTAGACAATATGTTTTCCTCTATTGCTGTTTGGTTTTATGACTGCTGAATTTTTCCAATCAAAACCAAAGAGACTGCCCATTTCCGACAGCCTCTTATGGAATGAATTAAGTGTGGATTTTTCACCAACCAAAGATAATTATTCACAGTAACCAAATGATGCAAAGTTTGCTTCCGCATTTTGGACAGACTGTTTTGTGTGGCTTGTAGGTAATCCCACCATCGAAATCTATAAACTTCTGTCCGCATGACAAGCATTTGTATTTCGTCTGAGTAAGCATAATCTATCTGTTTGTTTTTGTGATACTTAGGATTGTTGTTCTCCCACTCTACAATATGTTGATCGGAATGCAATTCTCAGTTTATAGGATTCTATCGGTCAAAACATCTTGTAGATAAGTCCACCAATGAGGGCTATCAGCAGAATGGCTATTACGCCTAATACAATCAGTATCCATTTGACAACACCAACAATAGTTCTGAGCATTTCGCCGCCTTCTCCCACTTTCGCTTGTATGAAATTAAGCACACCACTACCCGCAATCACCAGGTCGTCCACCCAACCTGCCACAGGCACTACATCCGGCAGTATGTCCACTGGCGATACTGCATACAGGATACCTAAAATTAACCAAACCCATGCGCCTGCACCGACGCCTTTCTTTTCAATTTCTTCGCTCATATTCTTATGTATTAGTTTTGTTTTTCAATTATGTTCACACCAAAATAAAACATCACACTTAAGGTTAACCCATTAGCCCACAACCTGACACATACAAAAAGCGCAGACCTCTGTTGTTATTTCGCAATCAGAGGCCTTCGCATTGCCTTTTTACCAAAAACAAACAACAGAAAACCTACGCTGATATGACAATACACCACACCCTATACAAGATGTAGTGCGACAGTTCGTCACACCCATAGGCATCTACTGTTACTTTGTTACTCGGTAAAAATCTGAAAGTTGCGAAGTTTCTGATTACAAGCCACAAAGCGTCAATAAACGCTATTCAACATGTCAAAAAATCCACCCTTATACGAAAACATATCCCCTCCGGCGTAGATCTGACTACAAAAGTACTACATTTCTATCGTTTCTGCAGATTATTTAGGATAAATTCCGTATTTTTTATAAAATAGCACCTACTCTTCTTGCGCCAAGAGGACAATATCGGGCGAAATATCAACCATAAAACAACTACCCGCAAGAAGCGAATACGCTCACGAATAGACATCAACAAAAGCGGTTGCCCGAATCAACGAGCAACCGCTTTCTATCATATTTGCAATGCCTCTGCGCTTAGGCTTTGGCTACAGCCTTTGCGGCTTTCTTTGCTTTGCGTTTCTCCATTGCGTTGGTGATATCGTATGCCAAAGGCGAAGCGATACATACCGATGAGTAGGTTCCTACAATCACACCCATTACCAATGCGAACACAAATCCGCGGATGGTTTCACCCCCGAAGCAGAAGATAGCCAACAATACGACCAAGGTGGACATCGAGGTCGAGAAAGTACGACCGAATGTCGAGTTGATAGCATTGTTGATGTTCAGTTTGCGGTCGCGTTTCGGATAGAGGTTGTTGTTCTCGCGTACACGGTCGAAGATAACCACTGAGGCGTTGATCGAATAACCGATTACCGTCAAGATAGCAGCGATAAACGATTGGTCGATCTCCATAGAGAACGGCATTACCTTCCATAGGATAGCATACAGGCCCAAGATGATGATTGTATCGTGTGCCAATGCAGCGATAGCACCCACCGAGTAAGCAAAGTTGCGGAAACGAATCAAGATATAGATGAATATACCTATCAGCGCAGCGATGATAGCCCAAACGGCAGCAGTCGTGATGTCGTCTGCCACGGCGGGACCTACCTTCTGCGATTGCATGATACCTACCTCTGGGTTAATCTCTGTCGAGCGGAACTCGTCAAAGGTTACATCGCCTAAGTAAGGCTTACAACCTTCGTAGAGCAGTTGCTCAATCTGTGAGTCAGCGTCATCCGAGTTGTCCTTGATACGATAGTTGGTCGATACACGGATCTGGTTCGAACTACCAATCGTGATAACATTCAGCGAGTACGACTCGTCGTCTTGCAGGTTAGCTTTGAAAGCATCGTCTAGTGTCTCGCGAACATCCTGAGTATTAACAGGTTCTGCGAAACGAACCACATAGTTGCGACCACCTGAGAAGTCAATACCGAGGTTCAGTTTGCCGAACACATGCGGCTCCAAACCGAGGATAGCAAACACAATCAGCACACCCGAAATGATGTATGCATACTTGCGGAATTTCACTATATCGGCTTTGGTATTCTGCAAGAAATTCTTAGTCATACGGGTAGCGAACGACAACTCTTTGGCGTTCTCCTTGCTTGCATAGTCGTCAAGCAAGAGGCGGGTGATGAACACAGCCGTCAAGAACGACGAGATGATACCAATCATATAGGTAACGGCGAAACCTTTGATAGGACCGGTGCCAAAGATAGCCAAGATAGCACCCGTCAAGAAACTGGTAACATTGGCGTCCACAATGGCGGAGATGGCATTCTTGAAACCGCCGTCAATAGCCTGACGCATGCTCTTTCCGGCACGCATCTCCTCGCGGATACGCTCGTAGATAAGCACATTCGCATCCACAGCCATACCCATCGTCAGCACGATACCTGCGATACCTGGCAAGGTCAATACAGCCGAGAACGATGCCAAGATACCTACCAGCAAGAATATGTTGCAGCACAACGCAGCGTCGGCAATCAGTCCGGGGATCCAACCGTAGTAGAACACCATATATATAAGGATAAGCAGGAAACCGAGGGCAAAACTCCATAGACCATCGTGGATGGCTGCTTTACCCAGTGTAGGACCTACCACATCCTCTTGGATGATACGCGCAGGAGCCGGCATCTTACCCGAGTTCAAGGTGTTAGCCAAGTCTTTGGCTTCCTCTACAGTGAAGTTACCGGTAATCTGACTGTTACCGCCCGTGATTTCGTTCTGTACAGTCGGGAAACTATAAACAAATCCGTCCAATACGATAGCAATCGATTTGCCGATATTCTCTTTGGTGATACGCCCCCAAGCCTTTGCGCCCTCAGCGTTCATCGTCATCGATACATTGGCATAAGCACTCGTCTGCGAGAAGTCGGCACGCGCATCGGTGATCACATCACCTTCCAGTGATGAACGGCCGTCGCGTTGCGATTTCAGAGCTATCAGTTGGTAGATCGAACCTGCATCGTCTATCGCTTTTACAGTCCAGCACAAGCGCAAGTCGCGCGGCAGGATTTGCTTTGCTATCGGCGAGTTCAGCATCTCGCTCACTGCTGCGGTATCGGTATAGTGCACCATACCTACCACCGGACCGCGGTATGCCTGTCCGGCTTGGTTAACCGACGGAGTCAGCACCGCAAACAGCGGGTTCTGCTTCTTGTACTGTGCTATCTGCTCCTCTTGGCTTACCTCAGCAGAATCGCTCGCCAGGCTGTCTTCTATAGCAGCCCACTCGGCATCCTCTGCGTTTTCTGCTTTGGCAACCTCTTTAATATCGTCCGTCGTGGCAGTTTCTGTCGTCTCATTGGCGGCATTCAACTGCGCATACTCGCTGTTGATTTGCATCAACTGAGGCAAGATCTCTGCAAGGTCGTAGGTCTCCCAAAACTCCAAATTGGCAGAACCTTGGAGCAGTTTACGCACACGCTCCGGCTCTTTTACACCCGGCAACTCAATCAAGATACGCCCGGGCTGAGACAGTTTTTGGATGTTCGGTTGCACCACGCCAAAGCGGTCAATACGAGTACGGAGCACCTTGAACGAGTTATCTACCGCACCGTCCACCTCTGCGCGAATTACTTTCTCTACCTCATCATTGGTCGAGTTGAAATTTACTTTGTCTTTCAACTCAAAGGTCGAGAATACGCTCGCCAACTGAGCGTTCGGATCTACCTCTTTGAACGACTCAATAAAGAGCGTTACAAAGTCGGTTCCGCTCGATTTTTGTTTCTCTTGAGCCAAAGCCATCGCCTTGGTAAAGGTCTCCGAGGTGTTGTTACCCGAGAGTACACGGATAATGTCCGGTACGCTTACCTCCATGGTAACATTCATACCACCCTTCAAGTCAAGACCCAAGTTGATCTCTTTCTCGCGGCACTCTTTCAGCGTGTAGCCAAACCATACTTTCTTTGCGGCAATCGAGTCCAAATAAACATACTCTTTTGCGGCATTGTTCCCTGCGTACTCTTGCGCTTTCTTATCGTAGTGAGAAGTAACTACAGAGAACGACAGGTAGAAGGCGCACACCAAAAACAGGATCACCGCCAAGAATCTAACAAGCCATTTGTTTTGCATAAGTTATTTGTGTTTTTATTATTGATTTACAATGAATTATTTCTATGCGTACCCACCACTCAAATATGCTATATATTCATAAGCATATCCATCGTTTGACCATAGAATATACGCTGATTTACAACGAGTTATCATTTTCCCTTTCTGTCTGTATCCTTTTGTATTCTGCTTTCCAAAACGCCCCATATCTCATCATCCGCCACAGGCGAATACACCAAAATACAATTTAGACCATACAAAAAGCGCACAAAGGTACAACTTTTTTCCGAAACTTACAAATTATTTTGTGTTTCTTGCCGCAACTTAGAGTAAAAAGTCCTACAAAATGCCCTGCTTACCACCGATTTATGCCTCCCACAGCCAATTTTTGCGAACAAAAATGTGCAATGCCCCACCGCTACATCTTTTTCGGTCGTTCTGTACAACTTTCTATCAATTTGCTATTTTTGCTGTCTTTTTGTCAAGCCGACTTTGAGCCGTTTTTGTCGAAACCTCATCGAGACCTTGTCGAGACCTAATACACTGCTCGTAAATAATCATTTTGCTACTTTTCTTATTACATTGCTTACAAAATGTCAAAACCTACTCATTGCGATCAACATTCGCTCATCGGCGTCAAGTTCCTCCCGCTATCCAACAACAAAGGCTGCCCGATTACTCATCAGACAGCCTCTCCCGTTTACTATCGCTTTCGCTATGTCCTTATCTAAAAATAGCAGCGTGCAGATTATTTTGCACCGGCTTCTTTTCCTTGCTTGCGTCGGCGCACAATCTCTACACCGATTACTCCGCATAGCGATACCACAAACACTCCAAAGCAAACCAACGACAAGGTGTTCCCTTTGTGTACGCTGTCGGGGTCAAACACCATCGCCAATCGGTGCGTCCCCGCAGGGATCACCGCTGCACGAAGCATATAGTCGGCACGCGCAATCGGCAGTTCTACATCTTCTTTTCCGTCCTTATCCAATAGGTAGAGTTTCCACCCGTGCGGGTAGTAGATTTCCGAGAACACGGCTATCTTATTCTGCTCATTCTGAGCCACATACTCTATCCGATTAGGCGCATAGTGGGTCAGTTCTATCTTGTCCTCATCATAAGCCATCAGCGGCGCCACATCGGGCAGATCCACATTCAGCACCGAGGCAAACGATTGGTCGATGACGGCCATATTGTGCAGGTCTGCTTTGCTCAATGCCTCTATCTCTGCATTGGCATTGTCCACCACTTGCAGGTCGTTTACAAACCAGCAGTTGCCCATCGCGTATGGGTTCTCCACAGGCACTTGCTGTCCGTTCTGCAGCGGCACTATGGCATACTTCATATTCAGCATATTCAGTACGGGGAACAGACTGTCGCCGTTGCAAGGCTGCGCAAAACCGTTGGTCTGAGCAATCGCTTGCATCAGCGGGTTCATCTCGGGCGCAATATGCACATCTATCAGGTCTTGGTATCTCCGCAACTTAGCTGCAGAGTAACCGCCAATCGACTTGAGATAGTAACTCGTTCTCGCCTCGTTGAAGGTGTTAGTTGCCAAGTTCAGCACACGGAAATGGCTCGGGTCTTGCAGCAACTCCTTCTCGTAGGGCATCATCTTAAACGCCTTGTCCCTGTCTTTCACCGATACAAACATCGAATCGTTGCAGAACCGTTTATCTACCATCCACATATCCGCCACCACAAGCACTGTCAGTGCCAATCCGCAATACAGATTTAGGTTGCGCATCTCGCTCTTGTGATACCGCAGATAAGCATAGCCGAACACTACGCCTGCACCCAACACTACAAACAGCAACGAACGCCAAGCATCGCTTGCAATCATCGCCGTGCGCTGGTCGAGGATAGCATCGTAGATCTGTTGCCCCACTTGCCCTTTCCATTGCGCATCGTACGACGAACTTACATCTATGCTTCCGCTAAACAACGCCACTACCAGGCATATCAGTCCTGTCGCCCCCCCGGCGATAAAGATACTGTTGCGCAGCCGTTTCCAACTCATCGTACCCTCGCTGATAGTTTTCACCGCAAGGAAACCCAACAGCGGCATCGTGATTTCCGCCACAATCAAGATACTCTCCACTGCGCGGAACTTGTTGTACTCGGGAAAGTAGTTGAAAAACAACTCCGTCAGCGACATTAAGTTATGCCCCCACGCCAATGCCACAGAGAAGAGCGTAGCCGCCAGCAACGCCCATTTGTACGGGCCTCCTACGATGAGCAACCCGAGCAGGAAAAGGAAGCACACTATCGCACCCATATACACCGGACCGCTGGTGAAAGCCTTTTCGCCACGGTAGGTAGGCGCACTCTGGCAGAACTGCTTGGCTTGCTTCGAGGGAACACCCATCTTCTTAAGGTCTTGCTCCAATTGCGAGTCTTTTCCGAGATTGTAACCGCTTGCCCCGCCCATATAGTTAGGGATAAGGAAAGTCATCGTCTCGTCGATTCCATAACTCCAAGCCGTGGCGTAATCTATGTCCAATCCGTTGGTCTTATTGCCCTCGTCGCTCGCTTTCGCAAGGTCAGAATGCCCGCCGCGCATAGTCTCCGCCGCATACTCCTGATTAACAAATACATTCGCACTACCCATACCCATACCTATCGCAAACGAGGCAAAGAACACCACCGTAGCAACACCAAAGTGCTTCCACTCCTTGGCTTTGGCGGCAATCGCCAGTTCCGCAAAGAAGAAAATACCTATCATCATACAGATGTAGTACGACATCTGCGGATGCACAAAGAACCCCGCATAAGTGAAGAACATCACCATCACGGCTCCCCAACCGTATTGCTTCCGATAGGTCAGGATAAACCCGATAACCACCATTGTCATCCAGGTGATAGAGTAGCACTTACCATGGTGCGAAGCCGCAATCACTACGAAGAAATAACTCGACAAAGCCAGTGCAAAAGCCCCCGCCATACTAATCCACTTATCTACCTTGAATGTCCTGAGCAAGAGGAAGAAAGCGCACAGATAAAATAGGAAAATGAAGAAAGCCGTATGGTTACCCCATGCGCCCAAACCTAAAAACCATTTGATTGGGCGCAAAATCTTATCCACGACAAACCCGCCGTTACCGCCTATCTGATAGTTGGGCATACCTGAGAACATCGCACCCGTCCAAAACGAGTAATCGCCTGTCGTCTTATGATACTCGCTGCTCTCGTGTGCAGCGGCCGTACCATTCACATTATCACCCGCATAGATAATTTTTCCTTGCACCGATGGCCAGAAATACATTGCCGCTGCTAATACAAAAACAAGCAGAATTATGACATTCGGCACCCATTGTTTGAGATTTATTTTTGTCTTCATAAATGATAAGTTAGCATAAGTTTATTTATAGAAGGTCTTTCTAAAGGCCTGAAAATCAGTTCTTCCTAAGATTAGGCAATGCCAAACCGCACGCAGAAAACCAGTTCCATAACCGGTCAGTTGTACAAATGCAGCCGCGATAGAGAGCAGTCCTACATACATACTTCGGTTCTGTATCGACGAGTCGGCCAAAAGCAACACGGCATACAGCCCTACAAGCGCAACAGGCGCAATGGCAAGCCACTCGATATGCAACGCCACGCCGCAGATACACAAAATCAGCAACACGCCCAAACCGATAGTAAACGCTGCCGGCAGCAGATGTACCAACTTCAGCGACTCGGGATATTTCTTGTATAGGTGTATGCGTGCGATACCCGAGTTGTGCACCTGTTTGAAAAACTGCCGAAAAGTGGATCTTCGCTTGTGCCACACCCATGCTTCGGGGAACAGACGGCACGAATAGCCGCCCTTGAAAATACGAATGCTGAAGTCGATATCTTCGCCAAAACGCATATCCGAAAAGCCGCCCAAAGCCTCAAACACTTCTCGCCGCACGCCCAAATTGAAACTGCGCGGGTAAAACTTATCCATCTTTTTCTTGCCCCCGCGGATTCCCCCGGTAGTGAAGAAACTCGTCATCGCATAGTTGATGGCTTTCTGCACGGGTGTGAAGTTTTCATTCGCTCTATCCGGACCGCCAAATGCGTCTGTCGGTTCCCGTTGCAGTTCCTCTCGGATATTTTTTAGGTAGTCGGTCGGTAAGATGACATCGCTGTCCAAAATCAGCAGATACTCGCCCTGTGCGCGGGCTGCACCATAGTTGCGCGATGGTCCCGGACCGGAGTTTGGTTTCGCAAAATAGCGGATATTCAGCCTGTCGGCATAGCCACGGCAAACCTCCTCACAAGGCACCGCCGAACCATCCTCTACAATCACTACCTCAAAGTCGTGCAGACTCTGACCACATAGACTGTTGAGCAGTTCGTCCACCTCTTGCGGACGATTGTAAACCGGAACGATAATCGAGAAAAGAGGTGCCATAAGTTATTGATTGATAGGTAATAAGAGCGAGCGTATCTCTGCCAGTTCTTGACGAACTTTCTGCATCAGTTCTATAGCGCGTTGTTGGTTGTTGATTTGCACACCATTGCCCGCCAATTCCTTGCGGATAGCCTCTATTCGCGTGATTTTCAGATCATCGCGAATCATCTTTATCTGCTTAATCAGCACAATATCCTGCTGCGTATAGTAGCGGTTGCCGTGCCCGTCTTTGCGAGGCGAGAGTTGCTCAAACTGGCTCTCCCAATAACGCAGAGTCGAACCGGGTAGCCCCGTTTCTTCTATCACCTCACGCATACGATAATATACCTTCTGCAGTGTATCGCTATTGCTCTGATTGTCTGCCACTTACTTGTATATTTTTAGTTTTCTCCCCGCGCGGATATTGTCGTCTTTTAGTCCGTTCCACGCCTTGAGTTGTTTCACCGAGCAACGGAATTTCTTGGCTATTCCGCCGAGTGTATCGCCGTTTTTGATAGTGTAGTAAGTTACGCCGTTCACGCGATAAGCACCCGATACCTCCGTTACTTTCGCCATATCTATCTCCTCGCGTCGGCTGTTGATGAGTTGGTCGGCTTTGTGGGCGCAGATACTGTCTTGCTGCTCGATAAACAACCCTACTTTTTCGCTCGGCAAGCATAGTGCATATTGGTTACCTCCCGGCAGAATATCGCGTACATACTGCGGGTTGAGTCGGCGCAACTCCTCCATAGGTATATCCAATTTGGCTGACACTTGCTCCAAGTGCATTCGCCGATTGGTCATAATGGTATCAGTAAGCATTATTTTCTCCAACGGAGCGGGGCAGATACCGTGTAAGTCGCTGTAATTCATTGCGTAATTAGCAGCGATGAATATCGGCAGATAACTCCTCGTCTCCCGTGGCAGATAGGGATAGATACTCCAGAAATCGCGTTTGCCGCCTGCGCGGTGGATGGCTTTGCTCACATTGCCCGAACCGCAGTTGTAGGCGGCTATCACCAAATTCCAATCTTGAAACACATCGTACATCGCTTTCAGGAAACGGCATGCCGCATCCGTCGATTTGATAGGATCCATACGCTCATCCACCAGCGAGTTGATTTCCAACCCGTAGCGTTTGCCTGTGGCGGGCATAAACTGCCACAATCCCGCTGCTCCCATGTGCGAATGGGCTTGCGGATTGAGCGCAGACTCTATCACGGGCATCAGTTCCAGTTCGTAGGGCAAACCGTAGCGATCCAATGCCTCCTCAAAAATCGGGAAATAGTATTCCGACATCCGCTTCATACGCGCCACTTGCTTCTGTCCACGCTGCACATAGCGCAATATAAAACTCTTAACCACCTGATTGTAAGGAAGTTCTACTACGCACACCAACGCTTGCAAACGCGCCTTATATACCGAGTCGGGCAACACAACCGTGTCGGCTTGCGCTACACATTCCGTCGTATCAAGCCAACCCATTGCCCACTCCATCATACGAAAATCGATGTCTGTCAAACTGCTGTCGTTCCACTGCTGCAAGAATACAGGCTCGGCTATCAGTGTTGTGTCTTCCATAGCCTCTATGATCTGCTCGATAGAGTCCATTTCTGCTGAGTCAACCCGCAGTGTCTCCACCGAGTCAATCGATTGCACAGGTGCTTGTACCGGTACCGAAGTCTCTGCCTCGTGCGCGTATGCACACACGCACGAAACAATTAATAGTATAGATAGGAGTGTCTGTTTCAAAATGTAATCGCTAATTTTACCTCCGCAGAACGCTGTTGCTGCAAATCGTAGTAGATCTGCGGCTCCACATTCAGTGTCAGGTCGGGTGAAATATCAAAATCAAATAGTTGTGCATCCACATACGCATCCACCAGCGAGAGTGCATACACCAATATGGTGGCTACTATGCTCCAATCACGGTAGCGGCGGTAGTTGCTCTGCCAGTTCTGCAGAGTCGATGTGTATCGGCTCACTCCGCCCAAGCGGTCGATGTCGTACCCCTCGGGCAAAATCGCGTTGTACGATTTCGTCGGGTCGTTGTTCACAAGCCCTGCTTGTGCATCGTTGTACAAGTCCCGATAAGCGGTCTTGTAACTGTTGTAGCGTGATTGGTTCAGCGAAATCGCATATCCGCAACCCATCAATCCTCCATATACGATAGGTAGTTTCCAATAACTGCCATTGTAGATTTGCCCTGCCCCGGGCAAGATTGCCCCAAGCCACACTGCTTTTAGCGCATCGGGGCGGCGCGACAAATCGATGTAGTACCGATACTGCCCATCGTCCGCCGAGGTCGTGTCGGGTGTATGGTAAATCACATCGTTCTGCGCCATCAGCAGGCACGGAATACATAGCAACAATATGCTCAGAAAACGCTTCAATGCAGACGCTCAAGTATCGAATACAACTCTTCCTCGCCGTTGAAGAATATAGTCAATTTGCCGTCAGCGATCTTCACTTTCTTGCCGATAGCCTCTTCCAACTGCTTGCTAAGTTGCTGATATTGTGGGTTATCCTCTTTCTTTTCTGCTTTGGGTTTAGTGGATTTTGGTTTGTTTTCGCTAACCAACTGCTCCACTTTATGAACCGACAACCCCTCTTTCAAAATGCGCTGATACAGATCCAACTGCTGCTCTGCCGACGGCGAACCGAGAATGGCGCGAGCGTGTCCCATATCAATCTTCTTCTCTTTGATACCCATCTGAATCTCGGCAGGCAGTTTCAGCAGACGCAAATAGTTGGCTACCGTGGCGCGTTTCTTCCCCACACGCTCCGACATACGCTCCTGCGTCAGTTGATACTCGTCCATAAGTCGCTGATAAGCAAGGGCTATCTCTATCGCGTCCAGGTCCTCGCGCTGAATATTCTCTATTAATGCCCACTCCATCACCTGCTCGTCTTTCGCAGTGCGGATATAGGCAGGAATCGAGTTCAATCCCGCCATCTTCGACGCACGATAACGACGCTCACCGGCAATAATCATATAGGTGCCGTCATCGTTCTTTCGCAGCGTGATAGGCGAGATTACACCATGTTCGCGTATCGAATCGGCCAACTCTGCCAGGGCGTCCTCATCAAAATTGCGGCGTGGCTGATCGGGGTTGGCTACTATCTTGCTCAGTTCCACCTCGCTGATACTGCTTCCGCCATTGGTATCCACATGCGTGGTGTCTATCAGCGCGTCCAGGCCGCGCCCTAATCCTGTCATCTTCTTCATAATCTATTGATTTATTGGCGATTGATAAGTTCTTTTGCCAGCGATACATAGTTCTGCGCACCTTTGCTAAGCGGGTCGTACTCCAATACCGACATACCATGGCTCGGAGCCTCGCTCAGACGCACATTGCGAGAGATAACCGAATTGAATACCAAATCTCCGAAGTGGCGTTTTACCTCCTCATATACTTGGTTGCTGAGGCGCAAACGGTTGTCGTACATCGTCAGCAAGAACCCTTCTATCTGCAACGACGGATTGAGTTGCGACTTGATAATCTTGATCGTATTCAGCAACTTTGCAATACCCTCCAATGCAAAGAATTCGCACTGCACCGGGATAATCACACTGTCGCTGGCAGTGAGTGCATTTATGGTAATCAAACCCAACGAAGGAGAACAGTCAATTAGAATATAATCATATTCGGAGCGTACTTGCGTCAAGATATTTTTGAGCAAATTCTCTCTATTTTCGATGTTTAGCATCTCTATTTCCGCACCCACAAGGTCGATATGGCTCGGTATCAAACTCAGATTCTCCACCGAGGTTTCCACTACGGCAGTATGCGGGTCAATGCCATTGATCAGACACTCGTAGATGGTATTCTCAAGATCGCGAATCTCAATGCCTAAGCCGGATGAGGCGTTGGCTTGAGGGTCTGCATCAACCAATAGAACTTTCTTCCCTTGTTGTGCCAAGGCTGCGGACAAGTTGATCGATGTGGTCGTCTTGCCGACACCGCCTTTTTGGTTGGCCAATGAAATAATCTTACTCATATATTCGTTTTATAATTTGTTCTGCACTTATGTTTTTGCATGCAAAGTTGTGATACCTGCAATAGTTGATTCCATGGCAAGTACACGGCCTGCACGCTATCTGATTTAGTTGGATAATGTCTTCGGGGCGTTGCTTCCAACCCGCAAAGCCCAATTTCGGATGGGTGCCGCACCATACGCTTATGGCACGCAACCCCACCAATGAACTCAAATGCTGATTGGCAGAATCCATACAAACCATCCCGTCCAATCGACGCATCAGTTCCAATTCCTGCTCCAATGGCAGTTCTCCCGCTATGCTGTCGGTGTGCGGAAAAACGCTTGCCCACTGGCGCAGCATCTCACATTCTATCTTGCCCGCGCCAAAGAGAAAAAGCCGCGTATTCGGCTCTGCCGACAAACGCTCAATCACCTCTTTGGTGGTGCGATAGGACAGCATATTCGATTTCGATTTCGCAAAAGGCGCAATGCCGATCCATCGCCCTTGTTTCTCGCCAAACCGCTCATACACAGCCCGTTGCGCTTCTTCATTTACTGCCAACGCTTCAAAACGCGTGTCGCATCGCAGTCCGGCACGACGAAAAGTATCGGCATATCGCTCAAACTCGGTTGGCAATGCCTTCCCGAAGTTAAATCCGCATAGCGTGATCAGATATTTGCTCACTCTGCCATAGCGAATGCGGTAGGTTCGTTTCCCTCCGAGGCGGAACAATGCTCGCAACAACCGTGTCCGTGCTACATTTTGCAAGTCAATCACAGCGTCAATCGAGTATTGCTTTAGTTCCCGATACAAGCGTATCAAACTGCCTAAATCAGTCAGTTCCGCCTCGTGGAAACGCACATTAGGCAAACCGTAGTACATCGCACTCAAGCGTTTCTTTGCCACCACGATAAACTCGTCATCGGGTTGCAGTGCACTCACCGACGCAATCACGGGAACCGTCATCGCTACATTACCGAGTGTCGAAAAACGCAGTACCAAGTAGGTCATTGCCTAATCATTTTCTGATAAAAAACATAAATAAATAGTATCTCATCGAATAGCGGATTTTGTCGAGACCTTGTCGAGACCTAATCGAATGCTAACGCGGTCTTTAAACCGACTTTTTATTTATGTTTTTTATTGTTTACTCTATATTTTGGGCAGCCTCACGCACGGCGTCAAACCAACTATCATCGGTCGGCATACTTTTCTCACCGTCTTTCCATTCGCTCCAGCAAGCACCGAAATAGTAGGTGAGTGTATCGCCCACATGGTACTTCCGCAGCGAGAGCAGACTGCCGTCGATAATCTCTTGGCGGGTCGCACCTGGTGTGATAACTGCCACATAATCACGCCCTTGCGAGGTAGAACCGTTGTACTCGTAGTTCATCTTCGCGGCCTGGCTGTCCGATAGTGCGTCCTCTGCATAAGCGATAGCACCGCATTGACTGCATTGCATGATGTGGTCTATCGTGTCATGCAGGTAGATACCCCCGCCCGCATAGAGATGGGGCAGACCGATACGCGTCGGGCAGTTCACTACCACATCCGCACGGTTCAACATCTTGCCGGCCTCAGCGGTAATCGTTATCTCGCCGTTCATAATCTGGTTGCAAACCAACAGACTATCGTATATCAATTTGAATACCAGTTTGTTAGGTGTCTGTTCCAGTATCTCCCACGATGAGTATGGTCCTCCTACATACAGGGTGCTGTCAGATACGATTGCCAAACCTCCGCAGCCCACAGTGTGTGCCACCTTGTAGCAATCCAACCCCTTACCATAGTTGATGTGATACGGCAGTCCCAGCGTATGTTCGCGGTAGTAGAAACTGTCCACCACCAACTCCGGACTCGCTTTCAGCCATAGATCCACACCATTCGACGGGTTCTCTGGCAACAATGCAAGTCCGTACATACGAAAGGCTGCATACTCGTTTTCCCACGCAAAATCGTCCTTGCGCTCAGGTACATATCGCCCATATACGCGTGCTTGCTGTGTCGGCTGACAACCGGCCAACACACACAAGCATGCTACAAAATATAGAATCTTCTTCATCTCAAATCCTTTTGTCTATTGTCCAATGTCCTTCTTCCATCGTCCCTTTTCCTTACTCCGGTTGCTTGCCGATGTAAGCCAAGATTCCGCCGTCCACATACAAGATGTGTCCGTTTACGGCATCCGAAGCGTGTGATGCAAGGAATACTGCCGGACCACCCAACTCATTCGGCTCTAACCAACGACCTGCAGGAGTCTTAGCGCAGATGAATTTGTCGAACGGATGACGACTGCCGTCCGGTTGAATCTCACGCAGCGGTGCAGTTTGTGGTGTGGCAATGTAGCCCGGACCGATACCGTTGCACTGGATATTGTACGAGCCGTACTCAGAGCAGATATTGCGGGTTAGCATCTTCAGACCGCCCTTCGCTGCAGCGTAGGCACTCACCGTCTCGCGACCTAATTCCGACATCATCGAGCAGATATTGATGATCTTGCCCTCACGACGCTCCATCATCTCCGGCAGAACGGCTGAACTTACAATGAATGGTGCTACCAAATCGACATCGATAACCTGTTGAAACTCTGCGCGTTTCATCTCGTGCATCGGGATACGCTTGATGATACCCGCATTGTTTACCAGAATATCGATTTGTCCTACCTCGCGGTGTATCTGCTCCACAAGGGCTTTTACATCGTCCTCCTTGGTTACATCGCACACATAGCCTTTCACATTCTTGATGCCTGCGTCAGCGTAGTTCTTCAGTCCGCGCTCCAAAGCAGCCTCATTGATGTCATTGAAGATGATGTTTTCCACACCTGCCTCTACAAAGGCCTTGGCTATGTTGAAACCAATGCCATACGATGCGCCTGTAATCCACGCATTCTTGCCTGCCAATGAAAAAAGATTGTTCATGATTTTGTTGATTGTTAGTTAGTTATTGTTAGTTTGATTGGTCTTGTCCGTACTTTTAGTAGTCCGCAAAAAGTTATCCTCCAAAAGGGCTGCTTTTGTTGGGCTGTTTCCGACTACTCTTATTTTAGGTCAGTGATTTTGCTGAAGTCTTGGTCTCCGTAGTCCAAGTTCTCGCCTGCCATACCCCAAATAAAAGTGTAGTTGTGGGTAGCGGCGGCACTGTGAATCGACCATTCGGGCGACAGTACGGCTTGGTTGCCCCGCATCCAGATATGGCGAGTCTCGTTCACCTCACCCATAAAATGGCAAATCGCTTGATCCTCAGGCAGTTCAAAGTAGAAATATGCCTCCATGCGGCGCGAGTGTACATGTGCGGGCATCGTGTTCCATACGCTTCCCGGAGCCAACTCGGTCATACCCATCTGCAACTGGCAGGTCGGCAGCACCTGATTGACAATCATCTTGTTGATATCGCGCTCATTCGACATTTCGAGACTGCCCAAATGTGCCACTACAGCGTCTGCCTTCGTTACTTTCTTGTCCGGATAGGTGGTGTGTGCCGTAGCGGAGAGGAAATAGAACAAAGCGGGGCAATTGGCATCTGCCGATTCAAACGATACCTCACGATCCCCGCGCCCAAGGTACAACGCCTCTTTGTAGTCCAACTCAAAGGTTTTACCATCTACATGTACCAAGCCTTTGCCTTTGCCCACATTGTAGATTCCCATCTCACGACGAGTGAGAAAATACGGGGCTTTCAGCGGGTCGATAGCCTCCAATGGCAACACTTCATCTACGGGCATTGCACCGCCTACCACCATTCGGTCGTACATCGAATACACCATATTCACCTCATTCGGGGTGAACACTTTCTCAATCAAAAAGTCTTTGCGCAAACGCTCGGTGTCGTAATTCTTGGCATCTGTCGGGTTTGCTGCGTAGCGAATCTCGTAGTTAGTTTTCATTGTATTGTAGTAATTAGTTAGTTTGTCGTATATTTGGTTGTGATTGTATATTCAGATATATTGTTGATATTCTGCAGTTTACACTTATCGTTTATCTTTACCGTCACGCTTTTTGTGGTTCCCTCATTTCTTCTCCATCGGTATCCAACCGGCGGGGGCAACCTGTTTTTTCTTTGGCTTAATTTCCCACATCCACGCCAAATTCACACTCAGGTTCATCGAGTTCGACTGCGAGAAATAATCCGTTGCTGAATTGGCAAAGATTGTGCCAAGACTGTAGTTAAACCGTGCCTCCAACTGATACAACCCTGCATTTTTCGACCGATAGTAGAACCCCAGTCCGCCGGCTGCTCCCCAATCGAATTTCTTATCCAACGCCGCATATTGGTGAGTCGATTCTGTCTGCCGGCTGCCTTTCCCCATATCATCGTACACACAATAGCCTATTTGCGGACCTAAGTTGATGAACCCCCTAAAAGACGGTTTCCCGAAATAGATGTGCATTAAAAACGGCACTTCTATATAATGTATCGCACGCGCGTAAGAGCCATCGCTGTTTGCCTCCCGCCAACCACGCTGCATATAGTTGAGTTCCACCTGCACTGCGCAACATTTCTGCGCACTATAGCGGAATACTAGTCCGCCGTTTCCTCCCAACACTACCGCTTGGGTAATCGGCGACATATTCGCCACCGTGGGTGAGAACTGCACCATCGAAGCAATCACCCCGCCATGCACTCCCACATACATCTCCGGCACACGCAACCGAGGCTGCGCACTCATCGAAACGGCTGCCAAACATAGCCACACCACCGATAGCACAATATGTCGCAGGTGCTGTTTCAACGGTTTTTGCGTTGTATCTCGATGTTTGTATTGATCCATCCTCCGTTCTCCGATACCCGCTCAAAGCGTATATCCGATTGTAAACCGTGATATTCTGTGCCTCGTAGATAGGCTACCAATTCATGCATCAAATCGTATCCAAGCAAGTCAAATCGAGGCATTTCGGTGCTGTGTTCGTGTCCGAAATAGTGTTGAAAACGCTGCTCGTACTCTGCCGTATCGGGTTGATTAGCAGTAAAAATCGAGGTGTAGATTTGGGGCAACGGGATATTCTCTTTGCCCCACGAATACTTGCTATAGAGCGTAATCCGATGTTCTCCTTGTGCCTTCAGTACGAGGGGCATCAATACCTGAATGTTGCTGTATTTCTCTGTATTGAAAATCAAGATATTCTCTACATCATCTTTTAGAGCCGATTGGAGAGAATCGCTTAGGATATTGCGTATCGAAGTGGTGGTATAGGGAATACCTCTTGTAGTAATCTCCTTACGCAAGTATCTGATACTCTGCGGTATATCGGCGTCTTTTGCATCGATAAGTACACAGTTCACCTGCTCTTTGTTCTGCTCCAACCAGTCCGCCATTGCGTGCGCTTCCTGCTGACGAGAGGGGTTGAATTGCAAGATGTATGGGTTGCTCTCGATGCCCTCGATGTGGTCAACGAATGGTGCTAACACGGCCACTTGCTTCTCTTTCGCCCATTCGCCCGCTTGCATTAGTTGCATCGGATATGCCAAACCTAAGATTGCATCCACGCCTTCCAACTGTCCGTCTTGTATCAGTTGGCGCACGCGGCTATCCGATTTCTCGGTGTCGTACACATCCAGTGCAAACGACAATCCTTGGGTCTGCATCTGCTGTACCGCCAGCAATACGCCCTCATAGAAATCTACAAACCGATCCATATTCTGGTCGCGCTTGGTATTGCCTGCTTGGAACGGCAGAAGCAACGCAATATGCAGGTCTGCATGGTATTCTGCTTTCTCTGCCAAACTATCCGTAGTGGCACTATCCTTTGCTAAACTATTTTTTGCTGACAAACTATCTGTATTTGCGGTACCAACCTCCGCTTCAACTACCACAGGTTTCGGGTCGATAGTCGGTAGAGTAACTGCCTCTGCTTTCTTCTGCTCTGTGCGTGTGGCTTCGAGTACCTTATTGCTCTTAATCTCCGCTTGACCCACCATCTGCCGTTGCTCTTTCATTGCTTTTTCGACAGGTTCTTTCTCCACTTTCACAGCCGGTTCTACTGAGTGTTTTACAGGCGCAACAGTCTTGCCTGCTACGGGAATGTAGATGGTTTCTCCGTAGTGTAGCCCACGCTCTTTGAGTTCAGGATTCCAGCGGATAATATCCTCTTGGCTGACGCTGAAATTAACACTGATGCGGTACAAACCAATGCTTTTCTCTACCTCATAGCGATAGACAGCCTGTCCGTTGATGGTGTCTATCGGATAGGGAAGCAGTTCTTGCGCTGTAACCAACATCCACTGTGTCAGTACCAATGAGCATATCAATAAGAATCTTTTCATAGTTGTTTGTCTTTCGATTTATTCAATTCCCATGCAGCGAGGATCAGCGGCCCGATACCTTTCGGGTCGTCATCGCGCACGCGTTCATTAATATAGTAGTCGTAGGTCCCGCTGCGGTAAGGATTACCTCCCAGTCCCGCTACGGCGCAGCAGCGTTTTAGGCTCAGTGTACCGTCTTCATTGGTCTCTACCGCATTTGCCCACATTCCTGCAAAGGCACTGCGAGCAATGGCGAGATACTCTTCCGGCAAATAGCCCATTCGTGCGCCCTTTGCCATAGCGTAGCAGAACATTGCCGTGCAGGTACTCTCGGTATAGTTGCCCTCTGCGTCGGGCATATCCGGTATCTGATACCACATCTTGGTTTGGGCATCTTGATAGCCTGCCAACGTGCGACATACTCGATTGAGGATAGCGATTAACTCATCTCTACCCGCATGATTCTTAGGCAGATAGTCCAGCACATCACATATTGCCATCACATACCATCCCTCGGCTCTACCCCATGTGTGTGCGCTACAACCGCTTATGCCGTCTGCCCATGCTTGGGCTATACTCTCGTCCCAACCATGGTAATTCAATCCTGTAGCGACATTGAGTGTATGCTTATCCACGATATGGAATTGTCGCACCACATCGTTGTAGATACTGTCCTCGTTTGCCCAAACAGCGTAGTGGGCATAAAACGGCTCCGCCATATACAATCCGTCCAACCACATCTGCCAAGGGTATATTTGCTTGTGCCAAAAACCGCCTTCCGTAGTGCGAGGCTGCGTGAGCAGTTGCGAGCGAAGCAGGCGTATTGCCGATGCGTATTTTTGCTCTCCCGGATAGCAACTATCCAAAAAGAACAGGAAGTTTCCCCCATTTAGGCGGTCGAGATTGTGACTCTCTAATTTATAGGTGAGTATGCTACCGTCGTCTTGTATAAAATAGTCTGCAAACCGCAATACATAGTTTAGGTATGTGGTATCTCCCGTCTGCCGATAGGTCTCGAGCATGGCTTGGGCGATCAAGCCCTGCGTATAGTCCCATTTAGGCTTGCTCAGGAAGTCTGCCATCCATAGTTCGGGGTTGTGCATCATCTCCGATTGGGCTATACGCACGGCGCAATCGGCATAGTTCGGTTCGCCGGGCGCAGATGTAGGCACACAAGACATCAGTCCTGCGCACGCCATTATCATCGCAACTATACTTACCAGTATTTTCTTCATCGTGTGTATCTCTTTCTGCGCACAAGTACGGATATCACGCCTGTCAATACCAATAGCAGAATAGGCGTTATTGTGCTGATTATCTGTATTTTTGTACGCTCATCGTGTGCTCGCTTGTCGTTTAGCAGTCGCAAGGCGATGGTCTTCTCGCGCAGGGCTATCAGTCCCTCATCATCTGCCAAATACAGCACTGCATTGGTCAAGAAATCTCGGTTGCCAAACTGCATTCCGGAGTAGCGGTCGTAGCCTACGGGCAGAGCCTGCCCCTGCTGTATCTCGTTGCGAATAATACTTCCGGAACTGATTACGATCTGGCGTGTACGCACGCTCTTTCTCAGTGTCGCGTCGTGTGTGTTGATGCCTTGGGGTACCATACGATGTGCATACACCGACTCGAATTCTCCCTCTAAGGCAAAGGCTACGGGAATGAACTGATACTTGAAGGTCTGCATATCGGGATTGATGTCAGTCAAGTCTACCTCTGCGGGGGTGGCAATCAGTCGGCTGGCAGACGATGTAGCGAGCAATACTTCTTTGCGAATGCCGTCTTCACCACCCACTACATCTATCGGCGAGGCGAAAGTGCAACTCACTTGCGCCACATTGCGTGTGATAGGCGAGACCTGTGAGGTCAAGAGCAACGGTGCATAGTACCACGGCATAGGTTGCAGATTGGGGTTCTGCGGGTCGGAAGACACATTGACGGGTATGGGCAAGCACTGCACATCTTGTAGCAGCGCAGGGTTGACGCGCACCCCGTATCGAAACAGCATATCCGTCAGATTCAAATCTAATGGTAGTACGGGCGTAAATCCCTCATCGGTAAGTACTTGGTTGGAGAATTTTACTCCGTTCAGTATCCACAGAATGCGTCCTCCTCGCATCAGATATTGGTCGAGGATATACTTATCCTCATCTGAGAAACCACTCTGCGGGTCGGCTATGATTACCGCTTTGTAGTCGTCTAAGATATGTGGGTCGTCGCCCAATACGCCTCTGTCTATTTGGAAGTATCTACTCAGCGCGGTGCTGATATCAAATACATTCTCTTCCGGCAGTTCGCCGTGTCCTTCGAGAAAGGCAATACGCGGTGTCTCGGTCTGCTGCAGACTATGGATTGCCTCTGCAAAAGCATACTCTAAGTTCTCTATGCTGATATTGAGGTTCTCCTCTCCCGACATTCCTCGGTTGTTTTTCAGCAGTCCCACTATGGCACTTCTGTTGCCATAGCGTACTCCGGCATACGGATAAACGGTGGTCTGTGCGGTCTTGCCGTCTTTTTGCCGCTCGTGGATGATGATAGGTTGCAGTTGCTTAGGTACACTCTCTTCCTCGGGATCGAAGACCCGAAAACGAATATCGGCGTACACTTCCATCTCTTCCACGGTCTCTTCGGTGGCTTTTTTAAGGCGCAGAAAGCCTGAGTTGAGATCTCCTGTCAAGTAGAGTGTTATCTCTACGGGTTGCTCCAAACGAGAGAGAAGTTGCTTGGTAGGTGCACTCAGACTATAGCGTCGGTCGTCGGTCATATCCCAACGAACAACGCAGAAATGTACTGCCACATTGAGCAGTACAATTCCCGCGATCGCTATGAGCCAACTATATCGTTTCAATCGAAGAGATGTGTATTACGATGTGTGTTATTGCTGCGGTGCAGACTCCTTTTTCAGTTGCTCCCATACTGCCTCGTTGATAACAACGGGGTATTTCTCTCTGAGGGCTTGAAGCCACTCCTTATCCAAATAATCTTGGTAGTCGGTGGTTACTTTTCCGCGCTCATCTGCGTACTCCTCGGGTGCCTTAAGCAACTTACCTACGCAGAATACATAAGGAAACTCCTCAGAAGGAGTATATTCGGCTTTCTTATCTTTGAAACCATACTTGTCCACTGCGGGGTTCTGCCCTTTTTCCCACATACCGTGGTTGAACTTGACATAAGTGATACTGTCTAAGTTCAGACGATGGTTGAGGTAACTCTCGACAGAGTCGGGTTCGGAATTGTTGATGATTGCTTTGGCGGCTTTCATCGTGCTCTTGTCTTTACAATAGACGACAAAACCTTTGTATCGTGGAGCATCCCAAGTATAGTCTTTCTTGTGTTGATTAAAGAATGCGGTCAAGCCTACAGTGTCTTTGCCTGCTTTGTCCCACACCTCACGCAGGGATACCTCAAATAGAACCATACCATCGTGGTACTCTTTCACCAAGTGGCGCAAGTCGGCATATTTCTCTTCGAGGTGTGCATCGGCGTAGGCACGCACCTGCGCATCGGTAAGAGTGTCAGATAGTTGGTACTCCGCACGCGTCTTGGCGATAAACGACTTATCTGCCTCTTTCATACGCTCGTCGCGTTTTACCTGCTTGAGAATCGATTGATACAGACTATCTATCGGCAACACATTGCGGGTGCCCTTTTGATAGATAATGTGCCAACCGAAGTCGCTCAGAAATGGTGCGCTGATAGTTCTGGGCTGTGTAGCAAAAGCCGTTTCCTCGAAAGCAGTAACCATCACTCCTCTACCGAACCAACCTAAATCACCTCCGCGCATGGCCGAGCCCTTGTCGTCAGACAGGCTGCGTGCCACTTCGGCGAAGTTGTCGGTAGTTACGATACCTGCTATCGAGTCGATCTCTGCTTTCTTGAGTGCAGCAATCGAGTCGTTGCCACGCGGTACCATCTTCATAATATGTGCGGCATGTACTTCCTCGTGGGGGCGTTCTTCTTCTACAAGAACTATATGGAAGCCAAACGGACTGCGGAATACTTCGCTTACTTCACCTACAGGCGTGTTCCATACAGCCTCTTCGAGCGAGTAAACATAGCGGAACGGCGTAATCCAACCCAACTCACCGCCTCTCTCTTGTACACTCGGGTCGTTGGAAACTTCGCGTGCCACATCCTCGAAATTCTCTGGAGCCTGCTGTATCATCTTGCGGCCTTTCTTAATCATCTTACCCGTGGTAACTCGTACACGCGCATCGTTGATTTTCTCCAGTGCGTCTTTGGTGATAGAATCGTTGGCATTCATCGGACACTGAATAGCGATGTGGGCTGCGCGTCTATCTCGTGAGATATGGTCGTAACTGAGGCGCACGAGACTATCCACAGCCGCCTCGTCTTGCATATACTTAGGCGTAGCCTGCGCACGGTAGCCCGCCAACTCTTTTTGGAATGCAGCGGTAGTATCGATGCCTTGTACTTCACCTTCGGTTACTTTTAACTTAAAATTAGTGAATAAATCCAAGTACTCGTCGATGCTTTTAGGGTCAACCGATGTCTCTTGGTTGTTTTTCTCGTAGATGTACAAGAATTCTGATGCGGTAATGCCTTTTCCGTTGATTGTCATCAGCACGGAGTCGGCTACTTGCGCTGAAGCGCACATCGCCGCCGCAATACCTGCTACTGCCAATAAAGTCTTTTTCATATATCCTTATTTTATATATTCAGTTTTGAGTTGTTCTTACTCTTCTATTTTGGTTGTTTGCTTCTAATAGAAACCGCTACTGCCGGCAATGCTTGTATTGAGCGAAGGTACACACATTGCCTGCTACGGCATTTTACTTTAAGGCTGCAAAGTTACGAAATAATTTTGTATTACACAAAAAAAAGCGTATCTTTGCGCAAAAATACAAGGACTGATATGTTACACGCCAAATTAACTTCTGCACAAGTAGAGCAGGCACAATCGCTGATTGCCCAAGCAAGCAATATCGTTATTCTTACCCATATAGCGCCCGATGGTGATGCGATGGGTAGCAGCCTCGGTATGCTTCATTATCTGGAACAGATAGGAAAAACAAATATACAGGTAGTGATTCCTACGGCATATCCTTCTTTTTTGGCGTGGATGCCCGGGTCGGAGGATGTACTTGTATATGACTTGCAACAGGAGGCTGCAGATCTACTGCTCGATTTTGCCGATTTGGTTATCTGTACTGACTTTAACGAACCGAAGCGGATAGGTGCTTTGGGCGATAAACTTGTTTCGCTCGCTTGTCCAAAGATAATGATCGACCACCATCTCAACCCAGCCGAGTTTGTAGATGTAGTAATGTCGTACACAGATAGTCCGTCGGCATCTGAGTTGGTGTACCGCTTTATCTATCAGTCGATTATGGCAGGCTTTTGTTCTTTCCCTATTGAGAAATTGAATATCGATGCCGCCACCTGCCTTTATACAGGGATGATGACTGATACGGGCAATTTTTCTTTTAACTCCAACTATCCTGAGATGTATGAGATCGTGGGGCAACTTGTTGCTTTGGGGGTAAATAAAGATGCGGTTTACAATGCCGTTTTCAACAACTACAGTGCAGACAGAATGCGTTTGATGGGCTATTGTCTGTATCGCAAAATGCAGATATTTCCCAAGTATCATACCGCATTGATCTACCTGACACGCAAAGAGTTGTATCGTTTCAATTTTCAGTCGGGCGATGCTGAAGGTATTGTAAATCTGCCATTGCAGATAGGCGATATTTACTATTCATGCTTCATGCGCGAGGATAAAGCGACGCCCTTTGAGCAGGAGCAGCACAATGGCGAGAAGACGAAAGTGAAAATCTCATTCCGTTCTCAAGGCGACCGTCCCGTAAATATCTTTGCTCATGAGGTCTTCAATGGCGGCGGGCATGCCAATGCCTCGGGCGGGGAATACTACGGTTCTGTTGCTGCCGCAGTGGAGCAGTTTATGCACCACTATGAACAGTACTTCCACGAAGACTGACCCTGTTGCGTCTGTTTCTCTTTATTCTTATTTACCATAAGTAAAGAATGCATAATGCAATGCATAATGATGAATGCGTAATTCAATGCATAATGCATAGTATTTTTGCCCTTTTTGGGTCTTTGGTTGTTCGGAAGTGATTCGGAGAATGCTTTACAATGCATAATGTATAATGCATAATGCATAATGGAATTGCTCCATATTTGCTCGCTATAGGTTCGGCGTAGTATGCTACTGTTAGTAGACTGTTAGTAGAGAGATACTAAGGGCAATGAAGAATGCATAATGCATAGTTAGTATAATGCATAATAATGAATGCGTAATGAAAACACGCCTAGCAATTGCATATCTCGAAAAAAAGTAGTAACTTTGCAGGCAAATTTATTGTGGGATATTATGGCTACCGAAGAAGAAATCAACCTCAACGCTGCGTCTTACACCGACGATAACATCATCCACCTCGACGACCGCGAACATATTCGCCGCCGCCCGGGTATGTATATTGGTAAGTTGGGCGACGGTTCTCACTCAGACGACGGCATCTATGTGCTTATCAAGGAGACTATCGATAACTCGATAGATGAGTTCCGTATGGGCGAAGGCAAAGTGGTAGAAGTGGATGTAGAAGACGGTAACGTGCGGGTACGAGACTATGGGCGTGGTATTCCATTGGGTAAGATGGTAGAAGCGGTGTCGCTTCTCAACACGGGCGGAAAATACGACACCAAGGCATTTAAGAAGTCGGTCGGGTTGAATGGTGTGGGCACCAAGGCCGTGAATGCGCTATCGATGGACTTTACCGTACAGTCGTTCCGCGACGGCAAGACACGCAAAGCAGTATTCCATCAAGGGCATCTTGTCAGCGACACCGATGTTATCCCCTACGACGGTCCCGAGAAACGCGGCACTTGCATTGAGTTCACCCCCGACAACTCACGCGGATTATTTGAGAACTATCAGTTCCGCGACGACTATATCGAGGAGATGATGCGCAACTATGCCTACCTCAACACCGGCCTCACGCTCATCTACAACGGGAAGAAGTTCAGTTCTAAAAACGGCTTGTTCGACCTCCTCACGGAGAACATGACCACAGAGCCGCTCTACCCTATTATCCATATCAAAGGCGAGGACATCGAGATTGCTCTCACCCACACCAACCAGTCGGGCGAGGAATACTACTCGTTCGTTAACGGACAGCATACTATTCAAGGCGGTACTCACCAAGCCGCATACCGAGAGGCTATCGGGCGCACTATCAAAGAGTTCTTCAACAAGAATATGGATATGACCGACATACGCAACGGGGTTGTCGGTGCCATTGCCATCAATGTGGAAGAACCCGTATTTGAGAGCCAAACGAAAGTGAAACTCGGTTCTAAAGATATGTCGCCCACCGAGGGCTTATCCGTCAATAAGTTTGTTAATGACTTTGTCAAGCAGCAACTCGATAACTACCTCCATAAGCACCCCGAGATAACGGAGATAATGCTCCAAAAGATACAGGACTCGGAGAAAGAGCGCAAAGCCATTGCGGGTATCACCAAAGCCGCACGCGAACGCTCTAAGAAGAACCTGCTCAACAACCCTAAACTGCGCGACTGCCAGGTACACTTCAACGACACCAAACCCGTGCGCTCCGCCAAAAACGCTGATGATGACTTGCGACAAGACAGTTGCATCTTCATCACCGAGGGTTTGTCCGCTTCGGGCAGTATCACCAAGAGCCGAGATGTACGCACACAAGCCGTCTTCTCGCTGCGAGGCAAGCCGCTCAACTCCTACGGACTGAGCAAATCGGTGGTATATGAAAACGAGGAGTTTAACTGCCTACAGTCGGCTCTCAACATAGAGGACGGATTGGACGAACTGCGCTACAACAAAGTCATCATTGCCACTGATGCAGATGTTGACGGAATGCACATCCGTCTGCTGATGCTTACTTTCTTCTTGCAGTTTTTCCCCGACCTGGTGAAGAAAGGACATGTGTATATCTTGCAAACGCCTCTCTTCCGCGTCAAGGATAAACAGCAAGTGCGATACTGCTACACCGAGGAAGAACGACTAAAAGCCATTGAGGAAATCAAGAACCCCGAGATAACACGATTCAAAGGACTCGGAGAAATCTCGCCCGATGAGTTCAAGGGTTTCATAGGCAAAGAGATACGCCTCGACCAAGTTACCCTACGCAAAGAAGACGCCGTTTCTGACCTGCTTGCCTATTACATGGGCAAGAACACTGCCGAACGGCAGAACTTTATCATCAACAACCTCGTCATCGAGGAAGACGATGTCGATATGTAATTCATCACCAAAAACAACTACCCGATGTGGGCACTTATCTCATTCATACTTCTCGGTGTACTCATTCTGATTGCCTTTGAGGTGCGCGAACGGAAGCAGGCAAAGCAAAAGACGGGAGGCACCACAGGCGATACCGCCGGGCAAACCGATGCGGATAGCACTGCGGCGCAAACGCCGACCGATGCGGGTATTTCCACCCCGCCTGCGCCACGAGTAGTAGAAGACGGCGAGTGCTGCGGACAGCACTTGGTCTGCGAACGCGAGACACTCCTGCAAACCAATGCCGTCATCGAGTACTACGACGACGAGGAACTCGATGCCCTGTCCGACATACCTGCCGACCAATACACACCTGCGCAGTACAAGCAGATGCGTGAGGTGTTTGATACGCTCCAAGAGAAAGATGTTCCCGGATGGGTACGAAGCCTCCAACTTCGCAACATCGAACTACCCGCCGACATCCGCGAAGAAGCCCTCCTTATCGTCCGCGAACGCAGGAAAATGTAGCATCACCATTAAAGACCTCCCCAAGTGCACAGCGGGGATATGGGGGGGATTCGTTAAGACCACCCCATTGCGCTTATGGGTTCTCCGTTAACGGTTAATTGACGATTAAACATCGTAATTATGCATATTGCTTCCATACATTTTTCTACACAAAAACATTCAATAATGTGTTCAAGAATTATTCCAAAACATCTACCAACCGGGCTGTTAATTTCCAAAAACTAAATTAGTGTTTGCAGTGTACAAGTTGTATTTGCACGCGCTTGTTGAGAATGCTGAGACTGCAAAATGAATCAAAATTTGTGTATATAAAAAAAATGTAGTAACTTTGCAGGCTTTTTGTATGGATAAGGTACAAAATAAGGTATTGCACGAATATACAGAAAAAAATAGAAACGATTGTACAAAGCAAACTGTACAAATATAGAAACGAATATGCAGAAAATAAGAAACATAGCGATTATCGCGCATGTCGATCATGGTAAAACAACCTTGGTGGACAAGATGTTGTACACTGCCCATTTGTTCCGCGACAACGAACAGAAAGGCGAGTTGATATTGGATAACAACGACTTGGAGCGCGAGCGAGGTATCACTATTCTTGCAAAGAATGTCGCTATCGAGTACAAAGGCTACAAAATCAACATCATAGATACCCCGGGGCACGCAGACTTCGGCGGTGAGGTAGAGCGTGTGCTCAACATGGCAGACGGCGTCTTGCTGCTCGTAGATGCATTCGAGGGACCTATGCCTCAAACACGTTTCGTACTGCAGAAAGCATTGGAACTCAACCTGAAGCCGATTGTAGTTATTAATAAGGTAGATAAACTCAACTGCCGCCCCGACGAGGTACAAGAAGAGGTATTTGACCTAATGGTTAACCTCGATGCCACGGAGGATCAGTTGGACTTCCAAACGATTTACGGTTCGGCTAAGAACGGCTGGATGTCCACCGATTGGCGCAAACCGACCACTGACCTGACGGCACTGATGGACGCTATCATCGAGTATATCCCCGCACCGGAAGAGTTGGAGGGAACACCGCAGATGCTGATCACCAGTCTGGACTACAACGCTTATGTAGGGCGTATTGCCGTAGGCCGCGTACACCGCGGCACCTTGCGCGACGGAATGAATGTTACCCTCGCCAAGAAAGACGGCACGATGGTGAAGACAAAGATAAAGGAACTCCATACTTTCCAAGGTATGGGGCATGTGAAGACCAACGAGGTAAAGAGCGGCGACATCTGCGCCCTCATCGGTATCGACGGTTTCGAGATAGGCGACACTATCTGCGACTACGAGAACCCCGAACCACTCAAACCGATTGCCATCGATGAGCCGACCATGTCGATGATGTTCACTATCAACGACTCGCCTTTCTTTGGTAAGGACGGTAAATTGGTAACGAGCCGCCACATACAAGAGCGACTAAATAAGGAGTTGGAGAAGAACTTGGCTCTGCGTGTAGAGCGCGGAACAACCGAGAACTCATGGCGCGTCTTCGGGCGCGGTGTACTCCACTTGTCGGTACTCATCGAGACTATGCGCCGCGAGGGGTACGAACTGCAAGTAGGTCAGCCGCAAGTAATCATCAAGGAGATCGACGGTGTCAAGTGCGAGCCGGTAGAGTCGTTGACGGTGAACACACCTGAGGAATGCTCGGGTAAGATCATCGAGTTTGTTACCGTACACAAAGGCGAGATGACCAAGATGGAATTGGTGAACGACCGTATTCACCTAGAGTTTAATATCCCGTCGCGCGGTATCATGGGTATGCGTACTTATGTTATGAATGTGAGTGCGGGCGAGGCTATTATGGCTCACCGTTTTCTGGAGTACCAGCCCTACAAAGGCGAGATGCCGACCCGTACCAATGGTTCGTTGATTGCCATGGAGGGCGGCACGGCTTCGGCTTATGCGCTCGACAAACTGCAAGACCGCGGTCGTTTCTTTATCGACCCGCAAGAAGAGGTGTATGCCGGGCAGGTGGTAGGCGAGAACAGCAAAGAGGGCGACATCGTCATCAATGTAGTGAAAGCCAAGAACCTGACGAATATGCGTTCTAAGTCGGCAGACGACAAGGCTGTTTTGCCACCCGCTATCAAGTTCAGCCTGGAGGAGGCATTGGAATACATCAAAGGTGATGAGTATGTGGAGGTTACGCCTCACCACATGCGTATTCGCAAGATCATCCTCGATGAACTGGAGCGCAAACGCGCCAACCGCTAAGCCGCTGATATTCCGACTATCCCATTGCGTCTGACAGCAAGGATAAGCAAGAAATAGCAAACGAATAAACTAATAAATAAAAATATGCAATTTAATCAATCAGAGATCAAGGACATGCAGATGGTACTGACGCTCACTATTGAGCCGGCAGACTACCAAGAGGCAGTTCAGAAAGACTTGAAACAGATTCGCCAAAAGGCCAATATCCCGGGTTTCCGCCCCGGTATGGTGCCTGCAGGCTTAGTGAAGAAAATGTATGGCAAAGGCGTGTTGGCTGATGTACTGAACAAGGTAGTCGGCGAGCAGTTGAGCAAGTACATCGAGGACAACAAACTGCAAGTATTAGGCGATCCGCTGCCTAACAATGAGCAGACCCCGGAGATGGATCTTGACAACCAAGACACTTTCACTTTTGCTTTCGACATCGCTGTTGCGCCTGAGTTTGATGCCAAACTGAACGGACACAACAAACTGACTCACTACAACATCGAGGTTACCGATGAGATGGTAGATAAGCAGGTAGCATCTTATGCAGACCGCTTTGGCGAGTATGCCGAGACCGAGAATGTAGTTGCCGGCGATGTATTGAAAGGCTTGATGACCGAGCAGAAAGAGGGCGGTATCGTAAAAGAGAACGCTATGCTCAACCCCGAGTATATGTCCGACAAAGAGCAGGCTGCTCTGTTTGAGGGTGCAAAGAAAGGCGATGTAATC
The DNA here is from genome assembly GCA_900542355.1 of uncultured Bacteroidales bacterium. GTDB lineage: Bacteria > Bacteroidota > Bacteroidia > Bacteroidales > Paludibacteraceae > Colicola. The sequence continues at coordinate 43,627 of UQNE01000002.1, read as the reverse complement.
ACCTTCAACCCCATGAAAGCCTATGGCAACGAGACCGAGGTGGCTTCTATGCTCGGACTGAAGAAAGAGGAAATCAAAGATATGAACTCCGACTTCACCTTTGAGATTCAGACTATCTCACACCACGCTCCTGCCGCTATTGACGGCGAGTTGTTCGCAAAAGTTTACGGCGAGAACAACATCAAAGATGAGGCTGACTTCCGCGCACACATCAAAGCCGAGATCGAGCAGAACATGGCTGAGGACAGCAAATATAAGTTCGGTTTGGACGCAAGAGAAGCCATTATGAAGAAGATGGAGAAAGTAGAGTTGCCCGAGGCATTCTTGAAACGCTGGGTATTGGCTATCAACGAGAAGATGACGGAGGAAGAACTCGACAAGGATTTCCCGAAGATGCTCGAAGAACTCAAATGGCACTTGGCAAAAGACCAACTGATGAAAGAGTTTAAGATTGATGTACAGAAAGAGGAAGTAGAAGCCTACGCCAAAGAAGTGGCTCGTATGCAGTTTATGCAATACGGTCTGATGCACATCGACGACCAATACCTGACCTCATACGCACAAGAGATGCTCAAGCAAGAGAACCAACTGCGCGGTATCATTGAGCGTGTAGCAGAGAACAAAATCTACGATGCACTGAAAGGTGTAGTAAAAGTAGAGGAGAAATCGATTTCGCAAGAGGACTTCGGTAAACTCTTTGCTTAATTTTCGGCGACTTATCCGCCTGCGCAGAAATCCTCATTACGATTCGATAAGAACCGCGGGGAAATATCTACGGAAGCAGCGAAGCCACAAACGATAAAAGAGATTGTCTGACTTGGGGTTGGGCAATCTCTTTTTGTGTATTGGCGCACTTAGGCGGATTGTATCTGCTGTTTTTGCATGTGCACCGGTTGCGGCGGCTTAGTTGCGTGTCTGTCGATAGGAACGATTAGACATTTTGTTAGGAATCAGACATAAAAACTAACAAAATGCTATTAGGCGAACAAGGTCTTAGGTTTCGACAAGGTCTCGACAAGGTTTCGACAAAAACGGCTCAAAGTCGGTGTAGCAAAAAGACAGCAAAAAGCAGTTTTTGCTTGCATATACAAGAAAAAAATCGTAACTTTGCAGGCTGAAAATTAGAATATTCGTAACCGAAAAAATATAGTATTCGTTAAAAAACAATGAAACGCAATATCGCCATAGTGGCAGGAGGGGACAGTTCGGAACACGAGGTGTCGCTTCGCAGTGCAGCAGGGCTGTACTCATTTATGGACAAAGACCGCTACAACATCACAATTGTAACGCTTCGCGGGAGCGATTGGCAGGCGGCCGTAGAATGGAAAATGGAGGATGGTCAGTGGCAAACACTTGCGGCTGCGCCGATAGATAAGAACGACTTTTCGTACACCTACAACGGCGAGAAGACCCAGTTGGAGTACGCTTATATCACTATCCATGGTACTCCGGGGGAGAATGGTCGCTTGCAAGGGTATTTCGATATGCTGCAGATTCCCTATTCGTGCTGCGGCGTACTGGCAGCGGCGGTAACCTTCAATAAATACACCTGCAACCACTACTTGCAGGATTTTGGCATTCGTATCTCTCCGAGTATTCTGCTGCGCAAGACGATGGTACGCCCGACCGATGAGGAGATAGTGAGCAAGATAGGTCTTCCGTGCTTTGTAAAGAGCAATGTGGGCGGGTCAAGTTTCGGTTGCACGAAGGTGAAGAGTATAGAGCAGATGACGCCGGCTATTGAGCGGGCGTTTGAAGAAGGCAATGAGGTGATTTGCGAGGCGTTTATGAAAGGTGTGGAAATCACTTGTGGAGTGTACAAGACGAAGAACAAAGCAGTGGCTTTCCCGATAACGGAAGTGGTAACAAAGAATGAGTTTTTCGATTACAACGCCAAGTATAAGGGCGAAGTGGATGAGATAACCCCGGCGCGTATTCCTGATGAGGTGCGCGACAAAGTACAGGCACTTACCCTGCAGATCTACGACATATTGGGTTGCCACGGTATTATCCGCACCGATTATATTCTGACAGAGGGTTGGACTATCAACCTGCTGGAAATCAACACCACACCCGGAATGACCGCTACCTCGTTTATTCCACAACAAGTGCGTGCTGCAGGATTAGACATACGGGAAGTGCTGACCGACATCATAGAGGACAGATAAGTATGAAAACAGATATAGAAAAAGCCATTGCCTCGTTAGATTGGAAGCGCGAACCCTACGGACTATATGAGCCGATAGAGTACACACTTGCTTCGGGTGGCAAACGCTTGCGCCCACAGTTGGTGTTGACAGCGGCGGAGATGTTTGGCGGGGATGAGGAGAAAGTGTTGCCAGCCGCGTTGGCGATAGAGGTGTTTCACAACTTCACGCTGCTGCACGACGATGTAATGGACAAGGCCCAGATACGCCGCGGGCGGGAGACGGTACATGTGCGTTGGAACGACAACACCGCCATTCTCTCGGGCGATGAGATGATGATTGAGGCCTACAAACTACTGAGTCAAGTGCCTGATAACCTGCTACCTAAAGCATTGAACCTATTCAACAAGATGGCAACCGAGATATGCGAGGGGCAACAATATGATATGGAGTTTGAGGGGCGCGATGAGGTGAGCATAGAGGAATACATTGAGATGATTCGGCTCAAGACCTCGGTGCTATTGGCTACGGCATTGCAGTTGGGCGCATATCTGTCGGGTGCCAACGCACAGCAACAAGAGGCATTGTATCAGTATGGCATCAACATCGGTTTGGCTTTTCAGATACAAGACGACCTACTGGATGTGTATGGCGACCCTACCACTTTCGGCAAAGCCATCGGCGGCGATATTTGCTGCAACAAAAAGACCTACATACTGATCACGGCTCTGCAACGCGCTGATAATGAGACGCGTGCAGAATTGGAGCATTGGCTCGAAATCAGCAATCAGCCCAAAGAAAAGATTGCCACCGTAACCGATATATATACGCGTACAGGCGCACGCGAGGTGTGCGAGGCAGTGATGCAAGCCTATACCCGCGAGGCTCTGTCGATGCTGGACAGCCTGCCCCAGAACAACGCGACGGAACAATTGCGTAAACTGGCAGACAGATTGGTATCACGCAAAGCGTAACCGCCTGTTTACCAAACAGATAACAACTAAACACTACTTATTGCCATGCCATACAGACGACTACCCAATACCGACCAGGCGCGACTGACTGCATTGCAGACAGCGGTGCAGCGTGCGAGCGAAGCCGACTTTACAGAGCAAGTAATCAAATACAAGACGCTGAGCGAGGCACAGCGTTTCTTGATGCAATTTGAGAGTTTGGTAATGCAGTACCACGACAACTTCAACAGCAAGGTTACTGCCAACAAGAAGTATCGCCATATCGTACAGAATGCGCGGATGTATATTTCCCATTTCATTCAGGTGTTGAATATGTCGGTTATCCGCGGAGAAATCAAACGCGAACAGAAGGAACTATATGGATTAGACCCGGATAACCACTTCGTGCCCGACTTGAGCAGCGAGGAAGACTTGTTGGTATGGGGGGAGAACATCATCAATGGTGAACAGAAACGCATTGAGATGGGGGGATTCCCTATCTACAACCCCACTATCCAGAAAGTGAAAGTGCACTACGACATCTTCAAGGAGAATCAAGTGTATCAAAACCTGCGCAAGAAGAATGCCGATCGCGTAGTGGGCGATATGGAGACGATGCGCAAACAAGCGGATGCGTTGATCTTAGACATTTGGAATCAAGTGGACGACTACTACAAAGATTTGCTTCCGTACGATCGCTTGTGCCACTGCAAGAACTACGGACTGGTGTACTACTACCGCCCGACAGAGAAGCACCTATCGGCAGAGACCGATAAGCGAATCAAGCAAGAGCAGGAGAGCCAGCCTACAATACAATGGTCTCCAGAGGAGTGATGACGGCATTGAGAGGCTGATCGTGGTGCGTCTGAGGCAAGTCGTGGTGCTTGAGTTGGAAATCGTAGGCGACGCCTAATTTGTAGGCTTCTTTGTGTTTGGCTAAGAAACGATCATAGTAGCCTCCTCCACGCCCGATACGGTGGCATTTGTAGTCGAACACCACGCCGGGGACAATAATCAGGTCGATATTGCCGACAAAAGCGGCAGTCTGCGGTTCGGGGATATGGGCATAGCCCTGCCGAAGGTTATCTTCACCGATATATTGGCGGATTTCGATTGACCTGCGTCGGATAAACGGCAGGAGCAGAGTCTTGGAGTCTTTGTATTTGTCGAGCAAAGCACGCAAATCGACCTCGTTGCGGATAGGATAGTAGAGCAAGATGGTCTTGGCAGTACGGAATATCGGAAGTTGCTCGATTTTCTCTACAATGGTTTGAGAGTCGGCAGACACCTTGGCAGCATCGTAGATACGGCGTTTTTGCTCGATGATAGTACGAATAGCCTGCTGCTCGCGGCGTTTAGCGTTCCACGGCAATCGATTTTTGAAGTCTTGTAATTGAGATGCAAAAAGCATAGATGGTCAGTATATTTAGGTTGCCCGATGAGCATTATTGACATAAATACTTTGCAAAATTAGTACTTTATTTGCATATTTGCAAAAATGGCACTAATTTTGCCATAAAAAATAGGATATGAAGCATTTTCTACCCGTTATCGGGGCTATATTGATAGTTTTAGCAGGCTTGACAGGCTGCAAAAACGACACGACGACCACCACTAAATCGTCGGTGGCGCGACTGACGGCATTCAGCGTGAGCAACAGCCATTATTCCGGTTTAGCTGCTGCATCGTTTAAGGTAGAGGAGCGGTTGGATACGGGATTGGTGTACAACATCGATTCGATCCGCTACGCTACTCCTTTGGACTCGGTAGTGCCTAAGTTTACCTTTGCTGCGACGCCCGGTTCGGTAGTTCTCCGCACCCCCGATAGCACGCTTGTGTTGGGCGGTTCGGATACCATCAGCTTTGTAAAACAGCCTGTGTATCTGACGGTTAAGTCACAAGACGGCACGAACACTAAGGTGTATGAAATCCGACTGACTGTACATCAAGTAGATCCCGACCTATACCATTGGGAGCAACTCTGCCCTAAGATAATGAACGACAACAGCGAGCAACGCGTTGTAGCGTTGGGCGATCGGTTTGTATCGGTCAGCAACAACGGCTTTCGTACCTTGGTGCATATTTCCATCGATGGTAAGACTTGGACTGGCGGTCAATCGCCTACAGGTCTGCCCGACGACTGCCATGTAAGGCGTATCATCTCTGACGGAGAAAAACTCTATTATGCTGATTCACTGACACTTTACACATCTGCTAACGCTATTGATTGGACGGCGGAGGATTACACGGGGAAAGGGTTTGCCATTCGCAATATGCTAATGATATGGAACGATACCGTATGGGCTATAGCCGAAGACGACCACGGGTTGGTATTGGCAAAGATGCGGGAAGGTGGACTGACCCTATCCGATTTGCGACCACAGAGCGACTTCCCCGTGAGCGATTTTGCGACAGTTAGTTTCGAGAGTGCCAGCAGGCGTGCTCGCGCAATGATTATCGGCGGGCGTGCAAAGAATGGTGCGGTACTCAACTCGCGTTGGAACTTGGAATACTCGCCCGTAGTGGGGTATCGTATGCAGAACTTCTCGATAGACCGCCCTGCGTTTACCGACCTAACGGGTGCGAGTGTGATATGGTACAACCACCAACTGCTGATGTTCGGTGGTGTGGACGCCGATATGCAATACATCGGGCGAGAGATACTGGTGAGCGAAGACGAGGGATTGAGTTGGACTGCAGCAGACACGACCAAGAACCAACTGCCTAAAGCCTATTCGGCACGGCAGAAGCAATCGGTACTCGTGCGCGACAACACCATCTATGTGTTTGGCGGCGAACAACAGACGCAGACTTTCAGCGATGTCTATTCGGGCAAACTCAATTCGATAGACTGGGTAGAGTAGGCACTCGCATCAGCGACCAATCGATGACATAGTATATTGGTTATCAATACATTATGTAGAACAAAGAGCAAAGAACAAAGACAAACGGAAAGCATATACAAATAAACTAAATATACACGATTATGACAATCAATGATTACAATTTCGCCGGCAAGAAGGCGATTGTTCGTGTGGATTTTAATGTGCCACTCGATGAGAACGGTAAGATTACCGATGACACCCGTATTCGCGGTGCGCTGCCCACGCTGAAACATATCTTGGAGCAAGGCGGTGCGCTCATCATTATGAGCCACATGGGCAAACCGAAAGGCAAAGTGAACAAGAAATATAGCCTCAGCCAGATTGTTGACGCCGTTTCTGAGGCACTTGGCGTAAAGGTACAATTCGCTGAGGATTGCGCTAAAGCCAAAGCCCAGGCAGACGCTCTCAAACCGGGCGAGGTGCTGATGCTGGAAAACCTGCGTTTCTATCCCGAAGAGGAGGGTAAACCCGTTGATATCGAGAAGGAAGATCCCGCATACGAGGCTGCAAAGAAAGAGATGAAAGCACGCCAGAAAGAGTTTGCAAAGACTTTGGCAAGTTATGCAGACTGCTATGTGAACGATGCGTTTGGTACGGCTCACCGCAAACACGCTTCGACCGCAGTCATCGCTGACTATTTCGATGCAGACAACAAAATGCTCGGCTACTTGATGGAGAAAGAGGTTGCGGCTGTTGACAACATCCTCAACAACATCAAACACCCGTTCACCGCTATTATGGGCGGCTCGAAAGTATCGACGAAGATTGGTATTATCGAGAACTTGATGAACAAGGTAGATAACCTTATCTTGTGTGGTGGTATGACCTACACTTTTGCTAAGGCACAAGGCGGTCATATCGGCAACTCGATTTGCGAGGACGACAAACTGGATCTTGCTTTGGATATCATTGCACAGGCTAAGGCTAAAGGCGTGAACCTCGTATTGGGTACAGACTCGGTAGCCGCAGACGCTTTCTCGAACGATGCTAATACGCAGATTTGTCCTTCGAATGCCATTCCTGAGGGTTGGGAAGGTATGGATGCAGGTCCTGAGAGCCGCAAAGCCTTTGCCGAGGCTATCAAAGGCGCGAAGACTATTCTTTGGAACGGTCCTGCCGGCGTATTTGAGTTTGACAACTTCACCGCAGGTTCGAAGGCAATCGCAGAGGCTATTGCAGAGGCAACCGATAATGGTGCTTACTCGCTCATCGGCGGTGGCGACAGCGTGGCTTGCGTAAACAAATTCGGTATGGCCGGCCGTGTAAGTTATATCTCGACCGGTGGTGGTGCGCTCCTTGAGGCTATCGAGGGTAAAGTACTTCCAGGTGTAGCCGCAATCAAAGGCGAATAAGATAACAGATTGAGTGTGAATAGTTTAGGTGCTTGTGTATAGCACCTAAACTATTTGGCTACTCAAGCAGACATCAACTCAATAAAACTAAATAGCCCCAATGGACATAGTAGGAAAAATCATTCAGGTACTGCCTGAGCAGAGCGGCATGAGCAAGACGGGTAATCCGTGGAAAGTGCAGTCGTATGTATTGGAAACACAGGAGCAGTATCCTCGTAAGGTATGCTTTGAGATTTTCGGTGAGGATCGTATCAAGAACAACCCTTGCAAAGTGGACGATGTAGTAACGGTATCGTTCGACATAGAGTCTCGTGAGTTCAACGGTCGTTGGTACACCTCTATCCGCGCATGGCGCGTACAACAGGGTGCAGTAGCCGCTGCTCCCGCTACGGCTCAACCGACTGTGCAGCCGAGCGCACAACCCGCAGCGCAACCTGCGGCTCAACCGATGGCACAAGCAGCCGTTCCCGCAGCCAATGTACAAGCATTTGATGCAGCAGGTGACGAAAGTAGCGACCTGCCATTCTAAACAAGAGATAGAAAAGGCTGTCTGCGTATATCGTAGGGCAGCCTTTTTTGTAGTTATTCGGAGCGGACAAGGACGGGAGATAGTAAGGAGATAGCCGTTGATTGCGCCAGCAGGACTAATCTTTTATAACCTTTCTATGCATTCAGCAATATTTCTTATCTATTATAAACTCTCGGTTAGGTCTCGATTAGGTCTCGACAAGAGTTCGACAAAGGCTCGAGATTAGAGCGAATAATTTTTTATAGTTTTATATCTTTACTAACTTTGTGGTGTACTCAGATTGGCTGACCGAACTGGGTGTATTGTATAGAAAGTGGCTGATTAATTTGTGTATATTGTCCAGAATGTGGCTGACCGAATTGGGTGTATTGCCTTGAAAGTGGTGGACCGGATTGTACCTTACTATCGGGTGCAATTAGCAAGGATGAGGTAAGTGTTTTGGTTGCAATTTGCAAGTTTTTTTGTTGCAATTAGGAAATATTTTTGATAAATATGCGTCGTTGGATTTATATTTCGCTATTGGCATTGCTCTTGATTGGGGGCGGTGTGGTGTGTGCTTTGCGTTGGCAGGCGTGGTTTGGCAACCCGGCAGAGCCGGAGTGGAATGCTGATACGATAGACTATCATTTTCTGACCTTTGCTGCCGACAGTTTGCCGTATTTTGTGCGTACAGACAGCGGTTGGCAAGATACGCAATCACCTGATACTCTGCAGATACTGCTGCTTGGCGATGTGCATAATTCGCTCACACACGCAGACTACGACACGCTCGGTGCACGCAATCCACAACTCGACTGCTATGCACAACTCGGGGACTATCTTGAGCGGGGGTACTTCTACTACCTGCAGGAACTCTACCACCAAGTAGAAGGATCGGCGTTTGACTCACTGCCACTGATTGTTTGCCCGGGCAACCACGAATACCGCAAGGGTCTTCGACGCACGCTTACACCACTTTGGTATGAGGCTTTTCCGCAGCCGAAGAATGGGCCTGCGGATTTTATCGGCACAACCTACTATGTGGATTTCCCACGCTTACGATTTGTAGTGATTGACACGAACGGTCTGCAAGCCCTGCACGACTTTACGCGGGTGAATACTTGGGTGAATCAGGTGATTCACAGTGCGGGCGATCGTTTTGTAGTAGTGATGATGCACCACCCTGTTTTCTCTTGCGGTGCAGGGCGGCAGAACCCGCTGATCTACCTGACTTTTCGCCAATCACTCAGCAAGGCAGACCTTGTTTTTGCAGGGCACGACCATAACTACAGTAGGCGTCTGCCGTTTGTGAACACTAATGCAGCGACCAAATACTATCTGAACAAAGTGAACCCGCGGGACGAGCGTATCTGCTCGGGGCATCGACTGTATGAGGTACTAACTATTGTGGGAGATACGCTCACGCTGAAGACTTATCTGTTTGAATCGGGGGAACTGTACGATGAAGTGCACATTGTCGGTAGCGGAAAAGAGCGCACTGTGGAATCTGACTTGGTGAAGACGCCCGAAGTAATTGACTTGCCGGCACGCTATGCGGATAAAAATAGTAGGAAGGTGCGTCGCTTCATCAACCGCCGTAATTCGCGATTGGGCAAAGAGGTTACCTATCAAACGACAGATACCATTGCAGCCGTTGTAAGTCCTGCTCAGTGAACTCGGAGAGGGGTTGCAGGTCGCTGATAGCATCGAGATGAAAGCGATTTCGCCTAAGCGTATAGAGGGCTTTGGCTTGTTCGAAACGCATATACGGGTGGCGTTGCAAGACGCGTATGCTGCTGTGGTTCACGGAGATGCGCTTTATTGAATCGGCGCAAGCGTACAGGTGCGGCATTACCGAATCGAAGCAAAAGCGAAGGAGTGTATCTTGGTCGTAGTGCTGCAAAGCGTCGATCTCGCGAATCTGCTCGGGAGAGTAGTAGCCGCCCAGTTGTGTACGATAGCGAATAATCTGCTTAGCGATACCTATTCCGATACCAGGAATACACTGCAAGGTAAGCGTATCGGCACTATTGAGTTCGATAACGGTATCTCGTTTCAGACTGCGGTATTGGAACAAGACCGTATCTCGTTTGGTGGTGTCGAGGCGGGCAAAACGCGTTGTATCGATGCGAATGAAGGGTTCTAAAGCCAAATACATACTGTCGGTCATACCGTACAACTTTTTGAGGTCGGTATTGCGGCGATACACTCCACCTTTCTCTCGGTATTTGAGCAGGTTGCGCACCTGCCAGCGCTTGAAGCCCAGTTGCAACAAGAGCGTTGAATCGGCGGTGTTAGGGTCGAAGGGGCGGAGGCAGACACAGACCGTATCGTAGGTGTATCGGGTAGCCTTAGCGGACAGAGAATCAGACAGTTGCAACAGGGTATCGGCATCATATTGCGGTGTCGATCGTTGCGGAACGAGGTGGATAAAGACCTCGACGGCGGCGACCAACAAGAGCAAAACGACAGCACCGATGATTTGCTTATCGCTGAGGATATGTTTTCTTTTCTTTCTCATTTTGTTTTCTATTCTATATTCTGCGATTCTCTATTCTTGGCTTTGCGATTTACTACTCCTTCGCATTCTATTGTCTATTCTCTCCGTTTCTGTTTTTCAGTCTTTCCTATTGCACTACGGCATCTTTTTCGCCATCTTGCAGATAGAGAGTAAGGCGGTCGCCTGCGCTCAGGTCGGCAGCGGCACGCACCACTTTGCCATTGCGTTTGACCAACGCATAGCCCATGCGATAAATACGCTCAGGAGAGTAAGTAAGGATGGTTTGTTCGAGCATTTCGACACGATGTAATCTATTGGTAATCATCTGCTTATTGGCTTGCAGGAGGCGTTGCTGCAGGTCATCGATACGATGTTGGCGCAAGAGTATTTGTCGGTCGGCAGTACGGAGGAGGCGTTGCTGCAGGTCGAGAATCTTGGCGCTCTGATTGTCCATTCGTTCGACCAAATATGCTGCTACGGCTGTAGGCGTTTTGAGTGGAAGATGAGCCACCATATCTAAGACGCTCACATCGCGTGTGTGTCCGATACCCGTGATAATAGGGAGGGGGAACTGTGCACAGTGGGCGCAAAGCAGATAGCGGTCGAAACAGCCGAGGTCGGTAGTGGCACCACCTCCCCGAATAATGACCACGGTATCGAAGTCCTCCTCTCGTTCGGCTATTGCGGCAAGGGCGGAGATAATTGATTTCTCAGCATTGTCGCCCTGCATGGTAGCAGGAAATAGTTGCGTAGAGAACTGATACTGCGAGGCATAGAGTTGGTTGCAAAAGTCGCCGTAGCCGGCAGCCGTCTCCGCCGATATGACCGCCAAGCGGCGTGTGAGCGTAGGCAAAGCCAACTCTTTTTGCATATCGAAGATGCCCTCTTCTTGTAGTTGGCGGATAGTAAGTTGCCTCTGTCGCGCCATATCTCCGAGTGTATATTGCGGGTCTATATTGACAATGTTAAGACTCAGTCCATAGACGGGGTGGTAGTGTACTTCTACCTCGACCAACACTTGCATTCCCGCCGACAGTCGGCTGCCTGTTTCCTGCTCAAAATAGGCTTGCAGCATTGTTTGCAGATTGCTCCAACAGGTGGCTCGTTGCTTAGCGACAAGCGTCTCTCGTTTTCCTTTCTCGACCAACTCGAGGTAGAGATGTCCGCCTTTCTCGCCCAAGGAGGCAATCTCTGCCCGCACCCAATAGGTGTCGGGTAATTCCACTTCGAGTGCCGATTGAATCATGGCACATAACTCAGACAGACTATATTCTTTCATCATAGTGAACTAAATTTTCGTTGTTTCAAAAAAGATTTTCCTGTTGTTTTGAACTACATTTTTTCCATTTCGGCATGTCAGACGACCGTGAAGAGATAGCAGAACGCAGCCAAAGCGGTGGCGGTAAGGAGGAGCCAATAAAGGTTGCGGCGGATAGCAAGGTAACCGCTGAGGATAGCGGTGTAGAGCAATAGCACCATAGGCATGGAGATGCGTATCTCCGTTACCGCTCCCGGGAGCGATTCTATCCAACCTACACTGCCGGTGAGTGCGCCTGTGAGCGTTTGACAGAGCCAAGCGACAGCCGCACCGATATACGGTATGCCGCCCACGAGCAGAAGCAGAAACGCCGATACGACGATGAGCCATACGAGAGGAATGACCAGCAGGTTGGTGAGCAGAAAGTAGTTGGAGCATTGTCCGAAATAGTAGAGAGCGATAGGGAGCGTACCCAGTTGCGCCGCAAGAGAGACTGCCAATATATCTACGATATACCTCACAACGCGTTGTAGTGGCCGCGGTCGTATCCACGCAGTGGGGAGGAGGTGCGCAAAATCGTGCGAGAAAGCGAGAAGGGCAATAACCGCAGCAAAACTGAGTTGAAAACTAACCGAGAACAGGTCTAAGGGGCGTATCAGGAGGATTAGAAAAGCCGCAGCGGCAACGGTATTGAGCGAGAGCGATTGTCGGTAGCACATCCGCCCGACTTCCACCAAAGTGAGCATCAAGACACTGCGCACCACCGATGGGGTGAGCCCCGTAAGGGCGGCGTAGAACCACATCGATACGATGATCAGCAACGACTGCAAGCAGCGTCGGACAGATTGATTGTATAGGGGTCTACACAGACCACCTAAGGTAAAGATAATCAGCAAGATAGAATAGATGATACCTGTATGCAGTCCGCTTACCGCTAAGATATGTGCGGCTCCTGCGCGTTGGAAGACACGGGTAGTTTCTCGGTCGAGGTCTTCTTTGTATCCGAGAGTGAGTGCAGCGATGGTGCTGAGCGTTTGTCCTTGCAATCCACAGCGGCGGTATCGTTGCAGCAAAGCATGCTGCCATTGTTTGGGTGAGGATACGGAAGAGGCGGTATGTGCGAGCAAATGCCATTGATTGCGCCACACTATACCTGCTCCCACGATACCTTGCCTGCGCAGATAGGTGCCATAGTCGAACCCGTCGATCGACTCACCTCGCCGTATCTGTGTACGCACCAAGAGCGTATCGCCGAAGGTAGGCATCGGGTGGAGGGAATCGGGGAGGAGATAGAGATAAGCCTTGCCGCAAGCAGGCAGAGCCACCGAATCGACGACGGCACAGACCTCAGCGGCATAGCGCATTGTGTGTGTACGCGATACGGGATAGTCAGCCACTACAACTTGGAAGGTATGCAGCGTGTCCAGGTAATCGACATCGGTATCTTGCAGGAGATCAACAGGAAAGCGCGTATAGTAGCAGAGCAGTATTGCTGCTATAAGGGGCAAAAGAAGCAGGAGCATCGGTCGCCCTCTAAACCACTCTCTCCAGTCGGTTTTCAACGGAATAAGGTAGGTTTATTCGCCTTTGATCAGCCTAATGGCTTTCTCGGGGTCTTTGGCATGGAATACTGCGCTGCCGGCAACCAGCACATCTGCGCCGGCCTCGAATACAGCGGCGGCGTTCTTGGTATTGATACCTCCATCGACCTCAATGAGCGTACTGAGTTGGCGACGGGTAATCTCTTGGCGAATGAAGCGCACACGCTCCAAGGATTCGGGAATGAAACTCTGTCCTCCAAAGCCGGCATAGACCGACATAATCAGTACCATATCCACCTTATCTAAGTAGGGCAAGAGGCGTTGCGGATCGATGTTGGGATTGATAGTGAGGCAAGTGCGCACTCCTTTGGCTTTGATGAGGTCGAGGATAGGCAGCGGGTCGTCCACGGCCTCGAGGTGGAAGCCGACACTATAGGCACCCGCATCGCAGAAACGCTCGACATATTTCTCGGGGTGAACGATCATCAAGTGGACATCGAGGGGCTTTGTGCAGTACTTGTGCATGGGTACCATAAGCGGAAATCCAAAGGATATATTGGGTACGAAAGTACCATCCATGACATCGATGTGGAGCCAATCCGCCTCGCTGCGGTTGATCATTTCTAAGTCTTTTTGCAGGTTGCCAAAGTCGGCAGACAACACAGAGGGTGCTACAAGTTTCATACGAATGCGTCTTTGTTTAAGCAATTAGTGGGACAAAGTTACGAACTTTTTCTGATTCTCGCAACAAGCATGGGTCTTCGACGATGATTTTGCGGTGTTTTTGTTGTTTCGGTTTGATCGATGCATGACCTCCCCAAGCCCCTCCAAAGGAGGGGATGTGCAGAGCAAGAGTAAAATGCACAATGAGGGAGGTTTTATTTTATTCCCCTACTCCTTTTTCCGGGGTTAGTACACCATGTAGCCTACTACGCCGGCGAGGACGATAAGCAGGATGGGGTGAGAGAGAATCTCTACCGTCTTCTTGAGCCACGCATGGCGTTTGCTCAGCGGGGCAACCAACTGCGGCAGTATGGTCAGCAAGAACACCACCGCAAAGAACACCCAACTGCTCCAATCGATAAACGATGCCGACTTGCGCGCAGGGTCGAACGGGTCGGGCTTGATCAGCACCAACGCCGCTGCCGCTATGAGTCCGATCACCGCAAAGCGAAGCATTCGCAGGCTGTTTTGGAAGTAGGGATTGGTCTTAAAACGCGTACTGAGGTAGAAGTACAACTTACAGATAGTAAGCATAATAAACAGGCTCGGCAAGATAATGGCAAAAGTAGCCAATGCGCTGCCCAAGACGCTGCCCGTAGCCGTATAGCCCACATAGGTGGCACAGTTGATACCTATCGGTCCGGGGGTAACCTGACTGATAGCCACTATATCCACAAACTCTGCCTGCGACATCCAGCCATACGACTCCACCTCGTGCTGGATAAGCGACAAGATAGCCAAACCGCCTCCAAAACCAAACAGACCTATCTTGGCAAAACTGAGAAATAACTGCAAATAAACCATGTTCGTAATCAATACAATAAGTAAACTAATTGTTCGAGCGTCTTAGTCGGGGAACAGTCCCTATCTATCCGACTGCTCTTCGGCACTGCCCTTTCGATTATCTGACTTTCGATTGATGATGCTCTTTTAGGTAGGTATAGGCGAGAGTAGCCACGATAGTGATGAAGATAATCCACACGGGCGACAGATCGACCAGCCATATCAGCAATGCGGCTACTACGGGTACGGCAGCGGTAGCCCAAGTGATCTTAGCCGCCTTAGCCATCTTAAGCAGCGGAGCAGCAATCAGTGCCACCACGGCGGGGCGTATTCCCTTAAACACCGCCTCTACCGCCGGTTGGTCCCGGTAGTTACGAAAGACCATCGCTATCGCTAAGATGATACAGAACGACGGCAGTACCGCACCGAGAATAGCCCCGAGCGTACCTTTCCAACCGCCACAACGCCAGCCGATGAATATAGCCGAATTGACCGCTATGATACCGGGGGCAGCCTGAGCCAAAGCAATCATATTGAGAAACTCCTCCTCGTCGATCCAATGCTGACGATCGACCACCTCACGCTGGATAAGGGGCAACATAGCATAACCGCCACCGAGGGTAAAAGTACCTATCTTAAGGTATGTCCAGAATAGTTGAAAAAATCCGACCATAACTGTATGATTATTGAATTATTATATATAGAGGCTCCAATAATGACATTTTATCCTCCGTTAACGGTTGATTGACCGTTAAATACGCACTATGTATGCATCATTAGCAGTATGCAGTAAATAAAGCATTCCTGATTTGATGCAGTTGCCCTACCTGCTTATCCGAGCAGGCGCATCGAGCAGGGGGGGGGGAAAAAAAAGAGGGGAAAAACTTACGCTTTTTTCTCTGCCAACTGTTGTTTAACGAACTTCACGAGCGTATCGATTGCCACCTTGTTGTGCCCGCCCTGCGGAATAATCAAGTCGGCATAGCGTTTGCAAGGCTCTATAAACTGCTCGTGCATCGGTTTGAGTACGCGCTGATAGCGTTCCATTACGGCTTCGGCAGTACGCCCGCGCTCTACTACATCGCGCTGCATAACGCGTATCAGACGGTCATCGGCATCGGCATCCACAAAGAGTTTCAAGTCCATCTGCTGGCGCAGTTTCTTGTCGCTCAGAGCCATGATTCCCTCCACAATCACCACCTCTTTGGGTTCGATATGGATAGTCTCTTTTTGGCGTGTACAGGTCAGATAATCATACACGGGCTGCTCTATTGCCTCGCCTCGGCGGAGCATCTCGATATGCTTAGCCAACAGTGGCCACTCGAACGCATCGGGGTGGTCGAAATTGATGTTCTGTCGTTCTTCTACGGGGACATTACTTGAGTCCTTGTAATAGGAGTCTTGTGGGATGATTACTACCTCGCCTTTCGGCAAGCGTTCCGTCAGTTTCTTTACCACCGTTGTTTTACCCGAGCCGGTGCCGCCCGCTATGCCGATAATGAACATAAGAATGTTGTTTGTTTCGGGCTACAAAGGTAATACATTTTTTTTATTCTCGCAAATCATGCAGTTATTCGCTGCCACATCTCCGATAAAGCCCATTCGTTTCCTCATCAGTCTCCATTAATGGCTTGGTTCTCCGTTATGCACCATGGGGCTCCGATAATGGTATTTTATTCTCCGTTAACGGTTGATTGAACGATTAATTCTTCATTAGGCATTGAAGTAGTGCATTATACATGGAAATTTGTGTATTTACAAAAAAAGCAGTAAATTTGCACGATTATTGTATAGGGACAATAGAACAAAGAATATAGAACAAAGATATAAATATCGATATATGAGAAAAAAGGCAAAAACATACAGTTGGTTGCTCATGCTTGCGGGGTTGTGTGCAGGCAGTGTATTGCAGGCGCAAGACAATGTGATAGATGAGGTGATATGGATAGTAGGCGACGAGGCCATACTGAAAAGCGAGGTAGAAGAGGAGCGTCTGCGGGCACAGTATGAGGGTCAGCAGATAGCCGGCGACCCGTATTGCGTCATCCCCGAGCAGATAGCCATACAGAAATTGTTTCTCCACCAAGCAGAGATCGACTCGGTAGTGGCTAACGAATCGTCGGTGAGCCACCAAGTGGATATGCGTATCAACTACTATATCTCGCAGATTGGGTCGAAAGAGAAGATGGAGGAGTACTTTCGCAAGACCAGCAGCGAGATACGCGAGGAGATGATGACCACGGTGCGCAACCAAATGATTATCCAGCAGATGCAGCAGAAACTGACAGAGCATATCAAGCCTACACCCGCTGAGATACGCCGCTACTACAACTCGCTGCCCACCGACTCTATTCCGCTGATGCCGGCGCAAGTAGAGGTACAGATACTCAGTTTTGAGCCACCCGTACCGGTGGAAGAAACCGAGCGTATAAAAAGCAAGTTGCGTGAGTTCACCGAGCGTGTTACGACAGGCAAAGCCGACTTTGCGATGCTGGCTCGTCTGTACTCGGAGGATACCGAATCGGCTAAACGGGGCGGTGAATTAGGTTTCGTAGGTCGCGGACAGTTGGTCAGCGAGTTTGCCGATGTAGCCTTTAACCTAAGCGACCCGAAGAAAGTGTCGCGTATCGTACAGACCGAATACGGCTACCATATCATCCAACTCATCGAGAAGAAAGGCGACCGTATCAACTGCCGCCACATACTGCTTCGCCCGCGTATCAGTGCAGACGACAAAGCAAACGCTATCAACAAGTTGGACTCTATCAGCAAGGCTATCAACGACGGGGAGATTACCTTTGAGCAGGCAGTGATACGCTATTCGGAGGATAAGAACACGGCGATGAATGCGGGCGTGATGACCAACCCGAACACCGGCAGTACACGCTTTGAGTATCAAGACCTGGCTCCGGAGATCGCACGACAGATCTACTCGATGAAAGAAGGCGAGGTGTCTGCGCCGTTTGTGATGATGGATCAGCAGCGCAACAAAGAGGTGTGTGCGATAGTGCGCCTGCGCAAGAAGACGGATGTACACCGTGCTAACCTAACCGATGATTTTCAAACCATCAAGGCTATGCTCGAGCAGAAACGCGCTGCGGAGTATATCCACGATTGGATATTGCAAAAGCAGAAGACTACCTACATACAGATTGACCCCAAATGGGCAGGATGTGATTTTGAGTACCCGGGGTGGATACACGAGTAAACGGATAAACCTATCAACGAATAAACGGATAGACGACAGAGTTGGTACGACGCGTCAGATATATGGTGTTTGGGTTGTTGTTTGGGCTTGTGGCACAGGCTCAGACGATGGTGTATCTTGAGCATTCGGAGACACTGGATTTCGACCAAGCGCGTATAGCCGATGCGCAGATACTGCGCGGCAATGTTATCTTCCGCCACGAAGATGCGCTGATGTACTGCGACTCGGCCTATTTCTACGAGCGTGAGAACTCACTCGACGCGTTTGGGCATGTGCGGTTTGTACAAGGCGATACGCTGCTGGGCTACGGCGATAAGTTGTTCTACAACGGCAATAGCAAATTCGCCCGCCTAAGGCGCAATGTGCGCTTGGTACACGGCAAGGATAACCCGACTATCCTAACGACCGACAGCCTCAACTACGACCGTGTACGCAACATCGCTTACTACTACACGGGGGGCACTATCAGCGACTCGCTCAATATGCTACGATCGGTGTGGGGACAGTACAACCCCGATACCAAGCAGGCTTTCTTTAAGCGCAATGTGAGCCTCAAGAACCCCAAGTTTGTCCTCACAAGCGATACCTTGCTCTACAACACGGCAACGAACATTGCCGACTTGGTCAGTCCGACCACCATTGTCTATGAGCAGGAAACGAATATCTACTCCTCTCGCGGCACCTACAACACTGCCAACGAGCAATCCACGCTGCTGGATCGCTCGCGCGTAGTACATAGCGACGGCAAACAGATGACGGGCGACAGCATCTTCTACGATAAGCGCATAGGCTACGGCAAGATCATCGGGAGCATGGAGATGACCGACAGCGTACAACAAGCCACACTCTACGGTAACTACGGGGAGATGTTCCGCGACGGAGAGTACGGCTATGTAACCGACAGTGCGTTGATGGTCGATTGGTCAGACTCAACAGCATACGGCTATATCCACGCTGATACGCTCTATACAGAGGCCATCGCGTATCGCATACAGCACCTTGTAGAGCGAGATAGTATGCTGATTGACAGCGTATTGACCGCCGTGGCACCCGATACGGTATGGCAAGACAGCACCTATAGGCAGATACGCGCTTTTCATAATGTACGCGTCTATCGGGAGGATATGCAGGCGGTATGTGACTCGGTACGATACAACGGGAAAGACTCGATCATGACACTCTACACCGACCCCGTATGCTGGAGCGATGAGAACCAAATATCTGCCGACACCATACATATATATATGCGCAACGGTGTAGTGGACTATGCACACGGTATAGGTAATGCGCTCACCATAAAACAGGAGACGGCTCTCTACTACGACCAGATGGCGGGCAAGGAGATGATTGCTTATATTAGGGAGGGCGAGTTGGCGCAGGTAGATGTAAACGGCAATGCGCTTACGATATTTTTCCCGAAGGATGACGACGGTTCGTTTATCGGTGTGAATACAACACAGTCGAGTTTTGTGAAGGTCTTTTTGGCGAACCAAAAGATACACCATATTCTCTTCACGGCTCAGACGACGGGTGTACTCTATCCGTTGGACCAAGTGCCGAGCGGAACAGACCGCTTAGGCGGGTTCTTTTGGGCAGAGAAAGAACGACCTATTCGCCCTGCCGATGTGTTTGATCACCCCGAGCGCACCCCCCGCCCGACCAATGGTGCGGTAAGCGCCACCGCCACAAAGCCGCAGGATGATAGTGCAGATAAAAGCGAGGAATATACCCCGCACGAACGCTCATCACGCAAACTAAAAAACACGAAATAACCCATTATTTACATGAATATGAAACGCTTTACATTCTCTTTGCTTTTTGCTTTGGTTGCTTGTTCTCTCTTTGCTCAAGATCTGCCGCAGGGCTTTGGTTTTCACATCGGTTTTGCGCAACCCGTACTACGCCTCAACTCGCCCGACACACGCTATAATAACGACTCTCTGGTAAATACGACCGTGCTGAATGGTCTGAAAGTAGGTTTTGTGTATGACGCCACCTATATCAAAGGTTTCGGGTCGAGTATCGGTATCAACTATACCTTTGCACAAGGGCAAACTAATTGGCGTCAGAATAGTGCTTTTGCCACCTACCCTCAGACACGCAGCAAGACAACCTATCATCAGTTAGAAGTGTTTGTAGATTGGCAGTACAAGTTTGAGATAGCGCAATCGACCTATCTGATACTCTATACAGGGCCTTCCGTACAATGCGCCGTTGCAATGGACGAGAAAGTATTTGAGCGTAATTGGGACAATGAGAATAACCAAAAACTCTCCTATTCGCTTTTTGACTACAAGGATGCAGAATTGAGTCGCGACTTGAACCGCTTTAATGTAACCTGGGGGGTAGGACTTGGTTTCCAGTATCAACGCTATTTCTTGCGTGGCGGATATGATTTCGGACTTGTTAATCCATACAAGAACAGCAACTTTAACCAGATGGGCTTCGCCACCGACCGCCGCACACGCGGACGACTTGACCAATGGAACATCAAGATAGGTATCTATCTTTGGCAGAAATAATCGGTAACACTACAAATAGTGATTGATATTGCTCATTAGTATTGTTAGTGTTGCCTTGCCATATTGCGATGATAGGAACAATCAATTGTCGGCTTTGCGCTCTTAATTCTTCATTAACTTCTTAATTTGTTGTTTCGGTGATACCTCGCGAGACATTAGATAGAGTATTTGCCACTGCCAAGATAGAGGAGGTAGTAGGTGATTATGTTACGCTCAAGCGGCGTGGTGCCAACTTGATCGGCCTATGTCCGTTCCACGATGAGAAGACGGGTTCGTTTACCGTCAGTCCGAGCAAAGGCATCTATAAATGCTTTGGTTGCGGTGCTGCCGGACATGCGGTTAATTTTGTAATGCAGATAGACCAATGCTCGTTTGTGGAGGCGGTAAAGAAGATTGCCAATAAGTACCACATTGAGATACAGGAGCGTGAACTGACTGCCGAGGAGCAACAACGCCAAGACGATAGAGAGTCGATGTTTGTTGTCAATGACTTCTGCAATCGCTGGTTTCAGTCGCAACTATGGGACACGCCCGAAGGGCAGGCGATAGGTTTGGCATACTTCCATGAGCGCGGACTGCGCGATGATATTATTCGTAAGTTCCAACTCGGCTATTCGCCGGAGAAAGGCAGTCCGCTTGCGCAAGCCCTCAAGACACAAGGGTTTGATGAGAAATTTATCATCAATGACCCCGCATCGGGCGAGAATAAGAGCACGGGTACAGGGGTATGCGGTAAGAGCGCAGACGGGCGGATATACGACCGTTTTCGCGACCGAGTGATGTTTCCTATACAGGCCCAGAACGGCAAGATAGTGGCGTTTGCAGGGCGTATCATGCGCAAGAAAGAGAATGTAGGCAAGTATGTCAATTCTCCGGGGTCGCTTATCTACTCCAAGACCAACGAACTATACGGGTTGTTTTTAGCCAAAAATGCGATAAAAAAACACGACCGATGCTTTTTGGTAGAAGGGCAGATGGATGTGATTTCCATGCACCAATCGGGTATAGAGAATGTGGTGGCAAGCGGTGGCACGGCACTGACTGAGCAACATGTGAGACTCATAAAGAACTATACAAATAATATCACCATTTTATATGATGGCGACGCTGCCGGTATTCACGCCGCAGAGCGAGGTGTAGATATGTTTCTGAAGGA
The DNA here is from genome assembly GCA_900542355.1 of uncultured Bacteroidales bacterium. Taxonomy (GTDB): domain Bacteria; phylum Bacteroidota; class Bacteroidia; order Bacteroidales; family Paludibacteraceae; genus Colicola. The sequence continues at coordinate 22,091 of UQNE01000002.1, read as the reverse complement.
AGGATTCAACATTAAGGTAGTAGTTCTACCCGATGGTGAAGACCCCGACTCGTATGCTCAGCACCATAATGCGTCTGATTTTATAGCCTATATAGAGGAGCATCAGACGGACTTTATTCGCTTTAAGATAGCACGCATGAAAGAGGAAACAGGCAACGACCCTGAGCAACGAGCCAAGTTGATAACGGAGATAGCGGAAAACCTCTCCCTCATTCCTGATAATATCACTCGTCAAGTGTATGTCCAGGACGCTGCCGGAAAACTGCAAATCAATGAGCAGTTGCTCAGCCGCGAGGTAGCGCGTAAGCGACAAGAGTATATACAAGGAATCATTAAGGAGCGAGAAAACAAAGAACGCATTGCAGCGCTTGCCGCTGCAAGTGCAGCACAGACGGAGCAAGGGGGACAGGCGGGGCAACAAGGAGGACAACAAAGCGAACAGGCGAACGGGCAACAAGGGGCACAACCTACCCCGCCGACTCAGCCGAGAGCCCTATCAAAGAAAGAGAATAAACTGACGGAGAACTATCGCAACCTATTGCAGTTGATAGTGCGGTATGGCGAGCGCCCCCTCTATGCACAAGCCGACGGGACTTTTATTCAAACAGGCGAGTATATATTGTCGCAACTGTCGGCTGACGGTATCAGTGCCCCCAATGCGTTATTCCAAAAGATAGCAGATGAGTACACTGCTCATTGCCACGATGAGAACTTTGTAGCAGAGAACTACTATAAGTTCCACCCCGACAACGAAATCAGTACATTGGCTATCAAACTGATAGCCGACCAATATCAACTGAGCCGTATCTATGCCAAGCAGAGCATTTCGGAGAATGTGGTGCAGGAAGTGGAAGAAACCGATGATGATGCGGATCGACTGCAAGAATTAGTTACGCGTATGTTGCTCGAAATCAAACTGACCATTGTGGAGCAGCGCATCGATGAGGTAGAGCAACAGATGAAGGTAGTGGGCGATTGGGAGCAACAGAAAGCCCTTATTGCCGCGTCGGCACAACTGCTCGATGTACGCAATGCGCTCTGTAAGCAATTAGGAAACCGCGTCATCTTATAACCTATACAAATATGCTTTTTTCGGAGATAGTCTATGGTCCGATTCATTCGCGTCGTTTGGGCGTGTCGCTCGGAATGGAAGTGATGCCGTTGCAGCACAAACTCTGCACCTTCGATTGTGTGTATTGCGAATGCGGATTTAACAAGCCTGTTTCTCACCCCGTATTGCCGACCCGCGAGGAGGTGAGAGCGGCGTTGGAGCGCAAACTGCAGGTCCTACAAAGCGAGGATGTTCGCCCCGATGTGATTACTTTCAGCGGCAACGGTGAGCCAACACTGCACCCCGATTTCTTGGGTATTATCCGTGATACAGTGGGTTTGCGGGACAAGTACTGCCCCGGTGCTAAAGTATCGGTGCTGTCCAACTCCACCCAACTCGGCAGAGAGGATGTGGTAGAGGCTCTGCGGCTGTGTGATAACCGTATTCTGAAACTCGACTCAGCCATAGACGAGACGATGCGGCGTATCGACCAGCCTGTAAATCAATCACTTACAGTAGAGCAGATAGAGCAGTATCTATTGCAGTTTGGGGGCGATTTTATTCTTCAGACCTGTTTCTTACGCGGAGAGCATTTGGGTAAGCCTATCGACAACACGACGCCCGAGGAAGTGGCGGCGTGGTATGAGGCCGTGGAGCGACTGCACCCGCGGGAGGTGATGATGTATGTGATTGACCGTGCAACACCCGTGCCGACACTTGAGAAGATAGCACGACAGGAAATGGAGGCTATCGCTGCGCCGCTGATAGAGAAAGGGTATCATGTGATTATCTCTGCATAGGCCGTGTTTTTGCCTTTGTAGTAAAGCAGATTATCCGCGATTTATTTATCTGATTACTAACCACTTACCCATCTGATTATTCACTACTTGCCGTGAAAGTATTGGTTGCTCCGCTCAACTGGGGATTGGGTCACGCGTCCCGCTGTATCCCTCTCATTCGGCACTATCTTGTCCAAGGGGACGAGGTGGTGTTGGGCGGTGACGGCGAGAGTCTGTTGCTACTGCGCCGCCACTTCCCTACCCTGCGCGTGTTGCCACTCGGGGCGTTGCGCTTGATGTACTCTAAGCGCGACAGCCAAGTATGGGCTATGGTACGAGCACTGCCGAAGATAGTGGGATTCTCGGTGCAAGACCATCGGTTGCTGCGGCGATATGAGGCGGAAGAGAAGTTCGATTTGGTTATCTCCGACAACCGTTTCGGGCTTTGGACATCGGGTACTCGCTGCGTGTATATCACTCACCAACTGCGCATTTTCCTGCCTCAGCGTTGGCGCAGGTTGGAGCCGTTGGTTAGGCACCTTCATCGGGCGGTGTATCGGCACTATGATGAGGTATGGGTGCCCGACAGGGAGCAAGACGGGCTGAGCGGCGACCTGAGTCATCATCTGCCGAGCGACACGCGTGTGCGCTATATCGGCACTTTGTCGCGCTTTGAGGGCTGCGCCGAAATGCATATCGACAGCCGTTTTAGCGGCTATGATGTAGTGGCGGTGCTGAGCGGATTGGAGCCTCAGCGCACTATGCTGGAAGAGAGGATTATCCGCCGATATGCCCGGTCGGCAGAGCGGGTGTTGATCGTGCAGGGGCAGGTCGGCAAAGCGGCGACTTGCCTTTCGCATACGAATATCACGATAGTACCGCACCTGAATGACACGGATATGGCAGCGGCTCTGCTCTCTGCTAAGCATATCATTGCCCGCTCGGGCTATTCTACGATTATGGATCTACATGCACTCGGCGTGCTGTCTCGTGCGGAGTTGATACCTACCCCCGGGCAGCCGGAGCAAGAATACTTAAGTCAATGCATAATGAAGAATACATAATGCATAATGAACCTCTCCAAGCCCCTCCATAGGAGGGGATGTGCGGGACGGGGACTGAGGAAACATATAATTGCCATATAAAAAGACATTGCGCTGTAGGGACAAGAAAACATATAATTACCATGTAATTAGACATTAATTTCGTTCTATCCATGTTAAGCACTTTCTTCCATAAATACTCTATGTTCTCCATTAATTGCCATTAAAAGACCATTAAAACTCATTCTTTTGTACCGAATACTTGGTGGGGAGAGATTGCTGCTGCGCAGGCTTTAGTTCGACATTTTGTTTGCGATTTGCCGTTCTGAGTATCAAAATGGTATTAGCGAAGTGTGCGTTAGGTCTCGATTAGGTCTCGACAAGGTTTCGACAAAAACGGCTTATGGTCTGTTTGACAAAAAGAAAGCAGAACGGCGTTTTTACTTACATATAACACTATCTACCAAACTATATGGTGTGTGCATACTACTATACTATCGCTATACGCTACGCATTATCTGTATGCGCTATACGCCAAACAGCATACGAAACACATGCGGTGCAGTCTCGGCATTTTGGAAGTGGATGTTTGATTGTAGAAATAACGAAATATGCAAAAAACACATACGAAAATGAACTATTTGCTGTATTTATGCAGGAAATATGCAGAATGTTTGCACGAGTCAAAAATAAGTACTATATTTGTATTCTAAAAATAAAGCCTAATGAAAACAAGCCGATTATTGTATATGGTATGTCTGCTATTGCTGCTGCCGACAGTAGCGATGGCGGATGTGTCGCCTGAGACCTTGGCGAAGCGTGCCAAGCGCAAGAACCTGACCATCAAGGAGTGGAACACGGATGCCAAAGCGAAGACGCGCTGGTTGGACCATGTAACGGTGTATGACTCGCTGGGACGCAAGGTGGAGGAAACGGAGTATGCCACTTATGGGCAGGTGCAGCGCGTTACGACAGAATACAACGAGGAAGGGTTTGTGTCGCGCGAGGTGGTGTACAACGACAAAGACAAGCCTGTGCGCATTCGCAAATATGAATACAACGCCAACGGCACAAAGAAGAAACAATACAACTACCTGCCCAATGGCAAACTGTATTCGGTGAAGGTGTTTGAGTATGCCTTTAGCGACGATTGACGGAGTAGGATTGGTGGAATAACAGCGGTGTATGCTTGAAGTGATAATGGGTGATATGTCGGGAATCTCGCTGAGTGAGATGTCGGGCGTTAAACTGATGAATCGTATTGATACGAAGTTTGTTGCCCCTGCTACGCTACTGCCCGAGATATTGCGTTTGGCGACGGCGGACTATTACATACAAGACCTTGACGGGAAGCGGCTGACGGCTTATGACACGCTCTACTACGACACGCCCGACCTGCAGATGTATCTATGGCACCACAACAGACATCTGCGGCGGCAGAAAATACGCATACGCACCTATATCGACTCGGGGATGAGGTTCTTGGAAGTGAAGAACAAGACGAACACGGGGCGAACGAAGAAAAAGCGTATTGAGGTGAATAACAACGACATACACGGCATAGACGAGGCTGCAACAGAGTGGTTGAGCGGTCGGTCGTGGTATGATGTGGCGACCTTGACACCGCAGTTGCACACCCGCTTTGAGCGTATTACCCTGGTGAACAAAGCCAAGACAGAGCGACTAACAATCGACACTCGGTTGCGATGGGAGAATGTGCAGACGAAGCGGAAAGCCGAGTTGGGCGACTTGGTGGTAATAGAACTGAAAAGGGACGGGAACTGCCCCTCGGAGATGCTCGATATCTTGCGGCAACTGCGTATTAAGCCGACGAAGATGAGCAAGTACTGCATCGGCATTGCGCTGACCAATGCGGAGGTGAAGAACAACCGCTTCCGCCCGAAGTTGCGGCTATTAGACAAAATGAAACAAACAACCAAACAACCAACCAACGAATAAACAGAATATGGACGGACTAATGGATATGAATACAGCCGGGCAAGTGGCTGACAGCGTAGCAGAGGCGATGGAGTTTGACCCCTCTATTGCCGCGGAGTTTCAAGTGCCGATGCAGACACTCAAGACCTTCTTGGGGGTGCCGTTGTTTGACGGCAGCAGCATACTGAACATACTGGTGCGGTTTGTGCTAAACTTCGCCGTGGCGTGGATATTGGTGCATTTCCTCTACTACAAGAAGTCGAAGCGAATGGACTATTATGTTACCTTTATGCTGTTCTCTTCGACAATGTTCCTGCTGCTTTGTATGCTCGACAATGTGAAACTGCAGATAGGTTTTGCGTTAGGTCTATTCGCCATCTTCGGAATGATACGCTACCGCACGGAGACGGTGCCGATACGCGAGATGACCTACTTGTTTGTGCTGATAGGGTTGAGCGTCATCAACGGATTAGCGATGTCGGTGAGTTGGTCGGACTTGTTGCTGGTGAACATACTGCTGCTCGGCGTAGCCGCTTTCTTTGAGAATTGGCGCGGACTGAGCCACCGCTCGCAGAAGATAGTGCTATACGAGAAGATAGAAAACATCGTGCCGGAGCGTCAGGCGGAACTGAAAGCCGACCTAGAGAAGCGACTCGGGCGACCGATAGAGTCGTTTGAGGTAGGGCATGTAGATTTCTTGCGCGATGTGGCGTATATCAAGGTATATTATATGCTCCGCAAGGGCGAAACCAACACGATAGACTCACAAGTGAAACCACGATAAAAAGGAGGATGTATGGATAAGAAACGACTGATATACATAGTGTTAGGTGCTTGCATAGCATTGCCGACAGCATTGCAGGCGCAGGAGATAGTGAGCAACGAGACGACCCGAGAGCAGGTGGCAGAGATGCGTGTGAATGCGGGATTCCACCAATCGTTCAACTACGGTATGGGGCTGTCGATAGAGGAGGAAGTGCGTGCGTGCTTAGGTGGCACTTCGCCTGCCTATTTCTCGCGGGCATACACCACGGTGGCGTTTGACTATGAGCCGATTGAGTACCTAAACTTAGAGGCGGGGTACACGCTGAAGATCTACGGCAACAAGGGTTGGAGCGATCCGAAAGAGTATATACGACACAGGGCGTTTGTGAGTGCGACGGGGCAGGTGAAGATCGACCGTTGGAAACTGTCGTTGCGAGAGCGGCTGCTGGTGGACTGCAGAACCGACTCGGTGAACCCGAACGAGAAGAACGCCGTTGACCTGAGTATGCGACACCGTCTGCAAGCCACCTATTCGATGTTCTCGAAGCCGCTGAAGTTCCATATAGGCATAGAGTTTGCCAATACGCTCAATGCGCCTACGGAATATCTAAACGCCTGTAGCACAACGCAATACGGACAGTATCTGAGCCATATACGCCCCGAAGTGGGGATGCGCTGGCGGATAGACAAACGCAACAGTATAGCACTGACCTACCGCTTTGACTATGGGTACAAGCGCGATTTGAACATCAAGCGCAAGTCGGGTAATATGGAACTGACCAACGCTTATCAATATAATCATCTGATTATACTGTCGTATCGTTTTAATAACTGATTTATATAGCGGATAGATAGTGCTTGTTGACACAATCGCCCGTTTTTACCGAATTGTGTCAATAACTAAAAGTAGAACTATGCTAATATCTCGTCCATACTATTTAGATCAGTTGGTTGCTCTAAAGGATCAGCATCTGATAAAAGTGATAACGGGTATCCGTCGTTGCGGTAAATCTACACTAATGTCTGCATATCAAGAGTTGCTTTTGGGTATGGGTATCAGTAGTGAACAAATAGTATCGGTTAATTTTGAGGAACGCCGGCATAGTGAATATACTCGTTGGCAAGATGCGTATGATGCTATTGCTTTACATATAAGCAAACCACTCACATACTACATATTCTTAGACGAGGTACAGCAGGTTCCTCAGTTTGAGCATTTAGTTGATGCTTTGTTTGTGTTGAAAAATGTAGATTTGTATGTTACGGGGTCAAATGCATATTTATTGTCAAGTGAATTAGCGACATTGCTGTCAGGTCGATATGTGCCTATTCATTTGCACCCGTTCTCTTTTGCTGAGTATGTGTCTGCAAAAATTGTGCTGACCTCACTTGCCGGTACATCACCGCCCAACGCACCCCAAAACCACAACCCCAACCTACTCAACAGCCACCGGAAACCCAAGCAACACCCAAATCAACACCTAAACCGGACACTCCCTCAATCCCCACACAGATGTCTCTCTTTTGAAACAAATATATTTCTCAAAAAGGCTGCTTGATAGCATTGTCAGGCAGCCTTTTTAGTATTGCATCAAATGTGGTAAGGCATATTTTTTTGGCACAAATGTTTATTATATAAGAAAAAAGTTGTATCTTTGCGGGCGAAAAGGATATATACTATGTTAAGCATGGATACATATATGCGAGGTATGGGTGGCTGTCGCTTGGGGCGTATGGCAACCTGTACGGCATGTAGTGCGAAAGAGGCAGTGGAATATTGCGTGCGTAATGTGCTGTGTATCAGTGGATTTACCCCCAATCGGCATACGCAAAGGCTGCGAAGAGCAGGGTAAACCATGCTCTGTCATCTATAAAAAAGACGAAACGTATGTTGTCTATAACAGCGTCTGTCGGGCATATTGTGCCTGACAGACGCTGCTGCATATAGGGATAATGTATAATCAAAAACAATATCTAACCAACTAAACAATAATTTGTTATGAACAAATTTCTACTCAGTATGGCACTCGTAGCCATCGCAGGCGCAGGCACACAGGCAAGCGCACGAACGGCTCCCGCCAACGCTATCAACGGCAAGTTTTCGGTAGCAGCGGACAAGCAAGTCTATTTCTCGCAAGGCAACTTGCAGTACACCCAATCGACTACCACATGGGCGTTTGCCGAACACCAATACGATATGATTGGTGAGAAAAATGTGAATAATTCTCATACCTTAAATGATAAGATTGACTTATTCGGTTGAAGCGGCACTACGGGTACGGCACAATGGGGTGTGGGAATAACTAATGAGGGTGCCGGCTATTCCGGCGACTTCAAGGATTGGGGAATGAATATGGGTGATGGAAACACATGGTACACACTGACTCAGGGCGAATGGAACTATTTGTGTAATACACGCACGAATGCCGCTCAACTAATGAGTGTGGCGCGTATCAATCTCAATGCCGGAGGTACAGAATATGCCAATGGACTTATCCTGCTGCCTGATACATGGGTATGTCCGGCCGATGTAACTTTCAAAACAGGCTTTGCAGACGCAGGTTCAGGTCAGACGTTTGGCGACTTCCAAACCATTGCTCTTTCTGATTGGCAGAAATTGGAAACCGCGGGGGCTGTTTTCTTACCCGCAGCGGGATTCCGTCGTGTTGAAAGTGTAAGCGGTCCGCAGGACTGTGGTTATTATTGGTCTGCTACAAAAGATGGAAAATATAACGCAGATTATATGGGATTCCGTTCAAGTTGGATAGATCTTACACATCCTCTTGAACGTTACTGCGGACTATCCGTCCGCTTGGTACAAGAAGCAAAAAGTGTCGGCACCGGCATTGCGGAGACAGCGACAACAGGCAATGTGGAAACCCGCAAAGTGCTGCGCGACGGACAAATACTCATCCAACGCGGCGACCAAACTTACACCGTGATGGGAACAACTTCCAAATAAAGAGGAATCTCCATAATTCTCCCAAAACAAGGGGCTGCCTACACTTGTCAGACAGCCCCTTGCTTGTATATATACTCTCTTAGTCAGAGAACTTGGCGCAGATAAACTCGCGGTTCAGACGCGCGATATTAGCCAGCGAAACCGACTTCGGACACTCGGCAGCACATGCACCGGTGTTGGTACAGTTACCGAAACCGAGTTCGTCCATTTTCGCAAGCATATTCTTCGCACGCTGTTTAGCCTCTACCTTACCTTGCGGCAGGAGTGCGAGTTGAGAAACCTTGGCAGCCACGAACAACATAGCAGAACCGTTCTTGCAGGCAGCAGCGCACGCACCGCAACCTATACACGAAGCCGCGTCCATTGCCTCATCAGCCGCCGCCTTAGAGATAGGTATGGCATTGGCATCAGGTACACCACCTGTATTGACACTCACGAAACCACCGGCTTGCATAATCTTGTCATACGCTTGACGGTCCACCATCAGGTCTTTGATAACAGGGAACGCACGGCTGCGCCATGGTTCAACGGTAATGGTCTCGCCGTCGTGGAACTTGCGCATGTGCAACTGGCAAGTGGTGATGGCGGAGTCAGGTCCGTGCGGGTGTCCGTTCACATACATGGAGCACATACCGCAGATACCCTCGCGGCAATCGTGGTCGAAAGCGATAGGGTCTTTGTGCTCGCTGATGAGTTGCTCGTTAAGAATGTCAATCATCTCCAAGAACGAAGCACCTTGGAAGATGTGCTTTAACTCGTAGGTCTCAAAATGGCCTTGCGCCTTCGGTCCGGCCTGCCGCCAAACACGAACTTTTATATCAATATACTGATCCATATTTGTTTATGCGTTTATTAGTTTATTAGTTTTAAGTGGTTGAGCGTTGAGAGTTGAGTGTTGAGAGCAGTTATCAGTAGATAGTTGTCAGTGGTTTGTACTGATGTCGGAAGTTGTTGCTGCTTTATTGAGTTTTTGTCCCTTGGTGGGGTCTGTAAAACTGCGTTGCAATCCCGAAAGAAGTCTTGCCACATCCGCAATCAAAGCCTCCATATTCAGGAACTCGTTGTGCGAGATGTAGTTTTGGTCTTCTGCCACTTCCAACTGGCTCATTATTTCCATAAGTGAGCCATACGAGATTTCCAAGAAATGCACCTTATCCTTATTGGAATAGCGTGTCATTCCTTCGGCGATATTCGAAGTGATAGAAACGGCTGCGCGACGCATTTGGCTTGACAAAGCAAACTGCTCTTCTTTAGGGAATTGCTTCACCAGTCGGTACACATTGCGCACTACTTCGCGCGCCTTGATGTACGCCACCAAATTTCTATACCCGAAGAACTCCATTTCAGTACAAAACTGCTATCTACTTTCTACTCTTATCTGCACTAAACACTAAACACTCAACTAACTCTTATAATTTCTCGTCTTTCTCTCCGTAAATTCATAATCCAACGGCTCTTTGATGAGTTCGGGTTCGCTGTCCTCGCCGGTGTATTTCCAGCAGGATACATACGAGAACTTGTCGTCCTGACGGAGTGCCTCGCCTTCGGGAGTCTGATACTCCTCGCGGAAGTGTCCGCCACACGACTCCTCACGGTTGAGGGCGTCGAGTGCCATCAGTTTGCCAATCTCAATGAAGTCAGCCAAGCGGAGCGCTTTCTCTAATTCGTTGTTGAGCGCACCTGCCTCACCCGGGATATAGACGTTGCTCCAGAACTCTTTCTTGATAGCATCGATTTTCTCGATAGCCGTCTTCAAGCCCTCTGCGGTACGTCCCATACCTACGAAATCCCACATCACGAGACCCAACTCCTTGTGAATCGAATCTACCGAGCGTTTGCCTTGGATAGCCATCAGGCGGTCAATCTTGTCTTGCACTTTCTTCTCAGCCTCGGCGAACTCGGGCAGGTCGGTGGACATACGAGGTACGCCAATCTGGTCGGAGAGGTAGTTTTGGATAGTGTAAGGCAATACGAAATAACCGTCAGCCAGACCTTGCATCAATGCCGAAGCACCGAGACGGTTTGCGCCGTGGTCGGAGAAGTTAGCCTCGCCGATACAGAACAAGCCCTTCACGCTGGTTTGGAGTTCGTAGTCCACCCAGATACCACCCATGGTATAGTGGATAGCGGGGAATATCATCATCGGGTTCTCGTAGGGGTTCTCATCGACAATCTTCTCGTACATTTGGAATAGGTTGCCGTATTTCTGTGCGACTACATCCTTGCCGAGGCGTTGGATAGCGTCGGAGAAATCGAGGAAGACAGCCAAACCGGTGTTGTTGACGCCATAACCTTTGTCGCAGCGCTCTTTGGCAGCACGCGAAGCCACATCACGCGGCACGAGGTTACCGAAAGCGGGGTAACGACGCTCCAAGTAGTAGTCGCGGTCTTCTTCGGGTATGTCGCGGCCCTTAATCTCACCGCGTTGCAGTTTCTGTGCGTCTTCGAGTTTCTTCGGCACCCAAATACGGCCATCGTTACGGAGCGACTCTGACATAAGGGTCAGTTTGGATTGGAAATCACCGTGCTTCGGAATACAGGTCGGGTGGATCTGTGCGTAGCAGGGGTTGGCAAAGTATGCACCATGGCGATACATCTGCATAGCCGCCGAACCGTTGGAAGCCATCGCGTTGGTCGAGAGGAAGAACGTGTTGCCGTATCCGCCCGAAGCGATAACTACTGCGTGTGCGAAATAACGCTCAATACGTCCTGTGATAAGGTTGCGAGCAATGATACCGCGTGCGCGTTCCTCACCGTTCTCGTCCTTAATCATCACAATATCAAGCATTTCGTGACGGTTGTACATTTTCACTTTGCCCTTGCCAATCTGACGACTCAGTGCCGAGTATGCGCCGAGCAGCAACTGCTGTCCGGTCTGACCCTTGGCATAGAAAGTACGACTTACCTGTGCGCCACCGAAAGAACGGTTGTCGAGCAATCCGCCGTATTCGCGTGCGAAAGGAACGCCCTGTGCCACGCACTGGTCGATGATGTTGTTGCTCACTTCTGCCAAACGATATACATTTGCCTCGCGAGCACGATAGTCGCCGCCTTTGATGGTATCATAATAGAGGCGGTAGATAGAGTCGCCGTCGTTCTGATAGTTCTTCGCAGCGTTGATACCGCCCTGTGCAGCAATCGAGTGCGCACGACGGGGCGAGTCTTGAATACAGAAGTTGAGTACATTGAAGCCCATCTCTGCCAAAGAAGCAGCAGCCGATGCACCTGCCAAACCGGTACCGACAACGATAATGTCGATTTTACGCTTGTTGGCAGGGTTGACCAGTTTCTGATGGTCCTTGTAGTTTGTCCATTTCTTCTCCAATGGACCTGCCGGAATCTTCGCCATCTCAGGCGTAATGACTCCTGTTGCTTGTTTTGTTGCCATAGTTATATTTGACAATTTGACGATTTACGATTAGACAAAATTATGCGCAGAGCATACCGATGCCTACGCCGAGGTAGTAGAATACCACGATTGCGAAGGGCAGGATAACGAGGGTGGCAACCACGGTACCGATGACGCGGATACGCTTCATCCATTTGAGGTTGTTCCAACCGAGTGTGTGCAAAGCCGACCAAACACCATGGTTGAGGTGGAACCACAGAGCCACCAACCAAACGAGGTAGAGTGCGCAGTAGATCTGTCCCCAAACAGGTGTGGTGAACAATGCTTTTACGTATGCTGCACCGTTTTGCGGATCAAAAGCCCCTGCCGTGGCACCGCCGGTCAGTTCTGCCAACTGCATACGGAACCAGAAATTGTAGAGGTGAAGCACAAGGAAACCGAGAACGCAGATACCCAGCACAAGCATGTTCTCCGATTCCCAATCCACGCCCTCACGCTTAGCGGTAACGGCGTAACGGTCATTACCACGCGCAAAACGGTTCTGAATGGTCAGATAGACAGCATAACAGAAGTGAATAAGGATGAGCAAAGCGAGCCCAAGCGTACCCACAATTGCATACCAATTGGCTCCCAAGACGGAGCAAATCCAGTTGTACGCTTCCTCCGAGAAGACCAGCGCCACATTCATGCAGCCGTGGAAGAGGAGAAAGAAGACCAGAGCGAGGCCGGTAATGCTCATAACGAACTTACGGCCGATAGATGAATCTTTTAACCACATAGTTTTTTTGATGATTTATTTAGTTATTATTTTGCCTTGTTGAGGTAGGTATGGTGCCCCAAATATGCGTCTGACACCATACAGCGTGCAAAGTTACGCAATTTTTCTGATATGCACAATATGTATTTTGTTTTTGCCAAGTGGCTTATTCAGTTACAGACAGTGTGTAGCGAAATATGTGTAGGTAAGGCTGACCGTTGCGACAGATTTAAGAGGGTTAAATAGGTATTAAGGCACTTATCCGACGATAGAGAAGGCCGATGAGAGGTAGATAAACAACTGCTCTTCGCTGATTTGCTCTATCATCTCACCTCGCGCAACCGATATACGCCCCGTTTCCTCAGAAACAACGATAGCCATCGCATCGGTTTTCTCGGTCAAACCAAGTGCCGCACGGTGTCGCAAGCCGTAATGCTGCGGTATGTCTTGGTTCTTAGAAACAGGCAATATACAGGCGGCACTGAGCAATTTTCCGTCTTTGATAATCAGTGCGCCGTCGTGTAGCGGTGTATTCTTGAAAAAGATATTCTCTATCAGTCGTGCGGAGATATGCGCATCGAGTCGCTCGCCCGTGTCGGCATACTCGCTCAGGTCTTGTTTGCCTGCAAAGACGATGAGTGCACCGGTTTTCGATTGCGACATGTGGCGACACGCTTGCGCTATCTGCTGAACTCGCTTGTCGGTGGCATTCTGTTCTTCCTTGCGGTGTCGGAATTGGAAAGTACTAAATCGCGCACCTACACGATAGAAGAAACTGCGTATCTCCTCTTGGAAAATCACAATCAGCGCGATGGCACCCACACTGATGATTCGGTCGAACAACGCACCGGTCAGGTCTAATTGGAAAACGAAACTGACCAAGAACCAAACCACCAAGAATGCAAGGATACCCCAGAACAGGTTAGCCGCACCCGAGCGGCGCAACAAGCGAAAGGCCTCGTACAAGATGAGTGCGACGCACAATATATCTATTATGTCCTTAAACCCGAATTGGAATGCCATAACCTATTGGTTTTGTTGCAGTTGATTGTAGATAGCGATAGTTTCTGCCGCGGCTTTGGTATCGTGTACACGCAGGATCTTCGCCCCACCGAGCAGGGCCACCATATTCACCGCCGTTGTGGCGTTGAGCGACTCTTCTTGTGTAATGCCTAATGCTTTGTAGAGCATCGACTTACGCGACAAGCCGGCTAAGACGGGGCGGTCTAATACCGACAACTCGTGCATTCGGTTGAGCAACAGGTAGTTCTGCTCTAAGGTCTTGGAGAAGCCAAAGCCGGGGTCGAGAATGACATCGGCGACGCCTAACTGCGACAGTCGGTCTAAGCGCACTTGAAAATACGCTATCATATCCGAAAGCAAGTCATCGTAGTCGGTAAGCGTTTGCATAGTGGCGGGTGTACCGCGCATGTGCATTAGGATATAAGGCACTTGCAGCGATGCCACGGTGTCGAACATCTGCTTATCCAACTCGCCGCCCGAAATATCGTTGATGATAGCCACTCCGGTCTCTTCCACGGCTCGCCGTGCCACATTCGCACGGAAAGTATCCACCGACATAATGGCGTCGGGAAACTCGCGCTGTATGGCCGAAGCCGCCATTTTGACGCGCCGCCATTCTTCTTCGGGCGACACCACGGGTGCTCCCGGACGAGTGGAATAGCCACCTATATCTAAGATGGCAGCACCGTCGGCCAATGCACGCTCGGCCGCACGCAATACCGCATCCTCGTCCGCTAAGCGCGTGGACGGAACAAAACTGTCGGGCGTGGCATTTAGGATAGCCATCACTACGGGCTTCTCCAATGAGAATAAACTCCCCCGTATATTCAAAAACTCTGTATGCATAACTGAGTACAAAGTTACAAAATTCTTCTCAAACACACCACCAAAATGCCCCGAGAATGTATAAAAATCTGTGATTTGAGTGGAAAATACATTTTTTTTCTACTTTTTCGGAGTTTTATTGGTCAGAATGACTTTTTTTTTGTAACTTTGCAGGCTGAAAATCGTAAATAACTTCATACACCTATATGATGAACAAAGTATCTAAGTATCTGTTTTTGGTTTTGGTCGTAGCGTTGAGTGGCTGCAACTCGCGCGAATTGAACACAAAAGTCTCCAACACCACGGGTTGGAACTACTATGATGTAGAGACCACCAATTTTGAGGCAAAAGAGGGCGTGGGCAATGTAAACCCCGTAGGAATGGTGCCTATCCAAGGTGGTACCTTTACTATCGGTGAGAAGGACGAGTTTATCACCGCTCCGCGCAACAATGCTTCTCGGTCGCTTACCGTAAGTTCTTTCTATATGGATAAGTACGAGGTAACCAACCTCAACTGGAACGAGTATCTCCATTGGCTGGAGATCGTGTTTGGGGCGACCGCTCCCGAGTTGGTGGACAAGGCACGCCCCGACCACACCGTATGGCGTGAGGACTTGGCGTACAACGACCCCTACGAGGACAACTATTTTAAGCACCCCGCATTCTCGTTCTACCCCGTAGTAGGTGTCACATGGGAGCAGGCTATGGCATACTGCCAATGGCGTACCGATCGTGTCAACGAGATGGCGCTTGTTAAAGCAGGTGCTATCGTAGTACCGCCGTTTGCTGACTTGCAGCCGACCGACGACGAGGCATACAAAGACGAATGGGAAACCGCTACCGGATACGAGATGGATTCATACGAGGAGGTCAGCCCCGAAGACCCCGAGGAGACCATTACTATGTATCGCCCCTCATACGAGTATATCCGTGATAAGTTTGTCTTCAACACCGAGAAATACCTTCTCGACGATACCTACAACCCCGATTTTGGTAAGAAGCCGATGTACGACTCGTATGGTGTAGAGCGTAAGGTGAACCGTGCGGACGGTATCTTCGTTACAGGTTACCGTCTGCCTACCGAGGCTGAGTGGGAGTTCGCGGCTTATGCGCCTATCGCAGGCGAAGACGGACTGACCATAGAGGGTAAAATTTATCCGTGGTCAGGCTATCACCCACGCGACTTGAGTAAGAAAAACGCAGGTCAGTTGCAGGCTAACTTTGTTCGTGGACGAGGCGATATGATGGGTGTGAGCGGTGCTCTGAACGACCACTATGTGATCACCGCACCTGTAGATGCGTATGCACCGAACGATTTCGGACTCTACAACATGGCAGGTAATGTCAACGAATGGGTGCTCGATGTCTATCGTGAGACCAGTTACCAAGAACTGTCAGAGTACAACTCTTTCCGTGGTAATATCTACACCACCCCCATACTAAGCGAGGACGGCGCATATCAGATCGACTCTACCGGTTGCATCCGAGTTACCTATCGTGGCACAGATGACCGCCGTGATGTACGAGACGGTGACTTCGCTTCGCTCATCGATACCGACTACCCGCTGGATACCGTGGCTGTGGCTAACCTCACCGAGGTGAAGACCGACCCGACCGATATACTCGCACCGAGAATCACAAAGAACACGCGCGTATATAAGGGTGGTTCGTGGGCTGACCGTATCTATTGGCTCAACCCCTCTACCCGTCGTTACTTAGACCAAGACAAGAGTTCCAGCAAGATTGGTTTCCGCTGTGCAATGTCCACACTTGGCGACCAAATACCGAGTACTGATACACGCAAATAAAGGAATAATCTTTAATTCTAATCAGATATGAATATCCCAACTAATCTGCGCTACACGAGCGACCATGAGTGGATTCGTGTAGAAGGCAATGAAGCCTATGTCGGAATCACAGACTACGCACAGTCGGAACTTGGTGAGATCGTCTTTGTAGATGTAAACACCGTAGGTGAGACCGTAGCCAAAGGCGAGACTTTCGGTTCGGTAGAGGCTGTAAAGACCGTTTCTGACCTCAATATCCCCGTTACCGGTGAGGTATTGGAGTTTAATGAGACGCTCAACGACCAACCCGAATTGGTCAACAACGACCCTTACGGCGAAGGTTGGATGATTAAGATTGCTATCAAAGACGCAGCCGAACTCGACGACTTGCTCGACGCTGCGGCCTACGAGGCACTCATCAGCAAATAAGGATATAGATAAGAGGTGCTGCAGCGTTAGCGGTTACGGGGGTATCTGTTGTGATACCTAAATGCTTTGCTATGTAACTATGCAGCGGATGATTTCTTAGGCCGCTTACATTCTGTACACGCTGTTTCTACACTCTCTGCTTGTCTTACCAAAGAGACTTTTTTGATATACCACAAGCGGTTGCTCTTACGGGCAACCGCTTGTGATATATATCGTATTTGTTTTACATTATGATTGTTTAGATCATACTTGTTTTATAGGGGGAGTACTTAACCTATAATGGTTAGTTATCGTATAGGGATATGTCGGATTTACTGCCAACAAGTATATAGTTCCCCAAAAATTATATGTCTAATTATATGATGATTATATGTTTCATAGTCCCCACCCAGCGACATCCCCTCCTCCGGAGGGGCTTGGGGAGGTCAATTATGCATTATGCATTATACATTCTTCATTATGCATTGTATTACGCATCGAATTACAAGCAGTAGCAGGGCGATACCGCCTATATACGCCAATATCTTTACCGCTCGCGGGGTGTATCGCTCGGGCGGCAGGGTGCGTATCTGCTCGCGGGTCTGATAGACGGTATCACAGGTATGGAGCGTGCGATAGCGGATACGGTCGCGATACCTATCCACATACACCGTATCGCCGCTACTATACTCGTGTATATAGATACTGTCTATCCGATACACGCTATCGCTTCTCGCCGAACTCGTCCGGGTGCTGTCGGCGGTAGCGATCGGCAATACGCCGGTTCTCGATATACTGCATCCGCTCGTGAGCAGGACAAGCCACATCATACAGAGGAGCAGCAGGCTTAGGGTCAATGATTTCCAGATAGATCGTTTCATGTTGCTGTTGGGTTTGTAGTAAGAGTTCGGTCAGTCGGTCTTCCTCCTCGCGTGTAGGCACGAGGATACATCCCGACGAGTGGCGGGGTTTGGTGCCTACATGGAAGCGTATGCCCGACCGCCCCGGCACACTGTTCACCACCGGCAGCAGGCGTTTGAAACGAGGAGAGGCGGTTACGCTCACCGTGTACCATAGCGCGAGTATCTCTACCCCGCTACGCTCTAAGGTCAGACACCATAGACGACCATCGATATATAACTTGCCCGGCAGAGCCTCGCCCTGGACCGAGCCACGAACTAATGTCAGTTTCATACTAATGTATATTTTAAGAACATGTAATTAACCATATAATAGGAATACTTACATGGGGCAGACGAATTTTAAGCAAGTGTAATTATCATATAATTAATGAGTAATTCATGGTAATTATATGTTTCCTTATGCCTCACTCTGCCCCCTATGGAGGGGATTGAGGAGGTCGGGGCTTAGCGTCGTTTTCTGTAGTGATAATCCACGCCGATGAGGGCACCGGCAAAGGTGAGAGTCTCGCCGTAGGCGGTCAGTACGGTAGGGTCGATATACCCGGCAGGCGGTAGAAAAAGGGCTGTGGCAATCAGTCCCAAACCGAATACCACAGCCAACACCGCCAACCACAATTCAATCCGCTTCATCGTCAATTCATAATTGGGTGTTCCAAAAACATATAATTGCCATATAATTAACTATATAATGGATGAGTAATTCTACGATAATTATATGTTTCATAGTCCCTACCCCGCACATCCCCTCATATAGAGGGGCTTGGGGAGGTCAATTATGCATTATGCATTCATCATTACGCATTGAATTACGCATTGTACGCATTCCACTCTTGGTTGAACACATATCGGTAGAGCGTCTTGTATGCGCTCTGCGCAGCGAAAGCGGCTTGGTCGGCAGCCATTTTCGATGCATCTTTCAGACGCTTGCGCGTTGCCGATGCCACGCTTTTGAACTTAGCACGCTGTGCCAACTCGCTCTCCGAGGGCATCGTGCTGCGCTTACCGTAGCGCACTGCGAACTTGGTACTGCCGCGGTGAGCGAAACCCACTGCGCTGTCCTTACCGATCTTGCCACACACATCCTTTACAGGATACTCAAAACTTACTTTTGCCATACTCTTGTTGGTTTTAGTTAATGAATAAAGGTTTTTGTAATTCATTATGCATTATACATTATACATTATGCATTGCATTTGAATTACGCTGCAAAGATACACCAAAAACGCCGCCCCCGTTGCGCATAGTGCGCAATAGTTACTATGAGGATATAGAATAAATATCACCACAACCCATTATACATTCTTAATTATGCATTGTGCATTACAAAAAAATCACCGCCTCTCTTACGAAAGACGGTGCAAAGGTAGTATTGTTTAGGAGATAGTTGTGCAGCGATTTGTAACTATCGCGCCATTCCGCTACAAAGGTCTGAACGGTTTTATCTTTCTGTGCTGAAGTTCCACGAAGAGAAGGGTTTGCCATACGCCATAGGTATGCCATCGACTGTAAAATCGGGTTTTGCTTTCTTACAGCGTTCGATAAATCCGTTGTTGAATTTCACTTGCATGTGCCCGATACGCTGAGCATCGAGATAAAAAGCGATGAAGGATGTTTGGTATTTTTGGAGAGTTACCCGTTGCGCTTGGTCTGCGGCAATGGTAGTCGGAACTGTATTGAGGCGAATGCCGGTACGCATGTACTCCACCACCCAATAAGGAATAGGCGAATCGGCGTGATAGAGACTTTGCAGGAGTTGCACTTTGTCGGGTATGTTGTTCCAATTAGCAATGACGGCATCACGGATAAGGTCGATAAAGTCATCATTTGTTTTACTTAGTTTGCGCTTACGGAACCAGTTGGTAGCATTGCCATAGCATTGTTGCATCTCTTGGATATAGCGTGTGGTATATGCTTTGAGTTGCTTTTGCAATTGGTCTTTTTGCTGTTTGGTAATGAACCGCATACCCGTTACATTGAGTGTGCAAGTGTTGGCATACTTGACCGACAAACCGAGTTGCTGCCCGCCGGTAAGGTAGAGAACAATATCCGCAGGACCGACTTGGTCGTTTTGGGTTTCAAAGGAGCAATCGGAATAAGACCGTTGTTGTGCCGCCAATGCTTGTTCTATACCAGAGATGTCGGTTTGCCCGATGATCTGCATAATATTGTCAGCATCATGGCGAAGGCGGATGGCATTGAGTACAGCCGTTTTTTCGCAGGTGTTTTTGAGCAAAGTGTAGAACAGGGCTATCTCGTATTCCACGCCGGTATTGCTATTGTGTTGAATTTCGTTGAGGGTATTAGGGTGTAGCATACATATATGAGTTTATCGTTTATAATAGGTCTTTGAGTGCGACTTTAAGGTTCTGTGCAATTTGCAGCAAGGTGAGGTATGACGGATTTCGTTCTCCTCGCTCCAACATACCGATATAGTTTTTGGTGAATCCGCACTTCGCGGCAAACTCCTCTTGCGTGAGTTGGAGTTGCTCGCGTTTATTCTTGAGGCGATTGCCTAATTGTTTGAGTTGTTCTCTATCTTCCATATTAACCAACAATAAGTGTCCTTATAATAAAAAAGCACCGCTTTTGCGATGCTTCAGAACCCTGCCACGGGGAATAATGTGGGGTAGTTGTATGCGGTTGTTTTCTGCCGTCGTGTGATTTTGTTAGGTGTATGCTGCGGAGGGAACTGCACGGCACGGGAGTAGCGTAGTTGTATGTCGGGGTCGCCGAACATATAGCGTGCAAAGAGTTCCACCAACCCGACATTGATACTATTGCCGAATTGTTTGTACGCTTGTGCGTCTTTTTCATCGTATTGGAATGAGTCGGGGAAACTCTGCAAGCGTGCGCACTCTCGTGGTGTAAGGAATCGCTTACGCTTGCCCACAATAGAAGTCTGTGTAATGGCGACGAGTGCCGGGAAATAAGTGCCTGGTTTCACCCGCAATCCCGATGGGCGTATCTGCATAATATGCTGCCATAGGTCGGGGTGCTTATCGTCCACGCCTGCTTGCCATTCGAGTTTTGCCTTTGCGCCGAAGAACAAGGGGCATTGCTTGGCTTTGTTGAGCCACTCGGCAATAAACGCTTTGTTCTGCTGCCATAGTTGGTTGTTCTTGAGGATAAAATTGCGTTGCCAACCGGGTAGTTTGTCCCATTGGCTGAACATCGGGTTATCCTGCAATTCGCAGAGACTGTCTGCCCAAATGGGAAATCCGGGCAGTTTATCGCATTGAATACCTTGGATAAAGTCGTTCCATAGGTTGATCCATTGTATCTGTTCGGGTTTGAGCAGATACTTGCTGAGGTTAGGGATGTCCTTTTCGTCAAGGAGGATATCCTCGATGCGACAAGCGGGGATATTGTTCTCGTTGAAACAGAACTCGGGCAGCGTACCGAGGTCTTTGCGCACACACATAATGAATACGCGCTCACGGTGCTGCGGAATGCCGATGTAGTGCGGACTGAAGATAACAGGCTGCGGACTGACATTATAGCCGATTTGCACCAAGGTGTCGTGTATCACCTGCCAAGTGTTGCCGTGGTCGTGCGAGGCGAGATTGCGGACATTTTCCAACAGTGCGTAGCGTGGTTGGTGGTATTGCAAGATACGCACGATGTCGAAAAACAAAGTACCTTTGGTTTCATCGGCAAAGCCCAATCTTTTGCCGGCTTTGGAGAAAGATTGGCAGGGGAAACCGGCGCACAACACATCGTGTGCAGGGATGTCTTTTGCGTCAATGCGGGTAATATCTCCCTCGGGTTGCAGGTGATAGTTCCGGGCATAGGTCTTGCGGCAGTCGGCGTCTATATCAGATGCGAAGACGCACTCTCCGCCCAAGTTGGTCATGGCTTGATGAAAACCGCCGATACCACAAAAGAGGTCTATGAACTTAAATTTTTTCACAAGAAGTACGCATATTTGCGAGTGCAAAGGTAGTGAATTTTTATGAGTTATGCAAATCCTTTTTCTGACGAATGCACCATAGCATAATTACATACCTAATTTGTTTCCTTATGCCCCACTGTGCAACACTCCCTCCTTTGGAGGGGCTTGGGGAGGTCAATTGTGCATTCTTAATTGTGCATTCTTAATTATGCATTCTGCATTGCGCTATGCGTTGGCTGACACGATTCGCCGCACTTGGGCTTCGGAGAGGAAGAAAGCATTGCCGGTGGCGGCATAAGCACGCATAGCCGGCATACCCTCACGCAGCAGCGAAAAAAACATCTCGCATATCAATCGATTGCGACGACTCAACAGTTGATTATCTCGTTTCATAAGTAGTTGTTTTTTATAGACAGACCTCCCCAAGAGACAGACCTCCCCAAGAGACAGACCTCCCCAAGCCCCTCCAAAGGAGGGGATGTTTGCAAAGAAGGAACAAAAAGAACATATAATTGCCATATAATTAAACATATAATTATGCATTCATCATTATGCATTGAAGTACTCATTATGCATTCATCATTATGCA
>UQNE01000001.1 GCA_900542355.1 uncultured Bacteroidales bacterium | reverse complement strand
CCAAAGATAATGTGCCGCCAGCCGCTCTCGGCGGTGTCTATAACCTGACCAAACAGACAATCGACGAGCAGGCACTTGCCAAACAGACGGCGGCTATCAGTGCCGTACTGCTGGAGCACGACCGTATAGCAGACGCCGAGGAGGTAAACGGACTGCAAGTATACAAAGCCTATATGGGTGACCAGTTTGTTGGCGCGGCTGTAGAGTCGCACGCTGACGGATTCGGTGGTGTACAACGCATAATGATCGGTTTCGATGCTGAGAGCAATATCGTCAACTACGAGGTGCTAGAGCAGCAAGAGACACCGGGATTGGGTACGCATATCGTGGAATGGTTCAAGAATGCGGATAAACCCGGTCAGAACATCGTAGGCCGCAAAGCCACTGGGGCTTTCTCGGTGAGCAAAGACGGTGGTGATGTGGATGCTATCACGGCTGCAACCATCTCTTCTCGCGCTTTCCTCGAGGCAGTCAATAAAGCCTATTCGGCTTATACCGAAGGCGAGGTAGAAGCGGCTACAGGTGCGAGCCAACTCGCAGAACCGCAAGCCGCTACGCTCGACTCGTTGGCTACCGACACAATCCAAACTTGTATAGAAATGGAGGTTTCAAATGAATAACGCTCTCAAAACTCTCACCAATGGTATTCTCAAAGAGAACCCTACTTTCGGGTTGGTTCTCGGTATGTGTCCTACTTTGGCTACTACCACCTCTGCCATCAATGGTATGTCGATGGGATTGGCTACTATGTTTGTGCTTGTATGCTCGAATGTGGCTATCTCGTTGCTCAAGAACTTGATTCCCGACAAGGTGCGTATCCCGGCTTTTATCGTGGTGATTGCTACTTTCGTTACGATGGTGCAGTTGGCTATGCAAGCCTACCTGCCCGGTATCTACGATGTACTCGGTTTGTTTATCCCCTTGATTGTGGTTAACTGTATCGTGCTGGGTCGTGCTGAGGCTTTCGCCGCTAAGAACTCGGTAGGTCTGTCTGCTTTGGACGGACTGGGTATGGGTCTCGGGTTTACGCTCTCGCTGACGCTCATTGGTGCTATCCGTGAGTTCTTCGGCACGGGTTGTATCTTCAACTGCCATATCTATAGCGACCAATATAGTATGCTTATCTTTGTTCTTGCACCGGGTGCATTCCTCGTGTTGGGATATGTGATGGCACTTGTACAAAAACTCATCAAGAAATAATACGCAACTATGATTTATGTTCTGATATTTATCTCAGCGATATTTGTTAATAATATCGTCTTGAGTCAGTTCTTGGGTATATGTCCATTCTTGGGCGTTAGTAAGAAAATCGATACCGCGATGGGTATGGGTGCAGCCGTAACCTTTGTACTTACTTTGGCTACGGTGGTTACCTACCTGCTGCAGAAATTGCTGATACTGTGGCATGTAGAGTTCTTGCAGACTATCCTGTTTATCTTGGTGATTGCGGCTTTGGTGCAGATGATAGAGATTGTACTCAAAAAAATCTCTCCCTCGTTATACCAGGCTTTGGGTGTGTTCTTGCCGTTGATTACGACCAACTGTTGCTTGTTGGGTGTGGCTATCCTTGTGGCTAACGGCACCAACAAACTTCCTATGGGGGCAGAGCACAACCTGCTGACGGGTACTTTGTTTGCTTTCGCTACCGCTCTGGGCTTCGCTTTGGCGTTGATTTTGTTTGCCGGTATTCGTGAGCAACTCTCTATGAATAAAGTGCCTAAGGCTATGGAGGGCACTCCTATCGCCTTGGTTACCGCAGGTCTGCTTGCTATGGCATTTATGGGATTCAGCGGAGTGGTCGGATAAACGCCCGCACCTGTCATAATACTAAGCCTGCCTGCGTAGTGGTTGCTACGGGGCAGGCTTTGTGCTTTCTATCGTATAATTTCTAATTCATAATAACTATGAAACGCTTTCTCTTAACGACCCTTGGTGCGTGCCTGTTTGGTATAGGTGCGACTTGGGCGTGTACCAATTTTATTGTAGGCAAAGACGCTTCTGCCGATGGTTCTACAATCATCTCTTATGCAGCGGACAGTTATTCGCTCTATGGCTTTCTACATTTCTCACCTGCTGCCGATTACCCGAAGGGCGCAATGCGTGAGGTGAAGGACTGGGACTCGGGTCGTCCGCTCGGGCAGATACCGCAGGTGGAGCACACCTATAGTGTGGTTGGTAATATGAACGAACACCAACTCACTATCGGCGAGACCACATGGGGCGGCCGTAAAGAACTGTGGGACACCGTAGGTATTGACTACGGAAGTCTAATCTATATCGCCTTAGAACGCTGCAAGACGGCTCGTGAGGCGATCGAATGTATCACCTCGCTCGTGGACGAGTACGGCTATGCCAGCGAGGGTGAAACTTTCTCTATCGGCGATCCGAACGAGGTATGGATAATGGATATGATTGGCAAAGGTGCCGATCAGAAAGGTGCAGTATGGGTGGCTACTCGTGTGCCGGACGATTGTATCTGTGCGCATGCCAACCAAGCCCGTATCACACACATCAACTTCAAGGATAAGAAGAACTGGCTCTACTCTAAGGATGTGGTGAAGTTTGCTCGCGAGAAAGGCTATTTCCAAGGTAAGGATGCCGATTTCTCTTTCCAAGCGGCTTATGCACCTTTCGATTTCTCGGGTTTGTATGTCTGCGAGGCACGCGTATGGAGTTTCTTCCGCCATTTCTCTGACGATATGGAGCAGTATTTCGACTATGCCACGGGCAAGACTTTCCTTGCTACAAGCGGCAAAGATGCGGGTACACCGATGCCCCTCTATATCCGTCCCAACCACAAGGTGAGCGTACAGGAGATAAAGGATTGTATGCGTGACCAATACGAGGGTACGCCGCTCGACATCACCCAAGGCACCGATGCAGGACCGTGGAATACCAAACTTCGCTACGGCTCGCTTACTTTCAAGTTGGATAGTACCGCCTATTGGTACGAGCGCCCCACCGCTACGCAGCAGACTGCGTGGTCGTTTGTGGCACAGATGCGCGGCTATGCAGACCCTAAGGTAGGCGGTATCTTCTGGTTTGGTGTGGACGATGCGGCGACCAATGTCTATGTACCGATGTACTGCCGTATCAACCATATCCCCGAGTGCTTTGCTGAGGGAAACGGCGACCTCTACACCTATTCGCCCACTTCGGCGTGGTGGACCTTTAACATCGTTGCCAACTGGGCATACACCAAGTACTCGCATATGAAACCCGATATTGTGCAGGTGCAGAAAGCCTTGGAGGACAAGTTCAATACGCAGATAGAGGGCGTAGATGCGCAGGCTGCGGCGATGAGCGATGAGGAGGCACGACGGTTCCTAACCAACTACAGTTGTGCACAGGCAGATAATGTGATGATCGAGTGGCAAAAACTGGGTATCTACCTTATTACCAAGTACTTAGACGGACAGGAACGTAAAGAGGAGAACGGCCAGTTCAAACGCAATGCGTACGGCGAACCTACCGGTCCGAACCGCCCTGCTTTCCCCGAAAACTATCTACGAACATTCAAAAACGAAATAGCACATGAGTAATATCGAACCGCGCGAGGTGTTTGACATCTTCGCCAAAATCAATCAAGTGCCGCGCCCGTCTAAGCACGAGGAGCGCATCTGCCAATGGCTGCAAGACTTTGCACGCAACCATAGTATCGACTGCACCGTGGATGACGCCATGAATGTAATCATGCGCAAGCCTGCCACCGCGGGCTACGAAACGCACCCCGGTGTGATCCTGCAAGCCCATATGGATATGGTCTGCGAGAAGAACGGCGATGTGGAGCACGACTTCTTCAACGACCCTATTCAGACCTATATCGACGGCGAGTGGCTCAAAGCCAAAGGTACGACCCTTGGCGCAGATAACGGCATAGGTATCGCTATGGCGTTGGCGGTACTTATCGATGATACCCTGCGCCATCCCGCTATAGAGTGCCTCTTCACCGTAGATGAGGAAACAGGTCTAACGGGTGCTAACAAACTGAAAGACGGTTATCTGACCGGAAAGCGCCTTATCAACCTTGATTCGGAAGACGACGGACAGATTTTCATCGGCTGTGCCGGAGGAATAGACACCTTAGCAAAGATGCACTATACTCCCATTCCGCTCCCTGCGCAGAAGCAGTGGTTCGCCATTCGCCTCTCTGTAAGCGGCTTGATGGGCGGGCACTCCGGAGATGATATTAACAAGGGCAGAGGCAATGCCAATAAACTGATAATCAACTTCTTGAACTTGCTGATGACCAAGACGGAGTTTCAAATTGCGTCTATCAGCGGCGGTAACCTGCGTAACGCTATCGCCCGCGAGGCAGAAGCCGTTGTCTGCGTGCCTTTCGCCTACAAAGAGCAGGTGCGTGCCGATTGGAATATCTACTCCGCAGAGGTGGAGCGGGAGTTGGGGAGCATTGAGAAAGACTTGCGCCTCGACCTTGAGTCAGCCCCGCTGCCGGAGGTTGTCATCCCCGAGAAACAAGCCTACCAACTCGTTATGGCACTCTATGCCTGCCCACACGGTATGGTGGCTATGAGCAAGGATATGCCCGGTTTGGTGGAGACAAGCACTAACCTCGCCAGTATCAAGATGAAGACCGAGCCCGACGGCAGACCTTTTGTGGAGGTCAATACGAGCCAACGCTCATCGGTGGAGGAGGAGAAACACCATATCAAAGACCGTGTTGAGTATAGTTTGGCTATGGCGTGCGATGAGGTTACCCACGGCGACGGCTATCCGGGTTGGGCACCGAATGTTCACTCTCCGCTTCTCGAGGCGACACGCCGAGCCTATATCGACCTCTTTGCAGCCGAACCGCAAGTGCTGGCTATCCACGCCGGACTGGAATGCGGGCTCTTCTTGGAGAAATATCCGTACTTGGATATGGTAAGTATCGGTCCGCAGATGTATGGTGTTCACTCGCCGCAGGAGCGACTCAGTATCCCTTCTACAGAGCGTTGCTATCGTTGGCTGAAACACACGCTGGAAACACTCTGATATTAAGCGATTTTGCACTCATTGAGTGCAGGATATGAATAGAAAATGCACTCATTGAGTGCATTTTCTTGTTTTATCGTTGCATATATGCAGAAAAAAGCGTAATTTTATTACCGCTAATGGTATGTTAGCAAAAGCGGTGTAAAAGTAGCAGAATGATATTTGGCAGATGAGGCTTAGGTCTCGATAAGGTCTCGACAAGAGTTCGACAAAAACGGCTGTAGGTCGGTTTGACAAAATGTAAGCAAAACGGCTGAATAGGAAACATATAATTGCCATGTAATTAGACATTAATTCCTTTCGCCGTGCGTCGGTTCTCCATTTAAGACCTCCCCAAGCCCCTCACGGGGGAATGTTGCATAGCGGGGACATGGGGCTCCGTTAATTGCAGTTAATTGGCCATTGATTGCTCTGATTGGGGACTATTAAAAGGTTATTAAAACTATTCCTTTTGTCTATTTCGTTGTTTCTTTGGTGTATTCTGTTGTTCTTTTATTCCTTTTTCTTTTTGGCTTTTTCGTAACATTTCGTAAGTTTTATTTTGTGCTAATTTGTGTGTAATAGATAGATTTTCAGAGTATTATGCGTATTTTGGTCGTTTTATGTTGTACGGCATATTTTCGTGCCGAAACTTTCGTGTGAAAAAGTGTAATTTTGCAGCAGTTAAATACTCAACGCCTTATGTTACACACTATGAAGAATCGTTTTCTTGCAGTGGCTTTTCTATCGGTGGCTTTTTTAGGCACCGCATGCGTGGCACAAGCCGCTAATATCTATGTTTCGCCTGCCGGTACAGGTTCCGGCAAGGCGTGGAATAGTTCGCTCAGTTCTATCAAATCGGCTGTCAGTGCGGCATCGAAAGGCGATACCATTCGTGTCAGTGCCGGTGTTTGGAACGAGCAGATTGTTATCAAAGACGGAGTTTCGATAATGGGCGGATATGATGCCGCTACAGGTAAGCGAGATATTGCTGCTAATCCCACTATTGTTGATGGTACGGGCTTAGACACCTATATCCTTATCAAGTACGATGCTGCTTGCAGCACGCCTACTTATATAGACGGTATTACCTTCCGCAATGCGCAACATTCGCAGTCGTATGGCTGCGGCTATTTGCGTAAGAATGTGATCTTGCGCCATTGCACGATTACTGCCTGCTCCGGTTCGAAGCAAGGGGCTTTCTACAACGAGGGTGGTACGATTCGTGATTGTGTGATTGAACTCTGCTACGCAGCAAGCGATGCCACCGTGCGTAACGACGGCGGACTGATACAGAATACTATCTTCCGCGGCAACCAAGGGCGTTTCGGAGCGGCGGTGTACAACGAGAACGGCGGTCGCTTGGAGAACTGCCTTATTCACAACAACTCCGCTTCTATCACCGCTTGGCCTAACTCCGGCGGTGCTTACAACCCCACGGGCAGTATCATCAACTGCACTTTTGCATGCAACTACGGAAGCCAGTATGCGGGTCTGCATAGCGACGGTGTATGTATCAATACTATCACTTGGAACAACCTCCCCGAAGAGGGCTTTGGCGATCCTGCTAACTATGTAGCCGATACGAGTCGCCTCTCGGGTAAGAACGCCTCCGACGATGGCTTTGAGTATGCTTACTCGGCAATGAAACTCAGTCGCCAGAATATGGACGCACGGGGTCCGCGGTTTAAGTCGCCTACCCATTTTGTGGGTTATCCGACTTCTGAAGCCGACATCGCTGCTATGCGTGCAGCCGATTTCTCGCTGATGAGTACCTCTCCGCTTATCGACCTGGGACAAGCCAAGGGGGCTGTGGCAGAAGACTTGGGAGGCAATGCTCGTCCATTAGGCAAGGGCTACGATGTAGGTGCTTATGAGTTCAACCCCTCGGCACCCGCAGTGGCAGTGGCAAGCGTGTCTATCACGCTCGATACACTGCGTATTGTAGAGGATCAGCAGGCGTGGTTGGCAGCCGTTGTAATGCCCCAAAACGCTTCCGATAAACAGACCTCGTGGTCGGCAGCCAATACAGGGATTGCCACAGTCAGCGACGAGGGACAAGTAACCGGTATCGCCGTAGGTACGACTACCGTCAGCGTAACCACGAAGAGTGGCGGCAAGAAAGCAAGTTGCGTGGTAGTGGTATCACCTAAACCGATTGTGATTATCCATCGCGAGGTGCTTGCAGCCGATTCTCTCTACCCGATGGCAGACTATACAATCCCCTCTTTTATTCCCTTCTGGGCAGCCAAAGAGGCGGCACGCGCCGATAGCATCGAGGATAACCTGCAAGCCATGCGCGAACAGATTATTAAGTTAGTCCCCAAGCAATACCCCTACTGTGTTGTGGCGAATATCAACGGCGACCCGACCACTCAGATGGGCTTCGCATGGTTCACCAACGAGGGGCAGGAGGCAGGGCGTGTCCAATTGGTAGCCTCTGCGGATGCTACGGCCGCCGACTTCGTTAAGCCAATCGAGTTCACCGCTACGCCTACCACCACCAAACCGCTGCGCTATGCGGTGAGCCTGAGTGGCGTTATCAAAGCCACCGGTATGCCGACCAAAACTGCTTACCGCTATGTGAGCCACAAGGTGGTAGCCACGGGATTACAACCGAATACGACCTATAGTTACCGTGTCGGTACGGACAACGCATGGAGCGAGATCCGCACTTTCACCACCGCGCCTGCTGACAAACAGTCGTTCTCTTTCCTCTACATGACCGACTCGCACTTGCAAGACGAGGAGTATGTCTCTAAGGCAGAGCAGTGTGCTAATACGGCTGCCAAGTACTCGTCTGATGCACGCTTCCTGCTTTTTCCGGGCGACTTTGTAGAGACGGGTACGGCGGACAACTCTGAGTGGGAATGGGAGCAGTGGTTTGAGCGTTCTATGCGCCCGATGTTGAGTATTATGCCATGTGCGCCTACCGATGGCAACCACGACGATTCGCCCAACCTTAACTATACCTACCACTTCAATACGGACAACTCGTTTAAGAGCAATGCGCAGATTAAGCCACAGTTTGACGGCACTACTTACTCTTTTGTCTATGGCGATGTACTCTTCCTTGTGTATAGCCACCAGGACTATTGGAAGGGGCAGTATAACATTCTCTCAGGCACTTGCGCTTATCTGCAAAACGATGTGGCACAATGGATGCGCCGTGAGGTAGCCAAGCACCCCGACACCAAGTGGCGTGTAGCCCTGGTGCATAAGAACCTGTTCTGCGGTAGCGGCCACCAGATCGACGAGGAGTCTCAACTCTTCCGTGCTATCCTGATGCCTGTCTTCAAAGACCTGCATATCGATCTTGTTCTCCAAGGACACGACCATACCTACGAGGTTATTGGTCCTGTTGACCCTGAGACCAAGACACCGCTCCTTGCCGACATCGCTGATGTCCGTTCGGTAGCCCAAGACGCATCTACCAATATGACGGGTAAAGAGGGCGGTGTATTCACCACCGACAACGGTTCTCTCTATTTTGTGGGGGCTACCTGCGGTCGCAAACGCTACTATCCTTACAGTCGCGAGGAGATGGATGAACACTACGAGAAAACCAAGGTGGAGAACTACTATGACCTCTTCACCGGTAAGTTCGGACAACCGGGTGCACCTGCCTACTCGGAGATCACCGTGAATGCCGACTCGATGGTTGTTTCCACCTATAAGACCAGTGTCTTCCAGACGCGCCAACTCTACGATCAGATTGTTATCAAGCGCAATGTGGATAATACCTACCTCGATATCCATACCTTGCCTGCCGAGACCCAAAACGGTGTGTTTAAGACCTTGTACAAAGGCCAACTGCTCATCGCTAAGGGACAGGATTTCTACGACCTGCTGGGAAGAAAATACTCCCGCGAGCAACTCGAGCAGAGCGAGCAATAGACCTAATTACTAAGTAGGGTGGGGAATACGCCCCGCCCTACTTGGGATATGCTTGTCTGCTATGCGTAGCCAACCATCAAGAGAACATGGTTCTACGCGCCTAACTATTGGATAAACCCTAAATAAACCATAAACATGAAAAAACTTTCCTCCCTGGTAGTAACTCTCTTAGTTGCTTTTTCAGCCCATGCGGCAGTAATAACGCTCAACCCGGGCGATAATATCAACGACGCTATTAGAAGTGCTGAGGCGGGCGATGTAATCGAACTTACCTCGGGCGATTATAAGCAGACGAGTAGTATCAAGGTTGACAAAGCCCTCACTATTCGTGCTGCCCAAAATGCTACACCTAATCTGCAGATCTATCGCATTGAACCCAATGCCGAGTTCCTGCTCAAGGGATTGAATATCTCCACTACAGGCGAACATATTATTCGTACCACAGCGGGCGGTGATTTCTCCGTTACCATAGAGGATTGCTCTTTCGACCAGTCGGCTTCCTCTGGCCGTGCGTATTACCTAAGCAGCGGTCAGACTATCAAAAACCTGACTATCAAGAACTGTATCTTCGACGGCTCTTCTGTTGAGGCAGGGGCAGTCTATGTATATGGAAAGGTCAGCGGTAAGGCCTCGATTAGTAACAGTACTTTTACCAACCACTCCGGTGCCGGTGCAGTCTATATCAAAGAGGCCACCAATGCCACGATTGACCACTGCACTTTCTATAACAACGGTGTCCGCCCCATCAAGAGCGAGAACGACAAGAACGAGGTGATTGTCAGCAACTGCGTTGTAGCCAACCCGAGCAACGAGGGTGCGGAGTACTGTATCTCTATCTACCGCGGTACGGTAGGCTATTGCGTCTATTACAACACCAAAGCCCCTCGCTCAAACAGCAGTGTGGATCTGATAGAGAACACCGAGGCAGACCCGCAGTTTATCGACCCTGCTAACGGTAATTTCAATTTTCGTGCAACCTCTCCGCTCAAAGGCAAAGCCACCGATGAGAGCAATATCGGCGACCCGCGTTGGACTGTGGCAGAAGCGCAGATGACCGTTTCGCTGCTCAGCCTTGCCACTGCCGAGTCGGCAACCGACCTCTACACCATCTCCCTCTCGGCAATCGACCCGGAGGGTACGGGTACAATCGCACTTGATTACTCTGCTGACCAAACCACTTGGACAAAGATCGCTTCCCGCTTGCCTCTCTCTACGCTCACTTACGATTGGAATATCCGCACTATGCCCGCCGGTACTTACTATCTGCGCGCTACGCTTAGCAATGCTACCCGCACCGTTTCGGCTGTTTCTGCCGCACCGCTCACTATCGTACCCGATACCCGCGCACCTCGTGCTATCACCGATATGACAGCCGTTCCTACCAATAGTGATGTTCTCCTTGCTTGGTCTAATCCTACTCATCCCGTTCCCGTAGCTACCTCCTTCTATACGCTTGCGCAAGGCACTACGGGTGTTGAGGCGTATGCTACCGGCGGCGCAACGGCTACCTTCGCTACGGCAGAAGACGGACTGAGCGTTACTTATCAGACCGCTGCCGCTTGGGAAGACTGTGGCATCAAACTTGTTCCTACCGACCCTGCTGAGGTGCTGACTGCCATCTCCTTCGACCTGAAAGGCAACGGCGAGAGCCATAATATCCGCCTTACTATCGAGCAGAACGGTTACGACTGGTGGTATGCCTATATCTCCCTCTCTGAGAATAAGATGCAAACTATCACCCTCGACCAATTCACCAAACTCACTTGGCACAACGGTCAGAAAGGCGACACCTTCGATGGCACGAATATTACTGCTATCTACTTTGTCGTTTCTGTGGGCGACGCTTCTGCGCAAGGCACTTTCACGCTCAACAATGTAACGATGACGGGTATCGTTCCGCCTGTGGCTGACTACGACAAGACCGTTATCGTCCGCAGCACCACCGATTATCCTGTTTCTATTACAGACGGTACGGTGGTTTATGAGGGTACGGCAGAGAACTATACCGATGCGGCTCTCGCCGACGGCGCCTATTTCTACTCGGCTTTTGCCTTAGACGACCTGGGCAATACCTCTGCTCCCGCCCACGCTTCGGCTATCGTGAAGGCTACTTCTATCGAGGCTTCGGAGATAGCAATGCCGGTAGTGAAACGCATTGAGAATGGTCAACTTATAATTATCCGTGCGGGTGTTCGCTACAACGCACAAGGTATGACCATAGAATAACATGCCTGCTTACAGAATAACCTCACCTAAACATACACCATAATGAAAGCAATCAAAGTCAGTCTTTTGGCATCGGTCCTTGCTCTCCTCTCTCTGACCTGTACGGCTATGCCATCGGCTTCGCAGCCTTATACGCTTGTCAAGAATCCGTATAGTATGTCGCCTACGACGAGCAGCGTGCGTATCCTGTGGCAGACGGCGGACACCGTGTCGATGGGGCAGGTGCGCTATGGTACATCGCCCGACCGATTGGACCAAGTAGTGACCTCTCGCAGCGGTTGGTATATCGAGGGCGAAGGCTTTGTTCATATAGTGGAACTCACAGGTTTGCAGCCTTTTACGCGCTACTACTACGCTGTGGGTGACGGTACGCGCCAAGATGCGTTGGTGAGCAGTTGCAAGACTGCACCTGAGAAGAATACGCCGTTCCGCCTCTTTATGCTCTCTGATATACACGAGAACTCGTGCCACAACTGGGAGAACGAGCAGACCTTCATCACGGCGACCCTGCAACCCGACTTTGCAATGTTTATCGGCGACTTTGTCAATCATGGTTGGGAGCGTGCGTGGAACGAATCGTTCTTCACCCCGGGCAAACCCTTCCTCTCGCAGGTTACTTTCTCGGGTGCTATCGGCAACCATGAGACTTACCTCCAAGAGTCGGCTCACCCCGCAGGGTTCACCAACTACCACACCTACTACGACTATTTCTCCTCTTTCTCGCATGGTGAGAGCGAGGGACCGGTGATCGACCCGCGCGGTGAGGCATATTTCTCTTTCCTCTATGGCGATGCGCAGATTATCTGCCTGAATCTGAATAACAATTTCGACGCCACCTACGATAGTCCCTCTTTTGCTAAGGGCTCTAAGCAGTACCGCTGGCTCGATGACCAACTCCGCAACAGCACCTCTAAGTGGATACTTATCTACGCCCATGTAGGTATCACTACTTCCGGCTACCATGGTCAGTGGAACGAGGAGAACCATACGATTATCCGTCCGCTTTTGGAGCAGTATGCTCGCCAAGGCAAGCATATCATCTGTTTCGCTGGCGACGACCATAGTTTCGAGCATGCGCAGAAAGCTGGCGTTAACTATGTACGCCCGGGCTGTGGCCGCAACTCCAACTATGCGCAGGTTACCACGCTGCCCGATGCGGCCTACACGCTGATGTATCGCAAGGTGAGTTGTTTCTCCACCCTCGATATGTCGGCCGACGGCAACTCGCTCTTGCTTAATACCTACGACTCGGTCGGCACGCAGTTCTATTCCTACACTTTCTCGTTGGACGACAAGCCGCTGCCGTCGGTCTATATCACTCAGCCGAACGCCGCTACGGGCGAAGTAACCGACTCGTTGGTTATCCGCTACTCTGCCTCGAGCACCACGCCTGCTACCGTCAGCCTCTACTATACCCTCTCCGACCGACCCGAGCAAGGTACGCTCATCGCCAAAGACCTAAGCGGTGCCAATGGTATGCACTCCTACACTTGGCATGTCCGTCATCTTACGCCTAAAGGTACATACTATATCTATGCTGCCATCACCAATGCCGACACCACAGTCTATCGCATGGCAGCAGCCCCTGTTGTTTTGATTTCCGACACCGTAGCCCCGCCCGCTCCCACGCGCTTCGGGTATGCCCGCCAAGGCGATCACATCGCTCTCTCGTGGCTCAACCCGACGCACCTCATTCATCGGGAGCGGGGGCTGACGGTAGTAGATGGCACTATCGACCCCGCTTTCCAAGTCATCGATGATGACGACGAAGGCAGTGCCTCGTTGTCTGTCGTCGAGGGCAGAGAGGGCACCCAAGCCGTGCAGATCGATTACACCGTCGCTAAGGCATGGGGACAAGGCTCGGCGGCGTATATATTCCCGCAGACTGCCGACCTATCCGATACCTACACCCTCTCTTTCTGGTACAAAGGCGATGGCTCTAAGAATGCGCTCCGCCTGGTTATCTACAGCGATGCCAATGGCAACAACCTCCCTGCCGATAAGGCAGACGACTGGTGGTACAACGAGTCGGTGCGCCTGTCGAAAACGGTTTGGACGCATGTATCGCTCGATATGCGTACCTTCGAGGCTTTTGATTGGCACGCCAATACCGACGCCCGCAACGCCTGCAATCATATCAAGGGTATCCATTTCGTCATTCCCTCATCCTCTGCTTGTTCGGGTTCGGTGGCTATCGCCGACCTCCGTTTAGGGGGTGAGGTCTTCCCTGCGCCCGACTATCAATCCACCGTCATCGTGCGCAAGGCCGACGCTGCCCCCGCCGACATCACCGACGGAGAGCGTATCTATGATGGAGATGCCGAGGCTTATACCGATGTTTCGTGGGACGCCTCCCAACCCTGCTACTATGCCGCTTTTGCCTACGACGACCTCTACAACTACTCCCCCGCGGCGGTCTTGTATTACGATCCCGACATACCCTTTGTGGCTATCCCTGCTACCTCTGCCGATGCCGCCGTGCCGACCAAGTTCCTAAGCAACGGACACCTCTATATCCGCTGTGCCGACCGCCTTTTCTCGGCTTCCGGTATGCTCCTCTCTGCCCCGCAATAGCGTTCTTACCACTCCGCGGTAGTCCTCTCTCCGCTTGGTAAACACCTCTCGCAGCCTTGCCATAGTAACCCTCTATTCGATACCTTAATACCTCCTATCACATGAAATCACCCGACGCATTACCCCTCTCTTCCCCAACTCTCCGCACCTCTTTCGGACAGCCCGAAGATAGAATGGCGATTTGTATATTATTAACATCCTGCCGTGCAGCGGTCTGTCTCCCGACCGTACT
Organism: uncultured Bacteroidales bacterium; assembly: GCA_900542355.1. Lineage (GTDB taxonomy): Bacteria > Bacteroidota > Bacteroidia > Bacteroidales > Paludibacteraceae > Colicola. The sequence goes on along the minus strand of UQNE01000001.1, from coordinate 236,501 downwards.
ATGTAATTAGTATGTGATTAGTATGTGATTAGTATGTGGTTAAGCGAACCCGATAATACCCTTGTAATACCCTTGTAATACCCTAATGCTAACTATACTATAACTTAGTATAACAAAAACTAATATAATGAAGCGCATTTTAATATCTCTTTTTGTGGCTTTGTTGCTCGCTTCGTGCAGCCTCGATTTCTATCCATCCGATGAGTTGAATGCCGATATGCTCCTCAGCGACGAGTCGGGGGCGGAGTATATCATGGACGGTTGCTATGCTTTGCTCAAAGATGAGGTTGAGTTTATAGGCTACTCTAGCGGCAACAGTTATGTCAAGCACTTCTTCCAGATGGCGGAAGCCCCTGCCGACAACACCAATCTCTCCGGCAAGACCACTTCGGCTGTCTATCAGGCTACTACCTACATGATGACCGACAACCTCAAGAATGTAGGTACATTATGGATGGTGGCGTATAAGATTATCTACATGACCAATACCGTCATCGAGCATACCCCCGAGGGCAGCAACGACCAACTCCTCGGCGAGGCGTACTTTATGCGCGGCTTGATTCATTTCCACTTAGTTACTTTCTTCTCCCGTGCCTATTGCTACGGCACCGACAACCTCGGTATTCCCCTTATGACAGCCACCGCTTCGCCTTCCCGACGCGCTTCGGTAGGTGCGGTGTACGATCAGATAGAACGCGACTTGCAGAAAGCCTCCTCGCTCTTGGGCAACTCCCGTGGCGACAACGGCTACCCCTCCCGCAACGCCGCCTTAGGCCTCCTCTCGCGCCTCTACCTCTATATGGGGCGCAATACCGATGTCATCACTACCGTCAATACGATGTTAGGCGGCAAATCGATAACCGATGTGCTGGTCTCTACCGATGATTATACCCGCACTTTCGCCGATGCCCGCACCTCGCCTGAGGTGCTATTCTGCGTGGCGCACGAACTGACCGACAACCGCAATCAAGCCTCTATCGGCTCTATGTACAACGGCGTAGGAGGCGGATGGGGAGAAATCTATCCCTCCGACCCGCTCCTCAACCTCTACGAGCGATACCCCTCCGATGTGCGCTATTCGGCATTTATTCAGCCGCAACTGGCTGACCCCGCCGACCCTACACCTTGTATGGTCTATTTCCCAGACCCTACGGCCGTCGATACCACGGTGGGACGCCTTTGCTTGTCTTTCCCTGTTACTGCCACTGCCGACGGATACACTTTCTCCGCCGATGGCGACACCTACACCGTGCAGACACGCTTGGTGAACGGCGAATATACCGAGTACTTTGTGCGCTACCCCGATGCTAACGGCCGATTGGTGGATTGCGCGGCGCGTATCCTGCCTAAGATGCAGATGCGCTTTGGCTATCCTAAGTATTTCTCTACCAAGTTCAGCGGACAAGAGGGCGAGCCACAACTCTCCTCGCCCGTATTCCTGCGTTGGAGCGAGGTCATACTCAATCGGGCTGAGGCGTATGCCAAACTCGGGCAAACGGCAGACGCTCTCGCCGATGTCAATGCTATCCGTACTCGGGTAGGCATTCCCGCAGACGGACTGTTCTCGGCCGCTAATATGCACGGCTATACCTCGGTAGAGGACATCGTGGCGGACGAACGACGCATGGAACTCGCCTTCGAGGGACACCGCTTCTTCGATGTCTTCCGCAACCGGCACGACCTCGACCGACGCTATCCGGGGTCGCAGCCGTGGACTGTCATCAGCCACGACGACCCGCGCATTCAGTTCCCTATCCCCAACGCAGAGTGGACAGTCAGCCATATCGAGCAGAACCCCGGCTACTAACCTCTCGCTCAAACCCCTTACTGAAAAACATTTAACCAATTAAAAACAATAGCATTATGAAAAAATCTATTCTTCTTTCCGTAGCCGTCTTGCTGGCTGCTACGCTCTCGGCTGAGAATATTATCAACATCAATCTCGCTGATTATCAACTCACCGACGCCAATTCAACGGCGGTTCTTAGTGGTGATTCGCTTACTGTCTCCTACAACCTCGGCGCATGGGGTGCCTCGGGTGTAGAGTTTGCTTTAGACAACTTAGACAACATCACCAATATCGGCTTCGATTTCAAAGGCGATGCTTCTGTTGAGACTTGGGTATCGTTCTTCCCTTACCTCAAAGATGCTGCAGGTACACGCTTCTATTCCGCTGATGCCAACCTAAACATCTCTACTTGGATGTCAGAGTGGAGTACCAAGAAGTACATGCCTGAAACACCGCTTTGGGTCGAAGCCACCCCGCAAATGCCCTATGTCGCTATCGGTTTCTTGGCTAACCCGCAGAACCCTACTGCCGCTACTTTCGCTATCCGCAATGTGCAGGTCTTCACCGATGGAACAGGCTCTGCGCTCACCAATACGCAGGTTACCACTAAAGCAACCAAGATCATCGAGAACGGGCAAGTCTATATCCTTCGCGACGGTGTCCGCTACAACCTCCTCGGTGCTGTAGAGCAATAACGCTCCCCGCCAAGCAAACGGATAAACACCCCAAAGGACGATAAAAGACAACAAAAATACACAAGAGTACAATAGGAATACAACAAAAGAGTACAGAAAAATACCTACAAAAGAGTACAGAAAAATACCTACAAAAAAAGACTGTCTGACCCATCAGACAGTCTTTTTTATTCCAACTAACAGTGCGTAGCACTTCCCAACACGCACTTCCCAACAGCACGCAGTGCTCACGCCAACCACAAGCGTACATTATGCTCTTTCAGCCGGCTTGCCATGCCCTGCGGCAGGTTGTTATCCGTTACAATCGCCTGTATCTGCCCCACATCGGCTATATGGCAGAAACTGCGCTTGTTGAATTTCGACGAGTCGAATACGGCGATGGTCTCCTGCGCCTGCGCTATCATCGCTTGGTTGAGCATCGCCTCCTCCAAACTCGGCGTCGAGATGCCCGCCCCTATCGAGAACGAGTCCACACCCAAGAAGAGTTTGTAGTTGCTGAAGTGGCTCAGTGTGTTCATCGCCAGCGGACCTACCGTTGAGTGGCTGTTGATGCGCACATGCCCGCCAAGAATAATCACCGTGAAACGCTTGTATCGCATCAGTTCTACGGCAATGTTCATCGCGTTGGTGATGATAGTCAGGTTGTTAAACTTATCCAAGTGCTTGGCTATCTCCAGCGTGGTCGTACCCGAATCGAGCATGATATTATCCCCGTCGTTGATCAGTGTTGCCGCCAACTCCCCTATACGCTCTTTCTCTTTGAAGTTAAACATCCGCTTCTGCCCGATCGTGGTATCCTCGTTGAGGTTCTCTACAGGGCGGCGAATAGCACCGCCTCGCGTGCGAACCAATAGGTTTCGATTCTGCAAAAGTGTCAGATCCTTTCGTATCGTTACTTCCGATGTGTGCAGGATCTCACTCAGTTCCGTTACGGAAACCTCATTCTTGTTCTCTAATAGATTGAGAATCATTGCTCTACGACCTCTTGCAGAGGCACTCATTGTCTGCGGCATACGCTTCGTATTTTTCGTTTCGCACGCAAAGATACTACATATTTCAAAATCAAACAACTATCGAAACACTTTTCTAACTTACGAAAGGTTACGAAATAGTAAGAAACGGCAATTTTTAGCACTAAATCGCTGAATATCAGATACTTAAATTACTCCCCCCCATAAACATGTTTTTCAACATATATTTTGGCAAAATTATTGATAGGGAAAGCAGTAATTTTGCAGCGTCTAAACGAGTAACTATATCATTTTTAGAATCATGGATACATTTACACACAAAGAGATTCTGCAACAACCTGCAGTGTGGCTCAAAGAGTATGGTATTTTGGTGGAGAAAAAAGCCGAAGTGCAGGCTTTCCTCCATAAGTATCTTACTCCCGATACCGACATCGTTCTCACGGGCGCGGGTACTTCTGCTTTTATTGGTGATGCTATAGCACCGGTTTTGCGTGGCGCATGGGAGAATGTGCGTGCCGTGGCTACCACCGATTTGGTGACCAATGCCACCAACTACCTCGATGCCAACCGCCCGCTGCTGCTTATCAGTTTTGCCCGCTCTGGCAATAGCCCGGAGAGTGTGGGGGCTGTCAATTTGGCAAACAAGATAAGCAAGAACATTGCACACATATATATTACTTGCAACCGCAATGGTCATCTCGCTCAGACAGGCAAAGCCGACAATGTGCTGACCCTTCTCCTGCCCGATGAGACCGACGATAAGAGCCTGGCTATGACTAGCAGTTTCTCTACAATGTTGCTTACCTGCTTGATGCTCAGCAAGATAGATACTATCGAAACGGAGAAAAAAGCAGTGGAGCATACGGCGGCCAACGCGCAAGCCGTTATCGACCGCTATGCTGACCGTTTGCAAGAGATAGCCGGTCGTAAGTTCGAGCGTGCTGTATTCTTAGGCTCTGGTCCGATGAAAGGTATTGCAGAGGAGTGTCACCTTAAGTTGCAAGAACTTACCGACGGCGGTGTAGTCTGCAAGTTCGATAGTTTCTTGGGTTTCCGCCACGGACCGAAAGCCGTTGTCAACGAGCATTCTATCGTGGTCTATCTGATGCAGGACAACGAGGATATACAGCGTTACGAGCGTGATTTGGTGAAACAAGTAAGCGACAACAATCATCTTGTAGCCCAAGTAATCGTCATTGCCGGCAAACCCGTTCAGGTAGAGGGCGTCAAAGAGGATCTGCAAGTGGTAATGCCCTACGGCAGCGCAGATACTAGTATCTACGGCGTATTGCCTTATGTGCTGGTAGGTCAGTTGCTCGGCTATTATACCTCTCTCAGCCACGGTCTTTGCCCCGATACACCCTCTGTATCTGGCAATATCCACCGCGTCGTAGAAGGCGTCAAGATCTACGAATAAAGAGAAACCTAAAACTTATAGAATACTTGGAATATCTTGAATATCTAGAGTCCCTAGCCCCTATAGAAAAAAGAAAACCAACCTAAAACTACATAATTATGACTAAGAAAACAGAAAATATCCTCCGTGTGATGGAGGAACTCAAACAAAAAACAGGAGTGCCGCGCACTTTGTTCGCCGCTTGTCCTAACTCTCTGTCGGTTATCCGTGCTTCTTTCCGCGCTGCAAAACGCAATAACGCACCTATCTATTTCGCTACCACCCTCAATCAGGTGGACTGCGATGGCGGCTATACGGGTATGACCCAAGCCGAGTTTACCAAGGTGTTGCGCCGTGAGGCTGAGGCTGTTCATTATACCGGTCAGTATGTGGTGGCTATCGACCACGGAGGACCCTGGCTCAAAGATAAACAGTCGATCGAGCGTTGGGATACTGAGCGTGCCATGAATGGCGTCAAGAAATCCTACGAGGCAGCCATCTTGGCGGGATACGACTTGATTCATGTCGATCCTACGGTCGATATCTTCTTGCCCAAAGGACAAATCATCGATATCCATGTAGTGGCAAAACGCACGGTGGAACTCATCCTCCATGCAGAGAACTTCCGCAAAGCACACAATATCGCTCCTATCTCCTACGAGGTAGGTACCGAGGAGGTACACGGCGGATTGGCTGACCCTACTACCTTCGATACTTTCCTACACGACCTCAAAACTGGTCTCAAAGAAGTCGGTCTCGAAGATGTTTGGCCATGCTTTATCGTAGGTAAGGTAGGTACCGACCTCCATACCACCACTTTCGACCCCGAGGTGGCACGCTCGCTCACAGCCAAAGTACGCCCCTACGGCAGTTACATCAAAGGCCACTATACCGACGATGTCAGCAACCCCGAGGAATACCCTGTTTCCGGTATGGGCGCAGCCAATGTAGGTCCCGAGTTTACGATGAACGAGTACGATGCCCTCGCCGAATTGGAAGAGGAAGAGAAAAAACAGTTCGAAGAAGGTAAGGTGGCTCAACTCAGCCATATCACTGATGTCCTTTGGCAGAAAGTGTATGAATCGGGTCGTTGGAAAAAATGGCTCCACGGCGAGGAAGTAGGCAAAGACCTCAAGGAGATCGATCCCGACCGTCAGTTGTGGCTCGTTAAGACAGGCTGCCGTTATATCTGGCAAACTCCCGAAGCACTCGTTGCGCGTCAGATGTTGTACGACAACTTGGAGCGACTCGGTATTCACGCTGAAGAGGTAGTACTGATGCGTATTGAACATAATATGGATAAGTACTATCGTGCTTTCAACTTGATAGACCTTAACGACTATATAAAATAATTTGTTCTCGGTTTATGGAGCCGTGGCTCCATGGCTCCATAAACCTTTTACTCCTAAACTTTGCAATCTATGTTTGATATTATTGCGCTTGGTGAACTCAATGTCGATCTTATCCTCAACCAAATAGAGGGCTTTCCCGAGGTTGGCAAAGAGAAATTTGCGCACCAAATGACCCTCACTTTGGGCAGTTCTACGGCTATCTTTGCCGCCAATGCTGCCGCACTCGGGGTGAAAGTGGCATTCTGCGGTATGATTGGCAACGACTCCTTCGGCGACCTTGTCGAGCAGAGCCTGCGTGCCAAAAAAGTGGATACAGGGTATCTCATCCGTACCGACAAGTATGCTACGGGGGCTACTATCTGTATGAACTACGACGAAGACCGTGCTAACCTTACCTACCAGGGGGCTATGGACGCCATGGGATTGTCCGACATCAATCCTGACATATTCCGCAATACCAAACATATCCATATCTCGTCTGTCTTTATGCAGTCCGCCCTCAAGCGCGACCTTATGCAGATACTCCGCCTGGCACGCGAGAACGGCGTTACCACCTCGCTCGATACCCAGTGGGACCCTACCGAGAAATGGGACCTCGACTATCGTGAGGTGCTCCCGCTCATCTCTGTCTTTATGCCCAACGAGAAAGAACTATGCGCTCTTACACGCAGCAAAACGGTGGATGAGGCTGTCGAGAAAATCCTTCCTTACATCAATGCCGCTGTTATCAAGCAGGGCAGCCGCGGTTCGCTCTTGCTTACCAAAGATGGTGTACGCCGGCAGCAGACGGCTATGCTCAATACGCAAGTAGTAGATGCTATCGGGGCAGGCGATTCGTTCAACTCCGGTTTTATCGCACAGTTCGTACAAAGTGCATCGCTTACCGATTGCCAACGCTATGGTAACATGACAGGCGCAGTCAATACCACCGCCGCCGGCGGAACAGCCGCTTTTACCTCGCGCGAAGAGGTGGAGCGTATCGCAAAGGAACGTTTCGGTTTTGAAGCCTGATGCTATCCTCTACATGAGATATACGAATGATATACGAGAGATACACGAAGGATAAAGCCGTTTTTACTAAATAAATAGAATACCCTAAAATCAACGATATGAAAAAACTTTTTATATTCAGTCTTGCTGCCTTGGCGATGGTGGCTTGCACAAACCAACCTGCGCAAAAGCAGGTGAATAGTCCGATGGATACTATCTTGCTCAATGACTATCGTCCCGTCAATGTGAATAACATTCCCGAGACATATATTGAGAAAGGCAAGTTCCCTGTCATCGACTTCCACTCCCACGACTATGCTACTTCCAAAGAAGAGGTCGCAGAGTGGGTGAAGACAATGGACGCTTGTGGTATCTCCGAGACCCACATCATGCATTGTTCGTGGATTGGCGACCCGTTGGAGAGCGTGATTGAGCGTTATGCCGATTATCCGGACCGTTTCAGGTTCTGGTGCTGTTTCGACTATACACAAATGCTCCAAGATGGTTCTGCCGACGAGGCAATTGCATACCTCGAGAAATGCCACGCCCTTGGCGCTATCGGTGTAGGTGAGATGGGCGATAAGGGAGAGGGAGACCTCTACGCACGCCCCACTGAAGGACGCGGAATCCACCTCGATGACCCCCGTCTGCACCCTGTGCTGACCAAGTGTGGGGAACTGCATATGCCCATATCCATTCATATCGCAGAACCCTATTGGATGTATCTCCCGCAGGACCGATACAACGATGGTCTGCCAAACGGTGCTGTCTGGCATGTGGACACCACGGCTGCGGGCTGTCTCGGATACAATGGTCTGATGACCTCCTTCGAGAATGCTGTGCGCGAGAACCCCAATACTATCTTTATCGCGTGCCACTACCTTAATATGAACCAGGACCTGCCGCGTTTGGGGGCATTGTTGGATAAATATCCCAATCTCTACGTGGATATTGCAGCACGTGTGGCAGAGGCTGCGCAGACACCGCGCGCTACACGCGACTTCCTTATCAAGTATCAGGACCGTGTTCTCTTTGGTACCGACAATGGTATGGGGGCGGATATGTATCGCAATATATTCCGTGTGTTTGAAACGGCCGATGAGCATTTCTACATCCACGATTTCAACTACCATTGGGCTCTGTCGGGATTCTATCTCCCCGACTCGGTGCTTGAGAAAATTTACAACAAGAACGCTACCCGTATCTTGCAGGAATACAAGTAATTTCATAGTGTCTATAGTGTCTGTAACAACTATAAAAGCAAAAACAAATGAAAAAAGTTTGTTGGTTAGTAGTAATTGGTATTGTAGCACTTGCTGCAGGTTGTTCTTCGCCCAAAGCGGAGACCGATCTGCTCGAGTGTGATGCGGCTACGATGACTCAGTTCCCGTACAACGAGAACGGAGTCATCGTAGAAAAGCATCAAACGCTTACCCCCGTGCCGCAGTACCCGGGTCTCACTCGTATCGAGACCTACTATGTCAACCTCGGTAAACCGATTACGGTGCGTGCCTACGAGATGTGCCGCACGGCCGTAACGCCCAAAGATACAGTCGTTTGGAGTCTCCAACCCTCCTCTACATCTGCCCGCCTCGATTGGGTACTGCCTGTCCGTGAGGGTTTCTCTAAGCAGAACTACCTCGGTATGAACAACTGCGACTACGGAGGCGGTATTCCGATGATTGACCTGTGGACACGCAATGGCGGTGTGGCAATCGGATTGTTCGAACCGGTCTTGCGTATGATTTCTATGCCTGTCGAGTGGAAACGCTGTGATAACCAAGTTACTATGGCGCTCCGCTACGAGTACGAAGAGCCGCTCCACCTCAATACCGGTGATACCCTTCGTTGCTTCTCTGCGTTCCGCTATGAGCATCAGGGCGATTTCTTCAATGCCCTCCGTACTTTCTCTCAAGTGATGCAGCAAGACGAGAATATCTGTATGCAACCCTCCGAACCCGAAGCATTCGAGCCGGTGTGGTGCGCATGGGGATACGAGCGTCAATTCACTATCGATGAGGTCATCGGTACGCTCGACAAAGTGGCTCAACTCGGCTTCCGCTGGGTAGATGTCGATGATGGCTATCAGATTGCCGAAGGCGATTGGGAAACCAACTCGCGTTTCCCGGGTGGCGACCGTGATATGCGTCGCCTTACCGACGAGATACACCGTCGCGGTATGTTCGCTAAACTGTGGTGGGCTCCTCTCGCCGCCGACCCCGATACCCGTATCTTGCGTGAGCATCCCGAGATGTTGCTCCGCACTTTCGAGGGTGCACCCGAGTATATCACATGGTGGGATAGTTGGTATCTCTCGCCCGTCAATCCCGCTACTACGGCATACACCAACGATCTCTTGCATCGTTTTTTAGAGGTGTGGAACTTCGACGGACTCAAGATCGACGGACAGCACCTTAACTGCTGTATGCCCGACTACAACGATGCTTCTGGTCTCGACTATCCGGAAGAGGCGGTGGAGAAACTGCCGTCCTATTTCGAGAATATCTACAATCAGGCGCGTGCCATCCATCCGCACGCTGTCATTCAAGTCTGCCCTTGCGGTTGTTCTATGAACTACTATCTCTTGCCTTTTATCAATCAGGCAGTGGCGTCCGACCCGACTTCTTCGGCACAAGTACGCATGAAACGCAAGGCGTATGCGGCTATGGTTCCGCAGATGGCATACTATGGCGACCATGTGGAACTCACCGACGGCGGTACCGACTTCGCTTCGCAAATAGGTACAGGCTCGGTCATCGGTACCAAGTTTACCTATCCGAAAGATAATCCTCATGCTTCGGGATCCTTCCTCCTTACACCCGAGAAAGAACAACTCATCCGCCATTGGATGCGTATATATAAGGAGAAGGACCTCGCCCGCGGAGAGTATCTGAACCTATATACATATGGTTTCGACTATCCCGAAGCACATGTCATTCGTCAACATGGCAACCTCTACTACGCGTTCTATGCCGACCAATACACGGGGCAGATAGAGTTGCGCGGACTGGAAAAAGGCAAAACCTACACGGCAACCACCTACACGGCTGAGAATCCTTTGGAGTTCGAGGTAAGCGGTGATAACCCGACTATCAATGCCGACTTTGTCGGAAACTATTTATTGGAAGTAAAAGAAAAAAAGTAATTTCTTTCATTTCTTTTATTTCTCTCGCACCGCAGGTGCGTAGGAAACAAAAAACTAATTACAAACCCTAAAATAAGTACAGATGAAAACATTTCATGTTATTTGTATGGCATTGCTCTTGGGTACCACATCCGCCTTTGCGTCAATTACGGTCAAAGGACAGGTAACCTCTGCTGAGGACGGTCTCGGTATGCCGGGAGCAAGTATCGTAGTCAAAGGGACAACAACGGGTACAATCACCGATTTCGATGGTAACTATGAGATTGAGGTGGACAATGGTGCTACGTTGGTATTCTCCTTTATGGGCTACAAGTCCCAAGAACACAAAGCGGTTCCTCACCTGAGCGTTACCCTCCAATCCGACGCCATCATGATGCAAGAGGTGGTCTCCCTGGGGTATTCGTCGGTGAAGAAAGCCGAGTTGTCATCGGCGGTGGTTACCGTTTCGGCTGACCAACTCACCGATGTTACCACTTCTGATGTGGGAAATATGTTGCAAGGTAAAGTGGCAGGTGTGCAGGTTACCAATGCGGGCGGTCAGCCTGGTGATGCAGCACAGATCCGTGTGCGTGGTACCGGTTCTATTACTGCTTCGAGTGACCCTGTTTATGTGGTCGACGGTGTGATGGGTGCTTCGTTCAACCCGCAAGATGTTGAGACAATCTCTGTCCTCAAAGATGCAGGTGCTACGGGTATCTATGGTGCTGCGGCTGCAGGTGGTGTCATCGTCGTTACCACCAAGCAGGGTAAGAAAAATGACAAACTATCTGTCGATATCAAGGCTACTGCAGGTGCCAAACAAGCCCTCTATAGCAATTATAAGATGATGAATTCTGCCGAGTTGTACAATTTCCACAAGTCGCTCTATTCGAAGACGGTCTTCAATAGCCAATACCCGAAGAGCCTCTTGGAGCAGGACTACAACTGGCAAGACGAGTTCTTCCGCACGGGTGTCGTACAAGACTACTATGTTTCCGTCAAGGGCGGTTCGGAGAAAATCGGCTACTATGCAGGTCTCAGTTACTATGGCGAGGAAGGTACTCTCAAATGTACGGGCATGCAGAAAGTGAGCGGTCAGTTCTCTATGAACGCAGACTTGACCAAGTGGCTCGATATGAGTGTACGTGCTTCGTTCTCCAAGTCATCGGTTGATTATGCTCCGTCATGGACTATGCTTGATGATGCGTTCAACAAGATGCCGTGGGATAATCCTTATGAACTCGATGCTGACGGCAACTCTACAGGCAAATATCTCTATGTAAATGGTGATACCCGTTCCGATAACGGCGGCAAATGGTGGTCGCAGAGTAAGTGGAATGCGCTCAATACAACCCAATACAACTATGCAAAATCAAATAATTTTGATTTTAATGGTACGCTTGTATTCAACGTACATTTCACCGATTGGCTCCATTTTACGACTACTAACACTTTCAGCACAGGCTACTACAAATCTACCGAATACCGCGACCCGCGTGCATTCGACTCCGAGTATGCCAATGGTTATCTGAGCAATAGTCTCGGATTGAGCAAAAGTTTCGGTACAATCAATATCCTCAAAGCCAACGGCCAATGGGGGCAGCACAGCCTCAGTGGTATGCTCGGTTATGAGTACAGCACATGGAAATCGGAATATACTAACGCTGCCGGTACTGGTATGCCGAATGGCGTGGACGCACTCAATTCCTGCACTCCTTATTCTGTAGGTGGTTATGAGATTCCGGGTGCAAGTTGGGCAACGTTTATCCAAGCGCAATACGACTATGGCAAACGCTACTTCTTGACGGCTACCTTCCGTGCTGAAGCAAGCAGTATCTTTGCCCCTAAAAATCGTGTAGGTTATTTCCCCTCGGTGGCTGCTTCGTGGCTCATCTCCAACGAAGAGTTTATGAAATCGCAAGATGTTGTTTCCTTCCTCAAACTCCGTGCATCGTACGGTATCACGGGTAACAACAATATCCCCGCATACAAATATCTTGCTACCTATGCGCTCAACAGCCTCTATCAAAACAAGGTGTCGGCTACGCCGAGTCGTTTGGCTAACCCGCTCCTCCATTGGGAGACTGCCAATATGGCGGCTGTGGGTATCGACCTGACCTTCATCGATCGTATCGATATGTCTATCGACCTCTATAATACCGATAATACGGGGCTGCTCCTCAATGTACCGGTTGCTCCTTCTACTGGTTTCTTCGAGGTTACGCAGAACGCAGGTTCGGTTCGCAACCAGGGTATCGAGTATCGTTTGGATGCAAATGTACTCAATATCGACAAATGGAATTGGAACATCGGTTTCAATATCGGTTTCAACCGCAACCGTGTTACTAATACCCCGAATGGTCCGTTCTTGCAGACTGCTTCCAGCGTAAGCCAGCAGGTCAAAGAGGGACAAGACATCTATTCTTGGTATATGAAAGAGTGGGCAGGTGTTAATCCCGAGAATGGCGACCCGCTGTGGTATGTAGTGGATGCGAACGAACAATATGTCTTGGATGAGAACGGCAACAAAACCACTACCAACGATTACAATGCTACCAATGCACACGTGGTAGGCAAGGCTACTCCCCTCTTCTCGGGTGGTCTCAATACCCAACTCAGTTGGAATGGTATCTTCTTGAGCGTGAACACCAACTTCACCTACGGCAACAAAATTTACAACTTCACTCGTATGTCCACCGATGCCGATGGTGCCTATGTAGGATACAACCAGATGTCTATCGAAAACTCGGTACAAGGTTGGTCGCGTTGGGAGAAGAAAGGCGATGTCGCTACTCACCCAAAGTCCCAACTGAATGGTAATCACAACTCCAACGCTATCTCATCTCGTTATCTTGAGGATGGCTCTTACTTCCGTATCAAGAACCTCACCGTGGGCTACGATTTCCCGACCAAACTTATTAAGAAAGCCTATATGACGCGTTGCCGTATTTATTTCTCGGCAGACAACCTCTTTACGGCAACCAAGTTCTCGGGTATGGACCCTGAAATTACGCTTACCACATCTACCAACGACCTAGCAGGTATGTACTCCCAGACCTATCCTGTCGGCCGTACCTTCCAAGGTGGTGTAGAAATCAGTTTCTAATGCTAAAAAAGAAAGACGAATATGAAAAAGATATTTTTATCCATGACGGTTGTTGCAGGTTTGCTGCTTTCGAGTTGCAGCCTCGATTTCTTCCCGTCAGACGAGTTAAACTCTGATGCGTTGCTCCAAGATGAAGCAGGTGCAGAGTATATTATGGATGGTTGCTATGCTATGCTCAAGGATGAGGTGGAGTATATCGGCTATGCCAGCGGTAATACGTATGTGCGTCATTATACCCAGTTGGCTGAGTTCCCCGCAGACAATATCTGTCTTAGTAGTAAGACAGAAGACCCGCTCTACGAATCTACAGCATATATGATGACCGACAACCTTAAGAATGTAGGTACACTTTGGATGTTGGCATACAAGGTTATCTATATGTCGAATACGGTTATTGAGACCCTTGAGAAAAAGGACCTGACGGATAAACAACTCCTCGGTGAGGCATACTATATGCGTGCGTTGATGCACCTGCACATGGTTACACTCTATGCCAAACCATATAGTCAGGGTACCGACAATATGGGGGTGCCTCTTATGACAAGCACCGCTTCTGCCACCACTCGCGAGCCGATAGGCAAAGTGTATGAGCAGATTGTGGCTGACCTTAAGTTGGCAGCGCAGTATATGGGTAAATCGCGTGGCAATGCGGGCTATCCGAGCCACGATGCCGCCCTTGGTCTCCTCTCGCGTGTTTATCTCTATATGGGTATGAACAATGAGGTCATCTCTACTGTAGAGGAAATGCTCAATGGTGCCACTCCCGAGAGCAAACTTGATCCCGATTTGGCTAACTATTTTGCTAATGCAAAGACCTCCTCGGAGACCCTTTTCTGTGTAGCCCATGAGTTGGTGGATGATAGGGGGCAGTCTTCTGCCGGTTCTATGTACAATGGCGACGGCGGTGGATGGGGCGAAATCTATCCCTCTGACCCGCTGCTGTATCTCTATGAGCGTTATCCGAGTGATGTTCGCTATACGGCATTCATTGCACCCCAATACGCTAATAATGCTGACCCGTCTAAGTTGCTGGTTTATTTCCCCGACCCGGAAACCCCCGGTGGTGGTGCGCAGACCGGTCGTAGCGATTTGGCATTTACCGTTACTCCTGTCGGTGAAAACTATACCTTCACCGCCGATGGAAAGACCTACACTATTGAGAAACGGACTATAAATGGCGAGTATAGTGAATATCATGTGAATTATAAGGGTGAAGACTGCTTGGTGCGTCTGACGCAGCAGATGCAGTTACGTAATACTTTCCCAAAATACTATGTGAAGAAATTAGGGTATCAGGATGGTAGTCCTACTCTCTGTTCGCCGGTATTGAGCCGTTGGGGCGAAGTCATCCTCAACCGCGCGGAGGCGTATGCCAAACTCGGTCAGGACCAAAAGGCGTTGGACGATGTCAATGTAATCCGTAAGCGTGCGGGTATTCCTGCGGAGGGTATGTTCTCTACCACGAATATGCACGGTTATGCGTCCGCTTTCGATATCGTAATGGACGAACGCCGAATGGAACTCGCGTTCGAGGGGTATCGAATGTTCGATGTTTATCGCAACAATATGGATATGGATCGTCGCTACCCGGGTGCACAACCTTGGGCAATTGTCAAACCCGACTACAATCATATCCAATACCCCATTCCTAATGCGGAATGGACGGTTAGCGGTATCCAACAAAACCCTGGATATTAAATCAATCAACATACAATTACAATCAACAACATTTAAAACACAATTTTATTATGAAAAAGTTTCAATTTGCACTTATGTGTGCAGCAGCACTTGCTTTCGTGGCATGTGACAAAAAAAATGAACCCACTCCCACTCCTACTCCCGATCCGGAACCCGAAGTACCCGAGTTCGTTTCGAAGATCAGTACATCGGACAAATCCGCTGCTGACTGGGATAAATTACCCGCAGAATATGTATTTACTACTACCTCTGCAGCAAACCCTGTTGAGGACCGTAGTGCCCTCAAGAGCGTAAAGGTGTACAACGACAAGATGTATCTCAACCTCCTTGTTGAGTGGGATGCTGCTAAGGTTACCGACCTTTCATCGGTACCGTTCCACATCTATATTGATGCTGACAACAGCGATAAAACCGGTGGCTATGCGGACGAGTTCGCTGTAGGTAGCATAGATGTATGCTTGGAGACCGCTATTCTCTCGAAGGGTGATGACGGTGTGCTGGCAAGCAACTACAACCCCGCAGTATTCAAATGGTGGGGTGAAGTAGGTGCTACAGGCTGGCTCTGGACTGATCCTACCAAAGACCACGATGCAAGCGACAAATGGGGTGCACTCGTTGGTGAGGGCGACCTGCCAATCGGAACATCGCAAATCATCTCCGACAATATGGTTGAAATCCAGATCCTCCGCGAACTCATCCCGGTTGCTATCGAGAACGAGTTCAAGATTGGTTTCGATATCCAACAAGATTGGAATTCTGTAGGCGTTCTGCCCAATGCTGACCAGGACGAAACTGGCGCAGAGGTTAAGGCTCCGTTGATGACCGTTAAAACCGACCTCGCTGACTAATCTTTCCCAAAGTATCTTTGCCCTGTTCCAATAGGGCGGGGTAGAGATACTTTTTTACACTTAAATAATGTTGGTTGAGAGTATGGGTGTCGGGGTGCATAACCACGCACCCATACTTGTTTTTTTCTTTTTATTCCCCTATCTGTAACAAAATGAAACGTTTCCTGTCTGTTTTACCGCTGTTGGCACTGCCTTTCATAGCAGGGTGCCACACCACGCCTAACCCTCCGCAGGAGGAGAAAGACCCGGAAGGTACAATCTATTATACCGAGTCCGACGAGATTTTTCCCAATCCTGAGCGTGGTTTCTATGCTCACGTGTCCTACAACTCTTCTGACCTGAACGCACACGCTTCGGCTTCTACCATTGAGAGTGTGCGCACAATGACCGCTGTATCGCTGCTCCTGCATGTCTATTACCTGACTGACTATATCGGAACTGTAAAAGCAAGTGATGGTACAGATTCTATAGTTGGAAGCGAAATACCGCAGGCCTATCTCGACCGTATGCAAACCAATTTCGATGCCATTCGCAATGGCGGCTCTAAGGTGATTGTTCGTTTTGCATACAAAGATGGTTATGCCAACAAGCAGAAACCGTGGGACGCAACGCCCGAGTGGGTTTCAAAACATATAGATGCCGTAGCACCTGTACTCCAAAAGAATGCCGATGTCATACTTTGTATCCAAGCTGGTTTTATCGGTTCGTGGGGCGAATGGTACTACACATCGGGTTTCCCGAGAAACCCCAAGACATCTGAGCAGTATGAGCCGCGCTGGCAAATGTTAGACCACATGCTGGAGGCTTTCCCTGCCGACCGACAAATCTGCCTGCGTACGCCCGAGTACAAGATGCAGTATCTCAAAGACCGCAATCTCTCTACCGACCCGCTTACCGATGCCGAGGCATACCAACCTACTGCCAAAGCACGTCTCGGTGGGCATAATGACTGCTTCGTATCCTGCAGCAACGATGTCGGAACCTACCGCAACAATGTTGACCGTACCTACTGGGAAGCCGACACGCGTTTCACCATGATGGGAGGCGAGACTTGCAACAAGTGTGCGCAGTCCGAGGGAAGTAACGCCATTGACCAAATGGAGCGTTTCCACTGGACCTATCTCAACCGAGACTATCACAAGGAGATTCTCAATTGGTGGATGCAAACCAAACACATGGACGAGATTCAACGCCGTCTCGGCTATCGTTTTGTCCTCGACAAGGCATATCCCACTCAGAACCCGCAGGCAGGCGAGCATTTCGCAGTCGTACTGACCCTCCGCAATGTGGGTTTTGCGGCACCGGTCAACAAGCGCAGTGTCGAATTGGTACTCGTTTCTGTAGCAGACCCGACCAAAAAGATTGTCTATCCGCAGACCAACATCGACCCGCGTTTCTGGTTCGCAGGCGAGACCACTACCACCACCCTTCATGCGAACCTCGATAGCACGCTTTCGGGCGAGTACAAGGTCTATCTCAACCTTCCGGACCCCTATGCTTCGCTCCACGACAACCCCGCTTATTCGATTCGCTTGGCAAACAACGACATCTGGGACGAGAACACAGGCTACAACTACCTCACCAACATCACCCTATAATCTATATAGCAAGTATAGGTGATTGATAGGTGATTGATAGGTGATTCCGCTTAGGATACCCTATTAATGGCTATTATATGTTCTATTAAAACTATGGTTATGAAGAAAATACATTTTGTTCTTTGTTCCTTGTGTCTCTTTCTGTGCCTACCCGCACAAGCGCAATACTGGTGGGGTGCGTCCGTTGGTCTCGGTGCCAACCAACCCTACACCGACCAACCTGATTTCGACCTCCATGTGCAGGACGAGAACAATCAACTCGTACCGCTCTTTCTTTCTTCCGATGGTATGTATATGTGGTCGGATAGTGCGTTTGTATTTTCCGCCGAGAATGGTGAGATACACACCTCCTATCCCCTCACCACCGTTCGTGCGGGCAGTACACTCCGTGATGCCTACCTCGCGGCACAAGCCAAGTATTTTCCTGCTTCGGGACTACTGCCCGATACGCTGTTCTTTACCATGCCCCAATACAACACATGGATTGAACTGATGTACAACCAGAATCAGGAGGACATCTTGCGCTATGCCCACGCTATCATCGACAACGGCTTTCCCGCCGGAGTCCTAATGATTGACGACAACTGGCAACGCTACTATGGCAATTTCGACTTCAAGGCAGAGCGTTTCCCCGACCCAAAGGCAATGGTGAACGAACTCCACGACCTCGGTTTTCGCGTCATGCTGTGGGTATGCCCCTTTGTATCGCCCGATTCTCCGGAATACCGAGACCTCGCAGCCAAAGGCTACCTTTTGCAGAATCCCAATGGTGGAACGGCTATCCTCAATTGGTGGAACGGATATTCCGCCTGCTACGACCTCACCAACCCCGATGCGGCAGCACACCTCGTTGCTCAACTGCAAAAGATGCAAACCGAGTATGGTATCGATGGCTTCAAGTTCGATGCAGGCGATAACAACTGCTACGCCTCCGCACCCATCCGTGCTTTCAACCCCTCCGCCACAACGGTCGATCATACTACCTCGTGGGCACAAATAGGCTTCTCTTTCCCCTTCAACGAGTACCGTGCGTGCTGGAAGATGGGTGGGCAACCTCTCGTGCAACGCCTTGGCGATAAGGACTATAGTTGGGAGGCGGTTCAGTCGCTCATTCCTTGTATGACCACCGCAGGCCTCCTCGGCTATGCTTATACTTGCCCCGATATGATTGGTGGCGGTCAGTGGGCTTCGTTCCTTGGTATCGCTTCCGATGAGTTCAACCAAACGCTCATCGTCCGTTCCGCACAAGTACATGCCCTCATGCCGATGATGCAGTTCTCTGTCGCACCGTGGCGGATTCTCTCGGAGGAGAACCTCCGGATCGTACGCGATATGGCACGCTTGCACGCCGAGTTTGCACCGTATATTATGGACTATGCCCGCCATGCCGCGCAGACAGGAGAACCTATCGTGCGTTGTATGGAGTATCAGTTCCCGCATCAGGGCTTTGCTGAGTGCAAGGACCAGTTTATGCTCGGCGACCGCTATCTGGTGGCTCCGGTAGTAACCGACGCCACTTCCCGCACAGTTGTGCTCCCAAAAGGCACTTGGCGCGATGAGCAGGGCAAACGCTACCGCGGTGGACGCACCTATACCATCTCCGCTCCTCTTGCACGACTGCCCTATTTTGAAAAAATCAAATAACAGAGTCTGAACATCTAAACTATTTCAACCTATTAAACATCGCATAAACTGATAAACTAATAAACCCATAAACAAAATATGAAAAATAAACTTTGGTTAGTCTTTATCCTCATCACCGTCTGTACATGGGGTGTATGGGGAGCCTTCTCGGGGTATCAGATTCAACATGGTATCCCCGACACGGTCGTGTATATCGCATGGGCAATCTCAATGATACCCTGTGCAATCGTTGCACTGATTATCAACAAAGGCAAACTCAAACACGATTGGAAATCAATCGGCTTAGGCTGCGCAGTCGGTTTCCTCGGCGCAGGCGGACAACTCGTCCTCTTCAAAGCCCTCACGCTCGGACCCTCCTACATCATCTATCCTTTCATCTCAATGTCGCCCGTCATCGTCATCACCTTGGCGGCTATATTCCTCCGAGAGAAAGCCACTCATTGGCAAATGGCGGGTATTGCAGTCGCTCTGGCGGCTATCCTCCTGCTCTCGCTCGAAACCAATACCGAGGGCAGTCCCGTATCGGGTTGGCTTTGGATAGTTCTTGCCGTACTGGTGTTGCTCGCATGGGGTGTGCAAGGTTTCTTCATGAAGTTTGCCAACAACTCGATGGATGCTGAGTCGATTTTTGTGTGGATGACTATCACTGCCGTTATCCTCATTCCCGTAGCATATTTTATGTCGGGTGATGCGGCAACCTTCTTCGCGCAAGAGGGGGCTTGTGTACCGTTCTGGTCATCGTTCGGCATTCAGATTCTCAACTCTATCGGTGCGCTCACTCTCGTCTATGCCTATCGTTATGGCAAGGCGGTTGTGGTCTCCCCTATGGAAGGACTGTCCCCTATGGTTACGGTCTTGCTGTCGTTGATTATACTCCAAGTAATTCCCAACCCATTGCAAATTGCAGGGCTCCTTTGCGCCGCTTTTGCAATGTACGCCCTCTCCAAATAAACAGAACATCATATTTCTGCACAATACCCTGAATAATAGACCTCTATGAAATAGTAGTTATCTCTACTAAGCACCGGTCAACAATCAAGGCTGCCCTAATCAAACAGGCAGCCTTGATTGTTGTCATATAATTCCTAATTAGTCTTGTCGCGAGTCTATCGTGGGGGAGCAGGGGAAATGCAAGGAGGGTTCTATGTAGATGATACCTTTCCTCGATACCTATTGCAAGTATTTCTTTCCGTCGCGGATGACAATACCTTTGTAGTTCTCGTCCACTTCCATACCCAGCAGGTTGTAGGTCTTTCCGTTGTTGAGAATCTGGGCGGGTGTCAGTGTGGTTTCTTTGTCGTAAATCAGATTTATACCATACAGATTCACACCGCTGTTGCCGCTGCCGATATACAGAGTTGTATTGCCGCCTACATACTGATAGGTCAGTTTGCTCAGTTCGCTGCCTGGCACATCTGCCCAGGTATGGATAGTGTTGTCCCATTGCTCTTTGGCCAATACAATCGGGCGAGGGGTATTGCTGTTTCCGCTCATACCATACACCTCTATCGTGCAACTGCCTTTCACCGCAAAACACAGATACCTATAGGTGGCACCCATCGTACCGCCAAATTTCAGACGCGATGTGAACTTGAGGTTCTCGCCGTATGTCTTGTTGCTGGCATCAATGGTGATAGTTTTGTCGCTCGTGGCTACAATCGTCAGTCCGTCAACTGTTTGCGTGGAACTGATGGTACCCAAATTGGCAAATTGTGTGTCCGAGAAGTGCCATGTTATATCCCCGCTCGGCTCCGGCGTTGGGTCTGGTTCTGGGTTGGGTTCTGGTTCAGGATCTGGAGTAGGGGTCTCGCCGCTATCGCACGAACTGCTCACGCTTCCGTCGGTCTTTACTGTCAGAGTAGCCCCCGCGCCGCAATTACCGGTAATCATCGTCTTGGAAGCACCTGCTGTAAGTGCCGTATAGGTATATGTAGGAGTTACCACCGCCCGACTGCTCACATCAGCAGGAACACCTTTAGCAGATACACAATTCACAAACTTGGCACCGTTCTTGCCTCCGTATGACTTGAATATATTTGCGGACTTAGGCGCACCCTCAAAAGTACATTCCTCCACATAGCAGTCGGCGTTTTCCGGACCTATATAATAGTGTGCCACCGACGAATTCCAGTAGCAGTTCAGAAAGTGCAGACTTGCATTGCGGCAGCGCAGCATACGCTCTACGCATCCTTCGTCCCACCAACAATACGCCCAAGTCATACTATAACTCCCGTCTGCAGGCTTGTCCGATGACGACGAACCGAGCAGATTGGTAAAGCGGTGGTCATCCGTACCGCCCGAACCCCCGGCTTTCGGCTTCTTTAGGTAGCGGAACCTGCACCAGGTTACCGATATATTGTCCGTGTTTCCCTTGTTGTCAAAGTTTCCGTCGCAACCGTCTTGAAAGTCGCAGTGGTCCACCCACGCATTCGTTACGCCGTCAAAGCAGAGCAGGTCCCACCCATCGCAGTCGTAAGCCCCCGGACCTTCAAAAGTCAGGTTGCGCAGTATCAGGTTCTTCGAACCGTCTTGAAAATACAGAATACCCGATTTGTCTTTGTTCTGTTGCTGCGAGATTAGTCGCACCCCGGGTAGCGCAAGCAGGGTCTTATCGCTCGCTTTCACCTTGATACAACTGCTTACCGTGATATCTTGTGTGATGATAATCACCTCCTTACCGCTGCTCTTTAGTGCATTCTGTAGTTCGCTGCTGCTCCCTACAAGCGTCGGCGTACTATCTCCGCCTCCCGTAGCATTCTTGCCGTAGCCTACCGCCGCCGAAGCGCAGTACTTCACCTGTCCTTGAGCCGGCATACCCAGAGATAAACCCAACGACAATGCCAATAATAACAACTGCTTTTTCATATCCGTACCTTGTTTAGACAATGCAAAGGTACAAAAAAAGTTCATTCTGCACCAAATCTATGGCGCAGAATGAACAATAAGTGTCAATAATTCTACACATCTGCGGCAGATTACCGCCCTGGTGTCTATTCTTCCACAATCATTTCGGCTTTCAGATTTTCATAGAAATGCGCATGTGCCATATACATATAAGGTGTAACCCATAGCATACCGATACACAATGTGCAGATGCTCAGCAGTATCCAACCGATGAAACTCAAGTCCAGTACAAACAAGTCCCATTTGTGTCCTTTCATCATCTGACGGCTCGTGCGAAGTGCCTCTGTAGCAGTCAGTTCCGGATAGTCCTTCAGCAGATAAGGCACCATGGCGTAGGCATATTGCAGTACGATTGCACCGATACCTAATGTGATAACACCCAACCCGATTTCTGCCAAATAGACCAAGAAATTTGCAGGCACGCTCCGTGAGTAATCTTGACTGAAATAGTCAAACATATCATGTGCCGCACCATTGCTTACATCGCGGCTCATCCCCAACATCGCATTGTAAAAACCATAAGTCAGAGGAGCAATCAACAGGATAGATAGGGCCACTTGTAGTCCGCCTACCGTCCCTTGCGCCCATACTATCCCCTCCGGCACCATGGCACTGCTGCCTACAAACAGATAGGCAATGCCCAAAATTACTAAATACGCCATTGCTGACTCATTCCACCTGCCGGCAAGCGTCTCCCGTGCCATAGCACGATACTCATAAGATGATTTCATTTGTATATGTGTTTTATTTGGTTGCTGTTAAATGTTGCTTGTGTAGATAATGCTGATTATCAGTTCAATAAGTCCGCTGCCTTACTTAGTGCCGCGTCCTCCTTGCGTGTCATCTCCGCCTTGGTCTCGGGCGTCTTGTCGCCCTGTCCCGTTAGGTGCAGTATGCCGTGTATCAATATCCGCAGCAGTTCGTGCGGATAGTCTGTACCCACCATCTCTGCATTCGACCGCACCGTGTCTTCCGAGATAAAAATATCCCCGTTTAGGCAATCCGCCGTCGTGTAGTCAAAAGTGATGACATCGGTGTAATAGTCGTGCTGCAAGAACTGCCGATTTACCGCCAGTATCTTCTCATCGTTGCAGAGAATATAACTAATCTCCCCTACCGAGAACCCATAGTCCGCACCTACCGACCGTATCCAACGCTCTATCTGTCGTTGCTTCAATCCCAAGGGCGCGAAATCAAATGGTACAAGGTTTTCATTATCGTCGTATGTCAAAAACTGAATCATAATGCTGTCTTTTATAATGGTCTGATTTGCTGACTGTTAGTGAAAGAATAAGTACCCGAGCAGTATGGCGGATACAAGCCCGCAGAAGTCGGCAATCAGTCCGCACACCACCGCATAGCGCGTGTCTTTTACATTGATACTGCCGAAATAGACCGCCAGTATATAGAAGGTTGTATCCGTGCTGCCCTGTACGATACTTACCAATCTGCCTACAAAACTGTCCGCTCCATACTCTACCATCGCGTCAATCATCAGTCCTCTTGCCCCGCTACCCGAGAGCGGACGCATCAAGGCCGTCGGCAGAGCGGGTACAAAGTCCGTATTCACCCCTATCAAAGCAAACAGCCACGCTATGCCCGATACCAACAAATCCATCGCACCACTGGCGCGGAACATACCTACGGCTACCAACATCGCTACCAAATACGGGATAATCCCTACTGCCGTCTTGAAGCCATCCTTCGCCCCGTCTATAAAAGCGTCATACACATTGATTCGCTTCACCATCCCGGCTATGATAAACCAGCAAATCACCCCCAGTAGCAACACTGCGGCAATGATTCCCGACCAATAGCCTACTATCTCTTGTGGCAACGATAATGCACCCCAAAGTACCAACCCTACAAACACCGTCAGCCCGCCTATCGTACCCAAGATAACCTTATCCCATATCTTGATTTTCTGTATGATAGCCACCGAGACAAACCCGGCCATCGCTGCAAAATAAGTGGACAACAGAATAGGCAGAAATACATCGGCGGGGTTGGCGGCACCCATCTGCGCACGATAGGTCATTATGCTTACCGGCACTAGCGTCAATCCGCTGGTTACCAACACCATGAACATAATCATCGAGTTGCTTGCCTTGCTCTTGTCCGCGTTGCTTTCTTGCAACTCGCGCATAGCCTGCAATCCAAGTGGTGTCGCAGCATTGTCGATACCCAGCATCGTAGCGGATATATTCATCAGCATCGACCCGAACGCAGGATGACCTTTCGGCAACTCGGGAAATATACGTCTAAAGAACGGACTTACCACATGCGACATCTGCTTTATCACCCCCGCTTGCTCACCTATCTTCATAATTCCCATCCATAGCGACAACACACCTGTCAGCCCTATCGAGATTTCAAACCCCGTCTTTGCACTGCTGAAAGTAGAGTTCAGTATAGCCGTAAATATATCGGCTTGCCCGAAAAACACTGCCTGCACAATACCCATCACCACCGCAAGCAATATCAACCCTATCCAAATGTAGTTCAAAATCATGCCGCAAAATTACAAAAAAATAGCGAAATGTCCAAAGGTTTTGTCAAAAAGTTGGTCAATTACTCATCATAAAATCTATTCCTTTTTCTAAATCTGGAACATCTGGAATTCCTAGAACATCAGGAATCCCTGGACTATCTGGAGCCCCTACAATCCCTCATTATCCCTCCCCAAAAATCCCCTTGCCCGCGAAGTATCGTTGTCGCGGGCTTGCCAAGCCCGCATATCCCGCATGGTTGCTTTTCTCTCCGCCGCTCGTAGCATTCTTGCCTCCCCCTACCGCCACACCCCACACTGCTTCTTAATCCTTACCTTTGCCACATCTTTCCCGATTCGTCATCGGGTCGTTATCGGGTGATTATGCGGTGATTATGCGGTGATTAAGGGGTGATTAAGGGGTGATTATGCAGTGATTAAGCAAATCCGACCATAACCTAACCATACCTAGACCGTTCTTCCGCCCGCGAAGTACCCCCGTTGCGGGCTTGCCAAACCCGCATAATTTCGCCCGATTGCCTCCCGCTCTTGCATATTTCAGAAAAAAAGTGTACCTTTGCGCCCCAAATGCAGATGAAAAACACCTTATATCGTCTTGGCGCATATCTCCGTCATCGTCTATCCTCTTGGAATACAGGTGGAGAGGGTATCCACTCGCCTTATCTGTTCTATTTGGTGCGTATGTTGATCTACGACACCAATGCTTACTATTGTTTCGCCCCTATCGAGCAGTGTCGTCGGCGTATGCTAAATAATCACACCCCTATCCATGTCGAGGACTTTGGCACAGGCGCAATAGCCAAAGGTACGCACTATAGTCGCACTGTGGCAGACATCGCCCGCACCTCGCTCGAATCCACCCGTGTAGGGCAGATATGGATGAAATGGATTGCTTATATGAGCCATGAGGCGCAACGCCCGCTAGAGATTGTCGAACTCGGTACCTCGCTCGGAATCACTACCGCCTACCTCGCAGCGGCTGACTCGCGCAATCATATCACTACCTTCGAGGGCTGCAAAGACATTGCTGACCTGGCACGCACTAATTGGGCAAAGTTAGGCCTGCGCAATATCACGCTTATCGATGGCAATATCGATGATACACTCTCCCGCTACACCCCCGCAGCAGTCGATTGGGCATATATCGATGCCAACCATACCGAAGA
Organism: uncultured Bacteroidales bacterium; assembly: GCA_900542355.1. Lineage (GTDB taxonomy): Bacteria > Bacteroidota > Bacteroidia > Bacteroidales > Paludibacteraceae > Colicola. The sequence goes on along the minus strand of UQNE01000001.1, from coordinate 210,711 downwards.
GGCTACTTGCCGATACTTCGATTATTTGGTGCGCTTAGTGTCTGAGAAGAGCATATTTGTTATCGATGATATCCACTATTCGCCGGCTATGCAAAGAGCGTGGAAACAGATTTGCGCACACCCTCAAGTTACTTCCACAATGGATATTTGGCATGCGGGCATCGTGTTCTTCGATCCACATTATCTACACAAAAATTACACATTACGGATATGAGTATTTATACTAAAACAGGAGATACAGGTATGACCTCCCTCGCTGATAACCGGCGTGTCAGCAAGGCAGACCCTCGCTTGGAAACTTATGGCACTGCCGACGAACTCAATGCGTGGGTAGGCTTGTTGCGTGCGGCTTTGGCTACGCTGCCTTCTCACGCCGATGCTACCCCCTCCGTGGCAGCCGCTTCTGCCGATTTAGATACGCAACTGCTTTGGGTGCAAAACAAACTGTTCAACCTCGGCGCATCCCTCAGTGCTGCCCCGGGCGAATGGATACTCGCAACCGATGTCGCACAGTTAGAACAGTGGATCGACCTGATGCAGACGCTCCTCACGCCTGTCCGTGCTTTCATCTTGCCCGCAGGCAGCGAATGTGTCGCACGATGCCATGTCTGCCGCACCATCACACGCCGTTTGGAGCGACTTATGGTCGCTATCGATTATCCCAAAATGGACGAACGCAAATTCATCAACCGACTTAGCGACTATTTCTTCGTCTTGGCTCGCAGAGTGGGAGATTTAGAGCAAATCAATGTGGCAATTTGGCACAAATAATCAATTTCTGTGAACCATTTTGTCAATTAGTTGCGGGTATAAAATGGCGGAAAATGTAAAATGTTGGAGAAAATACTTGCACAGACCGAAACTTTTTACTACTTTTGCACGATAATTTCGAGAAAGTCCACCCAAATGGGTCGCTTTTGTGTATGCTTTTGAGTGCTTGCTCGATTTTATGCGGCTGATTATCAGTCGGTTGTCGATAGTTTTATAATCAATAACTTGAACGGAAAGATATGTATTGGACACTCGAGTTAGCATCAAAGTTAGAAGATGCGCCATGGCCTGCTACGAAAGATGAGTTGTTGGATTATGCCAACCGTATTGGTGCACCTTCAGAGGTTATTGAGAACCTCCAAGAGTTGGAAGATGATGATGAAGAAGTCTATGATAGTATCCTTGATATTTGGCCGGATTATCCGACCAACGATGAAGATTTCTTCTTCAACGAGGATGAATATTGATTGGGAATAAGTGTGAAAAGGTATGTTGTTCTGTGTCTAATGGTCTTTACTGTCGCTGTCGTTAGTGCGCAGTTTGACCCTCAGATAGGACAATATATGTATTTACCTACAGCCTACAATCCTGCAGCGGCGGGAGAAGGAGATTTGATGAAAGTGGCGGGGCTGCATCGTATGCAGTATGTGGACATCACCAACGCACCGATGACTACTTGGTTCTCATTCGCTTCTCCTTTTGTGATAGGCAAGACACATCATGGCGCAGGGGTACGGTTTATGAACGACCGATACGGCCTCTTTACCAACCAAGCCTTCTATGTGCAGTATGCCTACCGTCAAAAACTGGGCAAAGGCTACTTGGCAATCGGTGTCGATCTCGGCTTTATCAGCGTTGGCTTCAAGGGCGATAGTGTCAATTTGGGGCAGTTGAGCGGCTCCGACTATTTCGACCAAAGTGACGAGGTGATACCCAAAGGCAGCAAGTCGGGAATGTCCTTTGATATGGGCGCAGGTATCTACTATTCTACCGCTACTTGGTGGGTCGGAGGTAGTTACGGACATATCACACAACCGAAAATCGATTGGGATGACTACTCTACATTGCATATTCGTGGTACAATGTATGTGGCAGGTGGATACAACTACCGCTTCAAGAACAACCGCGATTGGCAACTCAAGCCCAGTGCAATGCTGATGTCCGACTTCCGCTCATGGGATCTCAACGCCACGCTGATGTGCGAGTATAAGGATAGATACCGTTGGGGATTGGGATACCGAGTGGCAGGAAGTGTTAACATACTGCTCAATATCGACATCATTTCGGGGTTGCAGTTGGGGTATAGTTGCGAGTTGCCCACTAGCAAACTGCTCCTGGAGAGTTATGGTTCGCACGAGATTTATTTGGCGTATGGATTTGATATCCTCAAGCCCAAACGCACTAATAAATATAAAAGTGTTCGCTACTTATAGGGTTGGAGACTTGTCGAATGATAGTCGAATGCTTGTCGAGACCTAAGGCTCTCTTGATAGATGAAGAAAAATAACATATTTTAGAAAATAAATACTTTAGATACAGATATGAAACTGAAAAAGATTCTTCCATTGATTGCATTGGCAATCGCTTTGGCAAGTTGCAACAAACCTGCCGGCGAGTTGGTCGGTGCACGCAACCCGGGAAACTTCAAAGAGGCGAACCCCTATGGTATGGTGTTTATCAAAAAGGGATCGTTTATGATGGGTGCCAACACACAGTCCGCTGTGTTTGAGCAACCCGACAATATCATGATGGCCACTGTCGAGGCTTTCTGGATGGATGAAACAGAGATTACCAATAACGAGTATCTGCAGTTTGTCAACTGGGTACGCGATTCTATCGCAATGACCTATTTGGTTGCTGCTGGTCTTACCGACTATGCTATCCAACCCAAAGACGAGGATTTCGATGAGGAGAGTTTTACGCTCAACTGGCGTAAGAAAATTCCTTGGGATAGCAAGGACGAGGATGTTGTCGATGCCTTGGCTCCGATGTACTATTCCGATGGTAAGACGCTCAAAACCAATTTCTTGCACTATCGCTACCAATGGGTTAACTACGACGAGGCTGTGCTCCAACGCAATAAGTTCGATGTCGCTACTAGCCGTTATCCCGAGGGCGCATCTGTCCGCGTCGATACATTCTGGGTGGACGAGAACGGTGGTATCTTAGATAGCACTATCATTCGCCCCCTGCGCGAACCGCAAGACCTGCTGACACGCAAGATTATCTGTATTTATCCCGATACATTGGTTTGGCGTCGTGATTTCCAATTCTCGTTCAACGACCCGATGTTGCACATGTATTTCTCCCACCCGGGCTACGCCGAGTATCCTGTCGTAGGTGTTACATGGGAGCAGGCACATGCCTTCTGCAATTGGCGTACTATGTATTTCAACTCCCATAGCAAACTGCCCGCACAAGAGTATCGCCTTCCTACCGAAGCACAGTGGGAGTATGCTGCGCGTGGCGGTCGTAAGATGGCTATGTACCCGTGGGGTGGCAACTATGCGCGTGATGCCAAAGGTTGCTTCTTGGCTAACTTCAAGCCTTACCGTGGTGCATACAACGATGATACCGGAACTACCACTACTAAGGTCGCTCAGTATCGACCCAACGATTTCGGCCTCTTCGATATGGCGGGTAATGTGGCTGAGTGGACCAATAGTGCCTACCAGACTTCCTCCAATACCAGCGTACACGATTTGAACCCCGACTATTCATATATGGCACGCAAGGCCGACCCCGACATCCTCAAACGCAAGGTCATCAAGGGCGGTAGTTGGAAAGACATCAGTTACTATCTCCAATGCGGTGTTCGTACCTACGAGTATCAGTACGAGAGCCGCCCCTACATCGGATTCCGCTGCGTTCGCGCGTACATTGGCGACTAACTGAATAGCGATTGCTCGAATATATAGGAGGCAACCGACTTAATTAGTAGTCAGTGTAGCGTATGCGGTCTGTGTTGCGCGCCAAGTATGCCTTCCTATATATATTTGAGGAGTCAAACATATACATCTGTCTGTATAAGGTTTTAGGTATTTACCTTATATATATAGGGTGTCAATCTAGTTTTGAAATTAGTCTATCAATCTGTAATACAAAAGATTGTAATTCTTTAATACCAAAAAAACTAACTAAAAATCAAACTTATGGCAACAGAAAATGTTGAAAAGAAACAGAGCCCTTGGGCCAAGTTTATGCACTGGTATGAGTCCTACAATGGTAGGAACATCGTTAACATCGTGTACTCTGTCGGTGCATCAGTCGTTATTGTAGGTGCTTTGTTTAAGATATTACACTGGCCGGGTGCAAGTCAAGTACTTATGATCGGTATGTTTACCGAGGCTTTCTTGTTCCTTATCGGTACTTTGGATAAACCACACCCCGAGTTCCACTGGGAGAATGTCTTCCCGCAACTTCTTGAGTTCGGTGCAAAACCCGAATTGCTCGAAGAGAAATCGCACCAAGCGCGTCCTACCTTGTTAGGTGCCGGCGTAGCAGACGGTGTCGTTCCTGCCGAGACAACAGGTGCACCCGTGGCTTCCGCTCGTGCCGCTGCTCCCTCGCTCAGCGAAGGCGAAATGGCTGCACTCAAAGATGGTATCTCCGATCTCGCTAAGACCGCTGCACAACTCTCCGAACTCGGCAAAGTGGCTACCTCTACCGCTAATCTCGAGGGTAAGTTGGCTGCTGCCGGTGAGGCTGCCGAAAAGTTTGCTTCTGCACAAGGCTCCTTGGCTGACGCTTCTGCTGCACTCGGTAACTCTTTCGCTGCGGCTTCCGACAAACTCAATCACAATGCCGAGGGTTTAGACACTGCTTACGATGCAGTGCGCACCGAGATGCAGAAAGTTGTTGAGGGGACCAAAGGCTACCAACAGTCTGTTGAGCAAGTGTCCGCTAATGTAGGAGCACTCAATTCGATCTACGAACTCCAACTCAATACGATTCAAGCGCAAGTAGATGCAATCAAAGCGCAAAACGCTTCCCTTAGTGCCGTTTCTGCTAATGTGGAGGCTATCCACGCCGCTGCACTCGAGGCACAAAAGAACCACGAAGCATACAACGCTGCTTCCGCTAAGTTGGCTAAACAAGTGGCTGATCTCAACCAAATATATGGTAATATGCTCAATGCCTTGGCATAATCTCCCGTCATTAATTTCTTAATTGTTAATTCATAATTGACTTATGGGAGGAGCAAAAAACTGTCCGGAAACCCCGAGACAAAAAATGATAGGTATGATGTACTTGGTACTCACCGCTATGTTGGCGTTGAATGTAAGTACAGACATCCTAAATGGTTTTACGCTTGTGGACGATAGTCTGCACTCTTCTATGGAGGCTTCGGTCAACCGCAACAACAAGTTGTATCGCGACTTTAAGGCGGCTACCGACCAAAACCCAGAGAAAATGCAAGAGTGGTACGATAAGTCCCAAGAATTGCACCATCGTGCCGATAGCCTTTACAACTATATCCAAGATTTCAAAACGCAAATCGCTATTCTTGCCGATGGTCAGAAAAAGGTGGATGCGCGTAAGGATGCAGGAGGAGACCCCGCTCGTAATATCGAGGGTAACTCCAATTTGGATGTAACGGCGCAGTATGCTATCAACGAGGGAAATGGTGCTGTCCTCAAAGAGATGATTGCTATGTATCGCGATTATATCATGGAGTTGGCTACAGGCGATGCCGAGTTGCGCAACGAGTTTGGCAAAGTCTTCGCTACCGAAAAAGGTTGGAACTCGCACGAGCAGGATTCTTGCGACTGGGAAGTGGCAATCTTCGAGGGTATGCCTGTAGGCGCAAGTATCACCATTCTCACCAAGATGCAAAACGATGTGCGCACTACCGAGAGCGAGATGATTCAGTACCTTATGGATCGTACCGATGCCGGCGACTTGCGTGTTAATAAACTCAACGCCTACATCATTCCGAAGTCTGACTATGTCATCCGTGGCGGTAAGTACTCCGCACAAATCATCTTGGCTGCAGTCGACTCTACCCGACGCCCCGAGTACTATGTCGAGGGACAGCGTATCAACGACCAAGGTCTGTACGAAGTGGTGGCAAGTTCGGTCGGATTGCGTAAGTTCAAAGGACAAATCGCCTATATGAACCCCGCTACCGACGAGATGGAGTACCTCCCCTTCGAGAGCGAATATACGGTTGGTGAACCGAGTGTTACTATCTCCAACAACGACCTCAACATCATGTATCGTGGCTACGACAACCAGTTCTCTATCTCAGTGCCGGGTGTTAGCAACGAGAAAGTAAAGGTCTCTGTAGCCGGTGCGGCTGTATCGCAGAAGAACGGCTTCTGGATTATCAAACCGGGCGACAGTTCCAAAAAGGTTACAATTACTGTTGCGGCTGAGTTGGAAGGTAAAATGCAACCGATGGGTTCGCGCGATTATCGTGTCAAAGCACTTCCGAAACCGGGTGCTTACTTCAAGAGCGGCGACACCGAGTACCAAGATGGCAACATCTCTCGTGGCGCACTCCTCAACCCCAACGCTACCGTCATCGCAAGTTATGGTCCCGATGGTCTGCTCGATCTGCCTTACAAGATCACCTCTTTCAAGGTTAATATCAATGGTGTCATCTCTGAGTCGCGTGGCAATAAGTTTACTTCCGACCAGTTGGCTCGCCTCGGTAAACTCAAAAAAGGTGCTATCGTAGTCATTACCGACATCCGCGCTATGGGACCTGATGGTAAAGAGACTCGCTTGAGCCCTGTACCTCTCTCTTTGAACTAATTAAATCAAACAAGATAATGAAGAAACTTTGTATCATTGCCTGCCTCTTGCTCGGTGTTACTTTCGCTAATGCGCAACACCAAGTCATATCATTCTTCGACAATCTCGGCTCTGCCAAGATTCAAACCGAAGAATACTCGGCTTCACACGATACAATCGTGCAAGTGTTCCATCGTATCGACGATGTGGTTTGGGCTCGATATGTATATCGTGTCATCGATATGCGTTACAAGCAGAACTACCAACTCTATTTCCCTACCAAGTCGGACGATCCCGATTATCGCAACTTGTTTAAGGTTATCACCGATGCGGTAATCGACGGACTGCCTATCTACGAGAAGGATGCGGAGACTATCAAACCTACTTTCAATTTCCCGTTGGAGCCGGCGCAAATTCCTACAATGTTTCTTGTCGATGATCCTACTGCCGACTATTCGGACGACCCCAACCACTTCGACATCTCGTCTTCCGACGCTATGTTGGTGCATTACGATAGTATCACCAACGAGTTGTCGTTCCACTTCTATCCGTTTGAGTCCGTGGTCAAAAACCAAATCAAGTATCTGATTCAAGAGATTGTGTTCTTTGATAAGCACACCTCGCGTCTCCATACTAAGATTATGGCTATCGCACCGCTCAATTCCGATAAGATTTCTACCAAAGACGGATCGAATGTGATGGCGGCTCTGCGTGAATCGATTATGTTCTGGATTCCGTTCGATGCGTTGCGACCCTATATGGCTATGCAATATGTCATCCCATCGCAGAACGAAACACGCCGTGTTACTTTCGACGAGTTCTTCCAAAAACATCTCTACACCTCTTATATAGTAGGTGAGGGTAATATGTATAACCGCTTTATTCCAGATTATGCTACTACCGAAGTAGAGGTGAAAAAAGAACAACAACGAATCGAAAAAGAACTGCTCGATTTCGAACAAGACCTTTGGGAGTACTAATTCAAATAAGGGCAGGTTTAATACCTGCCCTTATTTGCTTAATAGGTTTGCTTAATAGGCTTACTACCAATCGCTCTTGTCTGCAATCCGTCCTCTCGATGGGCAATGAGCAGTTATAATGCCGCTGAACAGATTGCAATTCTTAATTCATAATTCTTAATTCATAATTGTTCTATGTCGCGTCCCCACCGTTTTTGGAATATGTATTTTACTGCCGCAGTCAGTGTGGCATTGGTGCTGTGTTTGGTGGGTATGGAGTGCGTTCTGCTCCTTTCTGCCGGCACTTTGATGCATCGGATGAAAGAGAACATGACGCTTACTGCCGTCCTTACCGAGGATGCCGACTCTGCATCTTGTGCGCGGTTCGAGAAGATGCTCTCTGTGGCTGATTATTGCAGCGATTTCCGCTATATCTCTTCCGAGGAAGCACTCCAAGAGCATATTCGCTCCTTAGGAGAAGACCCGTCGGCTTTCTTGGGCTACAACCCGCTGGCCGCTTCCTACGAGATACATCCCTCGGTGGCCTATGCCCACCCCGACAGCCTTGCCGTGATAGAGTCCCACTTGTCGGCTCTGCCATACATAGAGCAAGTCCTCTATCAGCGTGATTTGGCTACGCTCATGAATAGCAATGTCTCGCGTGCCTCAATAGTCTTGCTCCTCGTGGCGGTAGCATTGCTTATTATTTCTATTGTGTTGATTACCAATACTATACGCTTGCAGATTTATTCCAAGCGTTTCCTTATCAATACGATGACCTTGGTTGGAGCCACTCCGTGGGCAATCAAGTCGCCTTTTGTGTGGCGCTACTTGCTCATTGGTACGATTGCATCCCTCGTTGCTATGGCAGTCGTGGCAGGGGTCGTTTATTATGTCAATGTCCGCCTCGGTATATTGCTTTTTGCGCTTACTTGGCAGAACATCTTGTTCATGGCAGGTGTAATCCTACTATCGGGCATACTGATTACGCTTATTTCTTCGCTCATCGCTACCGGCAGATATGTGCGTATGAGCGTCGATACAATGTACGAAATCTAAACAAACTTACTATATGAAACAGAACCTTCCTAAACTCAACATCATACTCATTGCAGTATCATTTGTTATTATCATCATCGGTTTTGCGCTGATGATTGGTGCCCCCAGTGGAGATACCTACAATCCCGACATCTTTTCGGTACGCCGTATCACGGTCGGACCGATGATTTCCCTGTTCGGTTTCCTTAGTATGATTTTCTCTATTTTGTGGAAAGGTAAGAAGAAATGAGTTGGTGGGAAGCCATTATCTTGGGTATTGTTCAGGGGCTGACGGAGTTCCTGCCGGTTTCCTCGTCGGGGCATCTCGAGATCGGACAAGCCTTGCTGGGTACGGCAAGCGAGGAAAACCTTACTTTCGCTATCGTGGTACATACCGCCACGGTGCTTTCTACATTGGTCATCCTGTGGGCTGAGGTGGCGAAACTATTTCGTGGCACTTTCTCCACGCTCAAGTGGAATGCCGAGAAAGACTATGTAGCCAAGATTTTGGTCTCGATGATACCGGTGTTTATCGTAGGTATGTTCTTCAAAGACCAAGTCGAGGCGTTCTTCGGACACGGCTTGCTTTTGGTAGGTATCTGCTTGATAATCACGGCTTTGCTTCTGTGGTTGAGCGAGTTTCTTACCAAACGGATGCACTCTTCCGGTCATGAGGTTACCTATCGCGATGCCATCATCATCGGTTGTGCGCAGGCGGTGGCTGTCCTGCCCGGGTTGAGCCGTAGCGGCACTACTATCGCCACGGGGCTGCTCTGCGGCGTCAAAAAAGAATCGGTGGCGCAGTTCTCTTTCTTGATGGTGCTGATTCCTATCCTGGGTGAGGCGTTCCTCGATTTGCTCAAACTCCTGGGCGGAGAGATGACCACCACTATCGGCTGGCTACCCCTTCTGCTCGGGTTCATTGCGGCTTTCCTGACAGGCTGTTTCGCCTGCCGTTTTATGCTCAATATCGTCCGCCGACAGAAACTCATTTATTTTGCTGTCTATTGCCTCTGCGTAGGTATCTTTGCTATTGTCTATGGCCTTTGCTGAGCAACAACATATCGATTTTGTAGAGGGCGAGATATTAGCATTCGATAAGCCGCTCCATTGGACGAGTTTCGACCTCGTGGCGAAGGTGCGCTACACTATCTGCCACAAGATTGGTCGCAAGAAACTCAAGGTCGGCCATTCGGGTACTTTAGACCCCCTTGCAACAGGCGTGGTCGTTGTTTGCACCGGGCATAAGACGAAACTGATTGACCAACTCCAATACGATGACAAAGAGTATGTCGCTACCCTCCAACTGGGTGCCACTACTCCCTCTTTCGATATGGAGCATCCTGTGGATCACACTTATCCTACCGACCATATCACGCGTGCGCTCATCGATGAGGTCATCCCGCAGTTTATCGGCGAGCAATGGCAGACACCGCCTATGTTCTCTGCGGTTTGGGTCGATGGCAAGCGGGCATATCAGATGGCGCGGAAGGGCGAAGAGGTCGCGCTCAAACCCAAACTCTTGGTCATCGATGAGATAGAGGTGCTGTCGTTCGACCCTGACAAGATGCAACTCACTATCCGTGTCGTCTGCTCCAAAGGCACTTATATCCGTGCTTTGGCACGCGACATCGGCGAGCGGCTCGGCTCGGGGGCGTATCTCACAGCCCTGCGGCGTACCCGTGTAGGTACTATCCGTATTGACGATTGTATGACGATCGATGATTTCTTGCAAGACATCCAAAGTCGTAACCTAAGCGATTTAGTTACCGATTCTACACCCCAATAATCACACACATAATTTATTTGTTATGTATAAGACGAATGATATGAAACTCAGCCAGTTCCGTTTCCGGCTGCCTGAAGAACAGATTGCTCAATTCCCCGCTTCTTATCGCGACGACTCGCGCTTGTTGGTTTTGCACCGAAAAACAGGTGCTATTGAGCATCACTTAGTGCGTGATACCGCCAATTTCTTTGATGATGGCGATTTGTTTGTGTTCAACGATACCAAGGTATTCCCCGCTCGTTTGTTTGGCAAAAAAGAGAAGACCAATGCGGTTATCGAGGTCTTTCTCTTGCGCGAACTCAACCATACCAACCGTTATTGGGATGTCTTGGTTGACCCTGCGCGTAAGATTCGTATCGGCAACAAGATTAACTTCGACGACGACCCCTCTATCGTAGCCGAGGTCATCGATAATACCACTTCGCGTGGGCGTACTTTCCGTTTTTTGACCGACTATGATGAGACCGAGTTTATTCCTCGCCTCTATGCCTTGGGCGTACCGCCGTTGCCTAAGTATATCCGGCGCCCTATGGATGAGGAGACTTTGGCAAAATACACCGAGATCTTCGGCGACCAGCCGGTCAAAGAGATGGATGAGGAACGCTACCAAACGGTCTTTGCCTCTAAGATAGGTGCTGTTGCTGCTCCGGCGGCTTCGCTCCATTTCTCCAAACAACTGCTCAAGCGTATGGAGATACGCGGCGTTGAGACCGCTTTCCTTACCTCCCATATGTCGCTCGGCAACTTCAAACCCATTGATGTCGAGGATCTTACCAAGACCAAGATGGATTCTGAGCAGATGATTATCGAGCAACCTCTAGTCGATGCCGTCGATCGTGCGCATGCCGGTAGCAAGCGTGTCTGTGCCGTCGGCACCGAGGTAATGCGTGCCATGGAGCATGTGGTCGGTACAGGCGGGCAACTCAAAGCCTACAATGGTTGGACCAACAAGTTTATCTACCCTCCCTACCACTTCACCGTGGCTAATTCGTTCTTCGTCAACCTCTATATGCCCGAATCGAGCCAACTGATGATGGTGGCTGCCTTCGGCGGTTTTGAGGAGGTGATGAATGCCTACGAAGAGGCGGTCAAAGAGGGATATCGCTTCGGCGACTATGGCGATGCGATGCTTATTGTCGATTAAAAATCATACCAATCTGTACCTGCTATGCAAGTAAAGATAGAAGAGAGTTGGCGTCAGGTCTTGCAACCCGAGTTCGATAAACCTTACTTCGAGTTGCTGACCGATTTTGTGCGCCATGCTTATCAGACCCGTCAGTGCTTTCCGCCTGCGGGTCTTATTTTTAATGCCTTCAACTCCTGCCCTTTCGACCAAGTGCGCGTCGTCATCATCGGGCAGGACCCCTACCACGATGTCGGACAGGCGCACGGGCTTTGTTTCTCGGTCAACGATGGCGTGCCTGTTCCCCCTTCGCTCGTCAATATCTATCGGGAGATCCACCGTGATTTAGGCAAACCTATCCCTGCTTCTGGCAACCTCCAACGCTGGGCGAGCCAAGGGGTCTTGCTCCTCAACGCCACACTCACGGTCGAGGCGCACCACCCGGGCAGCCATCAGAACAAAGGGTGGGAAGAACTGACCGATGCCGCTATTCGTGCGCTCAACGAACGCCGAGAGCATATCGTTTTTATGCTGTGGGGTAGTTATGCGCAGCGAAAGGGACAGTTTATTGACCGCCGCAAACACTTCGTTTTGGAGACCTCACACCCCTCGCCTCTCTCGGTCTATCGCGGCTTCGACGGGTGCGGCCATTTCTCCAAAGCCAACGATTACTTGGTCAAGAATGGCCTACCCCCTATCGATTGGTAACCTATCTATCCTCCCACAATCGCTCAGAATAGACAAGGTTGCCACTCATAATTCTTAATTCTTAATTCTTAATTCAAACTTGCCCCATGACACTCCTTCTTGTTGATGCCTATGCGATAATCTATCGCGCCTACTACGCTTTTATCCGTACTCCGCGTATGAACTCGCGCGGGGAGAATACATCGGCTATATTTGGCTTTGTCGTTACCCTCGACGACCTTCTCAAACGCGTCAAACCTACCCACCTCGGTGTCGCTTTCGACCCTCACGGACCTACTTTTCGCCACGAGGCATTCGAGGCGTACAAGGCACAGCGTGAGGAAACGCCCGAGGATATCCGCCGTGCCGTACCTATCATCAAAGACATTCTCACGGCGATGAATATCCCTATCCTCGAGGTACAAGGCTTCGAGGCGGATGATGTCATCGGTACGCTTGCCAAAAAGGCGGAGCAAGAGGGCTTCACCGTCTATATGGCTACGCCCGATAAGGACTATGGGCAACTCGTGTCCGACCATATCTTTATGTATCGCCCGCGTCATACGGGCGGCTTCGAGATACTCGGCCCGCGCGAGGTATGCGATAAGTACGGACTGTCTAACCAACTGCAAGTTATTGATTTGCTTGGACTTATGGGTGATGCGTCCGACAATATCCCCGGCTGCAAAGGGGTGGGGGAGAAGACCGCCGTCTCGCTCTTGCAGCAGTTCGGCTCTATCGACAACCTCCTCGACCATACCGACCAACTCAAAGGGGCTAACCAACGCAAGGTGCAAGAGCAGGCGGAGCAGATTCGCTTCTCTCGTTTCTTGGCTACTATCCGCACCGATGTGCCTATCGATTTCGACCCGCAAGCCCTGCTCACCAAGCAACCCGATTGGGAGCAACTATCCGACATCTACCGCCGTTTGGAGTTCTACTCACTGCTCAAAAAGAAAGCCCCCGCTGCCGGTGAAGTCGCTACCGAAACACCCAAAAAGTCCAAGGCGAATGCCAAGGTGGTAGAGCAAACCTTAGACCTCTTCGCCGCCCCCGTCGATACCTCGTCTTCCTCTGCTTCTGCGGGGAATGCGTCCGTTGCCGCCCCCGCTGTCGAGGGCGTCAGCGAGCAGGAGGCAGCGCGGTTGGCTGCTTACCTCCTCAACCCCGAGGTCTCCTACAACCCCTCTGTCGCACCCGATTGGGATGCCCTCCGTGCCGACAAAGCACTGTGGAAACTCTACAACGAGGTCGAACTGCCGCTCGTGCCTGTCCTGCGAGAGATGGAGCAGGCGGGAGTGCGTATCGATGTACCCAAACTGCACGAGGCGGAGCAGCAACTCACAGCCGAACTGACTCGTCTGGAGCAGGAGATCTATCGGCTCGCAGGCAAGTCTTTCAATATCAATTCCCCGCGCCAAGTGGGTGAATTGCTCTTCGATACACTCCGCTTAGACGACAAAGCGAAGAAGTCCAAAACAGGGCAATACACCACCTCCGAAGAGGTCTTGCAAGCCCTCAAAGAGAAGCACCCTATCGTAGCCAAAATACTCGACTATCGCGAACTGAAGAAACTGATTTCTACCTATATCTCTTCGCTGCCGAGTTATATCAATCCTACTACAGGCAAGATACATACTACTTATAATCAGACGGTTACGGCTACGGGACGCCTCTCATCGTCCAACCCTAATCTGCAAAACCTGCCTATCCGTTCCGAGCGGGGCAAACTCATCCGTGAGGCGGTCATTCCCGACCCGGGCTGCTTGTTTCTCAGTGCCGACTATTCGCAGATCGAACTGCGCCTCCTCGCTCATTTCTCGGGCGATACACATCTCGTCGAGGCGTTCCGTTCCGGGCAGGACATCCATGCGGCTACGGCGGCTAAGATATTCAATATCCCTATCAACCAAGTCTCCAAAGACCAACGCCGCCGCGCCAAAACGGCTAATTTTGGTATCATCTACGGTATCTCTGCTTTCGGCCTCTCGCAGCAGTTAGACTGCCCCCGCACCGAGGCAAAGCAACTCATCGATGACTATTTCGCTGCCTTCCCGGGCGTGGTTGCCTATATCGAAAGGCAGAAAGAACTGGCACGCCAACGGGGCTATGCCGAGACGCTCTTTGGGCGCAAACGCTACCTCCCCGACATCCTCTCCCACAATGCCACCGTGCGTTCGTTCGCCGAGCGCAATGCCGTTAATGCCCCTATCCAGGGTACTGCCGCCGACATCATCAAGATGGCTATGGTCAGTATCCGGCATCGTTTGCATACCGAGAAAAACGCCGCTACGGGCGAACCGCTCCGTGCGCAGATGATTATGCAGGTGCATGACGAACTCAACTTCAATGTCCCCGAGAACGAGATAGAGCAGGTGCGAAGCATTGTCCTTCAAGAGATGCAAGGCGTTGTCGCTCTTTCCGTCCCCCTCATCGCCGATTGTGGAGTAGGCAAGAACTGGCTCGAAGCACACTAAAACAGTCTTTCGTCCTTTGTCCATTGTCTTTTGCCCCTTGTCCTTTTGTCAGCCTCTACGGCACATCACCTTGCATTTTGTTACTCGCCCTTTCGCCTCATTGAGTCGAACTTTTGTCGAGACCTAATCGAGACCTAAAGCCGTTCTACCGAACTGTCATTTTGCTCCCTCTCGCCTTACATCGCCTGACATTTTGCTTCCCGCACTTTGCTCAATGCAAGCCCCTACACAAGAGCAATCCCACGCAGGAGTATCCACACGCAAGAGCAAGTCCGTAGCACAAAGACAAAGCAACACCCCAAAACAAGCGAGGCTGTCCGACCTTCATCGAACAGCCCCCGCACTACATCCATTGCGTTTCTTTGTAGTCTTGTATTGAAGCCTTCACGCGGTGCACCCGCAGAAATTAATGTCTAATTATATGATAATTAATGTTTCTTTTGGTTGCCCCCATTATTTCACCAACACTTTCCGCTGTGCCTTCGTGCCGTCTTGCAGCACTACCTCTACTATCGCCAGACCTTCTGCGGCTTTTGCCGTGTAGAGTGCGGTCTTTACGCCCGGGCGGTACTCGCCCATCAGTCGCCCGACTACATCGTATATCCTGATTATTTCGATGTCGCTGTTGGCCACTACGCAGATGCGGTTGTGTGCATTGGAGAACGCACTTATCGCCCCGTCTTGCTGCTTATCGCTTGCGGGTGTTCGGTTGTCCGACGGCACGCTCGGATCCTCCTTATACGAACCCTGTATGTAGTAGCGCAGTTCGTGGTCTTTCGGCATGTCTATCGTGATGGTCGTGCCGTTCTTAATGCGCTGTTTCTCACCCGTTTGCGAGTCGTATAGGTAGCATTCCTCGTCCCATGTCTCCGATAGGTTGAATACCAACGACAACTGTGTAAATTTCTTGCGCACATTCTTGTTGGCAAGCACTCCGATAGGCACTACTCCTATCTCTTTTCGTACATCAGCCATCAGTGCCTCATCGCCCGCTATCGTGTAGATGTTCAGCGGTGATGTCGCTACCGACGAGGCGATGTCCCCTGCTTCTACGCCCGATGAGAAGAACTGTACATCCTCTCCCCGCTCATAGCCGTTGTTGGCAAACTCCAGCATCGCTACCGTCGCAAACGCACGCGCATAAGGCGTGTTGCCGTCTTGCGCACGCCGTGGCGTGTAGGCGGTTATCTGCATTACCGAGTTGCGCAGGTAGTGGCCTTTCGCGCGTCGTGGAGCGTAGCGCACCTCCAAATCATCATTCGGCTCGTCCGAACCGGTGTTATCCCCTTCGAGCAGATAGGTAGCCAGTTGCGTCGATTTTACTTTCACCTTCAGCGTCTTGCCCTTGCCGCCTTTCGCACGAAGCAATACCGATTGCATCGGCGCGATGAAACGGTCGGAGTATTGTGTGGCGGTGCCGGGCGTGCGAGTTACCCACGATGAACCGTCCATATACTGGTATTGCATCTCTACCACATTGCTGTTGTCCTCGCAGAAACTCTCCATGTTCAGGTAAGCCATCGTCGGGTTGCCGAATAGGTAGTACTCGCTCGGCGTTTGGTTGGTCAGTTCCACCTCCATTACCCCGTTTTGGTCGGCGTCGAAGGCGAATTTATGCCCGTTGGCGCGGCTCGGGATAGCGGCAAACTGCCCCGTGGCGTTGCCCAGCGAGTCGTACCACTGATACTGCATATCGCTCTTCGGGAATCGTATCTCTATCTCTTGATCGCCTGCGTTGTCCGGTCCGTAACCCTTCACTTGGAATCCCTGTCCGGGGAGTATGCGCTCCGTCATACTATTCGATTTGCTGAACGACAGCGTGTTGGTTGTGTAGGTGTTCATCGAGGTGCTGCCGCCTTGGTGCAGTGTCGCAACCTCCCTGTTGTAGTACGATGCCCAGAAAGCATAAGCCGCATCGGTGTATCGCGCCCCCGCAAAACCGTTCACCGTAAAGTCCTCGCTCGACTCTTTGTTGCTTGCCGTGGCATCATCAAACGCCCCTGTGTGCGGTACAAAGAAGTCGCCCGAGTACATATCCTGTAGCGGTGCCGATACCGAGTACCAACTGCCCTGCTCCTTGATGTGCATATCTACATAAGCCTCTTCGTAGTGCAGCAAGTGCTGGTTGAGCAGCGTAGCCGTGTGGCGGAAGCGGATTTTCTTGCAACTATTTGGCGTAAACTCTGCATCCATCGGGTAGCGCACTGTGTCGCGCAGATAGGGGTATTCACCCTTGTTGCTCAGTGTAGGTAGGATCACCATCGTCTGTGGCATCGGTACATAGCCGAA
Source organism: uncultured Bacteroidales bacterium (assembly GCA_900542355.1). GTDB lineage: Bacteria > Bacteroidota > Bacteroidia > Bacteroidales > Paludibacteraceae > Colicola. The sequence continues at coordinate 193,839 of UQNE01000001.1, read as the reverse complement.
ACTCTGCTCCTGTCCGTTGATTACGGCGTGCCAGTTGCGGTCGTCGCCCCATTCGTTGCTTACACTCGGGCTCCAAATCATCGTGTCGGGCACTACCACAATCGTGAAATATACTTTTCCTATCGGGCAATCGCCGCTTACGCTCTCGTAGTTCTTGGTAAAGAGCGTCGTCTCCATAGTGTACTCATACCCGGCGCGCAAGGTGTGGGTGTTTGCCGCTTGGAAACCCGGCTGCCCATACCCCCACTGTGCATCGTGCGGGTAGGTCTTTTTGTTGTCGGCGAGGTCTTTCTCCTGATTGACAATGTCGTGCCGCTTCTTCAGCGCATCTACATGCGCTTGGTCGATAGCCGTAAAGATAATGTGCGAGCCCGAGGTGTAGTAGCCATTCTCGTGGTCTGATTGTACATCTTGGAACAGTTTATCTTGGCTGTATCGCACGCTGAATCGGTCTGCCGACAGACGCTGATCGAGCAGAGCCTGCATCTCGGGGTCGGTCGTCGAGTAGAGATGGCAACTGTCCCAACCGAAGATGACATTGTTCGTGATGTCGCTTACCGGTATCTGGAACGACCTATTTACCTCGCTTGCCGATACACGCACACGAGGCACTTCCCCATTTTCCAGGTCGGTCATGTCCTCGCGTTTTACGGGACTTAGGTTCACCGCATACTCGCTTGTCAAGGTCGATACACGGATATACGAAGGTTCATCGCAGTCCGACAGGGTGTACTCTGTTCCGTTGTACTTGGCCTTGGCAGTACCTTGTATCGGGTAGATCCACATACGGATGGTGTCGCCCCCCTCCATATAAAATTTCTCACTGCCTTTGTATAGCGACAAATAGCCGCGGTTGCACAAATCTACAATCAAGTCGTAGTGCGTCTTGTCGCTAAACTCGTTTCGCACCAACTGCTCTGCCGAGGTGGCGGTGTAGTTCTTGGTGTCGGGGCGTCGCATATCCATGATAGCATCGCGTACCACACCGCGGTCATAGCCGTATTCCTGCTCAAATGCCTTATCTGCCTTTGCCTTGCTTTGTGCATCGGGCGTTTTGCCGTAGAAGACATCGTCAAAAGCCTCGCCTATCAGCCAATCGGCTTTCGCTATTGCCTCCAATGGCTTCACATCATCGCCTATCTTCATTTGGTTCTTTACCACCACTTCTACGGGGTACAACCCGTTGGGGCACTCGCTTGTAGTCGGGTAGGTCTTTCCGTTGAAAGTGTACGAGGTGCGGTTGTTGATGGGCAACTCCGTGCGCATAGCGCATTCGGAGTCGTCTAATTCTTTCACCGATGCCGCCATTCTCAGTTCGTACGATTTCTCTGCGCTCAGCACCTCCTTGCTCAGTATGTGCCCGATGTAGAGTACATACCGCTCGTGGTTATCCTCGTTGGTCTTTACATACCCTTTTCTCGTGATTTCTTTTAGGTGGTCGCGGTTGAGCAGGCTTACCAGCGAGTCGATAAACTCCGATGCCGACAGATACACCATCTTGCTCTCGTCGTTCCCTAAGCAGCGGCCTGTTCGGTAGGTCTCGCTGCTGCTCTTGAGCGGGTCATAATCGCTCTCGGGGATGCGGATAAAGCCGTAAGCCTCGTTCTTGTCTGTCGTCTTGGTGCCATCGGGATAGTAGTAGGTGGTCTTTACTGCCGTGCCGTCGGTGCGGTTGTAGAAGTGATAATAGATATTTTTGCAATCCCATTCGCCCGTCAGTCGGCTGTAGTCGATACGCGCAATCGGTGCTTCCAGGCTGTCCTCCGCACAGGTCGTAATTGCCTGATAAGCACTCAGCGGCAACTTCGACGCATACAGGCAAATATCATCTATCAAGAAATCGTTACCCGAGTTCGTCGTGGCGAAGTTGTAGATGGATACACGCGATTCATCGTAGTCGTGCGCACTCAATACCGGGAAGCAAACCTGCTGCCAACCCTTGCCGCGCCCGATTTCTCCGGCGAAGAAAGTACCTACATCTGTCCACTCTGCATCGCCCGCATTGCGTCCTTGCACATTAAATCGGAAGATAGGCGATGCACTCTCTATGTATTTGGTAGGCGCCGAGTTGTTTACCCATGCGTAGCAGTACAACTGCTGACCCGAGCATATCCGTACATTGGTCGATATGCTGGCTACCAGTCCGGGCTGCATCGTACCGTCCACATATAGGCAGTAGCCGTTGGCTGCACCGCCGTGCTGCTCACCTTTCGCCCAGTCTTTGTCCACACAGTTCACTATCGAATACTCGCCATAGTAGGCAAATTCCTTGGTGTTCGACTGCCGCCCCATGTTCTTTGCCGCCCAGTTCGGATACATATAGCCGTACGAACTCTCTTCCCATGGCAAGTGCCCGTCGTAGTAGGTGATATTGGTGGTGCCGGGCTTCTGACCAAAGTTAAAGTCTTGCTTCGAGAGCAGGATGTACTTCTCGTTGATTTCCTCATCCGTTATCAGCGTATTGGGCGTCGGACCGTGTTTCTGCGGGTCGAGGTAGTGGATAGTGAACTTAGCAACACAAATCTCTTGATTTGTGTTGTTCGCATTGGCAGGGATACGCAGTTCGTAGGTAACAGTCTGCTCGGTGGTGGAAGTTACTTTTAGGTAGTCCAAGTTCTGCCCGCCGTAGGTGGCATACCGATCCCAAACACCTTTATTATTGATTTCCAATGTATTGCTATTCTTGTACCATTGCCCGTGAGCATCTTTGCCCAACTGAGCCAACTTGCCGCTCCTGTCGTAGTAGAAATAGCACTTCTCCGACTCGTGCTTCAGCGCGTTCTCGTGTACAAAACGCGTTTCCAAGAATACCGATGCATTGGTAGGCGCATAGTAGGTATGCTCCTCGTAGTACTTACCATCGATACATTTCTGCAGCGAGTCGGCTATCTCCGTGGCAGGACGCAAATGGAAGATTTGCCGATACGAGAGCGTCGGTTCTTGTACTTGCTTCTTACCCGTCTTAGTCCCTGTTTGGTCATCAATGTAGTCGGTGTATGCACTTACATCGCACGCAATATCACGGCTTTGAGGCATTTGCCAACCGCGAATAAACGGAATAAATTGTGCGGCTTTCTTGTTATCGCCGGCTGCACTCAGTCCGTCAGCGTAGGTCATGTACACACCATGAGAGGTCTTGCCGTCTATGTTGATGCTCTTGAATATCGTCTTTGCGTTGTTTCGCACAATATACGGCTTCTGATACCAAAAATACTCATAGTCGTTTCCGTCGGCATCATAGCGTGGGTCTTTGCCCGAGTTGTAGTCGTACCAGCGCATATACCCTTGGAAGTTGGTTTCGCTCAGCCATAGAGCCACTATCTCATCGGCAGTATAGTAAATCGTTTTCTCTAATTGGTGTACCGCCTGTCTGCCATCTACCAAATCTGTATTGCCCACGCCTCTATACGGCACAAACTCTACATCGCCTTGCGAGTTGTAACCGCGTTGGCGGATGGTGTTCTGCCGAGTGCCTTCCGCATTGCCCAATTTGGCATAACTGCTCAGCAACGCCTCCAGGTTAGTCGAGGTGTTATTCTGCTCTACGCAGATAGTCAGTTTGTTGTTTTGCTTGTCTATGGTTGTGATTTTTCCCCAAGTACTTTCCCCCGAGAGGTCGGTTTTTAGCAACGAGAACGATGCTTCATCCATCTCCGCTATTTTCTTCTCGGTTTCCGTTACTTGGCTCTCTTGGCTAGTTTCTTCGGCAGTGTGTATCTCGTGTCCCTGTCTGTGCGTAATCGCTACATCAAAGTCCTGACAGCCTGCATTGCCGTCAAATACATAGTTAGCCGGACTGATACGCAGCGTCAGCGCATCTACATCTACATAGTGGTATGCACTCCTCACCACATTCGTTTCTGCCACTGAGTTGGTCGTGCCATCTGTCAATTTGGCATCGCAAACCAATATGTCCGTATAGTCCGCTTTGTTGCCTTTGTCGTCTTTGATGTTGAATGGGCTGCGACCTTTGGGCGTTACCCGCATAGTCATGCCATGTCCGTCGTCCGCCCGCACGGCATTGTCTGCTATCTGTAGCATTGTCCGTTCACTCTCTGCATATTGGGTAGAAGTGCTTTGGCTGTTGTCGATATTCTTGGCTTTCAGCGTGGATACATTCCCTTTCTGTCCGCCGTTGCTCCACCAGTAGAATGAGGTCTGCAACCCATACTGATTTAGCAACACATCTATGTCGGTGATGACGCTCACCTTCATCTCCATTTTTTGTGCTCCGTATCCATTGCGCACCCCGGGTACATTGTATAGATAGGTCGAGTCCGACAGCGTGAATTCGTACCGTACATCGGCAATCTGCTGTTGCGCCTCGCGGTCGTCTTTCGCGTAGGGGAAGTTCAACTGTGTCGGCACTGCCTTCACTACCAATCCGCGCACTTCACGGTTCGTCCATTTGTTGCACTCCATAGCCGACGAACGCACCCTATCCGTTGCGTAGGCGTAAGAGGTTGTTGTGGTCGTAATGGTTTTATATTGTATTCTACCTTCAGTGCGCGATGTCGTTTGGTCGGTTTTTTCTACACCTTTTATATATATGTAGAGTTTCTCGCCGTTGTAGTTTATGGTAGGGTAGTATTTGGCACGCCCTTCTCGTTTATAGTTCCACGAATCGGCTGCCTCCTCGTGGTCGAAGGCTTGTGCATTACTCTCGTTATCTACCAGCGATAGTGTGAAATCGCCCGTGGCATTCATCTTTAGGTTCAGCCACTTCCCCGTTCCTACATTCTGATACCGCAAGGCTGTTGCCCCCGCATCTGCTGCCTTATGAATCACCCACAGGTCGTTCTTGCTGCTCGGCATAGTCTTACCCTCTACCTTTGTGCCGCCGGTAGCAGTACTGCTTACGCCCAACACCACATATACGGTATCATAAGACACCGTCGTGTACCAATAGGTGTTATTCCACCAATCGACTTCTACGCTGTAGGTTCCTTCCTTTCCTTCGGTTTCCCACCGATAGGCATCCCTCGAAATCTGTTTCTTTACCGTGGTCTCTTGTATGCGGGGATAGATAATCGATACCGTGTCGCCTATTGCTGAGAATACCGCCTCGGTACGACCTGTAAAACACATACACAACACGCAGAGCATCAATACTCTACGCACATATCGCTTGCTGCTTTGCATAACGCTGCGAATCTTTGATAATAAGTTGCTTGAATATCTTCTCTTTAGTAAAACAATACCATACAGTGTGGCGCACACCATCAGCGGTACTACCGCATCGCCTATTGGGTCCAACTGACCGATAGGCGGGTCGTCTTCATCTTCTCGGCTTCTGTAAGTGGCAAAAGTGTTGTTCTCTACCCCAAACGACAAACTGACGCTTTGCAGATACTCGTCTGCCGTCTGTACGCCGCTCATCGCTGCCGGAGTAATGATGCCGCTGAAACAATCTGATGCCGCTCCTACAGGTGTGTTTGCTGAAACGGATGCATAGTGCGCATCCGCCTTACTGTGAATCAAATTTCCATAATTGCCTAATCTATTGTGGGTTGTATCTCGTTGTAATCCCACCATGCTAAGTTCCCATTCAGACATACTTCTGACTAATACTGTTTTGGTTTAATGTTAAAATATAGGTTTGTGTCTGCTTTCGAGAACCGTCGTTCCCGCTGTCTAAGGAGAAGCCCGCCGGCTCCTGTTGATTTGTACCTCTCAAAAATCTCAACTGTCAATCTCTGCTCGCCTTCATTCCGCAAGCCTATTCTTGGGAGTAATAGAGAATCTTTTCCTATTCTCTGTTCTCCTCTTAGCAAATTACCCCCCCCGCAAAAAATGTGCCATATAGTTCATTTTTTTGTAGTGATTTAATAAAATTTGTTTTGTAGTGATTTGATAAATTTCGTATAGTTTATATCCTTTTGACGCTGTTTAATGGATTCCTCAATAAAAGTGCAGCGAAAGAATATGTTTAATTATATGATAATTATATGTTTTCTTTTCCTACGCAATGCCGTTCAAGGGAGCCGACTATCATCGGAAGCACCGTGTTGCACACCCACATCACCCCGGCGCACATCGCGCAAGCGGGAGCACTCACTCCCCATTGTCCGAACACCCACACTGCCCAACTGCCGCATATGCCCAAGTCTGCTGCGGGGATATTGGGTGTGATAGTTACCAGCAGGTAGTACAACGCTATTGCTTTTATCGCCTCTGCCGGTGGCAACTCTGCCCCGCAGAAACGCAATGACAGATACAACTGCACGCCGAAACACACATAGCGTAGTGCCGACCAACCCATAGTGCGCATAAAGGCTCCATAGCCCATCTCCCCCAACTCATCGGCAAGCACTCGTATCTTTTCGTTTTTCCAATCTCTTTTGGATAGCCGCTGCATGCACCATGGCAGTGCTGCCCCAATAGCAAGACTGATGCTTATGGCTACCCATACTGTCCATTGCTCGCCCCAATCGCCGTTTGAGAAGATGCTCCATGCTGCTGGCAGTCCCGCCAATACAATCACCATCGTGAGTGCCACGCTCCCCACCAACGCCATCCCTATCGCACTCGCCCAACGGCTCTTATCTCGCATCATCATCACTCGCGCCGGGTAATCGCCTGCTCGATAGGGAGTTACAAACGCACCCACTGTGCCGTAGTACACTTGCCGTTGCGACCCTCGTAGCGTCATCGGCTCGATCTTGCGCATTAGGTATCGCCATTTGCAAGCCTCTAAAAAGATATTCAGCGGGAACAACGCCACACATACCGCTAAACAAACATACTGCCCTATCCCTGCCGATGCCAACTGCTCTCCCCACGCTGCGTACCCCTCGAAGCATACCAATCGATACACCAAGTAGCCGTATGCGCACAGCGTCAGCACTACCTCTCCCAACCATATGTATCTTTCTTTCTTCACTTCTCCTTCGTCCTTATTCCTTGTTCCTTCATCTTTGCTCTTTGCTCCTTTATCCATTGTCTTTATTCTTTGCTCTTTGCTCTATTGTCTTTGCTCCTTCCTTCTTATCAATAGCAATCCCCTTACTAATCTGTCTGTAAATCAACTGATTATCACCATTTCGTCCCCTTGTAACTTCGGAAAATAATGGACTTTGTCCAAACACGCGCAAAAGTACGATTTTTTTTTTAATTATACAAATTCTAAAACACATTTTTCCACAAAACATTCAATAATGTGTTTAAGAATTGTACAAAAATATTTACTACAGGGGCTGTTAATTTCCAAAAACTAAATTAGTGTTTGTGTTGTACGAGGTCTCCTAAACAACCATGCAGTTCGTTAAAACATAGCCGAGAATATCCTCCGTTATCGATTAATTGGCCATCAAGACAATGCGGGAAGAAAGCAGATGGAAAATCTGCAACATTTTTTAATACTATTATGAGTATTACGAGGGTATTGTTAGGGTATTATCGGGTTCGCTTAATAACATACTAATCACATACTAATCACATACTAATTACATAGTACGATTGGTGGGCATACAGTAGCAAAACAGGGCGCAAATCATAGAACGAAAAGATAAAAATAAGACAAAATAAGATACGAATAGGAAGAAGAAAAAGATATAGACAGGAACGAGAGGGGGGGCTCCGTGCAAGCCATACAAACAGTTTGTGCGCAACGACACGGCAACGAGGGCTGTCATTGCAAAAGTGTAGGAGAAAGGGGAAAAAGGAGAGGAGAAGGAAAGAATGAAGGAAAATAGGAGCGGAATAATCAGGGGAGAAGGAGGTCAGCGAGGGCGAGGGCGGTCATGGCCTCGACAACGGGGACGGCACGCGTGGCTACGCAGGCATCGTGGCGGCCGGGGACAGTCTGAGCGATACTAGGGGTTGGCTTAAAGACACAACGGAAAGTGATAGGTGAGCCATCGGCGATGCCGCCCGATATGCCGCCCGATATGGAGTTGGCTTGGCTGCCGTACAGGCCTACTCCCTCGAAACCCGTACCATAATCGAAGCCCTTGCAGGCATTGATACTCATCACGGCATAAGCGAGATGGGCTTGGAGTTTATCGAATATAGGTTCGCCTGTACCGATGGGAACGCCCGTAACGGTACAACGGATGATACCTCCGATAGAGTCGCCCTCTGCGCGCACGGCACGGATGAGCGGCTCGAACCGCTGCGGGTCGGTCTCGTTGCCCACTTGTACCAATTCGGCTTGGATAGAGATACCCTTGAGGCGCAACATCTGCTTGGCGATACAGCCTGCTACGACGCGTGCGGCGGTTTCTCGTGCTGAGGCTCTACCACCGCCACGCCAATCACGAATGCCGTATTTCTGCTCATAGACTCGGTCGGCATGCCCGGGGCGATAGTTGTGCTTGAGCCATAGGTAGTCCTCGGGGCGTGCATCGGTGTTGCGGATAAGGAAAGCGATGGGAGTACCGAGGGTAACGCCATCAAGTACGCCACTGAGCCATTCGACCTCGTCGGGTTCGCGCTTGGCACGCTCTGATGCGCCACAGACACCTTGTCCGCTGCGGCGAAGCAACTCGGTGCGTATGAGGTCAAAATCGATATGCAGACCTGCGGGTACACCGTCAAGTACCCCGCCGATAGCCTTACCGTGGGACTCACCAAAGGAAGTGAAAACGAAGTGTTTGCCAAACGAGTTCATAGCGGTTTGCGAGTGAAAGAGTGTTTGTCAGATTTTACCAAGCGATTGTTTGGAGAGGGCAAAATTACAACAAAATTTGCGAATATACAAAAAAAGCAGTAACTTTGCAAACTTTTGAAACAACAACAGAACAACAATATGGGCTAATATGAAAAAGACCTTTTTCTCTATTTTGCTGCTTGGCGTATTAGGTTTGCTATGCATATCCGCCGGCAAGCGTCCTGTAACCTTGTTTATGGTAGGCGATTCCACCATGGCCGACAAAGAAGAGTTGGATATATCTCCCGAACGCGGTTGGGGGCAGTTGTTCCCTACTTATCTGAAGGGTAATATCGTGGTAGAGAACCATGCTCGCAACGGGCGCAGTACCAAATCGTTTATCGCTCAAGGCCGGTGGGCAGAGGTGATGAAGCGTGTACACCGAGGCGATATTGTGTTGATACAGTTTGGGCATAACGATGCTAAACAGTCAGACCCTGAGCGATATACGCCGATTGCGGACTATGAGAACAACCTGATGCAGATGATAGAGGAGGCGCAGAAGAAGCATGCGCATGTGGTGCTCTGCACGCCTATCTCGCGCCGCTACTTCAAAAACGGTGTGTTCTATCCTCGCCATGGGGGCTATCCCGAAGCGGCTCGGCGAGTAGCCAAAAGGATGAATGTGCCCTTGCTCGATTTGGAGCAATCGACCGCCGAATGGCTGACTAACCTCGGGGACGAGGCGAGCAAGCAGTACTTTATGAATGTAGCACCCGGGGAGTGCTTGAAGTTCCCCGATGGCAAGACCGACAACACCCACCTGCGTGAGGCCGGTGCGTTGGAGGTTGGGCGACAGGCTGCAGAGCAGATGAAAGCACTGAATCTCAAATGGTTGTCGAAGTATATCACGACCGAAGGTGAGGTGGTTTATACGACACCCTGCGGAATCAGTTATTAATGCATAATGTAGAATGCATGATGCATGATACAGGATTGAGATTATTTTTTTCGGATGAAAAAGACTATACTCCTTTTTTCTTTGATGATTGGGTCGTTGCCGCTGTTGGCGGAGCGTATTGAGATGTTGCCATTCGGCGATATGGAGCATTGGACGGTACGATACATCAAAGAATCTCGTTTGCTGGGCGGTAATACGCGTACTCTCTATTGTTTGGCACCGACTGACACCATTCGCCAGAACGGACCTTATTTATACGGTCAAGCCGGCAGTCCGTGGTCAACGAGCAATGCTTATGCGAATGTAATCGGCATAGAGAAAGCGGCAGCCACCGTGGCTCCCGAGCGGAGAGAAAACGGCGGGACATGCTGCCGACTGGATGTGTCGATGCTCGGTGTGAGAGTAATGGGAATGATAGATATACAGGTGCTTGCAGCAGGAACACTCTTTACGGGGCGAACGATAGAGCCTGTAACGAGTGCGAATGACCCCTATCAGAACATCGATTTTGGCGTACCTTTTACGGGGCGTCCGTCGGCGTTGATATTCGACTATAAGTGCCTCATCTCGCCCGAGAAATGGGTGTGGTATGCCAAAGGACTGAGCAGGCCGAAGAAACAAGACGGACACGACCAGGCAGAGGCGTATCTATACTTGCAACATCGTTGGGAAGACGAGAAAGGAAATATCCACTCGGTGCGTGTAGGTACGGCATACGAGCGGTTTAGCAAGAGCCAACTGACTTGGCAGAACGGGCATCGCGTAAAAGTACACTACGGCGATATCACTAAGGAGCCGTGGTATAAGCCTTATATGGGTTTTAATGTCAATGAGCGTGCGATGAACTCGAAAGGCAAGATTGTGCCTGTACAGGAAGAAGGTTGGAACGGCTCGTTGCAGCCCACACACATGGTGATCATGCTGACGGCCGGTTGCTATGAGGCATTTGTAGGGCATGCGGGCAATGTACTGTGGGTGGATAATGTAGGACTTGTATATGATAAATAACCGTGGATAGTTGGTATTCTGTATCGGTATTGGACTATTGCCTAATGGGGGCATTGGCCGTTGCGTTTATCTTTCAGGTATATTTCTATGCCCGCTATATGGCGGCACCTATGCGCAAGTTGCGCCACGACAAGAAGAAGCAAGAAAGCACCGAAGCACAGGATAGGACGCCTGTTGCAGGTGTGTCGGTGGTGGTATGCGCCCGCAACGAGGGCTATAACCTTGAGGCTTATCTGCAGGCACTGCTGACGCAAGACTATCCGCTGTATGAGGTGATTGTGGTGAACGACGCGTCGGAAGATAACACTGCTGCCGTGATAGACGCTTATATGGTGCGCGATGCACGAGTGCGTACCACTTTTGTGCCGCGCGGTGCATGGGTGGGCAGTTCGAAGAAACTGGCGATTACACTTGCCGCCAAGGCTGCGAAGTATGACTACCTGCTGCTGACTGATGCGGATTGTCGCCCCGAGAGCACACATTGGATCAGCAGTATGATGAGCGGGTTTAGTCGACCGGAGACACAGGTGGTTCTCGGTTTTGGGGCATACTTCCGCGATGGTGGCGGGGTGAACCATATTACCTGCTACGATACATTGTTCAACGGATTGCACTATATGGGGGCAGCCTTGTGCGGGCATCCGTATATGGGCGTTGGGCGCAACCTGGCATACAAGAAAGACTTCTTCTTTGCGAGCGGAGGTTTCTCGCAACTGATGACCGAGCGTGCGGGGGACGATGACCTGTTTGTGAACCGTGTGGCTACGGGTAAGAATACCGAAGTGGTGGTATCGCCGGAGAGCCTGACATGGTCGGTCTCGAAACATAGTTGGCACGATTGGTTGCAACAGAAAAGACGGCACTTGAGCGTCTCGCCTAAGTATCGCACGGGGAGCAAAGTGCGTTTGGGCATAGAGCCCCTGACGCGCGGTATCTTCTATGCATTGCTGATAGCAATAGGGGTATGCGGTTCGCCGATAGCGTGGATCACGGCAGCGGTATTGTTTGGGGTAAGACTGCTGATGCAGATACTGATATTGGACCTATCCGCATGGCGCATGGGATTGTCGATGTACGGATTGAGCGTCTTGTGGTATGATATTTGCCTACCATTGGTATCGCTCTATATGCTTATCAGTCAGCCATTTCGGCGTAAGATAAAGTGGTAAGTGAGGGATAAAAAGAATACACCTTAATACATAACTGTGTTCGCGGGTGCGAACGCAAAACACATCAAAACTATGGAAGAAAAAAAACTGAACATCAACCTGACGCCCGAAGTGGCGGAGGGAACTTATGCCAACCTGACTATCATTGCTCATTCGCCGAGCGAGTTTGTGTTTGACTTTGTGCGCATGATGCCGGGTATGGAGCAGGCAAGCGTAAAGTCGCGTGTGATAATGACTCCCGACCAAGCCAAGAAACTGCTTTTTGCACTGCAAAACAACATTGCTCAATACGAGAAACAATTTGGCGCTATTCAGAACCCGGGCGGTCCTATCCCCGGTTCGACCCTGCCTATGTCGTTTGGCGGCGGCGAGGCGTAAAGCAATTAGGAATTAACAATGAATAATTAAGAATTTTATTACTATGAAAACATTCCCTGCTTCTCAACTGATCATCAATGATGACGGTAGTGTATTTCACTTGCATTTGAAACCTGAGTTCTTGGCCGACAAGGTGATTCTTGTGGGCGATCAAGGTCGTGTGGATATGGTGGCTTCGTTTTTCGACGAAGGCAGCATAGAATGCGATGTACAAAGCCGTGAGTTTCACACGATTACGGGTAAGTATCACGGCAAACGCATCTCTTGTATCTCGACGGGTATCGGTACGGATAACTGCGATATAGTGATGAATGAGATAGATGCGCTTGCCAATATCGACTTTGTCACTCGCACGGAGAAAGCCGAGAAACGCAGTTTGGATATTGTGCGTGTCGGCACCTGCGGCGGTATGCAAGAGGATATACCTCTCGGTACTTTCCTCGTAAGCCAAAAATCGATTGGTTTTGACGGCGTTTTAGCGTTCTATGAGGATAGAGATCAGATCTCCGACCTTGGCTTTGAGCAAGCGTTGGTTGATTTTATCCACTACCCCAAGAAAGCCGCCGTTCCTTATATCGTAAAAGCCAATGAAGAGTTGGTGGATCGTATAGCAAAGGACGATATGATGCGCGGTTGCACGATTGCTGCCAACGGGTTCTATGGTCCACAGGGGCGTGTGCTGCGTGTAAACCTGGCCGTACCTGACATCAATGAGCGTATCTCGGCGTTCCGCTACGAGGGACAACGCATTACCAACTATGAGATGGAGGGGTCGTGCATTGCCGGTTTGGCACTCCACATGGGGCATAAGGCGATGACTGTATGCTGCGTGATTGCTCAGCGCAAGAAAGAGGCTGCCAACACCGACTACAAACCGCGTATCAAAGAATTGGTGCACACCGTATTGGAGCGGATTTGATGTAGTGTATTCCTGCGGTCGGTATATCCGCTTTGGGGCAGAAACGGAGCCGAAAAGGCTTGACAGACCATCTATATTTATTCACATAAAAACACGATGTTTTATGCGTAAATTATTTGTTTCGATTACTCTTGGTGCGGCGGCATTGTTGTGCGTATCGTGCCAAAACAAACCAACAACTGAATTTAGTTACACAGTGGACAAGTTTTATGATTTGGAGATCCTGCGCTACCAAGTGCCGGGTTTTGATGAACTGACCTTGCAGCAGAAGACGCTCGCCTACTATCTGAGCGAGGCCGCCTTGCAAGGACGGGATATCCTATATGACCAGAACGGGAAGTATAACCTGCGTATTCGCCGTACCTTAGAGGCACTGTACACCCAATATAAGGGACCGCGCGATACGGAGGAGTTTCAGAACTTTGAGAAGTATCTGAAGCGTGTATGGTTCTCTAACGGTATTCACCACCACTACTCGGAGGATAAGTTCTTGCCCGAGTTTAGCCAAGAATGGTTCTGCAACGCCTGCCAAGAGGCACAAGTGGCTATTCCCGAGGAGATACTACCGGTGATGTTCGACCCGAGTGTGATGCCCAAGCGTACCAACCAACAGGACGGTCAGGACTTGGTATTGACCTCGGCGGGCAACTACTATGAGGGCGTAACGCAAGCGGAGGCTGAGGCTTACTATGCCGCTCACAAAGACACCTCCGCCGAGCCGATGTGGGTAGGGCTGAACTCCAAACTGATGAAAGAGAACGGAGAAGTGGTAGAGAAGACCTACAAGGTAGGCGGTATGTATGGCGAGGCTTTGGAGAAAGTGGTCTATTGGCTTGAGAAGGCTCTGCCTTATGCCGAGGACGACGCTCAGCGCGAGGCGATAGAGAAGATGATTGAGTTTAACAAGACCGGCGACTTGAAGACCTTTAACGAGTACTGCATCGCATGGGTGAAAGACCTAAATAGCCGTGTGGACTATGTAAACGGATTCACGGAGGTCTACACCGACCCGCTGGGTATCACAGGGGCATGGGAAGCGATGGTGAACTTCAAAGATATGGAGGCCACCAAGCGCACCTCGATTATCTCTGCCAATGCGCAGTGGTTTGAGAACCACTCGACGACCGACCCTAAGTATAAGAAAGAGGAGGTAAAGGGCGTAAGTGCGAAAGTGATTACCGCCGTTATCTTGGGCGGCGATTGCTACCCCGCTACACCTATCGGAATCAACCTGCCCAATGCGAACTGGATACGAAAAGAGTACGGGTCGAAATCGGTAACGATAGACAACTTGATGCACGCTTACAACGAGGCAGCGAAGGGCAACGGGTTTAACGAAGAGTTTATGATAGACGATGCAACACGCCATCTATATGAGCAGTATGGCTCGATGTGCGGCGACCTGCATACCGACTTGCACGAGTGTGTAGGACACGGCTCGGGTAAGTTGCTGCCCGGGGTGAGCAAAGATGCGCTCAAGGAGCATGCTTCGACGATTGAGGAGGCGCGTGCGGACTTGTTCGGGTTGTATTTTATGGCCGACCCGAAGTTGGTAGAATTAGGTCTGTTGCCCAACGGAGAGGCATACAAGGCGTTCTACTATCAGCAGATGATGAACGGACTGATGACACAGTTGGTACGCATAGAGCCGGGTAAGGATGTTGAGGAAGCGCACATGCGCAACCGCCAGTTGATTGCTCAGTGGGTGTACCGGCACGCAGAGAATGGTGAGGTGGAGATAGTAGAGCGGGATGGTAAACACTATCTGCAAATCAATGACTATGAGGGACTTCGCCGTTTGTACGGACAACTGTTGGCAGAGATACAGCGTATCACCTCAGAGGGTGATTATACGGCAGCCAAAGAGATGGTGGAGGCGTATGCCGTAAAAGTAGATCAGCCGTTGCATAAAGAAATCTTGGAGCGTTATGCGCACTTGAATTTAGCACCATACAAAGGTTTTGTAAACCCTGTCTATACGCCGATTTATGACAAGGACGGCAACATCACCGATGTGAAGATAGACTATACAGAGGGCTATACGGAGCAGCATCTGCGCTATTCGCGCGACTACTCTTGGTTGCCCGATATCAACTGACATATCCTATTGCAGGTTTTGTTTAGCAACAAACGGAAACCTTGTTTAGCGTAGATTTACCCATATCGAAATCGATTGCCAATCGCAGATTGATTTTGCAAGCCGTACACGGAGACAGACTGTTGTCTGTCTCCGCTGCGAATATGCCCGATGATGTGCGGTTGCTGCATGATGTGTTGGCCGCGAACAAGGCGGAATACACCGAAGGGCGTCAGATTGATTTGGGCAACTGCGGTACGGCGATGCGCTTTCTGACCGCTTATTTCGCCTGCCAAGCAGGTTGCGATGTGGTGCTGACGGGTTGCGAGCGGATGAAGGAACGCCCTATCGGACAAGAGGTTACGGCATTGCAGTCGCTGGGGGCTGAAATCTGCTATGTAGGGAAGGAGGGCTATCCGCCCCTGCGAATCAGGGGCAGAGTGCTGCCGAGGGAGGCGGTGCATATTGCGGATCCGCTCTCGACGCAGTTTGTTTCGGCGCTGCTGCTGATTGGCGTTCCCGCCAAGACGAATATCACCTCGCCTTATATCGAGATGACTCGGGCAGTCGTTAGGCAATACGAAGAAGATCGGCAGATGTCTGTGGAGGCAGATTGGAGTGCAGCGGCTTTCTGGTATGAGTATGTGGCATTGCACGGGGGCGAGATACTGCTACGGGGTCTTCGGGCAGAGTCGATACAAGGCGATAAGGCGGTGGCGGACCTATTTGAACGGCTGGGTGTGGCGACACACTACTGCTCAGAGGGGGCGGTGATCACACGCAAGGAGGCTTATGCTTTCCCCGAGAGGATAGTGTATGATTTTTCGCAAACGCCTGATTTATACCCTGCTACAACTATCTGTTGCGAGCAGATGGGCGTGGTATTAGAGGCGAACGGAATAGAATCGCTGGTGCTAAAAGAGTCGAACCGCATAGAGGCGGTGGCGAAGCATCAGGTGCGGGGCGATCACCGTATTGCGATGGCACTGTTGGCTGCCGATTTGGCGTGCGATGATATAGAATGTATCAGTAAGTCTTATCCGAATTTCTACGAACAACTATGCGTGTGCAAACGATTATCCCAAGACGGGGAATAAACGATGATAACAAGGGAAAGAAGAATGCCTTGTATCGCTTGATCTCCTCATCGACAGCCGATTATGTATGGCTACAGGACGATGATGTGGTGGCACCGAGTGCGACAGATAAAATGATTTTGGGTGCGATAGGCGATGCGGACTTGCTAATTTTGCCGCTTCGGATGGAGGCGGAGAGCGAGCAACCGAGCCTATTAGAGCAGTTGCAGATAGCGGAGTATGCTGCCATACAACAACTTACGATAGAGGCTGCGGCGAGAGGGCATGCGGTGATGTGTAGCGGTGCGAACCTGGTGGTAAAGCGGGAGCGGTGGTTGGAATCGTACAAGGATCTGCACCCGGAGATTGCAAGCGGGGACGATATGTTTCTGCTGGAGTCGTTTAAGAAACGGGGGCTGAAAGTGGTAACCCTGTCTATATTGGGCGGGCGTGATATGACGGGCAGACAAGAGGCGGAACAGCGGTCTTTCTGTGCTGTGGTGCGGCCGGAGCGATCGTGGCGGGCACTACTAAGACAGCGTATGCGATGGGCGGGCAAAGCACCGGCGTACAAAGACCGAGACATCGTGGCGTGCGGTGCGGCAATAGCCCTTGCCAACGGGTTGCAGTTGTTTTTTCCGCCACTGGTGCTCGTGAAGTTTCCGATAGAGTTTGCTTTGATCATACGCAACGACCCGACCGTATCGGCGGGTGTGGCGTTTTTGTTAGAAGTATTTTATCCGATCTATATGCTGATATGCATAGTTGGGGGTGTGGTGCGTTTCTATATGGATAGGAAAAAGACTTGGTAATGCCATGTATAAAATGCATAATGCAAAATACATAATGTATAGTGCAGCCATTATTCCGCTCTCGTTGTAATTGTAACAGAGCCAACCGACATCGGTATGAAGGCGCAATTTGGCAACCTTTTTTAGGACGACACAGATTTTGTGGAGATAAATTTGCGGTGTTGCTATTTTTTTTGTAACTTTGCGCGATTTACGCGCGATGAGCAAATAGTTCTCAGATTGAGGAAACGGATACTTACATATTTGGTGTTGGCTGTGTGTTGCGGGCAGGTATTGGCTCGCAATGTGCGTATCTATGGCTATGTGGTAGATAGTGACAATCGCGGTATCGAGTTTGCCAATGTGTCGATAGCGGGTACGACGACAGGTGCGGCGACCAATAAGAACGGCTACTATGAGATAGTGTTTGCAGATACGGACACGGTGGAGTTGGTATTCTCAATGGTAGGCTATACGACTATCCGTCAGCGAGTAATCGAACCGCAGGAGGTGCTGAATATCAATGTGGAGATGCCGACCGATGAGCAGTGGATAGAGGAAGTGGAGGTACGCGGGATAAAACGGCAGAGCAGTACGATGGAGGGTATAGAGGCAAGTACGACCCGTGTGATGCCGGATGCGACAGGCGGTTCGATAGAGAGCCTGCTGATTACTTTTGCGGGGGTAAATCAGAATAACGAGTTAAGCAGTCAATACAATGTGCGGGGCGGCAGTTTTGACGAGAACGAGGTGTATGTAAACGGCATAGAGGTGCATCGTCCGCTACTGATCCGCAGCGGTCAGCAGGAAGGGTTGAGTTTTGTAAACCCCAATATGGTAGAGAATGTGCAGTTCTCGGCGGGTGGTTTTGACGCACAATACGGGGACAAGATGTCGTCGGTATTGGATATAGAGTATAAGCGTCCCGACCGCTTTGAGGCGAGCCTAAGCGGCAGTTTGCTTGGTGCGAATGTCTATGTGGGTCACGGCGACAGCACCTATTCTCAGATGCACGGCATACGCTACAAGACAAGCCAATATATGCTCGGTTCACTCTCCACGGCGGGTAATTATCAGCCTAACTTTATTGATTATCAGACCTATATCACATGGTCGCCGGGCAAGAAACGCCATCCGAAAAGCGATTGGCGTATGTCGCTATTGGGCAACTTCAGCCAAAACACCTACCGTTTTACCCCCGACTCGATGAGCGAGAGTTTCGGCGGTGAGGACGCAAAGCACCTAAACATCTTCTATGACGGGCAAGAGAAAGACCGTTTCTTGACCGGCTTTGCGGCGTTAGGTGCGCATGGGCATGTAAGCAAAGAGGTGGAATTGGGTTTTGATTTGAGCGGTTTCTACACGCACGAGCAGGAGACCTACGACATCACGGGCGAGTACTTCCTGACGGACAGACCACTGGACAGTATCCGCGGGGATGTGCCGACGATAGGTAGCGGCGCCACCGGTATCACGGGTACAGAATCGGGCGTTTTAGGTACAGGCGTATATCATCAGCATGCGCGTAACACCCTACAAGCGGGTGTAGCGACACTGTCGCATACAGGGCAATGGAAGCGAGGTGATAACACGCTGAGTTGGGGTGCGAGCGGTCAGATAGAGATTATCAGCGACCATATCAGCGAGTGGGAATGGCGTGATTCGACAGGCTACAGTCTGCCCAACCGAGGGGATGAGATGGCACTCTACTATGCGATGAACGGCGATAGCAAAATGCTTTCGGGGCGCGTGCAGGGATATGTACAGAATACGCACAAATGGAATACAGATAAAGGACAAGTGATACTGACCGTAGGCGGGCGATTGCAGTGGTGGAGCATGAACAACGAGGTGTTGCCCAGTCCGCGTGCGAGCGTGGTGTATAACCCCGGTTGGAAGCGTGATTTCAGTTTCCGTTTTGCTACCGGTTTGTACTATCAGGCACCTTTCTACAAAGAGTTGCGCGATACACTGACAGGAGGGGACGGCGTAACACGCATTGCTCTGAACAAGGACTTGCGTGCGCAACGCTCGGTGCATGTGGTGCTCGGTGGGGACTACTATTTTCGCGCATGGGGACGACCGTTCAAACTGACGGCTGAGGCTTACTATAAATATATCGATCGAATGGAGAGTTACACGGTGGATAATGTGCGGGTGCGCTATTCGGGACAGAATGATGCCGTAGGTTACGCAACGGGGTTGGACCTAAAACTATATGGTGAGTTGGTGCCCGGGGCGGACAGTTGGATCAGTCTCTCTACGATGCGGGCGCGTCAGCAGTTGCTTGACCGCCCTGACCTCGGGTGGATCCCATCACCGCAGGAGCAGCGGTATTCTTTCTCAATGCTTTTTCAGGACTACATCCCGCAGTTTCCACAACTGAAATTTCACATTAAGATGATTTGGAGCGACGGCATGCCCTATGCTTCTCCGCGCAATATCGCCAGTCAGAAAGTGCTTCGTATGCCGGATTATCGGCGTATCGACATAGGTGCGACCTACGCTTTCAATGCTAAGACGGCGAAGTTTATGCGCAAGCCGAGTGCAAAGCACATTGCCGAATGGGCGATACAGTTTGAGGTATTCAACCTGGTGGACTGGCGGAATGTGAACTCGTATTTTTGGGTGAGCGATGCCTACGGCAGGCAGTGGGCCAGCCCGAACTACTTGACGGGAAGGCGGTATAACCTGAAGATAACGGTGGATTTGAAGTGAGAGGTTGGATCGCCTTCGGCTGTTAAAAGTTAGACCGCTGCGCTGTTGAAAGTTAGATATTTGATTGACAAAAATAGGATAAGATGGCAAAAGAAAAGGAACAAATAACCCCGATGATGAAGCAGTTTAGAGACATCAAGGCACAGTACCCTGATGCGTTGCTGCTGTTTCGCTGCGGGGATTTCTACGAGACCTATTGTGAGGATGCCGTGCGTGCGAGCAAGATACTGAATATCACGCTGACGCATCGCAGCAATGGGGCAGGCGGGTTGAATCAGACACAAGAGATGGCCGGTTTTCCTTTTCACGCCTTGGATACCTATCTGCCTAAGTTGGTGCGGGCGGGGTTGCGCGTAGCGATATGCGACCAGTTGGAAGACCCCAAACTGACGAAGAAACTGGTGAAACGCGGGGTAACGGAACTGGTTACGCCCGGGGTAAGTTACTCCGACACCACGCTGACGCAGAAAGAGAATACCTGGGTGGGCTGCGTATGTTTTGCCAAACAGAGCATAGGTATTGCATTCTTGGATATATCGACGGGTGAGTTTCTTGCCGCAGAGGGAAGCGCAGACTACATAGACAAGTTGCTGACGGACTTTGCACCGAAGGAAGTGCTTTTCCTACGGGGAAAGAAACAGGAGTTTGAAAGCCATTTCGGAAACAAATACTTCACCTTTGAGTTGGAGGATTGGATGCTGACGCCCGAGTCGGCAAAGGAGCGATTAGAGAAACAATGGCAGGTAAAGAACTTAAAAGGCTTCGGACTGGACAAGATGCCGAACGGCGTGATTGCGGCAGGCGGTATATTGCACTATCTGGATATGACACAGCACTTGCAAACGGGTCATATTCAGCACCTTAGTCGCATAGAGGAGGATAAGTATGTATGGCTCGATCGGTTTACGATACACAACCTGGAACTCATTGGCGGGCAGACTGCGGAGAGCAAGACGCTATACGATGTACTAGACCACACGGTATCGCCGATGGGCGGGCGATTGTTGCACCGTTGGATGGCGTTGCCGCTGAAGGATGTGCGCCCGATACGCAATCGGCAGTCGGTTGTAGAGTATTTCTTCCGTCATCCCGATGAGCGCGACCTGCTGCGCGGGCAGATAGAGCAGATACAAGACATGGAGCGTATTGTGAGCAAGATCTCTACGGGACGAATAGGGCCGAGAGAGATGGTACAGTTGGCAACGGCACTGCGTGCGCTAGTAGCAATACGCGAGGTGTGTCTTAGAGCAGACGACAACTCATATCTGCACCTGCTGGGCGAACAGATAGACCTCTGTACGGCGATGCGCGAGCGGATAGAAAAGCAGATACAGCCTAATCCGCCCGCCGTACAAGGCAGACCGAACATCATTGCCAATGGTGTGGATACGGAACTGGATACGCTGCGCGACATACAAAGCAACGGAAAAGATTACTTGCTTCGGATACAACAGCGCGAGGCGGAACAAACTGGGATACAAAGCCTCAAAATCAGTTACAACGGTGTGTTCGGTTATTTCTTGGAGGTGCGCAATACCTACAAGGAGCAAGTGCCCAAAGAGTGGATACGCAAGCAGACCCTGGTAAACGCTGAGCGGTACATCACGCCGGAACTAAAAGAATATGAGGAAAAGATACTCTCGGCGGAGGAGAAAATACAAATCATAGAGAACCGCCTCTATACGGAACTGATGTTGGCATTGTGCGATGTGGTTCCGCAGATGCAGGTAGATGCCAATGTGGTGGCGCAGATAGACTGTTTGCTCAGTTTTGCGACAGCCGCAGCGGAGAATAAGTATATCTGTCCGGATGTGAACGACAGTTTGGTGATTGATATTCGCCAAGGGCGACACCCCGTAATAGAGCAGCAACTGCCCGTGGGCGAGGAGTATGTGGCGAACGATGTGCTACTGGAAAACAACGGACAGCAGATAATCATTATTACCGGTCCGAATATGGCAGGTAAGTCGGCACTCTTGCGTCAGACTGCGCTGATTGTCCTGATGGCGCAGATGGGTAGTTTCGTGCCTGCGGAGAGCGCGTCAATCGGTGTGGTGGACAAGATTTTCACCCGCGTGGGTGCCAGCGACAATATCTCGTTGGGCGAGAGTACGTTTATGGTGGAGATGAACGAGGCGGCAAGTATCCTCAACAACCTCAGCGAACGCAGTCTGGTTCTGTTCGACGAATTAGGACGAGGCACCAGCACCTACGACGGTATCAGTATCGCGTGGGCGATTGTGGAGTATATCCATGAGCAGCGCGGGCATGCCAAGACCCTTTTTGCCACCCACTACCACGAACTGAACGAGATGGAACAATCGTTCTCGCGCATACGCAACTATAATGTGTCGGTACGCGAAGTGAACGGCAAGGTTATCTTCCTGCGCAAGTTGGTACGCGGCGGGTCGGAGCATAGTTTTGGTATTCACGTGGCCAAGTTGGCAGGTATGCCGGAAAGTATCGTTGTCCGTGCCGATGAGATTCTGCATGAGTTGGAAGGCAATGGCAATGCTGTGGCAGGCGGTGCTTCGCCACTCTCCGAAGGCGACAAACTGCGTCAGAACATGAAGAAAGTGGGTGGAGGCAAGGCGACACTCAACGCTCCGGAGGGTATGCAACTGAGTTTCTTCCAACTCGATGACCCTGTCTTGGAGCAGATACGCGATGAACTCACACACCTGGATATCAACAGCCTTACCCCGCTCGAAGCACTCAACAAACTGAACGACATCAAGACCCTTGTGGGAGGAAAATAAAGGAAGCATTACGTCGGCTCTTTTTGCCGTCTCGTTGCCGTCTTTTGGGCGTAATTGATTGCTATTTGATGGTACGCGAATCGGGCGAATTAACCCGCGATAGGCTCACGATAGACTCGCGACAGAAAGACAAGATTACTATTGTTCTGTATAGTTTTTGTAGGAAAGAAAAGCAGTGAGAAATAGGAAACAATATGTGCGTAAAGCGATAGCGTGTATGCTGTCGGTGCTGTTCTGTGTGTACTACACGGATATTACCATGTTTACCCACGCGCATATTGTGAATGACACCTATATTGTCCATTCGCACTTCCATACTCCCACACACCACAGTACGCCCGACGGTACCCACTCCACGCAACAGATTCATTTCCTCAAATTCCACCAAAGCGAGTTTTTGCTGTTCTTGGGCGGGTTGTTGGCAGTTGCTGCTTTGATTCGTCCGTTGTTGTACAATGTGCTGTCGGCTTGTATCACGCCTCGCGCTCTGTGTCCGATTCGGACGTTTTCTCTCCGCGCACCGCCGGTTTATTAGTGTATCTCTATAAGCAACCGTTGCCGTCGGCAACCGTATAACTCACAGATTTACAACTAATAAACTATTATTTAACATGAGTTCGATATAATTTTAGAAGAGACAAAGTTGATTCGATTGCTCAAATTCCAGGTTTAGAGATGGTTTCTTTGGGAAATACGAGTAAGCAGCCAAAGCAGCAAATGTGTTGCATAGGAAATTAGCAATTGACCTATGGCGTGAGTGTTCCACTTGCGCCATATTTTTCAGTTCATCATTGACAGACTCTATCAATGCCCGATGTCTCAAGATAACCTTATCCGCCTGGCTCATCAACATATTCTTCATGTTTTTCTTTAACTTGGTTATCAGTTGAATACCTCCCATAAACAAATTCTCAAACAACGATTGACTGATATAGCCCTTATCACCACATAGTTTGCCGGTTATTTTCTCAACAAATGTGGGATTGTACAATGGTTGTCTGTCATCCACATCCCCCGGAGTGATGGCAAAGTTAATAATCTCGCCTTTATCGTTGATAATCAGGTGCAACTTAAAGCCATAAAACCATCCCATTGAGCATTTACCTCTGGCTGCTATCCCTGCAAAAGTCTTGTGGATAAGAATCCGCTGGTTCTTACACACCCGCAAGGGGGTGGAATCCACAAAGGAGATACCTGTACATTCAGACAGCAAGCAAAGCTTGACAAACATAGCCATCTCCAACATGACATCTCTTTCCAATTCCACAAAGCGGGTGTAGGATACTACTTGCGGAAATAAATGTCGGCAATGTACGCAGATATAGTTGACGTAATAGTGTTTGAGACATTTATAACCACCCATGTGGAACATGATCATTATTAGGATTACTTCGGCATCACTTAGCCTATTGGGCTTGTTACGATGACTTTTTCCGTCTAAAATGGACGTTTTTGACTCAATTTTTGATATAGTGTCCATTTAGAAACGCAATTTTTCCTCTCCCCCTGTTAGCCCTGTGGAGGGTACCGAAACAGGGCTAACAGGGGGGGAAAAAGACAAAATACAAAATGGAGGTCTAAAGTAAATGCAATGCAAAAAAACAGGAAAGGATTTGCTCCTTTCCCGGAAAATAGTTAATTTTGCATTTGCATATGGCTAAACAACTAAATTCGGAACAAAGGTACATAATTTATTTGGATTTACAAAGCAAACTGACAAAAAAAGTATCGCACAAAAAATTGGCGTTCATCCCTCGACCATCACGCGTGAGGTAAAACGCAACGCCAACCGCGATAAAGAGAAAAGAAACAACACCGTCTTACCAAAGCGACCAATATCCCGAACAGAACAAGCATTCATGAGCGTCCTGCGGAAGCCAATGGCAAACGCTTTGGAGACTGGGAGATGGATTTGATAGTGGATAGTTGTCAGCGTGTGATACTGATGATTACCAAAGGCTTGCACATGAAAGGCAAAGACGATGTGATTGTCTATTTTGCGGATGCATACTCCTCTTGGCAGAAAGGATGTGTAGAAAACACCAATAAACTCATACGACGATACATACCAAAACATACCAATTTTAACCTTGTCTCACCACAGAAAATAATGAACATCCAGAAAAAGTTAAACAACAGCCCCAGAGAAAAATTGAACTTTGACACACCTAAATTTTGCTTCTTCGAACATTTTTACTAACTTTGCACCAGAAATTGCATTTGCTAATAGACAGTACACTATGTAATAATGGAATCCAATAGGTAAAAAACACCTAAAATAATTTGCATATGTCAAAAAAAAGCAGTACATTTGCAGTCGATTTTACCTAAAGCTATATTTTAGGGTAGAATGAAACCGATGTTTAACTACTAAAAATTGACTTATGAAAATTGATTTGAACAAAGCTTTGTTCCAACTTAAAAAGATGATTAAGTTTGCAGACAAGAACACATTAGACAAGGGAGCGTTGATACAATTATTGTACTCAATTGCTGAGTATGCTGACAACGAGGGGTTGCCGGTAGCAAAGTCTGCTGCGAATCATTGTATAGGCAAGATGAACACTAATTGTACTTCATCAGCTTTGATACATGACTTAGAACTTCTTCATCGCAATCTGCAGCAGAAGAAAGAGAAAGGTCAGGTGATGGAGCGCCGCGAGGCTGCTGCTCGTTCGTTCTTTTTTAAACGTCTCACATCAAAGAAGGCATGCTCACATGACATACAACGTTATGATGTTATCAAGGTACCGACGCAGGGCGGTTTTCACTTCTCGGTTGTTACGAAGGTTCAAAAGCAACATATTGAGTGTTATCCTATAACAACGGCGTCTGAGCATCAACTATCTATGATAGGTTGTGATTTCTATAAGTTAACAGGCAGCAGTCAAGATGGTTCTGCGTTGTATCTCACTTCGTCACAAACCCTGATACCGTACAATGCGGCTGTCCGTAGTTATGTTCGTCCGTATCAGAATCCCTGTGAGATAGATGCAGCAATGCTTGCTTTTGGTTAATTCCAGAAAAATTAAAAATTGCCATATAAGTTCGATTATAAAAATTAAAGTTATGTATAATCCTTACACAATTAGAGTAATTGATGACCTTTTTAGACAATTTTCTGAGTCCGTCAGTCGGGTCAATGGTACTATAACCAGGAACGATTTGCCTTATGTGTCTTATTGTGCTTATTCATCTCGCGGAGAAATGCAATATGGTTATGAATTTTTTCCGGACGAAGATGGTGACCTCTTTTCAATACGTTGTTTTGGTACACTTACGTACAAAAGTGTAGAGGCAATGCGAGAGTCAGGAAAAATATTTGGATTATCTATAGCTTTTATGGATACATCTAATTATCCTGCATCCGTTGTGGTATTTTTGCATGACTCAGGCAGTGTTCCTGAGTCTGCAAGGAAAGGGATATCTGTTAGTATGTTGAATTATATCAACTTTTTCGATCTTACTAATTGCGCAAACATAATTAAATCAGTAAATGGTATTGGAGCAAGAAGCGCTTTAATTAACGCGTATAAACTAGTTCGTCGTGACCCATCTCAATTGTCTGGTGTATATAACAAGATCGAGATGGGATATATGTTCTCCTATATGTTGTGCCCCAAAATATCTGCTGATATAGACATCTTGCAAACCATTTCTAGTATATCCTATTTGTTTTTATCATTGGGTTTATTGAAGGAGCCTTCAAATTCAGAAGTTAGGAAGCAACGAATTCGGACAATGTTTTGGGGAATGGAGGCATTTGGTCATACTGCTTGGTCTTATTCTGGTGAGTTGATGGATATTTATGACGGGTTCAGTATTTATAAGCGTCCGGAGGATTATACTGCTAAGATGATTATAGCAGATATGGAAGATGATCCACAACTGAAGTCTGATGTTGAGTTTCGTGTATATTGGGATGCGTCTATAAGAAGATTTAAAAGTAGCTGGTCAGATTCGGAGCCTGATAGTAAACAAATTGCAAGTGAAGGTAGAGGCTTGCATTCTTCCGTATTGGAAGGGTTAAGAAAGCAGATTATTGAGGAAGCGGATATCGAATTTTAATTCTATGTCGTCGCTAACTTTGGTTTAACCATTGATTTTGTTTTTATCATGAAAATTGAAGAATTAAACACTTTTCTTAGGAATAATATCCATGCTTCAGCAGGAGATTTCTTATCAGGTAATCCTTTTGAAGATGAATATGCTAATCTTCGTAATGACGCGTCTATATATTTTTATAGCGCTATGACTTCTGTTGTGAAACAGACATCTTCCAATCCGCAGTATGCTTCGTGGATGCAAAATGCTGCTAATCACATTGCACTTACAGAAACACAACACGAAAGTGAAGAACAGATAATTCCACGAGCTATCGATTGTGTTAAGTCTGACGGTGATGATCTTTGTGATGAGCAGAGTGTAGGGTGGTATTTGGGAGTTTACACTTATATGCATTGTTTAGCTTTTGGGCTTTATTCTTTCGAACAACTATTCCTTCAAAATTGGAAGAAATACTTCTCTGTGGAATACCAAAATCAAATAAGAGGTATTCATGTGGCTTCTGCAGATCGAGTATTGGTTGAAGATATAACTGACTTTATGGGGCGAGTTGACGATTATCGTACTGAAATAATTGATGCAAAGTACGATCTAAAGAGGCAAGTTTTTGAGTTTATGTACCATGATGACGATGCGTATGTGGATGCTCTCTGCGAGGCTGCGAAGTCTATGTATCGGCAAAAGCCATCTAAGAACAAATTATTATGTTTAACGATGGCTATCAGTTCTCTATATCATGAAAAATCTATGCAAATATACATGCCGAATGGTTTGTGTATTTTGGCGAATAAAATAATAAGTGAATAATTAACGTGAGTTCGATATAATTTTAGAAGAGACAAAGCTGATTCGACTGTTCAAATTCCAGATTCAGCGAAGGTTTCTTTGGGAAATACGAGTAAGCAGCCAAAGCAGCAAATGTGTTGCATAGGAAATTAGCAATTGACCTATGGCGTGAGTGTTCCACTTGCGCCATATTTTTCAGTTCATCATTGACAGACTCTATCAATGCCCGATGTCTCAAGATAACCTTATCCGCCTGGCTCATCAACATATTCTTCATGTTTTTCTTTAACTTGGTTATCAGTTGAATACCTCCCATAAACAAATTCTCAAACAACGATTGACTGATATAGCCCTTATCACCACATAGTTTGCCGGTTATTTTCTCAACAAATGTGGGATTGTACAATGGTTGTCTGTCATCCACATCCCCCGGAGTGATGGCAAAGTTAATAATCTCGCCTTTATCGTTGATAATCAGGTGCAACTTAAAGCCATAAAACCATCCCATTGAGCATTTACCTCTGGCTGCTATCCCTGCAAAAGTCTTGTGGATAAGAATCCGCTGGTTCTTACACACCCGCAAGGGGGTGGAATCCACAAAGGAGATACCTGTACATTCAGACAGCAAGCAAAGCTTGACAAACATAGCCATCTCCAACATGACATCTCTTTCCAATTCCACAAAGCGGGTGTAGGATACTACTTGCGGAAATAAATGTCGGCAATGTACGCAGATATAGTTGACGTAATAGTGTTTGAGACATTTATAACCACCCATGTGGAACATGATCATTATTAGGATTACTTCGGCATCACTTAGCCTATTGGGCTTGTTACGATGACTTTTTCCGTCTAAAATGGACGTTTTTGACTCAATTTTTGAAAATTGTTTGCAAAAATCATCGATAATACAAAAAATTTCAGTAACTTTGCACTCGTTTTGTACTTGCATGGTGTGTGAAGATTTTGATGTAACTTTATTGTCTTTTCAACTACAAAGTTACTAAAAATTTCTCACATATGCAAGTATTTGTTATATTATTTTCGGTCCATTTTGCTGTTTATCAATACATTAATAGCAAGTGCTTATATCGAACTCACATTATTTATGCAATATAATTTTCCAAGCATACTCGGATTATGCTTGTTTTTGACGGCTTGTCATAGCGCGTCCGATTCTCTTGAATCCGTATCAGTCGTTCATCGTGGCGACACTATTATTGTTCCTTCCGCTTCGCCCGTGCGCGCAAGCATTTCTATAGAAAATATATCCCTAAGCGATTTCTCCTCCTCGTTTTCGACAGTAGGCACCGTGCGTGCAGAGGCAGGCAGATTAGCCGAAGTAGCTGTTCCGATGGACGGTCGCACAGGTACATGTTATGTTCGTCCGGGTACGAAAGTGCATGCCGGACAACCTCTGTTTGCGTTCTACTCGGCAGAGTTTGCCGACATTGTCAGAGCATGGTTTGAGGCTCGCTCGAACAACGACCTTGCCACACGCAACCTTGCCCGGAAAGAATCTCTCCGCCACGACGGTATCATTTCTGCGCGAGAGTTGGAGGAAGCCCGCAACGAGGCGGAACTGGCATGTCGCGAACTGAGCCAAGCACAACAATCGCTCTCGGTTCTCGGCGTAGATACCACCCAACTAAAGAACGATGGCGAACTGAGTATCATTGCGCCTATCACGGGCGAGGTGATGCGTTGTGAGGTTACCAACGGGTAGTTTGTCCGCTCCGACGAGGCTTCGCTCATCACTATTGCCGACCTGAGCCGAGTGTGGGTAACCGCGCAAATCAAAGAGCAATATATCCGTTCTATCCATGCCGACGACCATGTAACGGTTTATGCCGATGCCTATCCCGATTGTGCTTTCGAGGGGCAAATTGTCTATGTGGGCGGATTGGTGGACGAGACCACCCGCGCGATAGATGTTACTATCCAAGTGGTTAATCCCAACCACGCGCTCAAGCCCGGTATGTATGTCCGCACAGAGTTTTCAGCACAGGCTACACCCGCCATCGTCATTCCTTCCACAGCAGTGATGCAAGGTGCGGAACCATATATATATGTCGCCCTTAATGATTCGACTTTTGTGCCGCAAACGGTTGCTATTCAGTCGGTTAACGCGAAGCAGGTGCGAGTGGTCAGCGGTCTGACGCCCGCCGAGAGTATTATCACACAAGGTGGAATCTATTTAGCACAGTAAGGGTATGACGAAGCGTTTTCTTGATTGGGTGGTAGGCCATCGTTGGCTTGTCATCTCGTTATTTTGCATTATCACTTTCTTGGGATTATATTCGTGGCGTCAGTTGCCTATTGATGCCTATCCCGACATTGCCGATGTAACCGTTCAGGTGGTAACCCAAGTGCCAGGATTGGCAGCGGAGGAGATAGAGCAACAGATAACCATTCCTTTGGAGCGGGCACTCAACGGAACGCCCAACCTGAGTATTATGCGCTCAAAGAACACCTTTGGCCTGTCGATTATCATACTCGTCTTCGAGGACGGAACCGACGACTATTGGGCGCGCCAACGGGTTACGGAGCGTATTGCGGCAGTGGATTTGCCATATAATGCTGAGCCCGAACTCAACCCGCTCACCTCTCCTACGGGTGAGATATACCGATATATCTTAGTGTCTGACGGCAACACGGATTTGCGGACACTAACCGATCTCAACAAGTGGGTCATCATCCCGCGCCTGAGACAGATACAGGGTGTAGCCGATGTGAGCAACTACGGAGGTATCACCACACAATATCAGGTAGAATTAGACCCTGAGCGTATGCAACGCTATGGCGTGTCGCTCACCGAGATAGAAGAAGCCATCCAAGCGAACAGCTCCAACGCCGGCGGGTCGATGTTAGACCGTGGCGAACTGAGTTATGTGGTGCGCTCGGTGGGGCTTATCCACGACCTGAACGAGATGCGCGATATAGTGGTAAGAACCGACAACGGACACCCTATCTACCTGCGCGATTTGGGCGAGGTCAAATATGGCAACTTAGAGCGCAAAGGGGCGTTGGGCTATGACGACACGATTCATCAGACCGACGGCGTACAGGGTATCGTGCAGATGTTGCGCTACCAGAATCCGTCTGCCGTCTTGGAACAGGTGCATGCTGCCGTGGACGAACTCAATACGCAGGGGGCATTGCCACACGGGGTGCAGATTAAGCCCGTGATGGACAGAACCCACTTGGTGAATACCACTTTGCAGACCGTCTCGCACATGTTGCTGTTCGGTATGTTGCTTGTCATCGCCGTGCTAATCTGTTTTTTGGGCAGCCCCCGCGCTGCACTTCTCGTGGCGATTGCCATTCCTATATCGTTGCTTGTGGCGTTTATCCTGATGCATTTCACCGATGTACCCGCCAACCTGCTTTCGCTCGGAGCCATCGACTTCGGTATCCTCGTGGACGGGTCTATCGTAATGATGGAAACGATTATCCGCCTGCGTGAGGACCGACCGACTGAGATGCTCAAACGCGAGACGGCAGTGGAACATATGGCGGCGGTGGCTAAACCTATCTTTTTCGCCACCCTTGATTATCATCATCGCCTATATGCCCCTGTTTGCTTTCCAACGCATTGAGCGCAAACTATTTACGCCTATGGCGTTCACGGTGGGGTATGCCCTTATCGGCGCAATGCTCACTTCGTTGGTACTGATTCCTGCCATTGACTATGCGCTCTATCGCAAGCCCCGAAATATTTACCACAACAAAGTGTTGGAGCGTCTCACGATGGCATACCATCGTCATACCGATTGGCTTCTCACCCACCCGCGCAA
The DNA here is from genome assembly GCA_900542355.1 of uncultured Bacteroidales bacterium. Taxonomy (GTDB): domain Bacteria; phylum Bacteroidota; class Bacteroidia; order Bacteroidales; family Paludibacteraceae; genus Colicola. The sequence goes on along the minus strand of UQNE01000001.1, from coordinate 162,745 downwards.
ACTCTTTGCGCCCATCGTAGCCATCCTGCTTATCGTGGTGGGATTGGGTTTTGGTGTCGGCAAGGATTTCCTGCCCGAGTTGGACGAAGGGGGGATATGGATACAGGTGCAGACGCCTTATGGTATCTCATTGCAACGCTCGCAACAGTTTGCCGATACCCTGCGCGCACGCCTCAAACAGTTCGACGAGGTAACCTATGTAATGACCCAGGTGGGGCGTGATGACGAGGGGGCAGAGGCGTTCACATCGTCGCATATCGAGGTATGTGTGGGGCTAAAACCATATAACCAATGGAAATGGGGGCGAAAGAAATCGGACCTTATTGCCGATATGGAAGCAATGATTGCCACTATGCCGGGCTATCAGGTGGGATTCTCGCAACCTATCATCGACATGGTGATGGACCAGATAGCAGGTTCGCATTCCGACTTGGCTGTGAAAATCTACGGTGAAGACCAAGACGAGGCACACCGTATCGCCGAAGAGGTGGTGGAGCGTATCAAAGCCATTCCCGGTGCATCCGATGTGGTCATCGACCAAGAACCGCCACTCCCCCAACTACAGATTGCTATCGACCGCGAGCGAGTGGCACGCTACGGACTTAATGTGGCAGATGTGAGCCAACTCATCGAAGTGGCTATCGGAGGTAGGGCTGTGAGCGAGGTATATGTCGTTGGGCGAACCTACGATGTTACTTGTCGCTACCGACCCGAAGTACGTGAGACACCCGAACAGATTGGTTCTCTGCTGCTTATGTCGGCTACAGGCGCACAGATTCCCCTTTCGCAAGTAGCCTCTATACATACCACGCTGGGGGCTTCCACCCTCACACGCGAGATGAATCACCGACACCTTGCTGTGCGTATCAACCTCCGCGGACGAGACCTGACCTCTTTCCTCAACGAGGCAAAACCTATCGTCGCTGCGATTCCTATGGACCATCAGAAATACTCCATTCGTTGGGATGGCCAATTTGAGAACCAACGCCGTGCATATATGCGTCTTGCTGTGGTGATTCCGTTTGTTTTGGCGATAATGTTCTTGCTGATGTTTGCCGTCTTCGGTCGATTCCGTCAGGCGGGATTGCTTATCGGTCTGCTACCGCTCTCGCTATTGGGAGGTCTGGCAGCGTTGGTCATACGGGGTATGTCGTTCAATGTCTCGTCGGCAGTGGGTTTCATTGCTCTTTTCGGACTCACTATTCAGAATGGCGTCATCATGCTATCGCATATCAACGATTTGCGCAAACGGGGACTAACCCTTGGCAGGGCTGTGCGAACAGGGTCTGCTGACCGATTACGCCCTGTGCTGATGACTGCTTCGGTGGCAATCATCGGACTTTTCCCCGCCTCGTTGGCGACAGGAATAGGTTCCGACATGCAGCGTCCGTTGGCTACCGTGATTGTCTATGGATTGCTCTGTTCCACTATTATCACCCTCTATGTTCTGCCCGCTTTATATTATCTCATCGAGCGTCATACGCTCATCAAAAACAAACACGAATATGAAACGATTGACGCTTAACTTGATGATAATCACCGCCTTATGCTGTAGTGCTAAGGCATCGGTCTTGCCCGATTACGAGACATTCCTCCAAAAAGTAGCCTCGCAGAACACTGCCTATCTCGCCGAAAAATATGCCATCGATATGGCCTTGGCGGGAGAGCAGGCAGCGCGGGTGTTTCGCGACCCTGAACTGAGTTTTTCATACGGAAATAACCAAGATTGGAACTTGCAGATGGGGCAGACATTCGATGTCGGATTGGCTTATACCATCCCTCTCGGTGGCGAGAGGGCAGCAAATATCGGCGCGGCAAAAGCAGAGGTGGAAGTTACACGCGCAGCAGTGGCTGACTATCTCAGAAACCTCCGGCAACAGGCTGCAGAGATGTATGCAATGGCGTGGTTGGCTATACAATCCGAACAAGTGTACCATACTACCTACCTGATTATGAGCGAAATAGCACGGGGAGACAGTTTGCGTCTGTCGGTGGGCGATACCGACAAGGCTACCGCTATGCAATCTCAAGTGGAGGCGAATCTCTGCTTCCACCAATGGCAGAACGCCTTGGTGGAAAAGCAGAATGCCCTGGCAGACCTGTCCCTAATCAGCGGCGAGACGCTCACAGGTATCACCGACAGTATCTTGCCTATCGTACCTCTCCCCACTGCCTCGCTCGAAGAACTCCAACAACGCGCACTCGCCAACCGTGCAGACCTGATACGCGCTGTCGCCGAGAAAACACTCACACAGCAGCAACTGCGGGTCATCAAGGCGGCGCAACACCTCGAACTCACCCTCGAAGCAGGTTACACTCATGCCATGCGTGTGCGAAACGAGGAAGCACCTGCCCCGCCTTTTGACGGGTTCTCCGTCGGGTTCAGTATCCCCATCAAGTTCTCCTCTGCCAACAAAGGACCCGTGCAGCAGGCAAAAGCGCAAATAAAACAAGCCGAAATGAATGTACAAGCCTTGCAGCAGCAGATTCTCACCGAGGTGCAACAAACCTACTACGCCTATGCTGCCAAGTCGCGACTGATGACAACGTTCACCCGCACGCTCGCAGACGCTGCACAAGTGTTGCACCAACGCACACAGGGCTACCATAAAGGCGAAATGTCCCTCCTCGAACTCATCGCCGCGCGAACTGCCTACAACGAACTATACCAAACCTATCTCACCGATGTCGCCGACGCTTTCATCGCACAAGCAACGCTCGCCACGGCTATCGGCGAATGACATTTGCACAAGTCGCTTTTTTTATGTAATTTTGCAAACCAAATATGTTATACTATGCAAAACTTTGATTATCAAACACCCACGCGTCTCATTTTCGGGCGCGGAGTGGTCGATGAGAAATTGCCACGCGTTATGGCACAGTTCGGAAAACGAATCCTGCTCACCTACGGCGGCGGAAGTATCAAACGTTCAGGCCTCTACGACAAGGTATATGCCCTCTTGTCCGATGCCGAGATAACCGAGTTGCCGGGTATTGAACCCAACCCCAAGTATTCCACAAGCGTGGTGGAGGGAGTGCGACTATGCAAGGAGAAACATATCGATGTCATTCTGAGTGTCGGCGGAGGTTCCGTCTTAGACTGCTCCAAAGCCATCGCTGCGGGCGCAAAGTACAACGGTGAAACGTGGAACCTTATCACCCGCAAAGTGAAGACATTGGCTGCACTCCCCATCGTAGATATCATCACCCTCGCCGCCACAGGAAGCGAATACGACTGCGGAGGGGTCATCTCACGCCCCGAAACACACGATAAAATCGGCTACCTCGCACCTACCAATTTCCCCGCAGTCAGTTTCATAGACCCCACCTATACCTTCACCGTGCCCCCTATGCACACCTTGGCGGGCGTGGCAGATTGTATCAGCCATATCATGGAGCAGTATTTCTGCGCCGACCATATTGACATGAACGATGCCTTTATGGAGGGAGCGGTACGGTCGCTTTGTAAGAATGTGCATGTCGTGCTACAGAACCCGGAGGATTACAACGCGCGCGCAGAGATATTCTACGCCTGCACATTGGGCTGCAATGGTATATATGCACTGGGCAACAGCGAGAGCGGATGGCCGTTGCATGCCATCGAACACGCGCTGTCGGGATTCTACGACATCACACACGGCATAGGCCTCGCCATCGTTGCTCCACGTTGGATGATGTATATACTCACCCATACCACCGGCGACCTCCACGCGCAAGTGGTCGAACGCATCACATCCTTCGGAAACCATATATGGCACACCGATACCCCCGAAGCGGCAATACACGCATTATATGGTTGCTATCACGAATTAGGTATCCCTATGACGCTACCGCAAGTGGGCATTGACGCATCCCGCCTACCCGAAATAGCACAACATATTGCCCTCAACGAAGGCCTCGATTCCGCATGGGTACCCCTCCAAGAAAACGATATCCTAACTATCCTAACCGATTGCCTCCAAGAAATGTAACCTATCTTATCTTTTTATATAGTCGTTCCTTAAGAATTAGATTTCAGATAACATAATCAACCTAGGGTCTGTAGTAAGTGCGGCATAATATCTGCACAAAAAGTCCAAAAAAGATTTGAGTTTCCTCATCATCTTCTTTAAGTTCCACGCAGTAGCCGCCATCATCGCATTGATAGTTGATGATGCTTTGCCATAGAGATAATTTTTCAGCATACGATAGTCATACTTCAAGTGCCCCAAGTGGGGTTCTATCCCCGCTCTGCGTCTAAACGGATACCTTTTCTTTGCACGGTCTTGGGCACTGTCTGTCGCATTGGGCTTACCCGATGTCAAAATCTCCACCCCTTTTATCGCCTTGGCACCTCGCCCGCCACGGTCATAAGCCAAACATTTGAGCAGTGCCTGATGATTATCCTCCATCTGTTGCAACAACGGTTCTATAGTCTTACTATCATGAGGATTACCCTCAAAAGCCTTTATCGCTATCACAATACGACTCTTCGCCGTGGTTATCATGCCTACCTTGTTGCCAAACTCATAAGGGATACCCGCTTTCCCTTTCGCTATGCAAGTCGTGTAGGGCTTATGGGGACTGTAAATCTTATCTTTACTTTGGCGCGTTTGCGCTAAAATATGATGGTAAATTTTCAGAATCTCCTCATACACTTTCTTTGTTTCATCGCTCAATTTGACCTCTAATTCATGTACTTGCCTGCCCGCTAGCGTCTTCAAATGACGCATGGCGGACTTAGCCGCTTTGGCACGCTTGGGGTGTTGCGAGTTGTAGGTCTGACGCAGTAGTTCCTTGCTCTTGCGCGTGCACATCTGACGCTGTTCAACACCCTCTTTCTTAGCAATACGATTGCAACCGTCGATCACTTTCTTGTACAGTTTGGCATCCGTCGGGAATGTGGTATTGTTGCCTTGGACGGTCGTATCCGACATCACCAAATCCTCTTTTGCGTCTTTGCCATGAAGGTTGATGCTGTATTGGAATATCGTATTGATACCTTTCTCGCCTATGCGTTTGCGAAAATGCACAAACTCACTCGGGTCAAACGGAAAGGAGAAACGAAAAAACACTTCACCGCAAAAATACTGCATATAAGGGTTCGTTTCCAACGCCTTCGCCAATGTCTCATCGCCCAAATTGTACAAGTATTTCAATAGCAGACACCCCACCATAGAGCGGATAGGGACTGCTTTCCTGCCCTTCGTCGAATAAAGAGGTGCAAACTCCGTTTCAAAGTAAGACCAATCTATTTTATCAGCCAACAAGACCAACTCGTTGTCGGGAGCTATGAAACTCGCCAAACGGGGACGAAACAATTCTTGTTCGGACGGATGGGATAAATGACCTATCATAATATCGCTTTTTTATTGTACTTTTCTGCAAAGTTTTGCACTACAAAGGTATAAAATTTTGCGGAATTATGCAAGTGAAATCACAACTATTTTTCTGATTATCAACACAATAGCGTATTCTTAAGGAACGACTATTTATGCATTCATCATTATGCATTGAATAAAGCATTTCGGATTTAATGATGTGGTTGCATCGGATGCACACAGATACAAAAAACACGGCAAGGATAGGTGTCCCTGCCGTGTTTTTTTATGTCGTTATGCGTTGGAGCGGAGGTCTTTTTAGGGAGTCTCCTCTTTGGGGCTGATTAGAAATTGTATGCCAAGCCTACGCCGTTACGGCTAGTCTGAACGCTCCAATAGGGGCGAGCCTGCGCCGTGGTGCAAGATACATTATAGACATCCACGCTATTGTGCATCTTGGCGTAACCGACACAAAGTGTGGGGATTGAAGCCAAGATACTTACACCGCCGATATAGTAAAGCGCACTCAATCCCAATATGCCGTTGGCCGTTGCATACGGGTCGGCAGATTCGTTATTAACTATATTTCCAGCCGTAGCAATCACGCCGATGACACCGCCTACCTCGAAAGCAGCACCGATACCGAGCAGACACCAACCTGCTGTAGCCGTTTTATAACCCGTATTGGCTTTTTGCCAAGCGGCAGGGCAGTTGGCTTCGAGGAAACGGAGGTAGGCTTTCTTGTCCATTGCATCGCCTCCATAGAAATAGGTATTGCCGCTGCGAGTAAGTGCTTTTTGATAGTCGGAGCGAGTGGCAGGGTCGTTCTTATTGACTGATACCTTGTAAGTCACATTGCTTTTCTCCTGCGGTACATTTTGCACATTCTGCGCCGGTGCGCTCGCCATAGCGGCATTGGAGCGGTATTGCAGACTGCTGTTGGCAGCAGTGTATTTCTCTACCACACCATTGGCATAGCGGATAGACGCCACATTCTGCACTGAGATAGTATAGACGGGTCCCGCAGGATTGTCAAAACGGTGATAGGTGATTGCCTCATCGGTTACGGCCTCTACCTTTGCTAAGATAGAATCACCCGACAACTTGTAAATCACATCTTGTGCCGAGAGACTCAGTGTTGCCGCAAGGAGCAACAAAACAAATGATAATTTCTTCATATTAGTGGATGATTAGCGTAGTTTAGCACCGAACTTGTCCTCGAAGGTCTTTTGGAGGCGTTGCATGATAGCCTCTATCTGCTTGTCTTTGAGCGTGTTGTCGGGGTCTTGCAGGATAAAGGATAGTGCATACGACTTCTTACCCAGTTCGAGGTTCTTACCCTCATAGACATCGAACAGATAGACATTCTTGAGCAGTTTGCGCTCGGTCTCGAAGGCGGCGCGTGCCAGGTCGGCGAACTCGACTTGCTTATCGACGAGAAGTGCAAAGTCGCGTTTTACCTCGGGGAACTTAGGCAGGTCGTTGATAACCGGTTTGTACTGCTTATTTTGGCGCAGCAGTTGTTTCCAATCGAGGTCGGCATAGAAGACAGCATCATCGATGTCGAACTGCTTAGCCAGTCGCTTATCTACCACCGCCATATAGCCTAACTGCTTGCCGTTCTGCGCTTTGAGGAGCAGTCCGTCGGCAAACAACTCGTTATGGAAAGGCTCGAGCGTACAATGTGCCACATCGACACCCATACGGGTAAGAAGGGTATTGACATAAGCGTGGAGCGTATAGAAAGTGGCTTTCTCGTCTTTGTGAATCCACGACTGTTTGGTCTTGTTGCCGGTGAGCCAAAGTGCCAAGTGCGGTTCTTCGGAGTACTCCACCAGCGGGTTCTCGGGGTTATGCTCACGAGCGGCGGGGTTAGCGTGGTAGTGGTAGCAGTTGCCAAACTCATAGAATTTGAGGTCGGCATTCTTGCGATTAGTATTGCGTTGGATAGACTCCAAGCCGCCGAAGAGAAGGGTCTGACGCATTACGCCCAAGTCTTGGCTGAGCGGGTTCTTTATCTTGACGCACTCTGCCAACGGGTAGGTCTGCAAGGGTTCGTAGTACGCTACCTTGGTGAGCGAGTTGTTGAGAATCTCGTAAAAACCTTGGGCTGTGAGTTGCTCAGAGAGGCGTGTCTGCAACTTCTGTGGGTTGGGCTTGGGGCTATAACTGAGGTTAGTATTCACCTTTTCCGGGAACTCGACATTGTTGTAGCCGTAGATACGCAAGATATCTTCCACCACATCGCATTCGCGCTGTACATCTACACGGTAGCGAGGCACGGTAATATGCCAATTGTTGCCCTCTTTGCTGATAATCTCCATCTCCAATGCACGGAGAATGGTCTCGATAGTCTGTTCGCCTATCTCCTTACCAATCAAGGCATTCACGCGGGGAATGTTGATCGTAACAGGGAAAGGTTCAAAGAAGGTCTGACCGTTGTCGCTGATCTCCATTGCTACATTACCTCCTGCCACTTCTTGAATTAGCAGGGCGCAACGCTTGAGGATATAAAGGGTGTTGTTTGGGTCGCAGCCGCGCTCGTAACGGAAGGAAGCATCGGTCTGCAACTGATGACGGCGCGAGGTCTTACGGATACAAACGGGGTTGAAGTAGGCACTCTCGAGGAATACATTCTTCGTTTGGTCGGTAATGCCGGAGTTGAGTCCGCCGAACACACCGGCAATAGTCATCGGTTCTTCGGCATTGCAAATCATCAGGTCGGCTGCCGAAAGGGTGCGCTCTACGCCGTCGAGAGTAGTGAATTTCTCGCCCTCGTGTGCTTTGCGGACAATCACGCGGTGTCCTTTGATCTTGTCGGCATCGAAAGAGTGGAGCGCCTGTCCTGTCTCGTGGAGAACAAAGTTGGTAACATCCACCACATTGTTGATCGGACGCAGACCGATAGTGGTGAGTGCTTTTTTGAGCCAATCGGGTGATTCTTTGATGGTTACACCCTCGATAGACACGCCTGTGTAGCGTGGGCAGTCGTCGGTATCTTCGATAGTGATGTCGATAGGCAGGTTGTGGTTCTGCACGGCAAAAGCGTCCACACTCGGTTTGGTAAGGGGGATATTCTGCCTATGTGCTTGGTAGTAGGCATAGAGGTCGCGTGCCACGCCATAATGGCTGATAGCATCGGAGCGGTTTGGGGTGATATCCACCTCGATGAGTGTATCGTCTTCAACATGATAGTACTCCTTGGCAGGCATTCCGACAGGGGTATCCGAAGGGAGAACGATGATACCTGCGTGGTCGTTACCTACGCCTATCTCGTCTTCAGCGCAGAGCATACCGAGCGATTCCTCGCCACGGATCTTGCCGCGTTTGATAGTAAAATGCTCATCGCCATCGTACAAGACGGTGCCGATAGTAGCCACGATGACTTTCTGCCCCGCAGCCACATTGGGTGCGCCGCAGACGATCTGCAACGGTTCGGCATGGGGAGCGATACGCGTGGTGGTGATATGCAAATGGTCGGAGTTGGGGTGCGGGATGCAGGTAAGCACTTCGCCTACCACCAAGCCCTCTAAACCGCCTTTGATAGTCTGTACTTTCTCTACTGTCCCTACTTCCAAACCGATAGAAGTTAGGATCTTAGCAACTGTGTCGGCATCGTCGGTAAGAGCGATGTAGCGTTTGAGCCAATTGTACGATATATTCATAGTAAAAACTTATATTCTCATTCGGCTGCAAAGTTACTATAAAAAATCGGTGTATGCAAATTTATTTTGCATGCACTCAGAGCAACTGCACCAAAATGGCACATCGCGATTCCGTGTATGCTATGGTTCTCCGTTAATGCTCTATGTTCGCCATTAAAGACCATATAAAATGCCATATAAAACCATGTAGGTGTCCATTATCCTCCGTTAACGGTTAATTGACGATTAAGGCATGGCGGGAACACTAAGGGAACATTAATTGCCATGTAATTAACCATTAATTTCTTTCTTGTCTGTGAAATACAAAGAGGGGGTCTATGGCTTGATAAACACCCTCTTTGCGTTGCTCTGTTTCGGAATTGGCGAAGGTTTATTGTATTTCCACACTTTGCCCGAGCAGGTTGTAGGTCTTGTCATCGCGCACGATGTACACTTGTCCGCCATGGATAATTTTAATCGTCCGATTGTCGGTACCATACGACTGCAAGATTGCTCTAGGCACTTTGCCGTTATGCTCTACCGATAGGTTGTCGATACAGATACGGTTGCCATACTCGCTTCTGGCGAGGAACGCAATACGCAGTGTACCCCGGCGGGGAAGGGTAAAACGGTAGGTGTACCAAGCCGCTTCGGTTTCGGCGGGGATGTTCTGCCCGATAGCGGCGTAGTCGTTAGGCACAAAAGCGAGCGTATCGGTTTCGGCAAGGATATACACCCCCTCACCCGGGTAGCGACTGCCGTTTTGGCGGTAGATGTCGAGAATCAGGTCGTAGCACTCGGCTGCGGGTATGTCCATCTCGGGCAAGACTAACTGTGTGTAGGTACCGGCAGCCATATAAGACAGACTGAGCATATTGGTGGTGTTGCCGCCTATTCCCCATGCAGAATTGGAGATGCTAAACAGCGAACTGCCGCTACCTGCGATATGCTCATTGCTCCAGCATATTTGGTCGAAAGTGCCGATACGGAGGCTGTCGAAGTTCTCCTGCCACGGGAAATCGGTTATCGGAGCGCATGCCGTAGCGAGCGTGAGCGATTGGGAGAGGAGGTCGATAGCATCGCCTGCTTGGCAGTGAGCAAGAATCTCTACACGATAGGTGTAGCGGGTAGCAGCGGTAAGCCCGTCTAAGACGCAGAAAGTGTCTGCCGTTTGCATAACGATGGTGTCTGTGCCGTATAGGCTGACGGTATATCCATTGTCTGCTTTGCCTGTCCAAGCGAAGGTAACGCTACTCGGCGTAGCCAACGAATCGACCACATACAGATTGCTCGGGGCAGCACAGACTGCGGGGCGGCGCACTGAAATCTTGTCGATATAGACCTGACTGCGATAGTTGTAGTTGGGTGCATAGCGGAATCCGAAGTAAGGCTGCGCAACAGCGGGATCGGAGGTAAGAGGCAGTATGACGCGTGTCCATGCGGTGGTACCTTCGCAGGTAGCGAGGGTATGCCAAGTGGTAGAGTCGGCCAGGTCGGTCAGGTATCCCACTTCGAGCGGTTTTTTGGAGTAGTTGCGTCTTTTCGCCTGTGGAGTACGCATGATTGACACCTTGATCGTTGCTGATGTAGAGTGCATGGTTTCCTGCTTGAAAGGCGGCAGTATCGATTTGCCAGCGGTTGATAGTGTTGCCTTGCGACATCTGCCATGCGGCATTGTCGGTTGCGTCCTCAAAGCCTGTGGAATAAGGCAATGCAGTGGCAGCAGTTTGCGCCCATAATGCCGCGGAGAACCATCCCAACGACAAGAGCCATAGTAGTTTGTTTTGTCTCATAGACTATGTTTGGATAAATTGTTAATAAATCGTGTTTCTTCTTAAATTGTTGTGTCGGGTACTTGTGGCGCGATTTTGCCTGCTGTGGTATGCCGCTCTTTTCGAGAAACGGCGTTCGGCATACCTATAAAGCAAAAACGGCGTACCCTTGTTTGATAGTACAAAGGTACGCTGTTTTTGCCACTGATACAATCCCTACTTGCAGTGAAAGACCGTCCTAATAAATGGGGATTGTGTATGTAGGTTCACTCTTGCCGACAGGATTATCAATGATAGTCCGAAGGATAGAGAGAATATGTAATGGATTAGCGTTTTACCCACGCTTGAATCTCCTCGTAGGAGGGGTAGTTGAGGAGTTTGCCGTCCTCGAAGTGCAAGTTGGGATAGGCTTTGCGCAGTGGAGCCACGCAGCCGGCTATGCCGCTACCGCCCGAGGTTGCAAACGGGATGATGGTCTTACCCGAGAGATCGTAGGTCTCGTGGAAGGTGTTGATGATACGCGGAGCGACATACCACCATATGGGGAAGCCGACATAGACTACAGAATAGGCATCGAGGTTGTCTTTGGTCTTCTTGATAGCAGGACGCGCGTTCTCATCTTGCATCTCGATGGTACTGCGGGACTGCTTATTACGCCAGTTAAGGTCGGCATCAGTGTAGGGTTGTACCGGCTCGATAGCCATGAGTTCGCCGCCTGTGGCGAGCGCAATCTGCTCGGCTACCGCTTTGGTGGTGCCTGTAGCAGAGAAATATGCAACCAGCACTTTGTCGGCTGCATTCGTAGTAGAAATAGCCATAATGGTAAGAATTGATAAAATAAATCGTTTCATAATATATAGAGAGTTTTTTTATAGATATTACTAGGGGGGCTAGATATTCTATATGCTCTATATTCTCTAGATATTCTAGATATAGGTGTCTTTTAGTTGGCTTTGCGGAACTCGGTGGGGGTGATGCCGGCGTGGCGTTTGAAGAAGCGCATGAAGTGTTGCGGGTGCTGAAAGCCTGTTTGTAGTGCCACTTGCTTGATGGTCAGATCGGGGCGGCGCAGTTGCCGTTTGGCATACTCAAAGAGGTGTAGTGCGATATGCTCTTGTGCGGTCTTACCTGTCTCGGCTTTGACCATGTCGCCGAAGTAGTTGGGCGAGAGGTACACTTGGTCGGCAAAGTACTTGACGGTAGGGACACCTTCGGTAGCCGTTTTGCCGGAGAAGATATAATCGTCGAGCAACTCGTTGAAGCATGCAAGGGCTGAGATATTGAGGTCTTGTCGGGTAACGAACTGCCGCTCGTAGAAACGCATGCAGTAGTCGAGCAAGAGTTTAAGATTGGTGATAATCAGTCCGCGCGAGTGCCTATCGATAGGGTGTTGGAGTTCGACATCGATGATATGCATACAGTTGTGAACGACTTGCACCTCGTCCTCGGAGAGGTGTAGTGCCTCGTTGCTGGCATAGGAGAAGAAGGAGTACTCTTTCATCTTCTTGGCGAGCGGGGTACCGTGGAGGAAATCGGGGTGGAAGAGAACACCGATAGCGTGTTTGGGTACGCCGGGCATGGGGCGGCTTTCGAGCAATTGCTTGGGTGCCATACTGACGACCGTTTCGCAATCGAAGTCGTATTGGGTTTGCCCGTAGTTGAGTACGCAACCTTTGGTCTCTTTGAGAAAGAGTGTGTAGAAACCGTAGGTGTGCTTGCCGATGATACGCAATGGCGAGTTGTGGAACTCGACATACGCCACTTGTGGGTGCATAGTCTTGAAGCCGTTGAGGTCGTTGTACTCGGTGATGGTTTCGATGTGTTGTATCTCGTCCATGATGGTTGATTGTTTTGTGGCGCGAAGATACGAATAATTTTTGTTTTGCCCAAATACACTACACAAAATAGGTAATGCAGGTACGCTATTCCGTAATTGGGGTAGTAATAGAAAGCGGACTGCCGGGCAGGTGCCAAGCAGTCCGCAGAAGCAGATATTGCCGAAGGGGCGGTGGTGGTTATTTCATTATTTTGAGAGTGCCGTGTGTGGTCTGCACGAGGTAGATACCGCGGGGGAGAGCAAGAGAATAGATGTTCTCGTTGGTGGTAGCAATCTTACGGCCTTGGATGTCGTAGATATTCACCCATTCGCCCGACTGATAGACCCCATCGATAGCCATCGGTTGGATAGCGGTGATGGTAACCACATAGTGGCGCACATTGATGTAGTCGCTGACGGTGTAGATGACGGCTTTGAGGTTGCTATTGCTAAAATCGACGCTGCCATCTTCGAGTGCGGACTTGCAGAGGATGTGCGTAGTGGGGTCGGACACCTTAATCTCAGGAACAAGTGCGGTAAGGTCGGTTCCCTCGGGCATGACGAGGTTGATGCTATCTTGGTCTTGGTAGATAGTGGCAGCATTGCCATCAACTGCGAAGGAAGTGATTCTCAGTTCGGGCAGAGCGATAGTGGTGGTCGTACCGAGCAGATAGTTGATACAAGCATCGAGCAGGCGTTTGCCTTCGGCGGTGAGGCGTTGACTACTTTGGATAGCGAGCGGGAAAGAGATGTATTTCTTTCCGTTGCGCAGCGTAGCGGGCACCTCGTGGAGGAAAGTCTCCTCGTGTCCGTCGCCCGTGTAGGTCTCTCCGCGTGTGGTAGCCGTAGCGAGGCAGAGCGTACCTTGGTAATCGACGGCGGCAGGCATGAGGCCTTTGCCGATGACGGTATCGAGCACTTGTATCTCGTCGCCTTGTTTCTTACCGATGGCTTTGATGATAGGGTGTGCGGCTTGTACGACACGCACGGAGCGGTTGTTGAGGCTGCCGTTGTCGGGGTCGCCCCAGTCGAGTCGGCTCTCGGAATAGGAGAAGGACTTCATATTGAGCACGGGCATGCTGATTTGGTTGCCGCGTGCGAGTGCCATGATCTCAGCGTTGTTGGCATCGACATCTTCGGAGATGATGACCCAAGTATATTTGTCGTACTGCGCTTTGTCGCGGAGAGCGTCTTGTGCTTTGCGCGGCACGAGGTTCTTGCCTTGGCTCTTGAGGTAGAGATAGACTCCGTCTTTCTCATAAGCACCGGTGTTCTTGTAGAGATAGAGGATAGGGTCGTTGCCCGGGTCGAAGGTAGTAACCGTAAGTTTACCCGACACGGAGTTACCACCGAGCACGGTAACCGTAAAGGGATAGACACCGGGTTGCGTAGGCGTACCGCTGATGGTGTAGGTGCCGTTGTTGCCTTGCCCTGTGATACCGGCGGGGGTAGTTTGCGTCCAAGTGAGTATGATGTCGGCGGGGCTGAGGGCGTAGTAGCGGAAAGTGAAGCCATCAATGGCTTCGTTGGTGAATCCGTCTTGGATAGTATCGGAGGTAGCCTCTATCTTGGAGGTGATAGAGAGTTGACCAGTGAGCGAGTTGGTAACGACCCCGCTTTGGTTGTATGCCACTACCTTATATATATAGGTGCCGACGGGGCAGTTGGCTGTACCTTCGAGGCGGAGCGTGTCGCCTATACCATCGGAGGCGATGTTGGTGAGGGTGATACCCGTGGCTTGTGCGCCTTGCCACTCGAGTGCGGTGCGCCCTTTGGCGTTGTACTTGGTGTAGTAGGTAACGGGGGCTATGCTGCGTGTCTGGAGAATAGATTGGGTGGAGTCGTTGCCGCGCAACCAACTGACACGCGGTTCGTCAGCTACACGGAGGGAGAAACCTACAAAACGGCTCTGTCCGTTGATGGCTTTGACGGAGATGACATGCTCGCCTGTGGTGATGTCGTAGCGGCGGATAGTGTAGGAGTCTTTGTTGAATTGCAGCGGTTGAAGGACACCATCGATATAGACCTCAAAGTATTGGTTATCAGTAGGTTTTGTGCCTTTGGTATCTTGTTTCTTATCCTTAGCGAGGATAGAGAATTGGTCGTATCCGCTGATGTGAAAGGTGTAGGAGTGTCCGTTGTTCATACGGTGTTCACGCCCCGATGTTCCTTTGGTAAACTCTTCGGTGGCGGTAACGGTTGCCGAACCGACCGATTCGATAGTGCCTTTGAACCAGCCGTCAGCGGCTTCGCAAGCAGCGGTGGTTTCGTTCTTGGTAATACCGGCTACACGGTCGGTACCCGTAACACCGATAGTGGCGTTGTCATCAGCATCTCTTCCTGCATAGTACACCTCATACTCGCGGCCGTTGAGCGGGGTGAGTGTGCCGCCGTATCCGCCTGCTATCTTCTCTGCCTCGAAGATACCCGGGGTGTGGATAGTGAGGTCGGAAGAAGGTACTTTGACATTGAAGGTGATTGTATAAGTGAGGGTTGTACCATCCTCGGCGGTAACGACGATGGTGGCTTTGTCGGTAAGCGAAGAGGCTTGCGTGATAACCACTTTGGCTTTGCTATCGTGGGGCGTAGCCGATACCTGTGGCACTGCACCGCCTGCTTCGGCATCGACGGTGTAGGTAAGGATACCGCTTTGGAGGGTAACCGACTTGCCGCCGACAGTGAGGCCGGCGAGGGTTGCATCTGAGGACTTAGGTTGCTCCACGCTGAGTGTAACGGTATAGGTTACGCTCTTGCCCGCAGCGGAGAGAACGGTATATTGCACGGGTGCGGAGAAATCTTGTGCGCCCTGCGGGGTGTAGGAAGCGATGTTCTCGCCTGCGACAGTGGGGGTAAGGGCTGTGAGCGATGTACCGAGCGGAAGGGTAGCGGTGATTGTCTTATCGGTCTGATTGATAGTGGCTTGCACACCTGCAACCGTGAATGAGGTGATAGAAGGTGTGTTCTCCTCGGCGCGGGTGAAAGCGATGGTGTAGGTGAGGGTAGTAGCGTCTTCGGCCGTAACGAGGACGGAGGCTGTTCCGGGGATGGCAGTGGCTTGCGTAACAGCAACGGTGGCTTTGGCATCGTTGGCTGTGGCACTGACAACGGGCATACCGGTGTAAGACGCAGGGAGCAGAACTCTGTAGGCGTGTGTGGCGGAGTTGAAACCGCTGACGGTAGTGCCATCTACTTGCAGGTCTTTGAGCGTAGCATCGGAGGACTTGAGGGCAGGAGGGGTGGTACCGCCTGTGTAGGTTATTTCGATATTGTCGATACCTACATATTTTCCCGAAGAGGAAGAGATCATCGAGATTTGGATATGTCCTGTAGCAGTGGGACTCACTGCCTTGTTGAATATACCCCATTTGTTGGTACCTCCGGTATTGAAACTGGCTTTTGCTCCTCCGTCTTTTAGTAGGTTGACAAGCACATTTCCTGCATCATCCACGATGTTGATTGTAAAAGTGGGCTTGCTATTGTCGCTTGCGCAAATATCCATAGACAAATTGGATATGTTTGAGTAGGTGGCTTTTGAGGTAACCACTAATGTTTTCTTGCTTTTAGGGAAAGCGCAAGCCAAGAAATCACCATCTTTTGCTTTGACAGAGTTGTTTACAGAAGCAATGGAGCAAGTGGTTCCATCGGGACTATCCACTTGCCAATCTGTATTTAGCGAGTTGGTGTCTGTGAAATCATATTTGTAGGTATCGGCAGACGCTACAAGTGTTCCAAAGACTACGAAAAGTAACAAGAGAAAGAATCTGTTGTTTTTCATATTTGCAGTGTATTAAATTCGAGTTTATTTTAGGCTACAAAGATACGGCTTTTTTTTGGGATATATGTATATATAGTGTGTTTTTTTGTGGATTTTTTGTTGGAGGAAGTGCGGAGGGCATAAGGAAAGCCGCTTTATGGCATAAAGCGGAGCGGGAACACTTCGCGGGTTGGGGTGTCCTCCGTTAACGATTAAACATACTAATTATCATGTAATTAAACATGTAATTATGCATATTGCTTCCATACTTCTCTCTATACAAAAACTCCCAATAATGCATTCAAAAATCCTACAAAGACATCTACTATATGGTTGCTAATTTTCAAAAACTAAATTAGTGTTTGCATTGTACAAGGGCTCTATGCATGCCATATAAAATGCTATGCAGACCTTCCCAAACCCTCCTCTTTTTTCGAATGGGGCAGGCGTGGGTGCTTTTTGCTTGTGCGGGTGTTCTATGCTTGTGTGGGGGAGGTCTATGCTTGTGCAGGGAGGTCGTTAGGGTTGTTTCTGAGGGCTTGATAGACCAATGAGCGTATGAAATTGTCTAAACGGAAAAAGCGTTTGGGTGCGAAGGTATGTTTGTCGATAGGTGCTTTTGGGTCGGGGTGTGTACCTCGTTTGCCCGGGATTTGTGCGTCGTAGCGTCGGCGGAAGTCGGCAAGGAGGGCTTGGGCTTGGGACTTGGTGAGGTACCGGGGTTGTGGCGGATATACGGCTACGACGGGCGTCTGCTCGGGTTTCTCGGCATCGAGAATCTCTTTGGTGATGAGGCATGCTTGGCGGAAACGGTTGATGTTTGCCAGTTCGGCACCCTTGGGCGGATCCTTCTTGTAGTCGCGCGGGTGTTGCACTGCATACCCTTCTTGTATGCCATCGTGGATAACGCGACCACGGTCGTCGTGGTATTTCTTTTGACGGTTGATGATGCCCTTTGGGGTAAGTGAGCCATGGATTTCACGGATCGGGTGCTCTAAAATCACAGTTGCCATATTGTTTTATAATTTTATAGTTGTTTAATTGTATTAAGATTGCGCTAAGATTACGCTTTGGGTATTACAAGGGTATTATCGGGTTGGCTGACTAACATAGTAATCACATAGTAATCACATACTAATCACATACTACGGTCGGCTTACATTCGGCTGCACGACAGGGGGTGTATAGTACGGCTACGGCACCGTGTGTAAGGATTGTAAAGGTTAAAAATCGGGTGCAAAGATACGAAATTATTTTTAGATATGCAAATGACGCTTCGCATTGGTACGCTTTGCGTGTTGGCGGTGACTTCGTGCTTTGCTATCCATTGGTACTTCTGTTACACAAAAATCCAAAAAAAACACATTTCAAGCATTTCCCGAAAACATATTCTATACGGTCGCTGTATTTATTTCCAAAAACTAAATGAGTGTTTATTGTTGTCGAAGTAAGTCTCTTTGTGTTTGAGCAATATGTCGGCGGGGAAGGTAGGAATAGGGTGGGTGAGGCGGTGAAAAAAGACAAAATGAAAGCAGGATAGCAAATAGATTTGTGGGTGTCGTTTTTTTTTTGTACTTTTGCAGTCAATTTGCGGGTGCTGCGTATAAGCGGTGTCCCGTGTGGGATTGAAAACAGCAAAAGTGATTGCTATGGTGGGGCTGACAATAACAAAACCGAGATAATAACAAAACTAATTGATATATAACGATTTAACAGAAGTAAGAAAGAATATGAAACTGAAATTCTTTACTTTAGCAGTTCTGAGTATCCTGTGCGCAAGTGTGGTTTCGGCGCAGGAGGTGAATAAAGCAACCGTGGAAAGTCAGGCAAAGGCCTGTCGGATGGCTGCTGCTGATTTGAAGAAAGTAGATACCGGCGAGAAGGCGTGGAAGTTCTCCGGCGTAGTGGGCTTGAACGCTGCTGCGACGGGATTGGTGAACTGGGCAGCCGGTGGTAATAACAACATTAATGCAGTGGCTTCCACCAAGTTTCGTCTGCTCTATCACGAGAATAATATGGCGTGGGACACGAACTTGGATTTGGAGTACGGACTGTCGTGGATTGACCAAGACTATGATAAGTTTCAGAAGTCGAGCGACCGTATCAATTTCGCGACTAAGTTCGGTTGGGAGTTTGAGAAAGCGTGGTATCTGACTATCTTAGGCGGATTCCAGAGCCAGTTTGACCTCGGTCGTAACTACAACGGTACAGCGGACTTCGACCCGATTATCTCGAAGTTCTTAGCCCCCTCGTATACGGATATATCGGTCGGTATTGACTGGAAACCGAACGCCATCTTCTCGGTGTATTTGTCGCCTGTGGCCGGGCGTCTGACGACGGCTTATGTAAGCAAGCATTTGAACGAGAAATACAAGGACGAGTACCCCATCAAAGAGGGCGAAGAAGTGTCGGGCTTAGAATATGTGCTGAAGGACAAGTATGCGGTATGGCACTATACGACCGATGAGGAGACGGGCGAAGTAAGCAAGAACTATAAGAACAACATCCGTTGCGAGTTGGGTCTGTCGCTGAAAGGGTCTATTAACTACACCTACAAGGACTTGAAGATTATGACCAGCGTGGGGCTTTACACTCCGTATGCATGGGATAAAACGAAGATTTACACTGACGCAGACGGCAAGATGTACGCCGACTTAGGCACGGGCAAGGACTTCTCGGGTATGACTTTTGCGGGCTACCGCGACAACAACCGCCGCTTTGGTAACTTTGATGTGGACTGGGATGTGGCTATCTCGTACCAGTTCTTGAAGTGCTTGCAGGTGTCGCTGACTACCTCGATGAAGTACTACAACGGTGTGATGATTGAGAAGTTTGACAAGGACGGTGCGTCGCTCGGAAAGGCTGAGCGTGTGCAGTTTAAGGGCATACTGGGTATCGGTATCGGTTACTCGTTCTAAGCAAGTGGTCGCGATGGGCTTGGAGGCGTTGGACAGTCTGGAGCAGAACCTGCAAGAGTTGCTTGTGCGCTACAAAGCGTTGCAGGCGGAGAATGCTGCATTGCAGGCGAGAGTGGAGGGACTGAGCCAAGACCTGATGGAGAGCCATGCGGAGCAGAAAGCGTTGCAAACCGAGTGTAACCGACTGCGCTTGGCGAATAGTCTGGCAGGTTCGGCAGAGACTCGCACGGAGGCTTATCAACGGCTGACGCAGATGATAGCGCAAGTGGATAAAGCCATCGAGTTGATGCGCAATAGTTGAGAGAGGCAGGCGTATGAGCGATGGTAAGCAACATATCACGCTGAAGATAGATGTGCACAGTGTGTCGATGGAGGTGCCTTGCGAGCATGAACAGGCATACCGAGAGGCGGCACAGTACCTCAATCAGCGTTACCAACTCTATGCGAAGCGTCTGACGAAAGCGTCGGTGGAGGAACTATGGATGTATGTGGCATTAGACGCGGCTTTTGCGTGGAAGCGTATGGCGCAAGCGGAGAACCTCAAACCCATAGAGAAGCGGACAGAGGAGATGAACCGCCTGATCCGGCAAGCGTTGGACAAGACAACGGAACAAGACAATAACGAATAAATTAACCATAAAAAACAAAAATATATGATGTTACTCGAAATTAGTACAGTACTCTATATCCTAATAGCCGTGGGGTGTGCGCTGGTAGGCGCAGGCGTATGCTATGTGATCTTTCGCTATAGCAGCGCAAGCATCCTCAAGAAAGCAGAGGAAGAAGCAGAGGTACTGAAAAAAAACAAGATTATTGAGGCAAAAGAGAAGTTTATTGCCCTTAAGTTGGAACACGAGAACCGCGTTCGCGAACAAGAAAAGAAGCAGCAACAACAAGAGCAACGCTTGCAACAGCGTGAGCAGCAACTCAATCAGCGCCAAGGCGATATCCAGCGTGCGCAGAACGACTTGAACCAAAAGAGCCAGCAGATTGAACAGCAGCAGAAGGCTATCGAGTTTAAGACGCAGGAGATTGAGAAGATGCACCACCAAGCGGAGCAACAGTTGGAGCAACTGAGCGGTATCTCTGCCGAGGAGGCGAAGAAACAACTGATTGATGCGCTCAAAGACGAGGCTAAGACAGCGGCGATGTCGTATGTAAACGAGATAATGGACGATGCCAGACTGACTGCCAACAAAGAGGCCAAGAAAATCATCATTCAGACAATCCAGCGTGTGTCGAGCGAGACGGCTGCCGAGAATACGGTATCGGTATTCCATATCGACAACGATGAGGTGAAGGGTAGAATCATCGGTCGCGAGGGGCGTAATATCCGTGCGCTGGAGGCTGCTACGGGTGTAGAAATCATTGTGGACGATACCCCGGAGGCTATCACGCTGTCGGCGTTTGACCCCGTGCGCAGAGAGATTGCTCGACTGAGCCTGCACCAGTTGGTACAAGACGGGCGTATCCACCCCGCGCGTATAGAAGAGGTGGTAGCCAAGGTAACGAAGCAAGTGGAAGACGAGATCATCGAGACCGGTAAACGCACTACTATTGACCTGGGTATCCATGGTCTGCACCCCGAGTTGGTGCGCCTAGTGGGTAAGATGAAATACCGCTCCAGTTATGGTCAGAACCTGCTGCAGCATGCGCGTGAGACCGCTAACCTCTGCGCCGCTATGGCGAGCGAACTGGGGCTGAATGTGAAAGCCGCACGCCGCGCCGGACTGCTGCATGATATAGGTAAGGTGGCAGACGAGGATGTCGAACTGCCGCACGCAGAACTGGGTATGAAACTCTGCGAGAAATACGGAGAGAAACCCGATATCTGCAATGCCGTAGGTGCGCACCACGACGAATGTGAGATGAAGACGCTCATCGCGCCTATCGTACAAGCCTGCGATGCTATCTCCGGCGCCCGCCCGGGTGCCCGCCGCGAGATAGTGGAGAGTTATGTAAAGCGTCTGAACGACCTGGAGAACCTGGCAATGTCATTCCCCGGCGTGGTGAAGACTTATGCGCTGCAAGCCGGTCGCGAACTGCGTGTTATCGTAGGTGCGGACAAGATCAGTGACAAGGATACCGAGTTGCTGTCGTTCGATTTGGCAAAGCGTATTCAAGACGAGATGACCTACCCCGGACAGGTGAAAGTAACGGTTATCCGCGAGACTCGCGCTATCAACTACGCAAAGTAAACATAACAAGATACAAAAAAAAGAGGGTGTCGGTTGCAGGCACCCTCTTTTTGTATGTATATCACTATCAATGAGTGAGTTAGTATGCTTGAACGACGGGCGATAGAAGGCGGATAAACAGTTGTTTTCGTATTTTTCTGAAAAAATAGTGCGTAGTTGGTTACCTTTAGGTAGTTAGTACACATAGTATAATGTGTTTAACCAAAAAAAAGAAAGGAAAAATATGAAAACAGTAAAGAAAATGATTCAAGAAGTAAGTTTTGACAGATTGGCAGGAAAAAAGGGAGTGTTTAGTGTAAAAATTGAAGGAGAAACGGTTTTGTGGGCATTAAAAGAAGGAGAAAATTATTTATGTTATGTATTGGATGAAACAAAAAGAGGAACGGCGGTGAAGTATTTGCAAAAACTAAGAAACGATGAAGAGGAGATGAGGATAGCAGGGTAGCCGCCCTGCTTTGCTGCCCATGAATAGGCAAGGTATGCTAGAAAATCTAGGGAATATAGACATCATAGAAACTCTAGATATTCGAGTAAAATGGATATTTTGGTGGTTTTGAATAGTTTTGGTGGTGTTTGGTATAGTTTTTGTAAGTTTATAAACTTTTAGTGCCGCCTTCCTCTACCTAACGAGTTGAGCCTCTAAAACGAAAGAGATAGTTCCTCCGATTATAGAGGTGTGTATATTGGCATTGTGCGAAAATGACCCCGCCTGAATAGTGGTCGTCAAACATTGTGCAATAATAATGTATGCAGTTGATTAACAAATTTAAGGAGTATCTTCCTTACTACAAACGCAATCTGAAAGTGGCTGTACCTGTGATGCTTACGCAGATGGGTGGAGCGTTGGTTGGTCTGTTTGACACGATGATGGTGGGGCGTTATTCCACCGTCGATTTGGCAGCGGTGAGTTTCTCCAATGCTATTTTCTTTACGATAATGCTGTTTGCTTCGGGTGCGCTGATGGGTATCACCCCGCTTATCGGTTTGCAAGACGGCGAACTGTCGCAGCACCCCGAGAAAGGCGACAGCATACGCCCAAAGATAGCCTCACTACTACAGAATGGGGTGTATTTTACGCTGATTATCAGTGTAATAGCAACACTGATATTGGCATTGTTTATCCCGTTTTTGGACTATTTCGGACAAGAACCGGAGGTGATAGAAGCAGCACGACCGTACTTTGTATTGATTGTGGTTTCGCTGCTGCCATACCTGCTCTTTTGTCTACAAAAACAGTTCTTGGAGGGGTTGGGCAATACGATTATGGCAATGCTGGTCGTATTGACGATGAATGCGTTGAACATCTTTCTTAATTGGGTGTTTATCTATGGGCATTGCGGTGCAACGGCGATGGGTGCAACGGGGGCAGGGATAGCCACTCTGGTCTCGCGCGTAGGTATGCCGATATGCATGTTTGTTGTGATTGTTTTGCACCGCAACTGGCGCGGCTATCTCCGTCTTTTCTCACGCAGGCTCTCGTCGTGGCGAGAGGTCTGTCACATTGCGCATATCGGTTTCCCTATCGGCGGACAGACTTTCTTCGAGACGATTATCTTCACCCTATCGGTGATTATTGTGGGATGGATTAGCAAAGAGGCGGTGGCAGCGCACCAGATTGCTTCGCAGGTATCGAACCTCACTTTTATGCTTGCGTTGGGTATCGGTGCGGGTACGACGATACGCGTATCGCACCAGTTGGGCAAAGGTGACCTGCCTGCCGTGCGTATGGCGAGCAATGCGAGTATCCACTTGGTGATACTGATGAACACCATTGGCGCGGCCATTATGATTGGTTTGCGCAACTACATACCTTACCTGTTCACCGAGGATGAGGCGGTTATCCCTATTGCTTCGCAACTGCTTGTCTTTGCCGGTTTGTATCAGTATTCCGACGGTTTGCAAACGGTAGGTGCGGCTATGCTGCGCGGTATCACCGATGTCAAGATGCCTATGGTGATTGCTTTTGTGTCGTATATTATTGTGGGTT
Organism: uncultured Bacteroidales bacterium; assembly: GCA_900542355.1. Classification (GTDB taxonomy): domain Bacteria; phylum Bacteroidota; class Bacteroidia; order Bacteroidales; family Paludibacteraceae; genus Colicola. Next base: position 139,356 of record UQNE01000001.1, on the reverse strand, counting down.
TGTCGGTGGCTTTGGTCTGCACTTTCCCGCTCGGTATGGGCGCCGCCGGGATATGGGTCGGTTTTATTGTGGGACTTACCTTTGCCGCTGTGCTCTTCCATACCCGATTCAACCGGCAGTATAAACGAATGTTGAAAGATAAGAATCGATAATGGGTTCAGTAAAGTCTTTTTTGGATAAGAATGCCTTGTGGCTGTCGATGTTGCTCGGTGTGGTGGGTTATCCGCTGTTTCGCCACTTGATGCCCTTGCTGCCACCGATGATCTTCCTAATGCTGTTCTTCACATTCTGCAAGGTCAATCCCGTGGATCTGCGCTTGCCTACATGGCATTGGGTGGTCTTGGGCGTACAACTCGCCCTGTCGGCAGGTGTCTATTACGCTATCGTGTATGCCTGCCGCACTTTGTGTATTGATTCGGAGCAAGCCGCTATAGTGGCGCAAGGAATTATGGTATGCGTGATTATGCCTACGGCTACTGCAGCACCGATTATTGCGGGTAAGTTGGGCGGCTCGATACAGAACCTCACCTCGTTTACTTTGCTGAGCAATATCGCCACGGCAATCGTAGTGCCGGCTTTCTTTCCTGTGGTCAATCCGATGGCGGATATGACTTTCGGGACGGCCTCGTGGTTGATACTGCGCAAGGTAGGCCCGCTGTTGCTCGGTCCGTTCTTTGCCGCATGGCTCTTGCGCCTCGCCTACAACGCCTACCAATGCCACCGCGGTTCCGACAAGACTTTTGCGCTCTCACGCACTTGGACCTCAATGCCTTTTTATCTATGGGCGGGTACGCTCATTATCCTAATGGCAGACATCACGCAAACGCTCACGACACAGCACTATGATTGGCTGTCGGTTGTGTGGTTGTGCGTAGGTTCGTTGGCGGCTTGCCTGCTTCAGTTCTACCTCGGTAAGTGTATCGGCTATCGTTTTCCCGCTACCACTATCGGCGAGGAGAGCCACGAGGAGGAGATCAACCCCGGTGCTACTCCGCACGATATGCCTGCGGTGAGCCGTGTTACGGCAGGGCAGGCGTTCGGGCAGAAAAACACTACCTTAGGCGTTTGGATGGCACAAGCCTATCTCAATCCGCTGGCGGCTATCGGACCGGCGGCGTATATCGTTTGGCAAAATATCTTCAACAGCCTGCAACTCATTCGTATGGCAAAAAAACACTAATTTTATGAAACACTTTTCTTTCTCTATTCTGCTTTTGTTGTTGATGCATTGTGCTTGGTGCAAGGCGGAAGTAAGGGCCTTTCCGACGGCGGAGGGCTATGGCAAAAACGCCACCGGAGGAAGGGGCGGAAAGGTGTACTATGTTACCCGTTTAGACGATTGCAGCGATGATAACCTGATTGAAGGAACGCTCCGCTGGGCATTGCGCACGGGCGATGACAGCCCGCGGACGGTGCTCTTCCAAGTATGCGGAACGATTTATCTGACCTCTAAACTCAAACTCGCACACCCTAACATCACCATCGCGGGGCAGACTGCTCCCGGGGGAGGAATATGCATCGCAGGGGCTAATATCTATGTCTGCCAACCGAACATCATTATTCGCTATATCCGCTTTCGTGCCGGTGATATCCCGACAACCAACTACCCCTGCTTGGATGTGGAGAATACCCGAAATGTGATTATCGACCACTGCTCTTTCTCGTGGTCGATGGAGGAGTGCCTGACCCTCTACGACTGCGATTCTACTACTATCCAGTGGTCGGTTATCGGCGAAGGACTGTACAACTCGAAGCACCAAAAAGGGGCTCGGTCGTATGCTATGCAATGGGGCGGCGAACACGCTACTATGCACCATTGCTTGATTGCCAACTGCGTGAGCCGCACGCCGCGATTCAACGGAGTACGCGATGAGGCGGACTTGGCAAACGGGCATCACAACCACGATGCACAGGTGGACAACGAGTTTGTCAACAATGTGATTTTCAACTGGGGCAAGAGAAACTCGCTCTACGGCGGTGAAAACGATACCACCAAGAATCACGATGCAGAGGGAAACGCCGTGGGGTACAACCGCGTGTACATGGTGGGCAACTATTTCCGCTGCGGACCTGCCACCCAAGCGGCTAACCTCTCGCAACGCTATTTCGTACAGGGTAGCAAGAAATCCGACTACGGCTGCTGGCTGCTAAGCGGCAACCAATTCGAGTTGGGCAACCCGAATAATGCGGCTCTCCCTTGTTGGTCAGATTCAGTTTTGCGCCTTGTGAATGCCGATAATCTGTACGGCTATACGAGCGGCGACCCGAACCGTGCCTTCAACCTGGACGGACTGGCAGCCGACGAGCAGGCATACAATCGGTATGTCCTCTCCCAACCGTTGAACACGAGCGGTATTGTGGCAGAGGATGCCTTGCAAGCCTACCAATCGGTGGTGGCAGCCGAACCACTACGGGGTGCGGGTGCGTCCTTGCCCCGCTACGATGAACAGGACTTGCGCATGCTCCAAGAGGCGGCAGGCATCATCGAACCGCAGTTTGCAGGGGCTACCAAACCCGCTTGGAAAGGCATCATCGACTCGCAAAACGACATCCGTTTTTCTCAGATGGACTGTTTCTTTGTGGGCGATTCGGTTGCTACCGGTTATCCCTACCTCGACGCCATAGAGGGCGATTCGCTGGCGCAGGATACCGATGCTGACGGACTGCCCGACGAGTACGAGATAGAGATAGGTTTAGACCCGAGCGACCCCGCTGATGCGGATCTGTTTGCCCCGTCCGGCTACACTTATTTGGAGACCTATCTCAATGGCGTGGCAGACGGTATCATCAACAAGGCCGACTACGAGCATTTGCCCTACACATCGCTTCAACCATCCATGCCGCAGGCATTGCCCGAGGTGAATACACGCCCTTCCAATACCACAGGCTACGACCTTTTGGGTCGCCCGTGTGCGACACCAATGCCCTCTATTCCTTATATATCAGACGGTAAAACCTATATCCTTCTGCACTAACTTTATCGTGCGAGGTTTCCTATATTCGTAGGTGGAGATTTTGTCATATTTCTATTGTATCGCCCTTTTTGCTTTCTTTTTGTCAAACTGACTTTGAGCGGACTTTGTCGGAACCTTGTCGAGACCTAATCGAGACCTAAGACAAAGTTAGTCGATAACATTTTGTTAGTTTTCTCGGTGTTTTTCTGACTAAATGCAGAATAGCACCTGCCAAACAAGAAGGAAAAGGAAAAAGATAAAATACACCTTTTTGCTTTTTTTTGTTGTGTAGGTAGAAGATTTTGTGTACCTTTGTGCGGTGTTTTCAAAAGCACGAAACCTTAATCAAATAAACACAATATGCAAAAACAAAATGTTGTAGTGCGCTTCTGTGGCGACTCGGGCGACGGTATGCAACTCACGGGCACGATGTTCTCCTCCTTGAGTGCTATCCTCGGCAACGAGATTTCTACGCTCCCCGATTTTCCCGCAGAGATTCGCGCCCCGCAAGGTACACTGGGTGGTGTATCGGGTTTCCAAGTCAATTTAGGGCATGGCGTCTATACGCCCGGCGACAAAGCCGATGTGATCGTCGCTATGAATGCGGCGGCACTCAAGGTATGTACGCTCGGTTCTAAGTTCAATCACCCCGACGCACGCTATTCCGAGGACGATGCCATGTACGGCAAACATGCTATCGTTATCGTCGATATGGATGCTTTCACCGCCAAAGACCTCGAGAAAGCACTCTACAAAACCGACAATCCGTTTGCCGAATTGGCTATCCCCGATACTGTGCAGATAGTGCCGGTCAACCTCACCACACTCACCAAAGAGAGCCTCAAAGACTCGGGGCTGGACAACAAGTCGATTCTCAAATCGCGCAATATGTTCGCGCTCGGTGTGGTTTGTTGGTTGTTCGATCGCCCTATCGATAAAGCCATTCATTTCCTCGAAGGCAAGTTCAAAAAGAAACCCGCTCTCATTGCACCCAACACCAAAGTTCTGGTGGATGGTTTCAACTACGGGCAGAACCTTGCTCTCTCTATCTCGCAGATTCATACCACCGACTCGCCTGATAATCAGCAGCCTGAGCACGGAACCTATACCTCTATCGCCGGTAACAAAGCCACGGCGTGGGGCTTGATTGCTGCGGCGCAACGCAGTGGCAAGCGCCTCTTCCTCGGCTCATACCCCATCACTCCCGCTACCGACATCATGCACGAGTTGGCAGGTCGCAAAGATATGGGTGTGATGGTCGTCCAAGCCGAAGACGAGATTGCCGGTGTCTGCACCGCTATCGGTGCTGCTTTTGCCGGTGATTTGGCTTGTACCTCTACTTCGGGTCCCGGCTTGTCGCTCAAGTCGGAGGCTGTCGGATTGGCTGTGATGGCCGAACTCCCGCTTGTGGTCATCGATGTCCAACGTGGCGGTCCCAGTACGGGTCTGCCTACCAAGACCGAGCAGACCGACCTGCTGCAAGCCGTCTATGGGCGCAACGGCGAATGCCCCGCAGTGGTGATTGCCGCATCCTCCAGTGCCAACTGCTTCAACTTCGCCTACGAGGCATGCCGTATCGCCCTGGAGAATATGACGCCCGTCATCTTGCTGACCGACACCTATCTTGCCAACGGTACCGCGCTATGGCGTATCCCCAAATTATCCGAATTGCCCGAGATACACCCGCAGTCGGTACCTGCCTCGCTGAAAGGCAAATACAACCCTGCTCTCCGCGACGAGCGCAATGTGCGCTACTGGGCATTCCCGGGTATGGAGGGCTATGAGCACCGCAACATCGGCTTAGAGCGCGATGCAGAGCGCGGTACTATCTCCACCAACCCCGAGAACCACGAAATCATGGTGCATACGCGCCAAGCCAAAGTGGCGCAGGTGGCAAACCGAATACCGCTGCTCGAAGTGCAAGGCAACAAGCAAAGCGACACGCTCTTGGTAGGTTGGGGTAGCACGGAAGGGCACTTGCGCGTTGCTGCTCGCGAACTCGGCTGTGCATTGGCTCATTTCAACTACATCAACCCCCTTCCGCTCAACACCGCCGAGGTGATGAAAGCATACAAAAAAGTGGTGGTCTGCGAACTCAATAGCGGGCAGTTCGCTACAATCCTTCGCTCGCATGTACCGGGAGTTAACTTCCTGCAATACAACGAGATAATGGGACAACCATTCGCCGTTGAACGCATTGTTGAACATGTAAAAACACTACACTAATGGACGCTTCTCAATTCAAATCTGACCAATATGTACGCTTCTGCCCGGGCTGCGGAGATCACGCTATCTGTGCTGCCCTCCAGAAAGCCATGGCGCAAATAGGTGTGCCTACTTACAAGACGGTAGTCATCTCGGGTATCGGTTGCTCCAGCCGAATGCCACATTACCTCAATACTTATGGTTTCAATACTATTCACGGGCGTGGTGGTGCCGTGGCAACAGGCGTCAAAACCTCCCATCCCGAACTGACCGTTTGGCAGATGTCGGGCGACGGCGACTGCCTCGCTATCGGGGGCAACCATTTCATTCACGAGATTCGACGCAATGTGGACTTGAATATCTGCCTCTTCAACAACCGTATCTACGGCCTCACCAAAGGGCAGTATTCGCCTACTTCCCCCAAGGGATTTGTCAGCAAATCCAGTCCGTTCGGTACGGTGGAGCGACCCTTCGTGCCTGCCGAATTGGTGTTTGGCGCACGAGGCACTTTCTTTGCCCGCACCTTGGATGTCGATATGCCTACCACCGTCGATTGTATGGTGCAAGCGAACAACCACAAGGGCGCATCGGTCATCGAATGCCTTGTCAATTGCGTCATCTTTAACAACGGGACACACGCTTGGATTGCCGACCGCGACACGCGTGCCGACCGCTCGATCGTCCTTCACCACGGCGAAAAGATGATTTTCGGTAAAGACAACGATAAAGGTCTGGCTCTCGACTACTCGCAAGGTTTGATGCCTCGTTTGGTAGTCGTTCCTGCCGACGACCCGCGCGTGCTGACCCACGATGCACACGAGCAAGACCCGACTCTGCACCGTATGCTGGCACTCATGGGGCAACAGCAATACATGGAGGTGGGCGTCGATCCCGCTGCGGATGCTCTGCCCATCGCTTTGGGCGTCATCCGCGATGTCGAGGCAGAGACCTACGACCAAGCCGTCAATGCCCAAATCGAGGAGGTCCAAGCCAAGAGCAAAGCCCACACCTTCGACCAACTCACCGCCACCCTCGAACAATGGGAGATGTAAAATCCCTCGAAATAGGAAATGTATCCCCCCGAGCAATAGGAAAAAGTAATCCATAGGCAAGGGGAAATGTCCCCTCCCGAGTTGTGAAAAAATGTAGCACAAGCGACGGGGAATAATCTACTTTCCCCCTAACAATGGAATATGTCCAAGCCAAGATAAGACAATCAAATATATGCTCTAAACTTGTCCGACGGCAAAAAAATACCAACACCCACCCAAAAGTCATTCCCCGGCTTTGGGTGGGTGTTACACAAACAAAGCGTGAACTTTCGTTCGCTTCATTTGATTCTTTGAGGTTCTGGACTACCTTATCTATTCAAATTTACGCACAGAAAACTCACACCGTTACCGTGAGCGTGCATAAACCTGCGCTTGAATAGATAAATTCTTGAAAGTGTCCGGTTTTCAAAGAATCAAGTTGGGCTTATAACGCTTAAAATATGTATGTCATTGCATCGCCTTACCGATGCATGGTTATGTCATAGGCAAAATTTATTGATTGTTATCATTGCAATTTTATTTGCAGTTTTACGAAAAGTGTGTTACACTCCGAGTGCAAAGATATAGTTTTTTATGGAACTATGCAAATATCTTGAGCAGAAAATGTATAAAAAGTATATTGCCGCTCTCTGTCGATTTTCTATATCGCTGGCATTACATCTTTTCGTAACTGTCCTATAGGTTTGCATATCTATTGCCATTTTTGGGCGATTAACCGGCATACTATCGCGGACTTTTGGTGTGATAACCTCTGTGCGATCCGATAAATATTCGGCTTTTCTGACCTATTCTATTCCTACGCATCTAAATATATACGCGCGAGAAAGAGAATAAAATTACGATTTTCGCATTTTTTTTGCAGAATTATTTTGCTATATCCAAAAAAAGCAGTACCTTTGCACCGCTTTTCCGCCGAACACGATTTTGATAGCCTCGGCTGACGAAATCCTTATCGCAGAAATTCAGCGTAAGTTGGAAAGCAAAACGCCTCTATAGCTCAGTTGGTAGAGCACTAGATTTGTAATCCAGCGGTCGTTGGTTCGAGTCCGACTAGAGGCTCAAAAGTTCTTTGATAGGTTGAAAGAGTTTGTTGATGATCTCAACGACTCACAATTAAACACTGGGTGTGTTCCAGAGTGGCCAAATGGGGCAGACTGTAAATCTGCTGTCTCTCGACTTCGGTGGTTCGAATCCATCCGCACCCACGAATATCAGTGCGAAGAATTGCGTGGCGATTATCTTGCGCAAGTATTGTTTCTATAACTTTCGCAGTTCGACGCTGACTCATAACCTCGCACGAAACGAAACCGACTTACATCGGATTTCGCGGAAATAGCTCAGTCGATAGAGCACTAGCCTTCCAAGCTGGGGGTCGCGGGTTTGAGTCCCGTTTTCCGCTCAAAGATTTTTGTTGCTAATGTAGCTCAGTGGTAGAGCGCATCCTTGGTAAGGATGAGGTCGCGGGTTCAACTCCCGCCATCAGCTCCACGGTAGGCGTCGAGCCTGCTATCACATCGAGAAAAGAAGGATTGTACCTTCTTTTTCGTGTGCAAAACTAACGAGATAATTACTTATTATTAACGTTAATAAATCAATTAAACACTATGGCAAAAGAGAAATTTGACCGTTCAAAACCGCACGTTAACATCGGTACTATCGGTCACGTTGACCACGGAAAAACTACTTTGACCGCTGCTATCTCTAAGGTTCTCCATGAGAAAGGTTTCGGTTCTGAGGATGTTAAATCTTTCGACCAGATTGATAACGCACCTGAGGAGAAAGAGCGTGGTATTACTATCAACACAGCACACATCGAGTACGAAACTGCTAACCGCCACTACGCCCATGTAGACTGCCCTGGGCACGCTGACTATGTAAAGAACATGGTTACCGGTGCTGCTCAGATGGATGGTGCAATCATCGTGGTTGCTGCTACCGACGGTCCTATGCCTCAGACCCGTGAGCACATCCTGCTCGCTCGTCAGGTGAATGTACCTCGCTTGGTTGTATTTATGAACAAATGCGATATGGTTGACGATCCCGAGATGCTCGACCTTGTTGAGATGGAGATGCGTGAACTTCTTTCGTTCTATGATTTCGATGGCGACAATACTCCTATCATCCGCGGTTCTGCACTTGGTGCACTCAACGGCGATCCGAAATGGGTTGACAAAGTAATGGAGTTGATGGATGCTGTTGATAATTGGATCCAACTCCCTGTTCGTGCCATTGATAAGCCTTTCCTTATGCCTGTTGAGGATGTCTTCTCAATCACCGGTCGTGGTACTGTTGCTACCGGTCGTATCGAGACAGGTGTTGTAAAAGTAGGTGACGAGGTTCAACTTATCGGTCTCGGCGCTGAAGGCAAGAAATCGGTTGTTACCGGTGTCGAGATGTTCCGTAAACTTCTCGACGAAGGTGAAGCTGGTGATAATGTTGGTCTGCTTCTCCGTGGTATCGACAAAGACGAGGTTCGTCGTGGTATGGTGCTCACTCACCCGGGTGTTGTTAAACCTTACAGCGAGTTCAAGGCTTCTGTCTATATCTTGAAAAAAGAGGAAGGCGGCCGCCACACTCCGTTCCACAACCACTATCGTCCTCAGTTCTACATCCGTACTATGGATGTTACCGGTGAAATCACTCTCCCCGAAGGAACTGAAATGGTAATGCCGGGCGACAACTTGGAAATCCAGGTTAAACTCATCTACCCGGTTGCTTGCTCTGAGGGTCTGCGTTTCGCTATCCGTGAAGGTGGCCGTACCGTAGGTTCGGGACAAATTACCAAACTGATTGACTAATCATCAATCCTATATCTCCACTGCGCAGTGAGGCTTCGGCCTCGCTGAATGCAGAGAGAAAATAAAAACGGAATGCCGAGAGGCTTTGTTTCAAAGCATTCCGACTTACGGAAGTAGCTCAGTTGGTAGAGCACCGGTCTCCAAAACCGGGTGTCGAGAGTTCGAACCTTTCCTTCCGTGCTGTTACAAACTTACATAGCTTCCAATCTGACTTCAATATGCTGTTGGAGTCGGATTGTTGCCGTGAAAGATAGATAATATCGAATAAGAAAACTACTTATATGAAACTTGTAGAAAATATCAAGGAATCGTACAACGAATTGGTTCATAAGACCTCTTGGCCTACTCGCAAAGAGTTGGCTCAGAGTTCGGTGGTTGTGCTTGTTGCTTCCATTATTTTAGCACTCATCGTGTGGCTTATGGACTGGTGCTTCGAGTCTATCATGACATTTGTTTACGGTCTGTTCTAATTATTCTAATCTTAAGGTATTACGAATATGGCTGATAGCAAATTCAAATGGTATGTGCTCCGCGCAATCAGTGGAAAGGAAAACAAGGTAAAAGAGTATATCGAAAGTGCCTTGGTTACCTCTTCCCTGTTCAAGGAGTATGTTTCGCAAGTCTTAATCCCTACCGAGAAAGTCGTAGCACTGCGTGGCGGTAAACGCACTATCAAAGAGCGTAATCTGCTGCCCGGCTATGTCTTGGTGGAGTGCTATCTCTGCGACGAGAGTTATCCCCTCCTGAGAAACATCCCTAATGTACTCGGCTTTATGAGCAACGACGGCTCGTCCGTCAAACCGGCTCCTGTACCCCAATCCGAAATCAATCGTATCGTGGGTAATGTGGCTGAGACCGAGGATAATGTTCAACTCGAGGAAACCTATCTCGTTGGCGAAAAGGTGAAGATCATTAGCGGCTCATTCAACGGCTTCAATGGCGTCATCCAAGAGGTATCTCAAGAGAAACACGAACTCGTAGTTGTTATCACAATCTTTGATCGTCAGACCCCTCTGACCATAGGTTTCAACGAAGTGGAAAAAGAGTAGGAGACTTCTGTTACGAGTCGTTAGTTACTACTCGATAGTTTCATTATAATCAACCGGCCGAGGATACAACCTATCCGCTATCAGGCCAAAAACTATTAACATCGTAAAACTAAACAATTATGGCTAAAGAAATTGCTGGTTTTATCAAACTCCAAATCAAGGGTGGCGCTGCTAATCCTGCTCCTCCCGTTGGACCTGCACTGGGTTCTAAGGGTGTGAACATCATGGAGTTTTGTAAACAATTCAATGCCAGAACTCAGGACAAAGCAGGCAAAGTTTTGCCTGTGATTATCACTGTTTACACCGACAAGTCGTTCGAGTTTATCGTTAAGACTCCTCCTGTTGCTATTCAACTGCTTGAGGCTGCCAAAATCAAAAGCGGTTCGGCTCAACCTAACCGTAACAAAGTGGCTTCTATCACCGAAGAGCAATGCCGTCAAATCGCTACCGATAAGATGGTTGACCTCAACTGCTTTACCGTTGAGAGCGCAGAGTCTATGGTAAAAGGAACTGCTCGAAGCATGGGTATCACCGTTAAATAACTAAACTTCAATCACTATTATGGCAAAATTGACAAAAAATCAAAAGCTTGCTGCTGAGAAGATTGAAGCAGGCAAACTTTACACCGTGGCTGAGGCAGCCGCTCTCGTTAAAGAGATCACTACCACTAAGTTCGATGCAAGCGTTGATATCGATGTTCGTCTCGGCGTTGACCCTCGTAAGGCCAACCAGATGGTTCGTGGCGTTGTTTCGCTCCCTAACGGAACCGGTAAAACTGTCCGTGTTCTTGCACTCTGTACTCCTGACCAAGAGGCCGCTGCTAAAGAAGCAGGCGCCGACTATGTAGGTCTCGACGAGTATATTGAAAAGATTAAAGCTGGATGGACCGACATCGATGTCATCATCACTATGCCTCAAATCATGGGCAAAATTGGTGCTCTCGGTCGTGTCCTTGGTCCCCGTGGTCTTATGCCTAACCCCAAAAGCGGTACTGTAACAATGGATGTTGCTAAGGCTGTTAAAGAGGTTAAGCAAGGTAAGATTGATTTTAAGGTGGACAAATTCGGTATTGTACACACCTCCATTGGTAAGGTTTCCTTCAGTGCTGACGCTATCGCTGAGAACGCCAAAGAGTTTATCGACACTATCGTAAAACTCAAACCGGCTGTTTCCAAGGGAGACTATATCAAGAGCATTTATCTTTCCAGTACTATGAGTCAAGGTATCAAGATTGATCCCAAATCAATAGGTTAATCACACTTAAAATTGAGACAATGAAAAAGGAAGATAAAAATGCGATTATCGTTGCGCTCCAAGAGCAACTGGGCGAGTACTCCCATTTCTATATCACCGATATCGAAGGACTGAATGCTCAGAAAACCAGCGACCTCCGTCGTGCGTGCTTCAAAAACGATATTAAACTCGTTGTTGCAAAGAATACATTGCTCCAAAAGGCTCTCGAGGCTAAAGGTATCGATGCGCAAATCTTTGAGTCTCTCAAGGGTAACACTGCATTGATGCTTGCCAACACTGGAAACGCACCCGCTAAACTCATCAAAGAGTTTACCAAAGGTGATAAGACCGGTGAGGCTAAACCCCAACTCAAAGCCGCTTTCGTAGAAGAAACTATCTATATGGGTGCGCAGAACTTGGAGTTCCTCTCTGCAATCAAATCGAAAAACGAACTTATCGGCGACCTTGTTGCACTCTTGCAATCGCCGGCTAAGAATGTCATCTCTGCTCTCCAGAGCGGTGCAAATACACTCCACGGAGTCCTTACGACTTTGGGAGAACGCGCTGAGTAATCAGCAAAAAACAAAACAATCAACTTAAAAATAAATTCTTAAAATTATACGACAATGGCAGATCTTAAAGCTTTTGCTGAACAATTGGTTAACCTCACGGTTAAAGAAGTAAACGAACTCGCTCAAATCTTGAAAGACGAGTATGGTATCGAACCTGCAGCTGCTGCAGTTGCAGTTGCTGCTCCTGCTGCTGGTGGCGCTGAGGCTGCTGCTGAGGAGAAAACTTCGTTCGATGTAGTTCTTAAGAGCGCAGGTGCTCAGAAGCTTCAGGTTGTTAAGACCGTTAAAGAGCAAACCGGTCTTGGTCTGAAAGAGGCTAAGGACATCGTTGACGCTGCTCCTGCTACCGTTAAGGAAGGTCTCGACAAAGCAAGCGCTGAGGCTCTCAAGAAAGCACTCGAAGAGGTTGGCGCAGAGGTTGAACTCAAGTAATAACCAACCACTCTTGTGGTAATAGGTTTAGACCCCTAATCGGGGGTCTAAACCTTTTTCTCTAAATAAAGCAGATGTGTGAAATTAACTGAATATCTGGTAATTCTAATGCGGTTTTTGTAAAACTACTATAAATCTAAAAAACCAACTATTTAGTTCTAAATAACTCATTACCAGCAGTTTATTGTCTGCTATAACAACTAACCATCCTAAAATAAATGGCTACAACTACAAAACAACCAAGGGTCAACTTCTCGCGTCTGCAAAAGCAGATGCCGTTCCCTGATTTCTTGGAGATTCAGTTAAAGTCCTTCCACGACTTCTTCCAGATGGATTCTACTCCGGAGCAGCGTCGTAACGAAGGTCTGTACAAGGTGTTTCAGGAGAATTTCCCTATCCAGGATACCCGAAACTCCTTTACGCTTGCATTCTTGGATTATAGTATTGATCCTCCCCGCTATTCTATTGAGGAGTGTATCAAGCGCGGTTTGACCTATTGCGTGCCTCTTAAGGCCAAACTTCGCCTTAGTTGCGAAGATCCCGACCATGAGGATTTCGATACTGTTGTTTCTGATGTCTATTTGGGTACTATCCCATACATGACCCCAAAGGGTACATTCGTTATCAATGGTGCTGAGCGCGTTGTCGTTAGTCAATTACACCGCTCACCGGGTGTGTTCTTCGGTACATCTATGCACTCCAATGGCACCAAGTTGTACTCCGCTCGTATCATTCCTTTCCGCGGCTCGTGGATTGAGTTCGCTACCGACATCAACAAGGTAATGTATGCTTACATCGATCGTAAGAAAAAATTACCTGTAACCACTCTGCTCCGTGCCATCGGCTTTGAGTCCGATAAGGACATCCTTAATTGCTTCGACTTGGCAGAGGAAGTGAAGTGCAACCGCGCTACTCTTGAGGCTTGCATCGGTCGTCGCCTGGCAGGATATGTTATGAAACCTACACTCGAGGACTTCGTTGATGAGGATACCGGTGAGGTTTCTACTATCGAGCGTAACCAGATTGTGGTTGAGCGTGAGAAAGAATTGACTCCGGAGATTATCGATGCTATCCTTGATTCCGGTAGCAAGTCTGTTCTTTTGCATAAGGATGAGAATCGCGAGAGCGACTACTCGATCATATTCAATACATTGCAAAAAGACCCCACCAAAACCGAGAAAGAGGCCGTTTTGTATATCTATCGCCAGTTGCGTAATGCGGAGCCTGCTGATGATGCTACGGCTCGTGAGATGATACAAAACCTGTTCTTCTCGCAAAAACGCTACGATCTCGGTGAAGTAGGGCGTTATCGTATCAACCGCAAGTTGAATATGTCTATCCCCGATGATGTCCGCGTCTTGACCAAAGAGGACATTATCGAGATTATCAAATACTTGGTAGAACTCATCAACTCCAATGCGGAGGTAGATGATATCGACCACTTGTCCAACCGCCGTGTCCGCACCGTCGGTGAGCAACTCTACAACCAGTTTGGTGTAGGTCTTGCGCGTATGGCGCGTACCGTGCGTGAACGCATGAATGTGCGTGATAATGAGGTGTTTACCCCTACCGATCTGATCAACGCAAAGTCGATTTCTTCGATTATCAATTCCTATTTCGGAACCAATGCGTTGAGCCAGTTCATGGATCAGCAAAACCCGCTGGCTGAGATTACCCACGAGCGCCGTATGTCTGCCCTCGGTCCCGGTGGTCTGAGCCGTGATCGTGCCGGATTTGAGGTGCGAGATGTCCACTATACGCACTATGGTCGTCTCTGTCCTATCGAGACCCCTGAAGGACCGAACATCGGTCTGATTTCATCGTTGTGTATCTATGCCAAAATCAACGACCTCGGTTTCATTGAGACCCCTTATCGTAAGGCTGAAAATGGTGTGGTCGATTTGGATAACGACCATATTCAGTATTTCAGTGCAGAGGACGAAGAAGAGAAAATCGTTGCGCAAGGTAACGCACCTTTGGATAAGGATGGTAAGTTCGTTCGTAACAAAGTAAAATCGCGTCTTGGTGCCGACTTCCCCGTTGTAGAGCCAGAGCAAGTCGATTTGATGGATGTGGCTCCTTGCCAGATTGCTTCTGTCGCTGCCGCACTTATTCCGTTCTTGGAGCACGATGATGCCCACCGTGCCTTGATGGGATCGAACATGATGCGTCAGGCTGTACCTTTGATCACCAGCGAGGCACCTATTGTCGGTACCGGCATCGAGGAGCAGTTAGTTAAGGATAGTCGTACCCAAGTGGAGGCAGAAGGCGCAGGTTTGGTTACTTATGTTGATGCAGATGTCATCCGTATCAAATATGATCGCACCGATGAGGAAGAGTTCGTTTCTTTCGAGTCCGCAGAAAAAGAGTACAAACTGCCTAAGTTTGAGAAAACCAACCAAAATACCACGATCGACCTCCATCCTATCGTTCGCAAAGGTGACCGCGTAGAGAAAGGTCAGATTCTCACCGAGGGTTATGCTACCCAAGGCGGTGAGTTGGCTCTTGGTAAAAACCTCAAGGTTGCATACATTCCTTGGAAGGGTTACAATTATGAGGATGCTATCGTCCTCAGTGAGCGTATCGTGCGCGAGGATATGTACACCTCTGTCCATGTCGTAGAGCAACTGCTCGAGGTGCGCGAGACCAAGCGTGGTATGGAGGAGTTCACGGCTGATATTCCTAATGTTAGCGAAGATGCTACCAAAGACCTGGATGAGAATGGTATCATTCGTATAGGTGCTCATATCCGCCCGGGCGACATCCTCGTCGGTAAGATTACTCCTAAGGGTGAAACAGATCCTTCGCCTGAAGAGAAACTGCTCAAAGCCATCTTCGGTGATAAAGCAGGTGATGTTAAGGATGCCAGCCTCAAGGCCAGTCCTTCGTTGGAGGGTGTGATCATCGGCAAGAAACTCTATACTCGTGCTATCAAAGACCGCAAGGCTAAGATGGAGGACAAAGAGGCAATCGCTAAGATGGATGCCGAATTCACCGAGCAGGCTGACGCTTTGCGCGAGTTGCTGATTAGCAAATTGGCAAAGATTTTGGAGAATAAACCTGCTGTTTCTGTCAAGGATACTGTCGGTACCGAACTCATATCTAAGGGGCAACACTTTACCAAAGAGCGTCTTGGTATGATTGATTTCCAATCTGTTATGCTCGAAGGTTGGACAAGCGATGAGCATAAGAATGAGTTGGCTGCACAGTGTATCATGAACTACATCGCTAAATATAAGGAGTTGGATGCCGACCTCAAACGCCGCAAGTTCAATCTCACTATTGGTGATGAATTGCCCAATGGTATCATTCAAATGGCTAAGGTTTATATCGCTAAGAGCCGTAAGATTCGTGTGGGTGATAAGATGGCGGGTCGCCACGGTAACAAAGGTATTGTCAGCAAGATCGTCCGCGTAGAGGATATGCCGTACTTGGCAGATGGTACACCGGTAGATATCGTCTTGAACCCGATGGGTGTGCCTTCACGTATGAACATCGGTCAGATCTTCGAGGCCGTACTCGGTTGGGCTGGTCAAGAACTCGGCGTTAAGTTTGCTACGCCTATCTTCGATGGTTGTACCCTCGACCAGTTGGACGAATGGACCGACAAAGCAGGACTTCCGCGTGCCGGTAAGACCCAACTCTATGATGGCGAATCGGGCGAACCTTTCGATCAGATGGCTACCGTCGGTGTTACCTATTTCATGAAGTTAGGACACATGGTTGATGACAAGATGCACGCCCGTTCAATCGGTCCGTACAGTCTTATCACTCAACAGCCTCTTGGTGGTAAAGCACAATTCGGTGGTCAGCGTTTCGGTGAGATGGAGGTTTGGGCACTCGAAGCACACGGTGCCGCTCATACCCTTCAAGAGATTCTTACCGTTAAGTCTGATGATGTTACCGGGCGTGCTCGTACCTACGAGGCTATCGTTAAGGGTGAACCGTTCCCGACACCGGGACTCCCCGAATCGCTCAATGTCCTCTTGCACGAACTCCAAGGACTTACACTGTCAATAACAATGGAATAATGAATTGAACAAAAGACTGCCCGCTCGGGTAGAAATATCCTTGCCGGACAGTCCTTAATCCAATAAAGATTATGGCTTTTAAACAAGATAACAAGAAAAACGGTTTTACCAAGATTTCAATTGGTTTGGCTTCGCCTGATGAGATTATGCAACTCTCCAGTGGTGAAGTGTTAAAGCCGGAAACCATCAACTACCGTACCTACAAACCCGAACGAGATGGTTTGTTCTGTGAGCGTATCTTCGGTCCTACCAAGGACTACGAGTGCCATTGCGGTAAGTACAAGCGCATCCGTTACAAAGGTATCGTCTGCGAGCGTTGCGGTGTTGAGGTTACTGAGAAGAAGGTGCGCCGTGAGCGTATGGGACACATCAAACTGATCGTTCCCGTAGCGCATATTTGGTACCTCCGTTCGTTGCCAAGCAAAATGGCTGCTCTGTTGGGTATCCCAACCAAGAAATTGGATTCGATCATCTACTACGAGAAATACATTGTTGTTAAGGCAGGTGCCCTCGCCGGTATGGAGATTGGCGAGAAGAATAAGGACGACAAGAACCGTCTGCCTATCGAAGATTGTATGCTACTCGATGAGGAACAGTATGCTCAGATCTTAGACATCCTTCCGGAGAACAATGCAATGCTAGATGATAGCGACCCCGATAAGTTCATCGCTAAGATGGGTGCCGAGGCTATCTACGATATGTTGTGCGGTATCGATTTGGACAAACTGAGTTTCGAACTGCGTGACCAAGCAAGCAAATCTACTTCTGTTCAGCGTAAGCAAGAGGCTCTCAAACGCTTGCAAGTCGTCGAGTCCTTCCGCGCTTCTAAGGGCAAAAACCGCCCCGAGTGGATGATCTTGCAGGTTATCCCTGTTACGCCGCCCGAGTTGCGTCCGCTTGTTCCGTTGGATGGTGGTCGTTTCGCTACTTCCGACCTCAACGACCTCTATCGTCGTGTCATCATTCGTAATAACCGTTTGAAACGACTCATCGAGATCAAAGCACCGGATGTCATCCTGCGCAACGAGAAGCGTATGCTCCAAGAGGCTGTCGATTCTTTGTTCGACAACTCGCGTAAGACTACGGCTATGAAGTCTGAGGCCAATCGCCCGCTTAAGTCGTTGTCCGATTCGCTCAAGGGTAAACAAGGTCGTTTCCGTCAGAACTTGCTCGGTAAGCGTGTTGACTACTCTGCGCGTTCCGTTATCGTCGTTGGTCCTGAGTTGAAAATGCACGAGTGCGGTCTGCCTAAGGAGATGGCAGCCGAGTTGTACAAACCGTTCATCATTCGCAAACTCATCGAGCGTGGTATCGTCAAGACCGTCAAATCGGCAAAGAAGATTATCGATCGCCGCGAACCGGTTATCTACGAGATTCTTGAGCATGTGATGGAGGGACACCCCGTATTGCTCAACCGTGCGCCGACTCTGCACCGCCATGGTATCTTGGCTTTCCAACCTAAGATGATCGAGGGTAAGGCTATCCAGTTGCACCCGTTGGCTTGCGCCGGATTCAACGCCGACTTCGATGGCGACCAGATGGCTGTCCACTTGCCTCTCTCCAACGAGGCGGTCCTCGAGGCACAACTCCTGATGCTTGGCTCTCATAACATCCTCGACCCGGCTAACGGTAACCCTATCACCGTGCCTTCACAGGATATGATCTTGGGTCTGTACTATATTACTAAGGAGCGTACGGGCGTTAAAGGTGAGGGATTGGTGTTCTACTCTCCCGAGGAGTGCACCGTGGCTCTCAACGAAGGGCGCGTAAATATCCATGCCAAGGTAAAAGTCCGTTTGGACGATGTTGTCGATGGCGAGCATGTCAACCATATCATTGAGACCACCCCGGGCCGCGTCATGGTCAATCAGTATGTACCGGCAGAGGTAGGCTTCCAAAATGTGGTAATGAAGAAAGGTGCCGTTAAGTCGATTATCTCCAAGGTCATCAAGACCTGCGGTGTGGCTCGTACGGCTCAGTTCCTCGACGATATTAAAAACTTGGGCTACTACAAAGCCTTCCGTGGCGGTCTGTCCTTCAACCTCAACGATATTCTTATTCCGGAGGAGAAAGCAGGTATCATCGCTAAGGGTAACCAAGAGGTTGAGAACATCACAGAGATGTACAATTTCGGTGAGATGGGCGACGATGAGCGTTACAACAATGTTATTGCCGCTTGGAACAAAGTCGATACCGAGGTTACCGACATCTTGATGAAACACATGCAGGAGGCTGACCAAGGTTTCAACTCTGTATATATGATGATGGACTCGGGTGCCCGTGGTAACAAACAGCAGATCAAGCAGTTGGCGGGTGTCCGTGGACTTATGGCAAAGCCGCAAAAGGCCGGTTCTACCGAAGGTCGTCAGACTATCGAAAACCCGATTCTTTCCAACTTCAAAGAGGGTATGTCCGTGTTGGAGTACTTTATCTCCACCCACGGTGCTCGTAAGGGTCTTGCCGATACCGCGCTGAAGACGGCCGATGCAGGTTACCTTACCCGTCGTTTGGTCGATGTATCGCACGATGTCATCATCAACGAGGAGGACTGCGGTACTCTGCGTGGTCTTACCGCTCGTGCTATCAAGCAGAACGATGTCGTTGTCGCTACTCTTACCCAGCGTATCCTCGGTCGTGTGTCGGTTCACGATATCCACGACTTGGATGGCAACCTTATCGTTGCTGCCGGTGAGGAGATCCGTGAGGCACAGTGCGAGGCTATCGAGGCTGCCGGTATCGAGGAGGTCGAGATTCGTTCCGTACTCACCTGCGAGTCCAAACATGGCGTCTGCGCTAAGTGCTACGGCCGTAACTTGGCTTCGCGTAAGATGGTGCAGAGAGGTGAGGCTGTCGGCGTCATCGCTGCACAGGCTATCGGTGAGCCGGGTACACAGTTGACCCTTCGTACCTTCCACTCCGGTGGTGTCGCTGGCAACGCGGCTACACAAAACACCTACGCTATCCCTCGTGAGGGTATCATCGAGATCGAGGATCTCCGTACTATCACCACCGAGGCTGGCGATGTTATCGTAGTTAGTCGTCTTAACGAGATGCAACTCAAAGACGAGAAGACCGGCGTCGTTCTCACTACTTTCAATATCCCCTACGCTTCTAAGTTGTTCGTTACCCCGGGTCAGAAATACGACAAGGATACCGTCATCTGCGAGTGGGATCCGTACAAAGCCGCTCTGGTCATCGAGCAGAATGGTCGCATCCAATACGAGGATGTCATCGAGGGCGTTACCGCTCAGACCGAGGTCGATGAGCAAACCGGTAAGAAAGAAGTGTCTATCACTGATACCAAGGACAAGACCAAGATGCCTTCCGCACATATCATCGATGCCGATGGCAATGTGCTCCGTACCTACAACCTCCCTGTTAAGGCGAGCCTGGTTCACCAAGATGGGGCTGAGGTTAAGGTCGGCGATCTGCTCTTCACCGTTACCCGTGCTTTGGGTACCGCAGGCGATATCACCGGTGGTCTTCCTCGTGTTACCGAACTCTTCGAAGCACGCAACCCGTCCAACCCGGCTATCGTGGCCGAGATCGATGGTGAGGTATCCTTCGGTAAGATCAAGCGTGGTAACCGCGAGTTGTTCGTTACCTCCAAACTTGGCGAGCAGAAAGCCTATCTCGTACCGCTGTCTAAGCAGATCTTGGTACAGGAGGGTGACTATGTACGCGCCGGCGTGGCTCTCTCCGATGGCGCTATCACACCCGACGACATCCTCGCTATCCAAGGTCCTACCGCTGTACAAGACTACATCGTCAACGAGGCACAGTCTGTCTATCGTATGCAAGGTGTGGAAATCAACGATAAACATTTCGAGATTATCGTGCGTCAGATGATGCGTAAGGTCGAGATTCTTGATGCGGGTGATACACGCTTCCTCGAAGGACAAGTCGTTGATAAGATGGACTTCATGGACGAGAACGACCGTATCTGGGGCAAGAAAGTGGTTACCGACAAGGGCGATAGCGAAGTCCTCTCCAACGGACAGATTGTTACCGCTCGTCGTCTCCACGATGAGAACTCCAGTCTCCGTCGTCGCGATAAGAAACTCGTTGAGGCTCGTGAGGCTACTTGCGCTACGGCAAAACAGATTCTCCAAGGTATCACGCGTGCCGCTCTCGGTACCAAGTCCTTTATGTCTGCTGCTTCCTTCCAAGAGACCACCAAGGTGCTCAACGAGGCGGCTATCCAAGGCAAAGTGGACTATCTCGAGGGTATGAAAGAGAATGTGATTTGCGGTAACTTGATTCCTGCAGGTACCGGTCTCCGTGAGTTCTCGCGTATCGTTGTCCACAACCGTGAAGAGTACGCTGCTCTACAAGCCGCTCGCGCTGCGGCCGACAACGCACTCAACGGCACCGACGAGGACGAATAAAGAACCATAACCAATATGAAAAATACGGATGAAGCCCACCTTCATCCGTATTTTTTTGTATCTTTGGAATGCTTCTGTTTTTTTGACACTACAGATACAATATCTGCCTTTTTGCTTACATTTTGCTCGGCTGTTTTTGAGCCGACTGAGTCGAACTTTCGTCGAGACCTTGTCGAGACCTAAAGCCAATATTTCATTTTGCCAAAATGCTACAAATCGTGCCGTCTTCCTCTCAATATGTCATCTGCAAAATGCTATTTTACGAACCAAATCCGACTGCATTAACGATCCATTAACCGTTTGTTAACGGAGGATAAGAATATCCTGCGGAGACCTATGTTTTAATGGTACTTTAATGGCTCTTCAATGGAGAACTGACGAAACAACGCACACTGCGAAAGAAATTGATGGCAAATTATATGGTAATTATATGTTTAATCGCCAATGTACGACTAAAATATAAAAATAAGACAAAAATGACGCGAAATTTGCGAGAGTCGTTTTTTTTTACCTTTGCGACCTTATTAATAAAATTGATATTATTGGGCATTCGCCGACCTGGTCGGCTGCCCCGATACCGAATAAAAGCACACGCAGTATTGTTATGGCTACAAAAATGGATAAAATCAAACTGGCACAGACTATCAACGACTTGCCCGAGTTGGACAGCGAAACCAAGTCGCAACTCTTGCAACTCATACACGAACGCAAGCAATATGGACTGGTGTGGGAGGAGCACCGCGAGGAGGTAGAGCAACAGATGCAAACCCAACTGCCGGTCTTGGTGGAGGATAAGTCGAAGTTCATCGACTCCGCAGACCCCCAGGCACCCAACCATATTCTCATCGAGGGGGACAACCTACCCGCACTAACCACGCTCACCTACACGCACAAGGAGAAAATCGATGTCATCTATATCGACCCGCCATACAACACGGGCAACAAAGATTTTATCTACAACGACCATTTCGTAGGCACGGACGATGATTATCGCCATAGCAAGTGGCTGTCCTTCATGTCCAAACGCCTCCGCATCGCCAAAACACTCCTCTCCGACAAAGGTGTCATCTTTATCTCTATCGACGACAACGAACAAGCACAGTTGAAGATGCTTTGCGATGAGATTTTTGGTGCTGGGAACTTTGTGGGAACATTTGTGAGGCTATCAACTAAAAGTGGAAAAACACCTGTAAATTTTATGGTTAGTCATGAGTATATTTTGTGCTATGCTAACAAAAAAGATGTTTTTCGAGGAGTTCCCTTCAAGGACGATAGTTATAAATATGAAGATGAATTTCTTGCGACACGGGGTGCCTATAATCTAAAACAGCCGTTAGATTGTAACTCTATAAGTTATTCTCCTTCATTAGATTATGTCATAGAACATGACGGAAGATTGTACTATCCGGGTGGGGATAAAGAAAAATATGAGAAAAGAAAGAGCGGGGATTATAATTCAAAGGACTATGCATGGCGTTGGTCTAAGGATTTATACGAATTTGGATTACAGAACGGGTGGATTGTCTTTCGTGGTAATAAAATCTATACTAAAGGATATCTTGGTGCGGTTATCGCCAAAGATGATGATAAAAATTATACCATTCAATATATAGACAAGGAACGAAAGCGGTCAACAATAGATTTTATTTCTAACGAGTATTCAAATGATGTTGCCAAGAAACAATTAGCACGATTTGAACTGAATTGTCCTTTTGACTTTCCTAAACCATATAATCTGATTTCTGATTTAATAGCAACGCACATCAGTAAATCTGCCACCATCCTCGACTTCTTTGCCGGTTCCGGCACCACCTTGCATGCCACGATGCAACTCAATGCAGAGGACGGCGGGCATAGGCAGTGTATCTTGATCACCAACAACGAGAACAATATCTGCGAGGAAGTTACCTACGAGCGCAACAAACGCGTCATCCAAGGTTACACCACGCCCAAAGGAGAACCTGTCGCAGGACTGACTGCCAACAAACTGCGGTACTATCGGACTGATTTTGTTGCGCGAGAGAGTTCTCTCACTGCCAAAAAACAACTTATGCTCGCTGCTACCGATCTGCTTTGTATCAAAGAGTCTATCTACACCGAGTGCCACACTTTCGGCAATCTTCGTCTGCGGAGCAGTGTGGTGCGCTACTTTGCCGATGCCGATGCACAGATGTTAATCATCTACAACCCTGATGCCATCGACACCATCGTGGCTGAGATTAGCCGTATGGACATCATATCGCCTATCCGTATCTATGTCTTTTCTGCCAACGACTATGCCTACAATGCCGATTTTGAGGCAGTGGACAACAAGGTCTCGCTCTGCGCTTTGCCTGCCGCTATCTACAACGCCTACCGCAAAGTGCTGCCCAAGAAACAGCAACCGCAGGACGAACCCGCTACCACAGATACCGAACTTACTTTTGAGGAGGACACATTATGAACCTGAAACGCTATCAAGAAAAAGCCGTTGATAAGTTGTTCCGCGAGGTGGTGGACCAACTCAATGCCCCGGGGATTCGCCGTAAAATCGTCTTTCAAGCACCTACGGGTGCCGGCAAGACGGTGATGATTACAGAAGTGATGTCGAGGCTGCAACAGCAACTCAAAGAGGAGGACTGCCAATACCATCGTGTCGCATTTATCTGGCTTGCACCCAATGCACTGCATATCCAGAGTTATCTCTCCATGAAGAGTGCTTTCTCCGAAACGCACATATTGGAACCGGTCGTCTATGATAATCTGGATTTAGGTTCCGACGGCTATATCCAACCCGGGCAAGTCCTCTTTGTCAACTGGCAGAGTATCAACAAGGAAAAGAATGTTATGGTGCGTGGGTCGGAGCAGGCGGCTTCGATCTATGAGATCATAGAGCGCACGCGTGCCAACCACATAGCATTGGTGTGTATCATCGACGAGGAACACATGTTTGCAGGCAACAACGCTCGCAAATCAGAACGCGTACTGCAACAGATGCAGCCGAAAGTGGAGTTGCGCGTATCTGCCACTCCGATAACCGCCAACTGCGATGCTAAGTTGTCTATCTCCCGTGCAGAAGTTATCTCCGAAGGGATGATCAAGCAGAATATATCGCTCAACCCCGCTCTGCAAAGCGTACTGGCACAGTCTTCCGCACAACACCTCAATGAGATTCTGCTTGCCGAGGCGTGCAACAAACGCCGGCAGATAGCCGAGGCGTATCGAGCCTGTGGCGTGAATATTAACCCGCTGTTGCTCATTCAGTTGCCTAACGATGATTCGGAAGCCCTGTCGCGTGAGGAGAACGAACTGAAAGACAACCTGTTGGCTGCATTAGCCACACACAAGATGTCGATTGAAAACGGCAAAGTAGCCGTGTGGCTGGCGAATGAGAAAACCAATCTGCAGGGCATTGAGCAGCAGGATAGTTTGGTAGATGTCTTGCTGTTCAAGCAGGCAATAGCACTCGGGTGGGACTGCCCACGGGCTGCGGTATTGCTGATATTCCGTAAGTTGAGCAGTTTCACCTTTACTATACAGACCGTGGGGCGTATCATGCGTATGCCGCAGCAGCATTTCTATGGCAACTCACTCTTAGATATAGGCTATGTCTATACCGATTTGAGTGCCGATAGAATCAGAGTAGAACCCGACGACGCCACCTATATCAATACTTTGCATGCCTATCGGCGTGAGGACCTGAATAACATACATCTTACCGCCAACAAAGAAGAGCGAACCAACAAAGAGAACAATATCTTGCGCTCCGACTTCCGCCGTATATTCCGTGAACAGGTATCCGAGAAGTGGCTCAATAGCCTGCAAACCAATATGGTGGATACTTTGTTTGGCGAAGAACAAGAATCTGTGATGATAGGTGCCGACGGCAGTGACCCTATCCTGGTAGAAAATCGCAAGAAAACAAGTGCAAATATACATATTCGGTTCGATGTCAGTCGTATCCAAATAGAGATACCTACCGATATGGAACTGCTCGACGAAGAGGGCGAGTATGTCATACGGAACAGAGCCGGCTATGCTCGCACCCTCAACGAGTTGCAAGCCGTATTCGATAAGTTCTGCGGCAGTTTGCTAAGCGGATGGTCAAAGAGCAAAGCATTACCTTTGTTGGAAGATACCATTGTAAGCACAATGGAAACCCTCTACGGGCTCAGTGAGTATGAAACAATCAAAGTGGTGCTATATCACGACAACCAACCCAAATTCAGAGAGTTTATCTCTACTGTCTTGAATTTCTACAAGAACAACATCATGGAGAAACGCTTGGCTGCCGATCGCGGAATCCTCAACTACGAGTGGGAGGTGCCTGCCGTACGCGACTATAGCGACGCCACTTGCCATATCGAAGAGGATATACACAACCATGCTTTGCTGCCGTTTGTTACCCTCAACGAGGCCTCACAACCCGAACAGCACTTCACGGCTTTCCTCGAGCAGCATAGCCGCTATATCGATTGGTGGTACAAGAATGCCGACAGCGGGGCAGAGCATTTTGCCGTCAGATATACCGATAACGAGGGAAAAGAACGCCTTTTCTTTGTCGATTATGTCATCCGTATGAAGAATGGTACAATCTGCCTGTTTGATACCAAATCCGTAGGAGGCGACCGCGAATCAGTCAATAAGCACAACGCCCTTATCGATTATATCGCTGCTGAGCATACCATACGCGGAAAGAACATCATTGGCGGTATCATCATAGAGGACGGTCACGATGTATGGAAGTATTCTCCTATGCATATCGACAATGCGCGTGATTTAGCAGGGTGGAGTACTTTCTTCCCCGACCAATACAACTAATATCCGGACAATATGAAAAAGAGTATAGATAGCACTTTCCTCCACTATGGTATTCGTAAGGAAGATATGGAGGTCATCGAGCAGGCTTGCAGAGATAATGGTATCGACGAAGAGTGGATGAAAGAATATATCCTGAAGCCATACCACGAAGAGAGAAATAACCAAAATAATTTGGACGAGAAAACACTCGGCAAAATTATCAAAACCGCATTGAAAAAACTATGAGACTGCAACGCATTCATGCTGAAAACTACAAGACCTATCGAACACTCGATTTAGATCTTACGGTGGAAGACGATCGCCCGATCATATTGGTTGGCGGAGCCAACGGCTGTGGTAAAACTACTTTGTTTGATGCTATCTATGGCGCACTCTACGGATTGGACATCAAAGACCAACGCCAATTTGAAGAGTTGTACAACGCCGGTGCCAAGAATGAACTCGGTATTGGTAACAATAGCAGCATAATACTCGAGATTTCATTTACGGGCAATGTCTTGGGTACCACTACTCCATACAAACTCAAACGCCGATATGTGCTGTTTGACGGGTTGGTGCGTGAGAGCGTAGAACTCGATATGGGCGGTGATAGGTTTGTGTATGGGTCGGCTATGGCTCCTAATCAGCGCAAAACAGGCGAAGAACAAGTCAATAAAATCATTGCTGCCAATCTGCCTCGCGAGTTGAGCAACTATTTCTTGTTTGATGCCATGAAAACAAGTGATTTGGTCAAAGAAGAGCAAATCAACAAATTGATTCTCAAGAATATCAATTCGGTGATGGGCTTCAATAAGTATGCCCAATTGCGCAAAGCCTCCGATGTCTTGCTCGCCGAGAAAAAGGCTGCACGGCTGGCTAACGAAGAGCAACGCAAGGAGTTTGAAGCCTTGCAGGCAGAGCGCACCAAGCAGCAAACGGACTTGCAAAAACTACAAGACGATTACGCCACTGCACTCCAATATGCCTCTGCCAACAAAACGATGTATGAGCAAATCAAAGCAGGGCGCAACGAGGACGATATAACGCGTGATAAGATAGCGAAGATAAAGCAAAACCTGCAAGACTTTGCTCAAAAGGAAAACGATTATCACCGTGATATGGATGCACTGGTCAAGGAGTTGGAAATCAAGGTGCTTTATCCAAAATTGGCAGATACGATTCGCGCAGAGGTGCAGACTATCATACAAGCGCATAAAAAAGTGCGTATCGAAGAACGCAAGCGTCTGACAACCGAGCAGATAGAGCAGATCACCGACGATATAGTCAATTTTATCTCCCGACGCTACCTCGCAGGGCAGACTATCGACTCCCGGGAAGTGGTGCGTTATATATGCTCCAAGTCAAATCACGGTACGACAACCCAAGATGAATACGCTTATTTCTCTGACGACGATATCGAGGTTCTCTCATCGATAGTCCGATCTGCGTATGTCAATCCCTTTATTGTGTTAGATGATATGCGGTCGCAAATCAATGCGGAGATGGCTTCTTTGCCGCAACGCCGTAAAGAATTGGCAGACTATGAGCAGGTACTGGGTGGGGCAGATTATACGCTGATTGAAGTGTATGAGGCCAACGAACAAAGAATTAAAGATCTAAAGCAAAAGATCGAAGAGACGAAAAAAACGATTGCCAATTTAGAGAACCAATTATCTACCTACGATTATGATATTCCGCCGGTGCCCGATCCGCAGTATGATATGTTGTGCAAGTTGCCCGACTTCTTCAAATCGCTGTCCGATAGATTGCTGTCTGCTAAAAAAGCCAACATAGAGCGTATGTTGTGTGAGCAACTCAACCTTAATTTGGTTATTTATGCAGGCTATATCGGGCGTGTGGAGTTGTCCGGCAAAAATCCGGAAGACATATCATTCAAGATGTACCACAAAAACGGAAATGAGATTTATCTCAGTCAGTTGAATGCTGGGGCTAAACAGACGGTTATGCAAGTCTTGCTCAAAGTGTTGTATGAGTTGGGCGATTATGACCCGCCTGTGATGATTGATACCGTGATGGGTGTCTTAGACAAGGAGAGCCGTGAGGTGATATTGGAGCAGTATTTCCCGGATCTCGCTCATCAGACGATTCTCTTAAGCACCGATACCGAGATAACCACCGAGTATGACTTCAAGAAAATAGAAGCCTTTGTTTCAAAGGTATATACGCTCCAACGAGATAAGGAGAATCAGTGTACCACCATATCCAACAACTATTTTGGTCTTACTTTATAATGATTGACAATGAAAGTAGATAGCCTGAAACTGAACAATACCGCGAAAGCCATCGAGGGAATGACCGATTTGGTGCAAGATGTGAAATCGCTTTTAGAGCATAAGATCAATCTTAGCGAGTATTCCGGAGAGATTCGTCCCATAGTGCCCAATACAAGTACGGTGCTTCGATTCTGTTTGTTGGTCGGGTTGTGCGATAAGTCTCCGCGTCGCGTGGATGACTTTGCTAATTATCCGCTTGCCGTTTCCAATACACCCTATGCCACTACTTTCTTTACCAAGAACAATATAGGCAGCCTGTTTGAGGCACTCATCAAACTTCGATACCACGATATAGAGGGCAACTGGAATCAAGGGGCTTTTATTAGCAAAGTGCTCGGTCGAGAGATACTTCGTGGGCGTGATCTGCTCCTACAAGATGGTACGATGGACGAATGGCTGCATTTCTCGCCACTGCGTGGCGGAAAATCTGTGGCAGACATACCGCAACTCAATCTATGTATAGGGCATTATGAGAATGGCACGGAGGCAATGCTCGACCTAAATAGTCGGAAAATAACGAATACACAAATCCTGATTGCCGGTGCCACAGGCTCTGGTAAGAGCAACCTGTTGGCAGTGCTGATCAATCAGATACGCTCTACCTCTTCCGATACTCATTTCCCGGTCAACTTTCTTCTGTTCGACTACAAAGGCGAGTTCTCCGACCCCGCCAACCGCAGTTGGTTGAACCTGTTTGATACCGACGAATCGGCTATCCTGAACCCGATGGAGAAACCTCTGCCCTTTACGCCTTTCCCCGATTTTACAGATAAAGTGATCAACGAACTAAATTTGTATTCCACGGCGATGTCTTCTGCATTGAGTGCTTTGTCACAAACCTCAATTAGTGCCAATATGGAGGACAGATTGAGCAATGCCATTTGCAATGCCTACAAGCATAATCAACTCAAGCCCATTACTTTTGAATTGTTGCTCGATGAATACAATGCCTTGCTGCCTGAGAAAAAACGAGGCGATACCGATAGCGTCAAATCAGTACTTTCGCAGTTGGTGAAGAATAATATCTTTGCAACGGAAGATAAGATAGACCTCATTCATACCTGTAATATCATTAATTTGGGGAGATTCCAGAAAGATGGTGTTGTGGCAAAGGCAATCGTGTATTTTGTTATCTCCAAACTGAATGCTATCTACGACCGCTTGCCCAAGCAAGAAACCAATGAGGACTATGTCGAAATTCGCCATTTTACTATCATTGATGAAGCGCATTATATGCTTGGGTTCGAGAATAAACCCTTGCAGAATCTCATTGCTGTCGGGCGAAATAAGGGAATGTCTGTTATTTTGGCAACCCAAAATATGGAGCAGTTCAAAAGCAAGCACTTCGATTTTTATGCCAATGCACAGTACCCTCTGATTATGCGACAGCAGCAGCAAAACGACCAAGTACTCAAAGATTTGTTTGGGCTGAGTGGTACGCCCTTCCAAGAGTTGAAACAGGCTATAGCTGGATTAGCCAAAGGTGAATTGATTATCAAGGACAACCGGGCTATCGAATTGGGTATGGGCAGACGGTGGAAAAAGATTTGTGTAAATCATCTGATATAATATAGTTGTTATGTATCGGCACTTAATGTCCACTTGTGTTTCCGCTATGCATTAATCGCCAATTAACCGTTAACGGAGGATAAGAATATCTTGTGGAGACCTATGTTTTAATGGCATTTTAGTGGACACTAATGGAGAATAAAAGGCTATGCGTATGCATGCAACCCGCCCAATAGGAAATCTACCCCAAAATAGGTAAATAGCACCGATACAAACGCAATCAAACAATAGATATGGAACGCACGCGCGTTGCGGAAAAAGGCCAACGACCGCCCGTGCAGCGGGGCTGCATAGACTATCAGCGTGATCAGTGCCCATACTTCTTTCGGATCCCAACCCCAGTATCTGCCCCACGACACATTAGCCCAAACGGCACCCAAGAAGATACCTATCGCTAAGCAGCACACCGCAGGGCGGAGCAACTTTTTAGAGAATGTCATCAACTTCTCTTGCTCTTTCGGAGCGGAGAAAAGTGCCACCAAACTGTTGAGCATCACAAATGCCAGTAGGGCGTAACTGACCATGATAACGCTCACATGCAGGCTCAGCAATGGCGACTGTAGCACGGGCATCAAGTGCGTGATCTGCGGGTTCGAGGCCGACATCATACTCACCATTAGCGGCATTCCTCCGAGCAGCAGTCCGAACGAACTGCCGCCCGCAACTCTTTCAGTATCAGCCTGTTTCTGCGTGTAGGCTCGTATGTCAGCCACCAACGCAATTAGCGTAATCAGCCATGCTAGAGTCTGCATCGTCTCGTGCCCGTTGCTCAGTGGGATATGTCCGCTTACATACCATCGCCACCCGAGCATCGCACTGAGAAACACCCATATCCCGCCGAGTACCACACTCCCCGCTATTCGCCACCCGAGAGCCACTCGCTTGCCTCTCCCTTGTGCCAAACAGTACACCAAAAAGAACACCAATCCCAATGCTATCGTCAGTATTGCTAAAGGTTTTGTGTAGGGGAACGCTGCCCATAGTTGCTCTGCACGGAAGTGTCTTTCTGTCGGCAAACTTCCTACCTTGGCGCACTTCTGCTGGTAAATGCGTATCTTTTTGAGTGTCTCGTTGGCCTCGATGTTTTGCCCTTGTGCCAAGTCGTATGCCACATACTGTGGTGCATACATCCGAAAGTTCCACTCATCGTGTGTCAGACTGTCCGCTTCTCCCGCCGAGTTGATGTCGTACCACCCTTGCTCCCCCGGCCAAATTTTCATAAGCGAACCGCCCGCTGTTATATGCAGTACCATCTCCCGCTCTCGCTTCTGCATGGCCTTGCGCGAGTGTTTTAAGGGTATGTTTTGCCAATCGTTGTAGTAGAACAGTATGCCTGTAAGCACTTGATTAGCAGAGTAATAAGTTCCGTATTCTGCCTTGTAATAGTTTCGCCCGTAGAGTTTGGTGCATACATCGTTCGCAAGCACCGACATCGGACAGATTCGTCCGTTGTATTCTACATACAATCGCCCGAAACTCTCCGCTACAGGGGCTTGCAAGGTCTTCGGGGCTGCCTCGGCCGAGCATATCGGTATCGCAACCAATATCATCCCTGCTACCACTTTCTTGCCAAACCGCATTCGTTTAGGTGTAAATAGATATGCCAACATGCTGATTAGCAGTAAGATATACCCCGTGTAGGTTACGCCTACGCCCGCAGGGTCATGGCTTAGCAGCAGCGTGCAACCACCCGCGTCCTCGTCGTACGACGATTGATACAATCGCCAACCGGCATAGCGTGCAATATGGTTCATCGATAGTTCAGCCTCCTGCTCGCCTTTTTCCGAGCGGATGACTACCTAACTGATGTAGTCCTCCGGTGTGGCAGTTCCGGGGTAGTACTTCACTTGAAAGTCCTTGAGCATCAGCGTAAAAGGCAAATCGCCTGTAGTCCCGTCGCATTGCACATACGCCCCGTTGCTCTCGCCGATGCGGAGTGCCACTGCCCCCTCTGTGCCAAAGCAGTGAGTCAGCATCGCGCCAAGCAGAATCACCGCAAAACTCAAGTGAATGCCCAATACCGACAGCCGCATTCCTCCGTGCCGAAAAGCCATCACCACATACCAAACGCCCGCTATGGCTGCCAGTACCCAAAGCGCAATCGTCCACGGAGCAGTGTACACATACCGCACCGCCACCTCTGTTCCGGCTATTTTCTCCAATATCGTCGCTGCAATCAGTAGCACCAACAGCACGCCCATCAACGAAAAGGCGACTCTTTTTACTGTCTTTTCCATACCTACACCTTAATATATATAGTAGAATTTCGCACAATATCTATGCCGCTACACCACCATCTCGCATACCTAAAAATAGGTAATGTGCGTCAAACAGGCATAGTTTGCGTGTTTTTTACAGCGTGTTTCTGACAATCTGGCAGTACTTTCTGACAACTATACACAAAAAATTCTTTGGCACAACATTTGTCTTTAATAGGGTGTCGTGCAGCAAAGCGCAAGCCGAGTGGCACGGCACAATTAACTTGATTATTAACATTAAAAACATACTTGATTATGTCTAAGATTATTGGAATTGACTTAGGAACAACTAACTCCTGCGTTGCTGTGATGGAAGGCAACGAACCGATCGTAATTGCTAACTCTGAAGGTAAGCGTACTACTCCTTCGGTTGTAGGTTTTGTGGATGGTGGTGAGCGCAAAGTGGGAGACCCTGCTAAGCGTCAAGCCATTACCAACCCGACCAGAACTGTATATTCTATCAAGCGTTTCATGGGTGAGACCTACGACCGCCTCTCCAACGAAATCGCGCGTGTACCTTATAAGGTAGTCAAAGGCGACAACAATACACCTCGTGTGGACATCGATGGTCGTCTTTACACCCCGCAAGAGATTTCGGCTATCATCCTTCAAAAGATGAAAAAGACTGCCGAAGACTATCTAGGTCAAGAGGTTACCGAGGCGGTGATTACCGTACCGGCTTACTTCAATGACAGCCAGCGTCAGGCTACCAAAGAGGCCGGTGAGATTGCCGGACTGAATGTCCGTCGTATCGTCAACGAGCCTACGGCTGCTGCCTTGGCTTACGGTCTTGATAAGGCCAACAAGGATATGAAGATTGTTGTCTTCGACTGCGGTGGTGGTACCCACGATGTCAGTGTCCTTGAGTTGGGCGACGGTGTCTTCGAGGTGAAGGCTACCGATGGTGATACCCACCTGGGTGGTGATGACTTCGATCATCGTATCATCGATTGGCTCGTCGAGGAGTTCAAGAACGAGAACGGTGGTGCCGACTTGAGCAAAGACCCGATGGCTATGCAGCGTCTTAAAGAGGCTGCCGAGAAAGCCAAGATTGAGTTGTCCAACACCACTTCTACCGAGATCAACTTGCCCTACATCATGCCGGTTAATGGCGTACCTGCCCACTTGGTTAAGACGCTCACCCGTGCTAAGTTTGAGCAACTGATCGACGACCTTATCCAGCGCACAATCGCTCCGTGCCGTACCGCTTTGCAAAAAGCCGGCTTGAGCACAAGCGACATCGATGAGGTCATCCTCGTAGGTGGTTCTACTCGTATCCCTGCTATCCAACAGGCTGTCGAGAAATTCTTTGGCAAAGTGCCTAACAAGGGCGTTAACCCCGATGAGGTAGTCGCTGTCGGTGCTGCCATCCAAGGTGGTGTGCTTACCGGTGAAGTCAAAGATGTCCTCTTGCTCGATGTTACCCCGCTGAGCCTCGGTATCGAGACCATGGGTGGCGTGATGACCAAGATGATCGAGGCCAACACCACAATTCCTACCAAGAAAACCGAGGTCTTCTCTACCGCTGTTGATAACCAGCCGAGTGTCGAGATCAAAGTCCTTCAAGGTGAGCGTCCTATGGCTGCGCAGAATAAGCAAATCGGTATCTTCCACCTCGATGGTATTATGCCGGCGCGTCGTGGTGAACCGCAAATCGAGGTTACCTTCGATATCGACGCCAACGGTATCCTCAATGTTACCGCCAAAGATAAGGCTACGGGCAAGGAGCAGAAGATTCGTATCGAGGCTTCCAGTGGCTTGAGCGAGGAAGAGATCAAGCGTATGAAGGCTGAGGCTGAGGCTAACGCCGAGGCAGATAAACGCGAGAAAGAGCGTATCGACAAACTCAACCGCGCAGACGCTACTATCTTCCAAACCGAGAAACAACTTGCTGAACTCGGCGATAAGATTCCTGCTGACAAGAAAGCACCTATCGAAGAGGCTCTCAAGAACCTCAAAGACGCTTACGAGAAGAAGGATGCCGATGCTTGTGAGGCTGCCAATAACGCACTCATGACCGCATTCCAGGCTGCTAGTGCAGAGATGTACAATGCACAGAATGCCGGTGCGGGAGCAGGTGCTCAAGGTGCAGGCTTCAACGGAGCACAATCCGGCAATACCTCTTCCAATAATGGCAACAACGACGGCGGTGCCGAAGATGTTGACTTCGAGGAAGTGAAGTAAAACTCTCATAGTGCCGCAATGCGGTATGGAAAAAAGACCATCTGGCAACTTGTTAGGTGGTCTTTTTTTGTTTCCTTTTTCCTGAGTTCTACTTTTTCCTATTTTCTGCTCTTTCTTATTTTTTCCTTTCCGTTTTTTAGTTTGCATATATCCTTTTTTTTTCGTACCTTTGCAGGCTGATTTTTATGAAATGATTTTATACTGAATAGCCACTATAGCAATGTTCGACATCAAGAATTTACAAACAGTTTATTTTCTGGGTATTGGCGGGATTGGTATGAGCGCATTGGCACGCTACTACCATTCACGCGGTTTTCATGTGTTAGGATACGACCACACTGCTTCACATTTGACGCACGATTTAGAGACCGAAGGAATGCAGATTACTTATTTCGATGATGTGGATGCGCTATCCGCTTTGGATATCGACCCTGTCCACACCCTCGTTGTTCGCACCCCCGCAGTGCCTGAGGATACGGCAATCTTTACCTATTTCCGCAACAACGGGTACACGATTCTTAAGCGTGCCGAGGTGCTTGGAATGGTTACCAAGCAGATGAAAGCACTCTGCGTGGCGGGGACTCACGGCAAGACTACTACCTCTACTATCTTGGCACACTTGATGTATCAATCCGAGATTGGTACCAACGCCTTCTTAGGAGGTATCAGCAACAACTATGGTACCAATATCTTGCTTCAGAAAGATAGCAACTATGTGGTGGTAGAGGCGGACGAGTACGACCGTTCTTTTCATCATCTTACCCCCTATATGTCGGTCATTACGGCGGTTGACCCCGATCATCTCGATGTTTATGGCACTCCTGAGGCATACCGCGAGAGTTTCGAGTATTACACCTCTCTTATTCAGTCTGCGCTTATCATCAAAAAAGGTCTGAATATCACTCCGCGTCTCAAGCAAGGGGCTAAACTCTATACCTATAGTGCTACCGAAGAGGCCGATTTCTATGCCGACAACATTCGGGTGGACAAAGGCAATATCTACTTCGATTTCCATACGCCTACCGACTCGCTTCTCGATTTGCGGCTCGGTGTACCCGTATGGGTCAATATTGAAAACAGTGTTGCCGCCATGGCGGTTGCATGGCTCAATGGCGTCAGCAAAGAGGAACTGCGCCTCGGATTACTCTCCTACTCGGGGGTTTATCGGCGCTTTAATATCCATGTCAATAATGACCGAGTTGCTTATGTGGATGACTATGCGCATCATCCTACCGAGATTCAGACCTCTATCGATTCTGTGCGTCGTCTTTTTCCCGATAGGCATTTTATAGGTATCTTCCAACCACACCTCTATACACGCACACGCGATTTTGCTGACGATTTTGCTCGTGTACTCTCTACTCTCGATGAGGTCGTTCTCTTGCCTATCTACCCTGCGAGAGAGTTACCCATCCTGGGAGTAACATCCGATATGCTTCTCTCTAAGATTAACTGCCTCAAGAAAGCCTTGGTCGAAAAAGCAGACCTTGTACAGTTTATGCAATCAAAGATGCTTTCTGAGACGCAGCCCGTAGTCGTTATGACGATCGGCGCTGGCGATATCGACCGCCTTGTCCCCGATCTTGCTAAGGCTTTGTCACACAAATAAAACGAACAACACATTGTGAAACGCGCACTACATATCACGCTCGTCACCACGGCGATTACGCTGGCGGTCGGCTTGCTTGTGTGTGCTATCGGATTTGGGCGAGCGTACCGACCCGATTATGTCTGTTCCTCTGTCCAATATCGAATTGCCGATGCCGATAAACGCCTCTATCTGTCTGAAAGCGAACTCAATACACTGCTCCGTTCACAAGATGCTTACCCCGTCGGAAAGGCCGTTTCGCATATCTCTATGCAGCGTATCGAAGATGTGGTGCGCTCCCATTCTATGGTTCGCACTGCCCAGTGCTACATCTCGCCGCAAGGACAACTGATTATTTCGATCACGCAGCGGACACCGCTCTTGCGGGTAATTACGGCAGACGATAGTTATATCATCGATACCGATAGGCTTCGTATGCCCGTGCGACCCTCTATTCGCGATACAGTATTAGTCGTTATCGGTAAGGTCGGACAACAGATGGCACGCACTTCGATTGCCGATTTCGCCGAGTGGCTGCAAGATAACGACTATTGGTCACCGCGTATTCGCTATCTCGAGGTCGTATTGCCCTATTATATCCGCCTTTTGCCTACCAACCCGAGTGCCGAAATTATCGTATTGGGCAATTTGGATAACTATCAAGACAAACTGCGGAAACTCAGAATCTATTACGAGAATGCTGCGCCTGAGATTCTGTCGAAACGATACAAAGAGTTAGACCTGCGGTTCGATGGACAGGTCATTGGACGAAAATAAGGAAATGAACAAATGATGGCAAAAAAACAACAGCAACAGAAAGCCGACTCGCTGCCTTTGGTGGCAATCGATTTGGGGAGTAGTGGCGTGCGGGCTATTGCAGCCGAGTGCGTGGGGGAGGATATGTTCCGTATCTTAGGTACTGCAAGTTCACATCGTGAGGGAGGAGTCAAACAAGGAACAATCGAGTCCACCGCCAATGTCGGCTTTATGATCAACGAGGTATTGCGGCTTCTTGCCAATACCATTCATATCGATAATCTTCCTACTGCCTTTGTCCTCTTAGGCGGACGCTCTATGCAGGCTGTCGATGTAGCGGCTAGAAGAGACCAAGTGCATCGCTTGTCGGTATCGCCTCAGTTGCTCACCGATATGAGAAACGAGTGCATCGCAAAGATAGAACGATCTTATCCCGAATTCAAGGTCTTCGATGTTATCCCGTCTTGTTATGTTTTGGATGGAGTACCGCAGGAAGACATACCTACTAACGCCCAAAAAGCGGCAAAAGTTGATGTTTACTACACTGCCTTTGCTGCGAAAAAAGAATTAGATTCTCGCCTTAATATGTCTTTCGACAGAGCAGGAAAGAGTATCGAGTCTTCGTTTATTCGTGCCGATGTTTTGCTTTCGGTGTTCCAATGTCAAGAGGCAAGGGAACAAGAAAACAACGACATCTTTGCCAAAGGCTGTGCCGTTATCGATATGGGCGCACAAACTACTACGCTCACTATCTACAAGGGTGGAGCATACTTGGTAAGCAAGGTATATCCCCGAGGTGGAGATGATGTTACATCAGCCATTGCTGCGCAGTTGCAAATAAGTCAGGATAAGGCCGAACAACTTAAACAGGGATGGGGAGTCGCTTCGCCCAATTTTGTCGAAGATAAAGAGTTGGTTGCTATTTCTAAAACTAAGGCTGTTGATTTGGCAGCGATAATCGAAGCCAAGTTAAATGAGATATTTGAACCTGTTTGGAAGAAACTCAACGAGTATACCGATCGTATAGAATGCCTTTACATCACAGGGGGCGCAAGTATGCTACAGGGAATGTATTCGTATGTCTGTCAGCATAATGCCAATTTGGATGTGCGTTATGGTATGCACGACTACTTGCTTACGACCGATACCGATGAGGAATTCTTTAAACCCGTCTATTCCGATTTGGTCGGGGCACTTCTTGCCGGGCAGGATTATCGCAATCAGCATAAGGACGAACCGGTCAAAAAGCCGAATTTTATTCAGAAAGTCGAAGATGCTTTGGTTGATCTGTTTACAGCACAATACTAACAACCCGCAAAACTTTTTTTACTATGGATGATAATGATGTAATTCTCCCGTTGGACATACATGAAGATTGTCTAATCAAGGTCATTGGTGTCGGCGGTGGTGGAGGTAACTCCGTAGATTATATGTACAAACTTGGTGTGGAGAATATCACCTACCTCGTTTGTAATACCGATCGCCAGGCACTCGCCAAGATGTCTGTTCCAGCTAAGTTGCAGTTGGGCCCCGGACTTGGAGCCGGAGGAAAACCCGAGGTTGCCTATGGGTATGCGGATGATTGTCGTGAGCGTATCCGTGAGGCATTAGACGATGGTACGCAGATGGTTTTCATCACTGCCGGTATGGGCGGTGGTACGGGTACAGGGGCTTCGCCAATCGTTGCGGCTGTCGCACAAGAGATGGGGATCCTTACCGTTGGTATTGTTACTATCCCGTTTGCTTTCGAGGGGGAACCCAAGATACGCAAGGCTATGCAGGGTGTGGCTACTCTCAAGAAGTATGTGGATGCGCTGCTCGTTATCAACAATGAGACGCTTCGTGATATTTGTCCCGACCTCACAGTGTTCAACGCTTTCGACAAAGCCAATGATGTCGTAACAAAAGCCGCACGCTCTATTGCAGATATTATTACTATTACGGGTGTCATCAATACCGACTTCTCAGATGTTAAAAACACCTTGCAGAAGAGTGGTATCGCTGTTATGGGTGTGGGCGTGGCGAAAGGTGAAAACCGAGTAGATGCGGCTATTCAAGATGCCCTCAATTCGCCTTTGATGAATGTCAATAAGATATATTCGGGTAATGTCTACGGTGCTAAGCGTTTGCTTATACAATTCTATTGCTCCACTGATGCTCCCTTATTGGTCAAAGAAACCAATCAGATCAACGACTTCGTAAAGAAAGTCGGTTCTCACCTCGAAGTCCAATGGGGAATTGCGATAGATGACTCTTTGGGCGAGGATATGCGCGTTACCATTATCGCTGCAGGCTACAAGGATGATGTGCTTCCTACACTCGATGAGGATGAGACCGGTGGAAAAACAATCGACCAAGTTATGGCAGATTGCTATCCGGGTATGTTTGGTATCGAGCAACAGGAACAGAACACTTCTTCGGAAAATGCCGAGCAATTGCAAGACTCAGACCCGCAGAACGAGCGATTATCCGACGAAGATACACCTGCCGGCGACTCTACTGCACAGCCACAACCTGCAGAGGATGGGCAATCCACTGTCATCAATTTAGATAATGTGCTTTCTACACCTACGCAGCCGGAAGTGTCCACACCGAAACCGTCTATAGACGATGACGACGAGGATATTGGTATCATCAACAATGGTTCTATCAACCCACTGCCGTCCAAACCGCTTGTGCGCAATCCGGCGCCTTGGAGACGGCGCAGATAAACGCCCGTTTATTTGCTACTTGCCAAGAGCACTTGTTCTAAGTGCTTGAACACAAGATACTTGCGTAAAAATGTATTTTACTAATCAATCAACATTGCTTATATGTCAGAACAACACGAAATGAATCTCTTCGACCTTTGCGCTGTTTGTGTGCGAGGTATCGGAAAAGCCATTTGCCGAGTAGCCGAATGGATTGGCTCTGCAATACGACTCTCCTTCCGTAAGTGGTGGATTGTCCTGCCTATGCTCGCACTTGCTGTCGGCTTTGCGTGCTACTACTCGCGGCTTGACAACCGTATTTATAAGATGAATGCGGTCGCTATCCTCAATGGTCCTTCGGTCGAACTCTTTGGCTACGCTTATCAGCCCCTTGTCTCGGTTGCTGTATCGCCCGATAGCCCTATGTTCCCATATCTCGCCGATAAGCAGGCTACGCGTTTTGCCTCTTTCCCCGTCATCGATTGTCTCAACGACAATACCGCCGACTATGTAGATTTTAAACTCAAATCGAAATTGACGGATACACTTAATGTCCATATGAAAGACCGTGTTTGCTTGCAATTCCGACTCAAGGAGAAAGATATGGCTCTCTTACCCGACATCGAGAATGCTATCCTTGCGCAACTCAATGGAGATGAGCGCCTTCAAGCCGCCTATGCGGCCTACATGCCTACTCTCGATCGTGAGGTGCAGTTCTGCCACGACCAGGTGGAGAAACTCGATAGTCTTACCTCTGCTTTCTATTTCGATGCCAACCCCTCGCAGCAACTCAAATACACCTATCGTGATGGAGGTCTGTTCCTTGGCGATCGTCGTATCAAACTGTTCCTCGGTGATATCCAAAAACACTTTGAGCATACCCGTATGATCGACCAAAAAAAGATGATGGCAACTGCCCCTGTAGTGCTTGAGAACCACTTTGTTAAGGATCTCGCACCCGTCAACAGTCCCATCAAATCGATTGTTCTTTTCGGCTTTGTAGGATGGCTCATCGGCTGTCTTATCGCCCTCTGTGTAGAGCAACGAAAGACTATTTGCGCTTGGCTAAAGAAGAACGAATAATCTTCTTTGCTACAAAATAAACCACTACTGCTCCGAGCAGTACCAGTATGGCCACGCTTAGTTCGTGGCTATATTTGTTTATTAGGTCGGCTTGTCCGTGCGCAATATAGCCCAGCAATGCCAACACACTGTTCCAAATAAACGCGCCTAAGAAAGTGTACAGCGTAAATTGACCGAAGTTCATCCGTGCCAAACCGGCGGGGATACTGATTAGTTGGCGTATCCCGGGAATCAATCGCCCTACAAAAGTACTCATCTTGCCGTGCTCATTGAAGTACGCCTCGGCTTTCTGTACTTTCTCACTGCTCAGCAGACACAAGTGCCCTAATTTGCTGTCGGCGAACTTGTAGATGATGATTCGCCCGAGCCAAATCGACAAACCATAGTTAATCATCGCACCCAACATCGCCCCTATCGTACCAAATAGCACAATCAGCACCACATCCATAGGGTAGTTCCCCGTTACATACAGTGCACTCTCCGGATTGCCGGCTACATACACTGCCGGTGGAATCACTATCTCGCTCGGAAACGGAATAAACGACGACTCTACCGTCATCAACGCAATAATCGACGCATAGTTCATATGCGCCGAATACCACGCGGTGATACTCTCTATGATAGTCATTTGCTCAGGAGTTCGCGCACCTTAGTGCTGATTGCTTTACCCTCTGCACGACCGGCGAGTTGCTTGGTGGCAACGCCCATTACCTTGCCCATATCTTGCGGACCTTGTGCGCCTACTTGTGCGATGATCGCAGTCAGTTCTTGCGTCAGTTCCTCCTCGCTCAGCATCGCAGGCAGGTACTGC
The DNA here is from genome assembly GCA_900542355.1 of uncultured Bacteroidales bacterium. Classification (GTDB taxonomy): domain Bacteria; phylum Bacteroidota; class Bacteroidia; order Bacteroidales; family Paludibacteraceae; genus Colicola. The sequence continues at coordinate 98,630 of UQNE01000001.1, read as the reverse complement.
TCAATAATCTTGCATTGCGCCAACTCGTCCTCTGCCAGTTCGGGGCGATTGGCATCGATATACATCTGTGCCGACTCTTTGCGCTGTTTCACCATCTTTTGCAGTATCTGCAGTGCTTTGTCGTCATGCAGTTCGCCGTCGCTGCCCTTAGCAGTCTTGGCCTCCAAAAACTCTTTCTTGATTCCGCGTAGCGCGTCCAACGCTACTTTGTCTTTTGCGAGCATCGCTTTCTTGATGTCCTCGCTAATCTGGTCAAATAAGTTCATAATCAATAGGTTATAAGGAATAACTACAGACCCCTGCGAGCCTGTAGTTACTGGTTAGTTAAAGAAATATCAGTTGCGCTAATATGTAGATAGGCAGCAGAACAATCAGCGAGAACTTGATCATATAGCCGAAGAACGACGGCATCTTGATTCCATTCTCCTCTGCAATTGCCTTCACCATAAAGTTAGGTCCGTTGCCGATATAGGTCATCGCACCAAACATCACGGCACCCAACGAGATGGCTTTCAGCAGTATCTCCGGGATTCCCGCTACAAACGATGTACTTTCAAACACACCATCTACGATACCTGCTTGCGCTGCGGTTAACGACTCGGGCAAACCGCTGGCGACACCATGGAAGGCAACTGCCGTAGGCGTGTTGTCCAAGAACGATGACAGCGCACCCGAGGCGTAGTAGAACTGCCAAGGCGCATTAAAACCAAGGTCGGCGGCATGCGCTTTTAGGTAAGCCAAGGCGGGAGTCATCGTCGTAAAGATACCTAAGAACAATACCGCTACCTCTACAATCGGTGCCCAACTGTACTTGTTCAAGTCGTAGCGAACCTCGTGCTTCGTTGTGTAGAGGCTCAAGAATGTCAGCGAGAGCAATACGATTTCGCGCAGGTATTTCAACCATAGGTGCGCGCCTTCTTCGCCCATTTGCGGGATCATTCCTTCGTTGATCAGTGCTACGCTCAGCACTACACCTATCAGGTACAAGAAGTTTATCTTACCGCTGAAGCGAATAGGCTCTTGCTCGCGTGAGTCTGCCGATAGCGATGTCCAGTGCTCTTTCTTGTAGAAGTAAGTATCTACGCAGAAATAGATGATCAGCAGCAAACCGCCTACAAACAGCCATTCGGGCAGCAGTTTCAAGAACCAAGTGAAACTGGCTCCGCGCAGGAACAACATAAACAATGGGGGATCACCGAGCGGGGTCAGCAGACCGCCGCAGTTAGCCACCAATGCAATGAAAAACAAAATCGTGTGTATGGTGTATTTTCGCTGTTGATTAGTCGTAATCACCGGGCGAATGAGCAACATCGCTGCTCCGGTCGTCCCCATGATGCTGGCGAGTACCCAACCGGCGGCAAGAAAACCCGTATTGATGATAGGCTTTGCCTTTATATCACCACTCATGTGAATACCACCGGTGATGACAAATAAGGACAAAAGCAATACAATAAAGGGAATGTAGTCAAAAAACAACTGATGCTCCAACTCTGCAGTCATCCCGCCCATAATCAGGCACACTGCCGTCGGTACGCCCAACACGAGCGACACAATCAGTTTATTGACATTCTTCTCCCAGAACTTCTCCGCAATCAGCGGACCGATAGCGATCATCAGCAGCATAATACCAAACGGTATCATACTCCATGCGCTATGCACAAACTGTTCCATAAAGAATTGATTGTTAAATGATTAGTTAGTTATTTTTGGTTGTCGTTAGTCCAAACTAATACCTGCCCCGGGGCATACCTCCCCCACAGCCTTTATCATAGAAATCAAACACAAACAGCCTCTCTGCAGCCCATTAATCCAACTTCAGCACGGCCAAGAAGGCTTTTTGCGGTACCTCTACATTGCCTATCTGCTTCATGCGTTTCTTACCCTTCTTCTGCTTTTCCAGCAACTTACGCTTTCGGCTCACATCGCCGCCGTAGCACTTCGCCAACACATCCTTGCGCACCTGTTTCACTGTCTCGCGGGCAATGATTTTCGCACCGATAGCAGCCTGGATGGCAATGTCAAACTGCTGTCTGGGCAGCAACTCTTTCAGTTTCTCGCACATCTTACGCCCAAAATCCACAGCGTTATCGCGATGGGTTAGGGTAGAGAGTGCGTCCACTTGCTCGCCGTTCAGCAGAATGTCCAGTTTTACGAGATTCGACGGACGAAAACCGTTCTGATGCCAGTCAAAAGAGGCGTACCCCTTCGAGATACTCTTCAGTTTATCGTAGAAGTCAATCACAATCTCACCCAGCGGCATATCAAAGAGCAACTCCATTCGGTCACCCGAGATATACTCTTGTTTCACCAGTTCCCCGCGCTTGCTTAGGCAAAGCGTCATTATCGGCCCGATAAAATTGCTCGTTGTGATTACGCTTGCGCGGATATACGGCTCCTCTATGTGGTCTATCTCCGTCTGGTCGGGCATCCCGGCGGGGTTATGCACCTCCACCATTCCGCCGTCTTTCGTATAGACATTGTAACTCACATTCGGCACCGTCGTGATAACATCCATATTAAACTCCCTGTCCAAACGCTCCTGCACTATCTCCATGTGCAGCAAACCCAAGAACCCGCAGCGGAAACCGAAACCCAACGCAATCGACGACTCCGGCGTAAAGGTCAGACTCGCGTCGTTCAACTGCAACTTCTCCAAACTCGACCGCAAGTCCTCATAGTCCTCAGCCTCTATCGGGTACACACCCGCAAACACCATCGATTTTACTTCCTCAAATCCCTCAATCGCCTTTTCGCAAGGGCGTGCCACATGCGTTATTGTATCGCCCACACGCACCTCCGTCGAGGTCTTGATACCCGAGATGATATACCCTACATTGCCGGCGGAGATACTCTCTCTCGGCTGCATGTCCAGTTTGAGTACGCCTATCTCATCGGCGTCATACTCTTTCCCGGTGTTCACAAACCGTACTCTATCGCCCGAGTGCATCGTGCCGTTCACAACCTTAAAGTATGCAATGATGCCGCGGAAACTGTTGAATATCGAGTCAAACACCAAGCATTGCAACGGAGCATTCGGGTCGCCCTGTGGTGCCGGAATACGCTCTATGATAGCGTCTAATATCTCCGGCACACCGTCGCCCGTCTTAGCGGAGCAGCGCAGTATCTCCTCGCGCTTGCAGCCCAGCAGGTCAATGATTTCGTCCTCCACTTTCTCCGGCATAGCCGAGTCCATGTCGCACTTGTTCATCACGGGGATAATCTCCAGGTCATGCTCCAATGCCATATACAGGTTGCTGATGGTCTGTGCCTGCACGCCTTGCGAGGCATCTACTACCAACAGCGCACCCTCGCAGGCGGCTATCGAGCGGCTCACCTCATAAGAGAAATCCACATGCCCCGGAGTGTCTATCAGGTTCAGTGTATAACCTTTGTGCTGCATCTGTATGGCATGGCTCTTGATAGTGATACCACGCTCTTTCTCCAAGTCCATATCGTCCAGCACTTGGTTCTCCATATCCCGCTTATCCACGGTACCCGTTATCTCCAGCATGCGGTCTGCAAGCGTACTCTTACCGTGGTCAATATGCGCTATTATGCAAAAATTTCGTATCTTATCCATAGAAAATATCTCCTTATTTATAAAAAGGTGTACCACCATATCTGCATAAAGTGTGCCTTTGCCTCTGCGCTTCCCGTGCAATCTCTAATACCTTGGGGTAATGGCTTACCGCTCTATGTGAGATGTCTTTTGAGCAATGGTTCACTGCTCTATGTGAGATGTCTTTTGAGCAATGGTTTACCGCTCTACTTGATAGCAGCGTGGCAACTTACGCACTCATTATGCGCTGCAAAAGTACAAAAAAAAACTCGTTTTCGCAACATTTCCGTTTTTTTCTCCTTAATTCGCCAAAAAATACGCATTTTGGTCAATTTATTCCTTCTTTCTACCCTCCAAAGCGCTACATTGCATCCATTATGCATTGTGCATTCCTCATTATGAATTATGCACTATGCCTTCTACACTATGAATTGCGCATTCTACATTGTGCCTTCTGTATTCTGCATTATTTTAATATTTGTATTGCTACCGTCTGCACCCTGACCGTAGTATGTAATTAGTAGGTGATTAGTATGTGATTAGTATGTGGTTAAGCGAATCCGATAATACCCTGATAGTACCCATACCATACCCATATATTGCCCATAAAATGATAAAATAATACAAAAACGCCCCCAGTGCACTTCCACACCCCAACACACATCGAATTTCTCCAAACAGATCTTTAATGAATCACCGCAATAAGCGTAGAACATTCTCAGCATTCGGGACAATGAGAATAGTTTTAACGAACTATATGGCTTTTAATGGGGATCCAAAGTAAATTATATGGAGAAATTAATGTCTAATAATATGATAATTATATGTTGAAAAACCAATGGTAATTATATGTTTAACGAACTGTATGGCTTGCATAGAGTCCCCATACAATGCAAACGCTAATTTAGTTTTTGGAAATTCATAGCCTAATAGTAGTAAATGTTTTTGTACAATTCTTGAACACATTATTGGATGTTTTTGTGTAGAGAGATGTATGGAGGTATCAATATGCATAATTATATGTTTAATTACATGATAATTATATGTTTAATCGTCAATTAACCGTTAACGGAATCTATGTCTGGAGCGGACTTGGAAAGGTCTTACATGGTAATTACATGTTGCTTTATGTACCCCGCTTAGTGGAGAAAATGCATAATTTATTGATTTTCTTGTGGAAAATAGTTGCATAATCCAAAAAAAAGTCGTACCTTTGCACGCTTTTTCGTGGTTTGCCCTCTTCTCGCGCATATACGCACGCGGCAAAACAATGGCAACACAAAAGCGAGTAAACTATAATCAATTAACAAACAACAAGTTACAATGCCTACAATTCAACAATTAGTTAGAAAAGGAAGAGCAGAACTTATCGACAAGAGCAAAAGCCCTGCATTGGACAGTTGCCCTCAGCGTCGTGGCGTATGTGTGCGCGTTTACACAACCACCCCTAAAAAGCCTAACTCCGCTATGCGTAAGGTGGCTCGTGTTCGTCTGACGAACCAAAAGGAAGTAAACGCCTACATTCCGGGAGAAGGACACAACTTGCAAGAGCACAGCATCGTAATGGTGCGTGGCGGCCGTGTGAAAGACCTTCCGGGTGTTCGTTACCACATCGTTCGCGGTACTTTGGATACTGCCGGTGTCGCTAACCGCTTGCAGCGTCGAAGCAAATATGGTGCTAAGCGCCCCAAAGCAAAAAAGTAATCTGCTAACTATTCAAACTAACTAAGAGTTCCCATACTTGGGACGATTTAACTGGGTTGATCGGTTGAGTAAGTCAAAATTACTTTGGCTGAAGCGATAGACAACCAAAAAATTAAAACAACAATGAGAAAAGCAAAACCAACAAAACGCGTTATCCTTCCGGATCCGGTTTATGGCGAGGTTATGGTTGCAAAGTTTGTAAACCACCTTATGCTCGATGGTAAGAAAAACACCTCTTATGGTGTCTTCTATACCGCTTTGGGAGTTGTAGAACAGAAGATGAAGTCCGAGGATAAATCGGCTTTGGATATCTGGAAACAGGCTCTCGACAACATCACTCCTTTGGTAGAGGTGAAGTCTAAACGAATCGGTGGTGCTACTTTCCAAGTTCCTACCGAGATCCGCGCTGACCGCAAAGGCTCAATCGCTATGAAGAATATGATCGCTTTCGCTCGCAAACGCGGCGGTCATTCTATGGCTGAGAAACTCGCAGCAGAGATTATGGATGCCTACAACAACCAGGGTGGTGCCTTCAAACGCAAAGAGGATATGCACCGTATGGCTGAGGCTAACCGTGCATTCGCTCACTTCCGTTTCTAATTTGGAGAAATTGAACTGCAATACTGATTTCCCCACGCGCTCACGCGCGTATATATACAAGGAAAAGAAACAATGGCTAAACACGATCTGAAATTAAACAGAAACATCGGTATCATGGCGCACATCGATGCCGGTAAAACGACTACTTCCGAGCGTATCTTGTACTACACCGGTCTTACGCACAAAATCGGTGAGGTACACGATGGTGCCGCTACTATGGACTGGATGGTTCAGGAGCAGGAGCGTGGTATTACTATCACCTCTGCTGCTACTACCACTTATTGGCCGTATATGGGCAATAAGTACAAAATCAACCTGATAGATACTCCGGGGCATGTCGACTTTACTGTTGAGGTAGAGCGCTCGCTTCGTATTCTCGATGGTGCCGTGGCTACTTTCTGCGCTGTAGGTGGTGTTCAACCTCAGTCGGAAACCGTTTGGCGTCAGGCTGATAAATATAATGTACCTCGTATCTGCTATGTCAACAAGATGGACCGCTCCGGCGCCAACTTCTTCGATGTAGTTCGCCAGATTAAAGAGGTACTCGGTGCTACTCCTTGTCCTATCCAAATTCCTATCGGAAATGAGGAGACTTTCAAGGGTGTAGTTGACCTCGTTAAGATGAAGGGTGTCCTTTGGCACGACGAGACTATGGGTGCTGAGTATGAGGAAGAGCCTATTCCTGCTGACCTCGTTGCAGAGGCAGAGGAGTGGCGCGACAAAATGCTCGAGACTATCGCTGAGTTCGACGATGCCTTGATGGAGAAATACTTCTCCGATCCTTCTACTATTACTGAGGATGAGATTCGTGCCGCTATCCGCAAGGGTACCGTCGGAATGCATATCTTCCCTGTTATCTGCGGTTCTTCGTTTAAGAACAAGGGCGTGCAGACGATGTTGGATGCTGTATGTGCTTACCTCCCGAGTCCTCTAGATACTCCTGAGATCGATGGTACCGACCCTCGCACGGGCGAAGCCGTTACTCGCAAACCCGATGACGACGAGCCTCTCTGCGCTTTGGCATTCAAGATTGCTACCGACCCCTATGTAGGTCGTCTTTGCTACTTCAGAGTTTATTCCGGTAAGTTGGAGGCAGGTTCGTATGTTTACAACCCCCGTTCCGGTAAGAAAGAGCGTATCTCGCGTATCTTCCAAATGCACTCCAACCACCAGAATCCTGTTGACTTCATCGCTGCCGGTGATATCGGAGCAGGTGTAGGCTTCAAGGACATCCGTACCGGTGATACACTCTGCTCTGAGGAGAATCCTATCGTCCTCGAGTCAATAGAGTTCCCCGCACCGGTGATCGGTGTTTCGGTTGAGCCTAAGAGCCAGGCAGACCTCGATAAACTGGGCGTTGGTTTGGCTAAGTTGGCTGAAGAAGACCCCACATTCACCGTTAAGACCGATGAGCAGACAGGTCAGACTGTTATCTCCGGTATGGGTGAGTTGCACCTCGAGATTATTATCGACCGTTTGCGTCGTGAGTTCAAGGTAGAGTGCAACCAAGGTCGTCCGCAAGTGGCATACCGCGAGGCTATCTCTATGCCGGTTGAACTCCGCGAGACCTACAAGAAACAATCCGGTGGTCGTGGTAAATTCGCCGATATGTTCGTGCGTGTTGAGCCGGCTGATCCCGAATTCGAGGGTAGCCTCCAGTTCATCAACGAGGTCAAGGGTGGTAACATCCCTAAGGAGTTTATCCCCTCTATCGAAAAGGGCTTCCAGGCTGCTATGAAGAATGGTGTTCTTGCCGGCTATCCGGTTGACCAACTCAAGGTTACGGTTATCGATGGTAGTTTCCACCCCGTTGACTCTGATCAGTTGTCGTTCGAGATCTGCGCACAGATGGCATTCAAAAACGCCTGCGTAAAGGCTAAACCGATTCTCATGGAGCCTATTATGAAAGTGGAGGTCGTTACTCCTGAGGAGAACATGGGTGATGTCATCGGCGACTTGACCAAGCGTCGTGGACAAGTAGAGGGCATGGATACCGCTCGTACCGGTGCGCGTATCGTCAAAGCAAAAGTACCATTGAGCGAGATGTTCGGTTATGTTACCGCTTTGCGTACCATCACCTCCGGTCGTGCTACCTCTAGCATGGAGTTCTCCCACTACGAGGCTGTGTCTAGCGCAATCGCTAAAGCAGTGCTCACCGAGTGCGGTGGCCGTGCAGACTTGGTATAATCGCATAATCATCGATGTGTGTGCGTAGCCGCACAAGTGCCTGCGCACACACATCTACATAATCTTATATAGACGCTGGGTCGTTCTAAGCAAATGACTCTTTAGACGGTTCGCGCTCTATACAACAAAAACAAAATCACTAATTAAATTAAAGACATGAGTCAGAAAATTCGTATCAAACTGAAATCTTTCGACCACAACTTGGTGGACAAGTCGGCTGAGAAGATCGTTAAAACAGTTAAGTCAACAGGTGCAGTAATCAGTGGCCCTATTCCATTGCCTACCCACAAACGCATCTTCACTGTCAACCGCTCTACTTTCGTAAACAAGAAAAGTCGTGAGCAGTTTGAACTCTCGAGTTACAAACGCTTGATCGACATCTACAATGCCAATAGCAAGACTATCGAGGCTCTTATGAAACTCGAACTCGCCAGCGGTGTAGAGGTAGAAATCAAAGCGTAATGAATTGGTAAACAATCTTTGCGCCGTGCGTTTCCCGCATTGCGCTAACTGACAAACGACCACTTCCCTCGGCTAATGACCGAGTAATCTTCGGGTGAAGGTGTCAGTCCGCGGGCGAGAGTGGCTAATTATTAACAACTAACAATCGGTAAAAATGCCAGGATTATTAGGAAAAAAGATCGGAATGACTTCCGTATTCGGTGCTGATGGCAAGAATATCCCATGCACCGTAATCGAGGCAGGTCCTTGCGTTGTAACGCAACTGAAAACCGTTGAGAAAGATGGCTATCAGGCTGTTCAAGTGGGTTTCATGCAGAAAAGCGAGAAACACACCAACAAGGCTGAAGCAGGCCATTTCAAAGCGGCAGGCGTACAACCCATGCGTCACCTCGCTGAGTTTGACGAGTTCGAAAAAGAACTCAAATTGGGCGATACCATTACCGTCGCTGATGTATTCCAAGAGAATACCTTCGTCGATGTAATTGGTACCTCCAAAGGTAAAGGTTTCCAAGGTGTTGTTAAACGCCACGGATTTGGCGGTGTAGGTCAATCTACACACGGTCAGGACGACCGTCTGCGTGCGCCGGGTTCTGTAGGTGCATGTGCATATCCTAGCCGTATCTTCCCGGGTACGCGTATGGGTGGACACATGGGACAAGATCGCATCACCGTACAAAACCTTGTGATTCTTAAGGTTATCCCTGAGTACAACTTGATCATGGTCAAGGGTAGTATTCCGGGTGCTAAAAATTCAATCGTTATTCTCAACAAGTAATCAGTATGGAACTTAGTATTTTGAACATGGCCGGCAAAGAGACTGGCAAGAAGGTCGTCCTCAACGACGCAATCTTCGGTATCGAGCCTAACGAACATGCTATCTACTTGGATGTTAAGCAGTTCTTGGCAAACAATCGTCAAGGTACCGCAAAAGCAAAACAGCGTAGCGAGAATGCCCACTCTACACGCAAACTCGGTCGTCAGAAGGGAGGCGGAGGTGCTCGTCCGGGTGATTTCAAATCGCCGGTTCGCGTAGGTGGTGGTACAATCTTTGGTCCCGTTCCTCGCAGTTATGAGTTCAAACTCAACCGCAAGGTAAAACAGTTGGCTCGCAAGTCGGCACTCAGCCTGCGCGCTAGTCAAGACCAAATCATTGTTCTTGATGCAATCACTTTCGAGGCTCCCAAAACCAAAGCAATGATCGAGGTGCTCAACAACCTCAATGTGGCCGGTAAGAAAGTTACCTTCATCCTCAATGAGGTCAACACGAACGCCATCAAGTCCGCTGCCAACTTGCAGAAGACCAATGTCGTTTCTGTTAACGAACTGAATACTTATACTATTATGAACTCGAATGTGGTAGTGCTCACTGAGGCTTCTGCTGCTGCTATCGAGGCAACTTTTAACGCATAAGGAGGTTACTACTATGGCAATTATTATCAAACCTATCGTCACCGAGAAGATGACCGCCGCAGGCGAAAAGTTGAACCGCTATGGTTTCAGAGTAGAGCGTACTGCCAACAAAGTGCAAATCAAAAAGGCAGTAGAAGAAATGTACAATGTACAGGTAGAGGAAGTAAATACCCTTATTGTCGCTCCTAAAACGAAACAACGCTATACCAAGAGCGGGTTGCTTCGTGGCGCACAACAGGCTTACAAAAAGGCTATCGTTACATTGAAACAAGGTGAAACAATCGATTTTTATAGCAATATCTAAAAATGGCTGTACGTAAATTTAAGCCCACTACACCGGGGCAAAGACACAAAGTTATTGGCGCATTTGAGACAATTACCGCAAGTGCACCAGAGAAATCTCTTGTGTTCGGTAAACGCAAAACCGGTGGTCGTAACCATGCAGGTAAAATGACCATGCGATACATCGGCGGCGGACACAAGCAGAAATATCGTGTAATTGACTTCAAACGCAACAAAGATGGTGTACCCGCTACAGTAAAGACGATTGAGTACGATCCTAACCGTTCGGCACGCATCGCACTCCTCTTCTATGCTGATGGCGAGAAGCGTTACATTCTTGCACCTAACGGACTGCAAGTAGGTCAAACGGTTATGTCCGGAGCAGACGCTGCTCCTGAAGTAGGAAACGCACTTCCAATGGCAAACATCCCTCTCGGAACTCTCATCCACAACATCGAGTTGCGTCCGGGTCAAGGTGCTTGCATGGTTCGCTCAGCAGGCGTGTTTGCACAACTCTCTTCGCGTGAAGACAAGTATGCAATCATCAAGTTGCCTTCGGGTGAACTCCGCAAAGTGCTCGCTGCTTGCAAGGCTACCGTCGGAGTAGTTGGCAATAGCGACCACGCATTGGAGAAAAGTGGTAAAGCAGGTCGTAGTCGTTGGCTCGGTCGTCGCCCACGCAACCGTGGCGTTGTTATGAACCCTGTTGATCACCCGATGGGTGGTGGTGAAGGTCGTGCTTCCGGTGGACACCCGCGCTCACGCAAGGGCTTGCTCGCTAAGGGATACAAGACCCGTCATCCCAAGAACCAGAGCAATCAGTTCATAATCGAAAGAAGAAAGAAATAACCTATTAAAATCGTAACAAAACATTATGAGTCGTTCATTGAAAAAAGGACCGTTTATCAACGTTAAGTTGGAGGATAAGGTGCTCGCTATGAATGAGTCCGGCAAAAAAGAAGTTGTCAAGACTTGGAGTCGTGCATCTATGATCTCTCCTGATTTTGTAGGTCATACTATTGCAGTTCACAATGGAAACAAATTCATTCCTGTTTATATTACGGAGAATATGGTTGGTCATAAGTTAGGAGAGTTCGCTCCTACTCGTACCTTCCGTGGACACGCCGGAAATAACAAGAAGTAATCCATTGAATCATTAAAACAACAAATTAAATTTTAGAATTCAAAATGGGTGCTAGAAAACATAATACAGCCGAGGCAATGAAAGAGGCTCGCAAGAGTCAATACTTTGCTAAGGTAAACAACGTTCCTACATCTCCACGCAAAATGCGCCTTGTTGCAGATATGATTCGTGGTATGGAAGTGAACCGTGCACTGGGTGCGTTGCATTTCTCTACTCGAGAGGCTTCGCGCGCAATGGAAAAAGTACTGAAATCTGCTATCGCTAACTGGGAAACCAAAACCGGCAAAAAAGCAGATCAGGAAACTCTGTATGTAAGCAATATCATGGTGGATGGCGGTATGATGCTCAAACGCCTGCTGACCGCTCCTCAAGGTCGCGGATACCGCGTGCGCAAGCGTTCCAACCATGTTACTGTATTTGTAGATACTAAAAATACTAACGCTGAAAAGTAATCAACAAAATGGGACAGAAAATTAATCCTATTGCAAACCGCCTGGGTATTGTTCGTGGTTGGGATTCCAACTGGTTTGGCGGTAAGAATTACGGAGATACTATCGTAGAGGATACCAAGATCCGTGGATACCTCAACGCCCGTCTTGCTGAGGCTAGTATTTCTCGTATCGTTATCGAAAGAACTCTTAAACTTGTAACTGTTACTGTCTGCACCGCTCGCCCCGGTTTCATCATCGGAAAGGGTGGACAAGAAGTTGACAAATTGAAAGAGGAACTCAAAAAAATCACCAAACAAGATGTTCAAATCAACATCTTCGAGGTAAAACGCCCCGAGTTGGACGCTACTATCGTGGCTACCAAGATTGCTCGCCAATTGGAGGGTAAAATCGCTTACCGTCGTGCCGTTAAGATGGCCATCGCTTCTACTATGCGTATGGGTGCTGAGGGTATCAAAGTACAGGTCAGCGGGCGTCTCAATGGTGCCGAGATGGCGCGCAAAGAGATGTACAAAGAAGGGCGTACTCCTCTGCACACACTGCGTGCTGACATCGACTACTGCCAGATTGGTGCTATCACCAAAGTAGGTGTTATCGGTGTTAAGGTTTGGATCTGCCGTGGAGAAGTCTATGGCAAAAAAGACCTCGCTCCTAACTTCACTCAAAAGCAAGAAGGTCGTGGCATGGATCGCCGCAACGATCGTCGAGACGGAGAGCGTAGAGGCGGTTTCCGCAGAAACAAAAAACAATAAGTTTAACCGATTTGTAGATTACAACAGTTATGTTACAACCTAAGAAAACGAAATTCCGCCGCTCGCAAAAAGGCCGTATCAAAGGCATTGCACAACGCGGCAATGAGCTCGCTTTTGGCTCATTCGGTATCAAATCGCTTGGTACAATCTGGTTGACAGGTCGTCAAATCGAAGCAGCCCGTGTCGCTGTTACGCGTTATATGCAGCGTCAAGGTCAAGTTTGGATTCGTGTTTTCCCGGATAAACCTATTACTAAGAAACCTCTCGATGTTCGTATGGGTAAAGGTAAAGGTGCTCCCGAAGGATTCGTAGTTCCATTGGAACCCGGGCGTATTATCTTCGAGGTGGACGGCGTTCCTTACGAAGTAGCTAAAGAGGCACTTCGTTTGGCTGCACAGAAACTTCCTATCACTACTAAGTTTGTCGTAAGACGCGATTACGACCCAACCCAAAATGTATAATCAGGATTATGAAAACAGCTGAAATCAAAGAATTAACTACCGCTGAGATTCAAGAGCGCCTCGCTGCTGAAAAAGAGGCTTTGGTGCGTCTCAAACTTAATCACAGCATTTCTCCGCTCGACAATCCGTTGCAGATTAAGGTGGCTCGTAAGACAATCGCACGCCTCGCAACCGAACTTCGTGCAAGAGAATTAACCAAGTAAAAAACGAAAGTGAAATGGAAACAAGAAATTTAAGAAAAGAGCGTGTGGGCGTTGTCGTTTCCAACAAGATGGATAAGACTATTGTCGTAGCCGTTAAGTGGAAAGAGAAACACCCCATCTATGGCAAGTTTGTCAATAAAACTCGCAAGTTCCATGTTCATGACGAGAAAAACGAGTGTGGTATCGGCGATACCGTTCGTATCATGGAAACTCGTCCGCTGAGCAAAACTATTCGTTGGCGTCTAACTCAAATTATTGAAAGGGCTAAGTAATTATGATACAACAAGAATCAAGACTTACAGTTGCGGACAACTCTGGTGCTAAAGAGGCATTGTGCATCCGCGTACTGGGCGGCACCAAAAAGCGTTACGCTACCCTCGGAGACACCATCGTAGTGGCTGTTAAGGGCGTTATCCCTTCGTCCGACATCAAAGACGGCGCTGTCAGCCGCGCTATTGTTGTCCGCGTGAAGAAAGAAGTACGCCGCGCTGACGGTAGTTACATCCGTTTCGATGACAACGCATGCGTTCTCATCTCCAACGCAGGTGAACTCCGTGGCTCGCGTATCTTTGGCCCTGTGGCTCGCGAACTCCGTCAGACCAACATGAAGATTATTTCTCTGGCACCTGAAGTGCTTTAATCATCTAAATTATTACAGTAATGGCAAAATTACATATTAAGAAAGGTGATACCGTTTATGTTAACGCGGGTGCATCGAAGGGCAAAACCGGTCGCGTGCTGGAGGTGCTCGTAGATAAGCAGCGTGCTATCGTAGAAGGTGTTAATATGGTATCAAAGAGTACCAAACCTAATGCAAAGAACCCACAAGGTGGAATCGTAAAACAAGAGGCTTCTATCCATATCTCTAATCTCAACCCCGTTGAAAACGGCAAGCCGGTTCGCGTTGGTCGTGTAGAGAAAGACGGAAAGTTAGTCCGTGTATCTAAAAAAACCGGAAAGGAGATCTAAGAATGAATACAGCAAGTCTAAAGCAAGATTATCAGGAGCGTATCGTTCCTATCTTGATGAAAGAGTTCAACTACACTACAGTAATGCAGTGTCCTAAACTCACCAAGATTGTTCTCAACCAAGGTTTGGGCGAGGCTGTTGCAGATAAGAAGATTGTCGATGTTGCTCAAGCAGAGATGACCGCTATCGCAGGTCAGAAGGCTGTTGCCACTCTCTCTAAGAAAGATATCGCCAACTTCAAAGTCCGCAAAAAAATGCCTATCGGCGTTCGTGTTACCCTTCGTGGTGAGCGTATGTACGAGTTCTTGGAGCGCCTCGTTCGCGTGGCTCTGCCTCGTATCCGCGACTTCAAAGGTATCGAGAACAAAATGGACGGGCGTGGTAACTATACCTTGGGTATCCAGGAGCAGATTATCTTCCCCGAAATCAACATCGATAACATCACCAAACTGCTCGGTATGAATATCACTTTCGTTACCACGGCACAGACCGATGAAGAGGGCTTCGCTCTTCTCCGTGAGTTTGGTTTACCCTTCAAAAAGTAATCGCTATGGCAAAAGAATCAATGAAAGCCCGCGAGGTAAAGCGCGCTGCCTTGGTAGCAAAATACGCTGCTAAACGCGCTCAACTCCTCAAGGATGGCGACTATATCGGTCTCCAATCTCTGCCTAAGAACGCCAGCCCGGTTCGTCTGCACAACCGCTGCAAGATCACCGGCCGTCCAAAAGGTTATATGCGTGCATTCGGTTTGTCGCGTATTCAGTTCCGCGAGATGGCTTCCAAAGGCCTCATCCCGGGAGTGAAGAAGGCAAGTTGGTAATGTTATGAACTATCCGCCCCGAAGGAGTGTTTGCTCCTTCGGGACTGCCATATAGTCAGTGACATTTTTGTCAGTTGGCTGCCATTTGTATCCGCGAATATCTGACACAATAGTATCGATGGATAAATTATGTTAATTATTTCAGACCGTATTGCCGGTGTTAGAACGGCTTTAGGTCGGCTCAAGAACCGCACTGAGTGTGCATATTGAGCAGAAATGATTTATTAGCATTAGTTTATCTTGAGGTATATTGTGGCATGGTATTTGTAGGTCTAAATAGGTTGCGCCATCTCTAAACGAAGGTGTCAGCGACTACAAAAAAACTTATTATTAAATATTGTCCCGACAGTCGGGATTAATTTAACAACAAAACATTTATGACAGATCCTATCGCAGATTATCTGACTCGTCTCAGAAATGCAATCAAAGCCGGTCATCGCGTAGTAGAGGTGCCTGCTTCGAATCTGAAGAAAGAGATCACTCGTATCTTGTTTGAGAAAGGATACATCCTCTCTTACAAGTTCGTGCAAGATGGACCTCAGGGCACAATCAAGATTGCTCTGAAGTATGATCCCGTTAACAAGGTTAACGCCATCAAGAGTTTACAACGCGTATCTACCCCCGGTCTTCGTAAGTATGTGGGCTATCGTGAGATGCCTCGCGTATTGAACGGATTGGGTATCGCAATCCTTTCTACATCGAAAGGTGTGATGACCAACAAGGAGGCTCTTGGCCAACAGTTGGGTGGTGAGGTTATTTGTTATGTTTATTAATGTAAGGAGGAGAAGACTATGTCAAGAATTGGTAAATTACCTATTGCTATTCCTGCAGGCGTAACCGTAACTGTTAGCCCTGAAAATGTGGTTACCGTAAAGGGACCGAAAGGCGAACTTACTCAAGCAGTTGATCCTCTGATTACTGTTACCGTTGAGGACGGCGTTTGCCATGTATCTCGTCCGAATGACGAAAAAGAAAGTCGTGCAAAACACGGTTTGTATCGTGCGTTGATTCATAATATGGTTGTCGGTGTACACGATGGCTACAAGAAAGTTCTTGAGTTGGTAGGTGTCGGCTTCCGTGTTGAGATGCTTCAACCGCAAGTGCTCAACTTTGCACTCGGTTATACTCACCCCATCTACTTGGGCTTGCCTAAAGAGATCAAGGTGGAGACCAAGTCGGAGCGTAACCAAAACCCGCTCGTAATCTTGGAGTCGGCAGACAAACAGTTGCTTGGCCAAGTATGCGCTAAGATTCGTTCGTTCCGTCGTCCTGAGCCCTACAAAGGTAAAGGTGTTAAGTTCCAAGGTGAAGTTGTTCGTCGTAAGGCTGGTAAGTCGGCTGGTAAATAATAGAAAGGAAGTATTATGATTCAGAAAATTGCAAGAAGACTCAAAATTAAGGCATCTATCCGTACAAAAATTTCGGGTACTGCTGAGCGTCCTCGTCTGACCGTATTTCGTAGCAACAGCCAAATTTACGCTCAAGTAATCGACGATTGCAAGGGTGTTACTCTCGCTAATGCTTCATCACTCGGAATCAAAGATAAAATGACCAAAACAGAGAAGGCTGCCCAGGTGGGCAAAATGATTGCAGAGGCTGCTCAGAAAGCCGGCATTCAGGAGGTTGTGTTTGACCGCAACGGCTATCTCTACCATGGTCGAGTTCAATCATTGGCAGATGCTGCTCGTGAGGCAGGTCTGAAATTCTAAACACGCTGACTAACAATGAATCGAGTTAAAACAACACAAGACTTGGAACTCAAGGAGCGCCTCGTCGCAGTTAACCGTGTAACCAAAGTTACGAAAGGTGGTCGTACCTTTACATTCGCAGCCATCGTTGTTGTAGGAGATGGAAATGGTATCGTAGGATATGGTTTGGGTAAAGCCGGAGAAGTTGCCGCTGCTGTGGCAAAAGGTACCGAGGCTGCCAAGAAAAACCTTATTCAAGTGCCTGTTCTCAACGGAACAATTCCTCACGAGCAAAATGCTAAGTTTGGCGGTGCTCGCGTATATATCCAACCTGCTACCCATGGTACTGGAGTAAAAGCCGGTGGTGCTATGCGTGCCGTGCTCGAGTCGGTCGGTGTTACCGATGTGCTGGCAAAAGCAAAAGGTTCTTCCAACCCTCACAACCTTGTTAAGGCTACTATCGCTGCGCTCGCAGAACTGCGTGACGCACGCACAGTTGCTCAAAACCGCGGTGTGAGCCTCTCTAAAGTGTTTAACGGATAATTATTATCACTATGGCTACAATAAAGATTCAACAAGTACGCAGCATCATCCGCTGCCCGAGAGTGCAGAAAGCTACTATGGAAGCACTCGGTCTTCGTAAGATACATGCCATCGTGGAGCACGAGGCTACTCCTGCTATTCTCGGAATGGTAGAGAAGGTAAAACATTTGGTTAAAGTAATTGATTAATACGAAAAAGCATTATGGAATTAAATAATTTAACTCCGGCTGCTGGTTCGGTAAAAACCGCAAAGCGTATCGGTCGTGGTGCCGGTTCGGGACTCGGTGGAACCTCTACCCGTGGTCATAAGGGTGCAAAATCACGCTCGGGCTATTCTAAGAAGATTGGTTTCGAAGGTGGTCAGATGCCTATGCAGCGTCGTTTGCCTAAGTTCGGTTTCAAAAACATCAACCGCGTAGAGTACAAGGCTATCAACCTTTCTACTCTCCAAGCGTTGGCAGAGACCAAGAATCTAGAAAAGATTGGTCGTGCTGAACTTCAACAGGCAGGCTTCGTCAACAAGACAACCCTTGTTAAAATTCTTGGCAATGGTACTCTTACTGCTAAATTGACTGTTGAGGCCAATGCATTCAGCAAATCGGCTGAAGAGGCTATCACAGCAGCAGGTGGTGCTGTCGTTAAGATCTAAAACTGAGAAGGTTCCCGAGCAGACAATCCGTCTGTTCGGGACTACTTCTGCAAAATAACGCAAAGTATGAAATTTATCGAAACATGTAAGAATATCTGGAAGATCGAGGATCTCCGCAATCGATTGCTGACCACATTGCTTTTTGTGCTCATCTATCGATTCGGTTCGTTCGTTGTTCTCCCGGGTATCGACCCGACGGCTCTTTCTGCTCTGCATTCGCAGACGGCAGGCGGCTTGATGGCGCTTCTGGATATGTTCTCCGGTGGTGCATTCTCCAATGCATCTGTCTTTGCGCTCGGTATTATGCCTTATATCTCCGCATCTATCGTAATCCAACTGCTCACTATTGCAGTGCCTTACTTCCAAAAGATGCAGAAAGAAGGTGAGTCCGGACGCCAAAAAATGAACCAGATTACGCGTTATCTTACCGTGGCTATCCTTCTGTTCCAAGGTCCGAGTTACTTGGTAAACCTTTCGGTACAGATGCAACAGGCAGGTCAACCGTTGGCTATTGGTTTCAATTGGTTCACGATTTCATCTACAATCCTCCTCTGCGCAGGTTCGATGTTCGTAATGTGGTTGGGTGAGCGTATTACCGATCGTGGTGTAGGAAACGGTATTTCTTTCATCATCTTGATTGGTATCATTGCGCGTTTCCCGAGTGCATTGATTCAGGAGTTCTCGAGCCGTTTGAACGATGCAGGTGGCGGATTAATCGTTTTCATCGCCGAGATTGTGATTCTGCTCTTCGTATTTGCTTTCGCTATTATGCTGGTACAAGGTACTCGCAAGATCCCTGTACAATATGCAAAACGCATCCAAGGTAATAAACAATATGGTGGCGTTCGTCAGTATATCCCGTTGAAGGTCAATGCTGCTAATGTGATGCCTATCATCTTTGCTCAGGCAATCATGTTTATTCCTATCGCTATCGTTGGCTTCCGTGCCGATGGCAGCAGTACTTTTGTGAGAGCATTTATGGATAACAATGGTTTTTGGTATAACCTTGTCTTTGCTGTTCTCATCATTGCCTTTACCTATTTCTACACCGCTATTATCATCAACCCTGTTCAGATGGCTGAAAACCTCAAAGTGAACAATGGTTTTATCCCCGGTGTGAAACCCGGTAAGAAGACGGCTGAGTATATTGATACGATTATGTCTCGTATCACTTTGCCCGGTTCTATCTTGCTTGCGATTATCGCTATCCTGCCTGCTTTTGCTCGCCTTTGTGGTGTCAGCATGGGTTTTGCGCAGTTCTTCGGCGGTACCTCGTTGCTGATTATGGTGGGTGTTATCTTGGATACCCTCCAACAGATAGAGAGTCACTTGCTTATGCGCCACTACGACGGCTTCTTTGAGTCGGGTATGCGTATTAAGGGTCGCTCCGGTGCAATGGCTTACTAATACAAATTTGAATTGAACTCATTTGGTAATCTGTTAAGATGATTTTCCTTAAGACTGACGAAGAAGTAGAACTCATGCGAGAGAGCAACATCTTGCTGGGTAAGACCTACGCCGAAGTGGCGAAGGCTATTCAGCCGGGTGTTTCTACTGCTCAATTGGACAAGATAGCGTTCGAGTTTATCAAAGACAATGGCGGTATTCCTGCTTGCCTTGGCTACGAAGGCTATCCTGCTACTCTTTGTACATCGGTCAATGAGCAAGTGGTACACGGCATTCCTTCTGAGAAGCAGATACTGAAAGATGGTGATATCATCTCTGTCGATTCGGTTATCTCTCTCAACGGCTATTGCTCCGATAGTGCATATACTTTCCCGGTTGGGGAAGTTGCACCCGAGGTGTTGCAGTTGATGCGTACCACCAAAGAGTCGCTTTATCTCGGTATCGAGCAGGCCGTTACAGGGCGTCGCTTGGGAGATATAGGGGCTGCTATCCAAGAGCATTGTGAGCGTGCCGGTTATTCGGTTGTCCGTGAGTTTGTCGGACATGGAATCGGTCGTGAGATGCACGAGGACCCCGAGGTATGCAACTATGGTCGTCGGGGTAATGGTATTGTCCTGAAGTCGGGTATGACTTTGGCTATAGAGCCGATGATTTGCTTGGGACGCCGCAACCTCATCATAGAGGATGACGGATGGACGGCGCGTACAGCAGATCGCAAACCTGCTGCACACTACGAACTGTCGGTGTGCGTGCGCAACGGCAAAGCCGACATCCTCTCTACATTCGACTATATCAAGGAAGTCTTGGGAGATCGTTTTATTTAGTATTATTCATTCAATCCTGATTTATAAGTATGGCAAAGCAAGATTCTATTGAGGTGGACGGCGTCATCACTGAGGCACTCTCGAATGCGATGTTTCGTGTTCAACTGGAGAATGGTCCGCTCATCACGGCACATATATCCGGAAAGATGCGTATGCACTATATCAAGATCCTTGCCGGTGATCGTGTTAAGGTGGAGATGAGTCCTTACGATTTAACCAAAGGGCGTATATCGTTCCGTTATAAATAATCAACAAAACTCTACAACAATGAAAGTTAGAGCATCAATCAAGAAGCGCAATGCAGACTGCAAGATTGTGCGTCGCAAAGGGCACTTGTATGTAATTAACAAAAAAGACCCGAAGATGAAGATGCGTCAAGGATAAGCGCAATCAGAATCATTAGGTCGAAAGAACAATCAGTTCTCACATTTAGAAACAATTAAAAACAAATTTATCCTTAGTTTAAAATTATGGCTATAAGAATTGTCGGTGTAGATCTGCCGCAGAATAAATGCGGTGAAGTCGGTTTGACTTACATCTACGGAATAGGTCGTTCAAGCGCAAAGAAAATCCTGGCAGAGGCAGGCGTAGACCCAAGCATCAAGGTACAGGATTGGACGGATGACCAAGCAGCTAAGATCCGCGAAATCATCGGTGCTAACTACAAAGTGGAAGGTGATCTTCGTTCGGAGATTCAACTCAACATCAAACGTTTGATGGATATCGGTTGTTACCGTGGAGTTCGTCATCGTCTCGGTTTGCCTGTTCGTGGTCAATCGACGAAGAACAACGCTCGTACGCGCAAAGGTAAAAAGAAAACCGTTGCTAATAAGAAGAAGGCTACGAAGTAATCTTCGGTTAGCAAGTTAAATCAACACATAATATCTATCAAATTATGGCAAAGAAAGCAATTGCAGCTAAGAAGCGCGTTGTAAAGATTGACGGTGTCGGTCAACTGCACGTGATGTCTTCTTTCAACAATGTTATCGTTACTATTGCTAATGCTGATGGTCAGGTTATTTCTTGGTCTTCGGCTGGCAAGATGGGCTTCCGTGGCTCCAAAAAGAATACTCCCTACGCAGCACAGATGGCTGCGCAAGACTGCGGTAAAGTGGCTTTTGACTTAGGTCTCCGCAAGGTAAAAGCGTATGTTAAAGGTCCGGGACAAGGTCGTGAATCGGCTATCCGTGCATGCGTTGCAGCAGGTATCGAGGTTACTGAGATTATCGATGTTACTCCTATGCCTCACAATGGTTGCCGTCCTCCAAAGCGTCGCCGTGTTTAATAATTAGTATCGTTCGGCGGGTAGGGTTGTGCGATGGATGATATAGTCGGTCGATACCCGCGCCCAAAGGACACAAACCCTTAAATTTTCAAATAATTATGGCAAGATATACAGGTCCTAAATCGCGTATTGCACGCCGTTTCGGTGAACCCATCTTCGGTCCGGATAAAGTATTGGATAAGCGTAACTATGCTCCGGGACAACACGGCGTAAACCGTCGTAAAAAGAGTTCTGAGTATGGTACTCAGTTGGCAGAAAAGCAGAAAGCAAAATACACTTATGGTGTACTCGAGCGCCAGTTCCGTCTGTTGTTCGCACAGGCTCAGCGTGCTAAGGGTATTACCGGTGAGATCCTGCTCCAACTGCTTGAGAGCCGTTTGGATAACATCGTTTATCGTCTCGGTATTGCTCCTACTCGTGCTGCTGCGCGTCAGATGGTAAGCCACTGCCACATCACTGTTGATGGCAAGGTGGTTAACATCCCCTCATATCAGGTAAAACCCGGTCAAGTGGTCGCAGTTCGCGAGAAAGCAAAGTCTCTCGAGGTAATTGCTGCTTCTCTGGAAGGTTTCAACCACAGCAAGTATAGTTGGTTGGAGTGGAACGAGGCTGACAAAGCAGGTAAGTACCTGAATGTTCCTCAGCGTGAAGAGATTCCTGAGAACATCAAGGAGCAGTTAATCGTCGAGTTGTACTCTAAATAATAAATAAATTCATGGCAATATTAGATTTCATCAAACCTGATAAGGTGGTAATGTTGGATTCGAGTGCGACGAAAGGCACATTTGAGTTTCGTCCTCTCGAACCGGGGTATGGTATTACGATAGGCAATGCTATCCGCCGCGTGCTTCTCGGCTCGTTGGAGGGATATGCTATTTGCGCTGTCAAGATCAGCGGTATTGATCATGAATTTGCTACTATCCCCGGTGTCATCACTGATGTTACTAATCTTATCCTCAACCTCAAGCAGGTTCGTTTTATCCGCAAGGAGGGAGTAGAAGCCAATGGCGAAACAGTGAAACTGCATGTGTCGAAGGAGAAATCTTTCTTGGCAGGTGAGTTGAACAATGCTCTTCAGAACTTCGAGGTCCTTAATCCGGAACTGCAGTTGGCAGAGATGGATGAGGTAGCCGATTTTGAGATTGAGTTGACAATTAACAAGGGACGTGGCTATGTGCCCGGAGACGAGAATCGTCATGCTGATGATCCTATCGGTGTGCTCGCTATCGACTCTATCTACACGCCTATCCGCAATGTAATGATTTCGGTTGATCAGTTCCGTGTCGAGCAGCGTACCGACTATGAGAAACTGACCATTGAGATTACCACAGACGGCTCAATCACTCCTCAGAAAGCACTTACTGAGGCCGCTAAGATCTTGATCTATCACTTTATGTTGTTCTCCGATGAGCGTATCGTTTTGGAGGAGGATACCAAGAAGAATAGCAGTGCCTTGGATGAGGAGATGTTGCGTATGCGTCAGTTGCTCAACCAAAAACTCCAAGATATGGACTTGAGTGTCCGTGCTCTCAACTGCTTGAAAGCCGCTGAAGTGGAGACCTTGGGTGAGTTGGTTAAGTATCACCGCGCAGACCTGCTTAAGTTCCGCAATTTCGGTAAGAAATCTCTCACCGAGTTGGATGAGTTGCTTGAGCGTAACGGTTTGGCGTTTGGTATGGATATCTCTCGCTATCGTACTACGGAGTAATTATGTCGGGGAGTAAAATCTCCGCTGTTCCCAATCATTTTAATTTATAAAACAATTATGAGACATAATAAGAAATTCAATCATCTTAGCCGCAAAGCAAACCATCGTGCCGCTTTGTTGTCGAATATGGCATGCTCGCTGATTATGCACAAGCGTATCTCGACTACCTTGGCTAAGGCAAAGGCTCTCCGTATGTATGTTGAGCCAATCCTCACTCGTGCAAAAGAGGATAATATGGCAAACCGCCGTTTGGCATTCAGCCAACTGAAACAGAAAGAGGTAGTAACCGAGTTGTTCCAAAATGTAGGCGAGAAGATTGCTAATCGCCCGGGTGGTTATACTCGTATCCTCCGTACCGGTTTTCGTTTGGGTGATGCTGCTGAGATGTGTATCATTGAGTTGGTTGACTACAATGACAACATGCTCAAGGAGGCTAAGAAAGCAACCAAGAAGGCTACCCGTCGTGCCGGCAAGAAGGCTGTAAAGGAAGGTGTAGAGGAGGCTGCTGCTGAAGCAACTGAGGCTCCTAAAGCAGAGTAATCTCTAAAATAAAGAACAAGGAGCAAGGAATGAAGACTCGTTGAATTGTCTTTGCTCCTTGCTCCTTGACTATTTGATACGAACGATTATGTTACTTGATTTGACTCAACATAACGCTGCCAAGACTACGATAGACAACTGCAAGCCCGGTGATACCATCACAGTGAGCGGAATGATTCACAATGTGCGTATTACGAAGTGGGGCGGTTTTATTATCTTGCGTAAGTCGCGCGGATTGCTGCAGGCAGTAGTACAAAACGAGACATCGCATTTCTACGATGAGAAGGGCGAGGAGATAGGTCTGAACGGGCTTTGCCGCGAGATGGCAGTATCGATAGAAGGTACGGTGAACGAGGCCAAGATAAAAGACCCCGCTGCTTACTACAACACGATAGAGATTGCTGTATCGGCTGTGCGTGTACTCTCGCGCCCGACTACTTCAGAGGTAGTGGATATCAATGCCTTGAAGTTCGGCGATGAGGAAACAATGCTCCGCTTTAAGTTCGACAACCGACAGGTTACGCTCCGTAACCCGCGTGATATGGCGATACTCAAAGTGCAATCTACTATTGCTAAGGCTTTCGCTGATTTCTTGACGGAGAACGGCTTTACCCAGATCTACACACCGAAGATTGTGTCGGAGGGTGCAGAAGGCGGTGCGAATGTGTTTAAGTTGGACTACTTTGGTAAGCAGGTCTATTTGGCACAGTCGCCTCAGTTCTACAAGCAGATTGGTGTAGGCGTATATGAGCGTGTGTTTGAGATTGCTCCCGCCTATCGTGCAGAGAAACACAATACTTCGCGCCACTTGAATGAGTATATCTCGCTGGATGTGGAGATGGGCTTTATCAAAGGGCAAGAAGATGTGATGACCCTGGAGGCGGCTTTGCTCCACTACATCATCAATCGTGTGCAGACCGATTGCGCTCACGAACTGAACCTGCTTGGTGCAACGGCTCCTATGCTCCCGACGAATGTGCCGGCATGGAAACTGAGCGAGGTGCACGAGATATTGTTTGAGAACCATCTGACGGAGGAAGATCACCGCGGAGAGGATGACCTCGCTCCCGAAGAGGAGCGTGCCATTTGCAAGTATGCATTGGAGAAATATGGTTCGGACTTTGTGTTTGTAACCCATTTCCCGAGCCAACACCGTGCTTTCTACGCAATGGATGATCCTGAAGACCCGACACTTACTTTGAGTTTTGACCTCCTGATGCGTGGTTTGGAGATTACCTCCGGTGGTCAGCGTATTCATAAGGAGTCGGACTATCGTGAGAAGATGTTGCGCCGCGGTATGAACCCGGATAACTTCCGTTTCTACTTAGATACTTTCCGCAATGGTATGCCTCCTCACGGAGGTTTTGCTATCGGCTTGGAGCGTATCACGGCATGTTTCTTGGGTATCGCCAATGTAAAGGAATGCTCGATGTTCCCGCGTGATATCAACCGCGTAGCACCCTAACTACTGCAGACCTTAACTACTCAAGAAATACGAATAATACGCATACAAAAGAATCGGTTGCCAATAAGACGGCAACCGATTTTTTTTGTCTGTTTTGGAAACATTAATTACCATATAATTAGTTCGTTAATTCTTTTCACTGTATGTGTTGTCGGGGTTTTATTAGTTTGATTGATGTGTGTTGTCCTAAAATAGGTTGACCCAATGATCAGCCATTAAGAATATCTTGTGGATAATGGTTGCCATGCTTTTAGTTTTTGCAATGTGCGGGATTCTTGGTGGGCTTTGCCAGACTGCCATGAGAAACGCCGTCTTGTCCGATGAAAGTAGAATGACATTTTGTTTGGTAGTTGGTTGAAATTCTAACAAAATGATTATTGGTGTATGGTGTCTTAGGTCTCGATTAGGTCTCGACAAGGTTTCGACAAAAACGGCTCAGAGTCCATGTAACAAAAAGACAGCAATAAGGTGTATTTAATAGAAATATGTGCAAAACAAGGGATGAGGCTATAGTTGTTCTTGTGATGTTTGCAATGGGCGTCGCAGTATCGTAGATGATTTGCATAATATAGTGGAAATCAGTAGATTTGCACAGAGTAGGCTAGGGACTGTGTGAAAAGGACTAAAAAGGACTTTGTGGGTATGCTATAAAAGTACTGCCTTTGCAACCGAAAATGAACAAACAACATAATTAACCATATAAAATAAAACTATTATGAAAAAATTATCTTATGCAGTGCTTGCAGTAGTAGCAAGTTTAACATTGTCTTCTTGTGGCAATTCTCCAGAATCGATGGTCAAAAAGTACGAAAAGGCTTGTGAAGCGGGAGATGTAGTAAAAGCAAGCAAGATAGCCGTAGAAATTGGAAGTATGGATGAAAGCAAATTCACCGAGGACCAATTAGAGCGGATTGAGGAAGCAACCGGGCGTTTGGAAGATGCAGCAATGGACCAATTTAAATTCTAACGCACTATGAAACAGAAATTTCTTTTGGGTGCAGTGGCACTATGTTTGGCAATCGGTCTGACTTCCTGCGGAGGTGAGAAACAAGAAGAGATGACCAAGATGATCCCTGCGGATGCAGTTACTTTGTCTGGCAAACACAAAAAACTGCTGACTATTCCTGCAGACTCTATCAAGATTATGTTGGTTCGCATCGGCGATTCCAGGTGGGATGTACGCGCATTGATTCCTATGCAAAACACGACAGAGTGGAGCAAGGTACCCGGAACGAATCCAAGCAAATCGAAGTATTTTGAACCACGAATGGGCAACTTGACGGTTCATTTCTTGGATGCTAACGAATCGGAGATAGATGCCGAAGTAGCACCGGATTATGATGTGGTGGGCAGTATCTTGTCATCGGATGAGATAGTAACCGAGAAAGTGCTGGTAAAGGATCGTTGGGAATCGTTGGGCGATAAGTCGTATGCCGCTTGTCGTGCTATCTTCGATAAGGTGGCAGGTATCTCTATCACCAATATGGATCTGAGCGAGGTCACTACCGCCAAAGAAAGTAGTTCTAAGGTATTGGATGCCTATGACGACGCAATCAACAACGCTGTAGATGCATACGGGAAAGCGCTTGATGAGGCTGTAAACGATATGTTCGGCTTGTAATGAGTAACTTGTTTCACTAAAAATACAATTAAAATTATGTCTGAGATTCAGAAACAGAATGCCCCTTATGCAGTGGCATCGTTGGTACTGGGAATTTGCTCCCTTGTTTTTGGCTGCTTCTTCGTCGGCTTGGTATGCGGTATCGTTGGTTTGGTATTGGCAAAAAAAGGTCTGACGACATACAATGCCAACCCCGAGCAGTATGGCGGTTATGGGATGTTGAACGCAGGTAAGATAATGTCGATTATCGGTATTGTGTTTGGCGCCATCTACACCCTGTACTACATCATCTTTGTGTGCATCATAGGTGCTGCCGGTGCTTCTTGGTTAGGCATATTTGGCGACCTGCTTTCATAATGCGTTATGCACCTTCTCCCTTGTGCTTGGAAGCAACTTTTGGGCGTGAGTTGTCCGCTATGCGGGTTTCAACGCGCTGTGGTTCTCTTGTGCAAGGGAGAGGTGTGGGCGTCCGTTTTGATGTTTCCGCCTTTGTTCCCGCTATCGATAGGCGTGCTGCTAACGCCCGTTTTGTATCTTAAGCGGCAGTTCATTGCACTCAAGATACTGTGGTGGGTTTTGCTGTTTTTGCTGATAGGCAATGCGGTCTATCAAAACATCAGAGGTTGATGCTTGTAGATGAGAAAGTAGGGACATGGATACACAGAAAGTGCTTTCTTGATTTAGTTGGTTACTACTCTGTATTGTTTCCTGACTGAAATGAAAAAGGCTGCTTGACACGAGTCGTCAGGCAGCCTTTTTTATTAAAGATATAGTACGGTTAGCGTTTCTCTCCGCGGGCGGCTTGGCCGATGGTGAGTTTGTTGTCCACGCAGTGTTCGCCTTTTGGGTCTTTGATCTGTACGGTGAGGCCGTAGGCTTTGTCGAATAGTTTTTCGGCATCGCCTACTTTCATCGAACCTTTGATCTTTATTTCCTCGAAGGAGCCGGTCTTGATGTCTTTGGAGGTCTTTTCGTTGAGTTGTTTGAGTGTCATCTCGGGGTCGGCGAGTTGTGCGCCCTTGTAGATAGCCAGCGTGCAACCGAAGGTCTCCTTGAAGTTCTTGCAAATGCTTTTTACTTTCATTTGTGGTGCCACTGAGAACTCTGCGTTCGTAAAGTGGTCTTTGATGCTGTTAATCAGTCCCATTGTATTTGTAATTTATGTGGTTAATATGCTATTATCTTACCGTAAAAACAGGTTTGAAATACTCGGTATGAGGTACGGCACTCAGGGCTTCGAGCCATACATAGTTGTTGTAGCGCATGCGCTCATTCAAGAAACCGAGATAGATGGTCTTGTAGCCTTTTGACGGAATACGTCCGTTGCACGACTGTGTGCCCATCGTGGAATAGTCCACATTGTAACTGAGTTTGGAGGGGTCGGCTCCGTCTTGGAACTTCTTTGCCTGTGCTGCGTTGTAGAACACATACATATTGATATACGCATCTTCTTCGCGCGGAGGTACGTTCTCGCCTAACAGCGTGGCAATCAGTCCGCTGCCCCGATGACTCTCATAGATGGGCAGTCCTAAGACTTTGATTCGTCGGTAGGAGGTCTCCATATCCCTATAGAAGTCGCCATCGGTAGTATTGTTCTTCTCGTTGGTGGAGATACGCAGCGAGTAGAGCACATCGGTGGCACCGGCAGGTACTTGCAACGCCACGATAGCCCGATAACTACCCGAAAATGCTGCTTTCAGTTGTCCGCGGAGGGTGAACTTGCGCGGTTCGTCGAAGAGGTTGGTCATCTTGATGCCGCGGACAGGTGCTGCCAGGAAGTCGCCTTTTTGCGCCTCCACGCTATCCACCCGAACCGACTTGGTACCCGCAAGGCGAGACACCTCCTGCGTCTTGTAGCCTATCTTGATGTTGGTATATTGGCGTCCCTTGGGCGTAACCTGTACGAGATAGATTGCACTGAAAGAGATGTTGATAGAGTCTCTGATTTGTGATTTTCCGGTGTAGGATTTGAGCAGTTTGTGGCTGTCAGCGTTGTAGATGCGCACATCTGCCGTTTTTTCTGTTTCTATGTGGTATATCAGCCGGTCGCCGTGCTCTAAATAGACGGGGTAGTTCTGCGTGCTTTCCAACAGTTCCTGCGGCTTGCTGTGTACAGGAACAAAGATATTGGGCGTTTGGGTTGCGACCAACTCATTGACAGAGTCGTGCAGGTCGTCTATCTGCCGGCGCAGTGCCTCGCATTGTGCATTGGAGGCAGAATCTTGTGTGGCGGGGTCATAGTCGAAGACCAACTGCTCGTTGAGGGCGTATAGTGAGGTGATTTGTTTGGCAGACAAAGTTCTGCCGTGGCGGCAGTCTATTCGCAGGTCTTTGAGGAGTTGCTGTGTTTGCTGTGCCGCTTGGCTGACCGTGGCATACTGCTCTGCCGTTTGGCTGTCCATACATTGTTGGGGCTTGCCCGTACTGTTGCCGCACCCCATAAGGGCAATGGTGCAGAGGAGGGCAATAGAAATGTGTAGATGTTTCATTGTGGAATGTGATTGTCTTATAATGGTTTGTCTATACGGCGTATTTGTGTATCGGGGTTATCTCCATAGGCAAGCCAAGAGCAAGCCCCCATAGGAATGGCTTTGTTTTTAGTAACGCCATTGGAAATAACGGCATATATCTGCAACGGTGTTTGGGCAAGATGGTCTTCCCATTCTGAACCGAAACATATATTTGTTGCATTTCTCCAATCGCCTTTTAATACACAATAGAGTATGTTTTGTATTCCCTCTTGTTCAGCAGTATCGGGTACTTCTGTGAGGTGGTCAATAATTAGAAAGCCCTCTTGCAAGGAGGCTAATTTTTCTTTCAACTCTGTGCGTGCATAGAGCGTTTGGGCATCAATGAAAGCAATCGGTTTGCCTTCCTTTTGCAGCAAAGATTGTAGTTCGTGAGCAAAATCACAATCTGTGTCATTGTTCACAATGATTGTGGAATTCGGATATATTCTCCAACGAAAGATATTATCATATTCCAGATTAAGCATACTTGTTATTATTTAGATGAAACATTTGTAAGCAAGCAGGAAACCAATCCTGCCTGCCTTGTGAAATTGCAAGTGATTATTCTAACCATCTATGTGACTTCAGGCTCATATAATCACAGATTTTAGTATCCTGTAACACAGTCCCCTGATAACTAATTTCAACTTTATAACCTTCAAGAGTAAAATGGAACCAAAGGTTCAGCCTATCATACCCATGTTCATCACCATATTTCTGTGTTTTTTTAGATAAGGGCAAGGTCTTTACATGTTCTTCCCCATATACAGAATAATATATTCTTAATTTTGTATACCTCATAAATTTATAGATTTTATTGGCTACTCTATTTGGGGTTTTCGCCGTTCTCCCTTTTGATAGTGTATTGCAGAATTGTTAATTTGACTATTTTTTTGCAGCCTTTGGGGCTTGTTTATAATTAGCAATCAGAGCCTTCTGCATAGCAATTCGTGTTTTTGCTGCCTTAATTAATAGGTCATATTGCATAACAGTTTCTATAGTCTTATAATCGCTAGATGAAATACGTCCACGTACGGAAGGACGAGCCTTACGCTTTGCTTCTTCATAGTGTTTTATTTCGTTCTTTAGACTACTAATTTTTTCTTCCGCCTCACTAATTTGACATTTGTATTGTTCTAATAGTTCAGACATGGTAATTATAAAATAAATTGTTCTACTTTTTCTTATACATAAAGGGGTTGGCGGCTCCTTTTTGCATATACTTGGCAGGGAGACGCTTGCCCACTAATTGGCGCATATCGGGGTTGGTGGTAGGAACACCTGTGAACTCAATGCGGGGTGCTTCTGCTGCTGAGGTGTGCCACTCCGATACGTCATATACCTCACGGACAATACCTTGTACTACAGCAAGGACATACTTGTAGCGTTGGGCTTTTTCCAAAGTGGCTTTCCAACAGCCGCGAGTAGCATCGTACAGATTGCCGTGTTCTTCCATGGCTTTATTGGATGTTTTGATGATGACATAATCCTCTTTGGGTTCATCATACTCGGCAAGACTTAAACGGTTTTGCAGGTCTTCGGCTGTGATGAGTCCGTGGTCATTGTCGTGTCCCGATTGCTCATTCGTTAGATTGGGGAAACAATCTATCAGTGTGGATTCTACAGCAAATGCCTCGTTTTCTGTCAGCCCCCAATGGTAAATGATACAAATAACCTCTTTACCATGGTTTATAATGTCTTGTATGGTGGCAATCTTTAGCGAGATGTCATCATCATCTTTACCTGCGGTCAAGGCATTTTTAGCATGTTGAAAAACTCGGTTTCCGGTGCCTTTCCCTACATAGAAAGGTTGGTAGTTGAACGGGTTGAGCAACCCATACACATAGTACTTGTGTTCGCTATCCAATTCCATTTGTTGGATAACATCGTTGGTGAAATTATCTATCATATTTTTTGTTATTTTTGTGGCAGGGTAATAATTGCCCTAATAAGAAGCGATAACTATTTTATCCCTTGCGCATCCCTTGCGCATCCTTTGCTGTCGGGCGGGCAATGGTATTGCCCTGCTAAGAAACAATACGGAAACAATACGGCGGCAATGTACAGGCGAGGTACGATATGGGTATTACATGGGTAGCACAATGTACCGTATATCTACCGTGTATCTACCGTATATCTACCGTGTATCTACCGTAAAAATACCGTAGTTGTCGGCGTGAGGTCGGCATAAACCCGGCGTACAAACAGAATAAAGGCGACACATCGTGTGCAAGCAGAACCGAAGTTCTGCTTGCACGATGTAGTGGCAATCACTCTCTGCCTGTAGCAGCGATGGTGATGCTGTTGTCGGCGAGTTTGGAGTTGTCGGCATTAGCCACCTGTACGGTGATACCATACAACTCTTTCACTTTGTTCTCGAAATTGCCCACTTGCATGTTGCCTCGTACTGCGAGTTCGCCGCCTTTTGCATCGCCCTTGCGGATAGAAGCCAATGTGGCATTTTCGTCTGCAAATTTTGCACCGTTGTAAACACGAAGAGTGCTACCAAAAGCCTCTTTGAACTCTTTGCACAGCGTGCCAACACGCTTGTTGCCTGTCATTTTGATTTCTGCCATAATAATGGTTGTTTAGTGAATTGTAGTCTACTCTGTTGCAGGATTTTCGACCAACCTCCTATATAGTTTTATTTGTTTTTCTTGCTGAGGATAGAAGAGTTCTTGTTCTTGCCCGTAGTATCCACGATACCCAATGTGGCAATCTTTACTACTTTTTTCAGCGTCTTGACATCTTTGCGGCGGTCATCCAAGAGACCGGAGTTTTTACCTTTTGTGAAAAATCCCATAATGATTTGATTTAGATGGTTATATTATTCTACGATTACAAACTCGGTGCGGCGGTTTTCGGGCGCATACGGGTCGTCGGCGTTTTTAGGTTGCGATGCTCCCAAGCCGATTGCCGTGAGGCGCGAAGCATCCACACCCTCACGCTCTACTAAAAAAGTCACGGCTGCTTGTGCGCGTGCCTCGGAGAGTTGTTGATTGACCGTGGCATCACCCTCTGCAGAGGTGTGTCCCTCGATCTCTAATTTTAGTTCCGGGTTCTCCTGCATCAGTTTGGCGAGGTCATGGAGTACGAACTTGGCATCTTCGCTCAGTTCGGATTTGCCTTGTGCAAACTCGGCAGCATTGAAATCGCGCTCAATCTCGTGCAGTTGCTGAATATAGAGGGTGTCGTGTACAACGACAACTTTCTCTACCTCAACAACCTGCTTTTTTCCGAGCGAGAGCCACAGAATCAGTCCGACAACCGCCGCGGCAAGCAGTCCGATAACCGCCCACAGCCATGCCGGCACACTTTTCTTGGGCTGTTGCGGTACGGGCGGGATGTAGCCGTTGAGGTACTCGAGACGGAAACCGCCTTTCTGCCCCTTAACACCTTTTTCAAACTCCGCCACCTCGATGTCGTACTGTTTGGCGTGCTCCACCAGACGGTCGTACTCGGGCTTTGTCCACACTTTGATGAGGGCTAACTTGACCTTGTCGGCAGTGGTAATCAGTTCGTCCTTTTCGGCGAAACACCAGTTGACGTAGTTGGGGTCGTTCTGAATCATCTCCGGCGTGATGAACAGGTGCGGATGATGGGTGAGCGAATCAGGGAACGCCTTTTGTAGGTCTTCGAAAGTGGCGTGCGGATACATAATCATATAGGCATGCACGATACCTAATGCTGTACGGTTTTGAGCCTTACCGTAAACTCTTACTTTGCTGGGCATAAACTATTGGTTTTATGTGATTATTTGGATTTCTTGCGTCCTCCTGTGAGGGTTCTCAATACGGCTTGACCCACTTTGCGTTCAAGCCCTTGCTTGGTAGTA
Organism: uncultured Bacteroidales bacterium; assembly: GCA_900542355.1. Taxonomy (GTDB): domain Bacteria; phylum Bacteroidota; class Bacteroidia; order Bacteroidales; family Paludibacteraceae; genus Colicola. Next base: position 65,553 of record UQNE01000001.1, on the reverse strand, counting down.
GGGATGCCGGTGGCACGGGCTACTTTGGTTTTCAGTCCCGAAATACCTACGGCACGTTTGAGAGAAAAAGAAAGTCCTTTCATAATGATTTCTCCTTACATATTATATCATTATCTCTTGCGCTCGCGGGCGATGCTGTCCTTGCAGGATTCTATCTGCCGTTTGATACTCTCGATGTTGCGGTCATGCGAGGCGGCATGGTCAATCTTCTGCCGACGATAATAGGCCTTGCTATCCGTTGTAGATGCGCTTTTTACCAAATCAGCATAACGCTCATTGTCACGTTTCTTGGCTTCTTTTTCTTTTGCGAGGCGGGCACGCAGGTCCACCATCTGCTTTTTGTAATACTCTAAACTCATGGTATGTGTGTTTTAGTTGTTTTCCTTACTCATTTACAGGCTTTTCAGGTTACTCCTATCGTGTATAGTCGGCGTAGCCGATGTTTTTGGTTTTCAGTTCGGGGTCAGTAGGCGTATCGCGGTGCTCAATATACCGGTTAAGCATAGTTGCCACCTCCTGCGCTATCAGTATACTGCGGTTGTCCCAAGCCATGATACTCCATGCTACGCGCAAGACGAAAGCATTCGGGCTATGTGCTAAATGGCGTGCAAAATAGGCATTGGCGGCGTTGTTGTGGTAACGCTGTCGGTCGGTATGCAGGTGGTATGTCTGCTCCATCTGTTGTGCGAACTCGGAATAGAATGCATCAAAAAGCGGTATGTCGTGGAGGGTGATGTTCGGGTCGGAGTATGTCTCGTCGCCTTTTTTGCCTCCATAGGAGAAATGAAATTGCGTAGGATAGTCGGGTTCCAATGCTCCGCTTGCAGTGAGGACAGATAAAACCCATTTATCTTCGCAGTCTGCCAAGCGGTTGAGGTCTGCCATACAAGCCTTTTGTGCGGCATCTGCAGTGTCGGGATTGTAGGTAAAGAACGAGCGGTATGGACGCGACTCGCCCAACTCGCGGCTGACAAAATTGAAGCCGCCTATCTTAGCCAGATAGTACGCCCACCAACCGACCATAGGATCAGTGATATTGCTCGGCGAGAAAATGGTGATGCGCGAACCGCGGTCGATACACTGCCCGTAGCAGGTGTTGATGGCAAAATGTTCCACTGCCAGTTGGTCTTCGGGGTGCTCCTCGGTGGGGCGTGTGGCGGAGAGGTTGATGAGGCGGAAATCATCGGAAGCGGCTACGGCATCCAATATCTCGTCTTCTTTGAGTCCCAACCGTGCTTGTATCTCAACAATAGAGGCATATTTTGGGACAACCTGAACCCCCGTCGGGCGATCCATTTTCCGTTCGAAGGCAAAGTGGAGTGTATTTGCCCAAGCAGCAATCTTTTCCTTTTTCTCGTCTTTCTCCATTACTTCCGAGAAAGCAGATGCCACCAATCCAGCGGGTACTGCAAAGATGGCGATACCCAAGATACCGATGATACAAGCGATGATACGTCCGCAAAATGTGATGGGTGGCGTGTCGGCGAAATTGCCGGGGTCACCGATGTATTGTGCAAAAGCCCATAGGACGGAAGTCCATCCGTTGGCATAGACATCCGGTTGCGCTTCATGCTCCACAAAGAACAGGATAAACGACAAGATGACGGTGATGATACACAAGAACTCCAACGACACGACCATCTCGTTTTTCTTGGACCGCAAGGCGCGGCTCAGAATGTTGAACGCCTTGACATAGCGGAATATACGCAGCAAGCGGGCAATACGCAGCACCTTGAGCGCCAAATACGGGACAGGTAGGAAGAAATGCAGGTAGAAAGGGTAGGTGGAAAGGATGTCTATCAAGCCATAAAAGGTGCAACAATAGCGCACGCGCCCCCAGAGACCTTTGTACTTGGGCGAGAGTTCGTCTGCTGCCCATATTCGGAGGGTAACTTCGATGGTAAAGACGATGGTGGTGAAATAGTCGATCACTTTGAGCCAAGTGCCGTAGCGGGTGACTATGTTGTCGTAGGTGGAGAGAAAGACCTCCAATGTAGAGAGCAAAATCAGACCTATGATGGCATAATCCACTATGTTTTGCCATTGCTTGGTGTGCAGATTGTCATCAAAGACGCGCCCCAGATTGTGCTTAAAACGGCCGATTGCCTGCGATATGTCGTTTGTGTGTTTCATTTGCAGTTTCGAATGCAAAGGTAGTGTATTTGTTGTAGGTACACAAAGTTCTTTTTGGTCCTTTTCGATATTTTGCAAATCCGATAAGGTTAAAAAAATGGGGGACATATAGTAGCGTCTGAGAAAGAAATATACAAAAAAGAGCGTAGATGTTTCTTATCTACACTCTGAGGTCCTGAGATAACCTACCTTACTAAATAAGAAACGCCTACGCTACACGCAGACGCTTGCTTATTTGTCGGTAAGGTACACCAAATGAAATTTCTCAGGTTTCAGAGTGTTTACAAACAAATAGCAAACGCTAAAAATATGTCGGTTGAAAAGTCGGCTACACGCTTGTAGTCCATTTTAGTCCTTTTCGGTTGCAAAGGTACAATAATTTTTGAAACTATACAAATTTATTTTACTATCTTTTGGTAATAGAGGCTGTTTGTATGTTGTTGAGCATAATTTGGCTAAGCAGGTTGTGAAAATTGTCAGAATGTAGGCGGGCTTGACAAGCCCGCAGCAGGAACGCTTTGCGGGAGATACAAGACAGTGTCGCGGGAGATGCAGGGCTGCTTTTTGGGGAAAGTATTATGAGGGGGCAAAAAACAAGAGGGCATCTAAGAATGGTTAGACGCCCTCTTGGGTTTGGATTCGTATATGATACTGCTTATCTGCTTGTAATACTGATACTTATCTACACTGATATTTATCTGCTTGTGCTTGTATCGGTATTAGCAGATTGATTGCTGATGCTTGGGTTAGCGGATGGGGCTGGCGGTAGCGGGTGTGTCGATGGTGCTGACGGCTGCACCGGCGGGGGTGTAGAGGGTGTTGCCACGGAGGATAAGCACTTGACCATTGCGGAGGAACTTAGCAGACTTAGCATTGTCGGCATTGTCCTTGACTTGGTCGATGGCCTCTTCTATCGGCTCGTAGGTATCGAACTCGATGGTCTGATTGGTGGTGTAAACTATGCCATTGCTTGCCTTGCCGGTGAAACTAACCTCGTAGGTGGATGCGACATAACCTGCTATCTCGGATGTTTCGCGGCTAACGAGTTTGAGCGTCAGTTCAGCAGAGGTGAAAGTGAGTTCCGTAGTATCCGTTCCGGCGATAGACAGCATATAGGAATAGTCGGCATCGATGCTCTCGTCAGCGATCGTGTAAGTGCCGCTGAGGTCGGTATAGTCGCCGATGTAGAGGCTGAGTTGCAACATGATACCATCGCCTACGGGATTGACATAGCCTTCTTCATCGGGTTCGCTCCACTCGGTAAAGGTGAATAGCATGAGGTAGGCAAAGCCAAATTCGGCATACTCAGCGTCGATCTCTCCGCCGACAAAAGTGATATTTTCGGTGGTAGGTTCGGGGTCAGCGGGTTGCTCGCCATCGGTGGTGATAGTGAGGGTGAGGAAATCTAACTGTCCGGCTTTCTTGCTCCCATCGGTGCCGTGTGTGGCTTTGTCGCCCACGGTGAAAGTGATGCTTGTGGCATTGCCTGCCCACGATACACTCTGTGCATCTACAATGCTGACACCTTCGACATCGGATGTAATCTCTGCCAAACGCTGTTTGCCTTTGTCGGACAACTCAAACTCGATAGCGGTGATGTGGTTGACCGAAGTGGAAACAGTGAGCGAAGCACCTGCGTAGAGGCGCAACTCGCCATTTATAAAGGTTGTTTTGGCCGCAGTTCCGTCGGTGGCACTGACAGTGATACCGCGTGAGGTGAACGGGGTATCGGAAAACTCGCTCATGGTGAGCGTAACAGTCTCAGCGGAGAGACTCATCGCCAACAGGGCGACTGAGAGAAAAGAGAAAATCTTTTTCATTGCACTAATATATTAGTTGTTGTTTAGGCAAGAGGTGTACGGTAAGGGAAGAGGTGTGTATAAAAAAAGAGGATTGTCTCCCGACAACCCAATCTTTTTACTTAACCTTAAATCTAATACCATGAAAAACACGATGCAAAGATACGGTATATTTTTGATACTACCAAATAATTGTGCGAAAAATATGTTTTACAGCATGTTTTTGTGTGTTTTGCTATGTCGGGTTAGCAAATCGTAAGTTAATGCATAATGAAGAATGCATAATGCATAATTGACCTCCCCCGGAGGGGGCTTGCTAAGCGGGGACAAGAAGGAAACATATAATTGCCATGTAATTAGACATTAATTATGCATATTGATACTTCCATAATTCTCAAACAAAAACGCTCAATAATACATTCAAAAATAATCCAAAAACATCTAATACTATTAGGCTATGAATTTCCAAAAACTAAATTAGCGTTTGCATTGTATGGGTTCTCTATGCAAACCATATACTTCGTTAAAGACCTCCCCAAGCCCCACCATGGGAGGGGGATGTACACAGCGAAACAAGAGAAAACATATAATTACCATGTATTTAGACATATAATTATGCATTCTGCATTGTATAAGTTCTCCATTAAACTATTTCTTTTGTCCCGAATGCAGAGAATGCAGCGATTGCATTATTGGGGCAGTAGGAATGGTTAGAGTGTAGAGAAAACCCTTATAAAGGTATGTATATCCTATGTATATCCTATGTGTATCCTATGTATATCCTATGTATATCTTATGTATATAGTCCGTCATAGACGGTACTTTGTCAATGCGTAATTCAATGCATAATGAAGAATGAAGAATGGGTATTTCAATGCATAATGCATAATGGGGATGCGGGGTGGGGGAGTAGTTAAGAGTGTATAATTTAGACATTGTATAAGATAAAAGTGCTGCAATTTGAGGGCCGGGGCTTGTGTATGTTCGATTTTTACTATACCTTTGTAGGCTTTTGGCGTGTACCCATTGGCGGTATTCGGTACTAAGGACGAACCCGGGGGTATGAAGTGCCGAACTATGGGATACTGAGTACGAAACTGAGGATATAAAGACACTAAACTATATATGAAAAAACACTTTCTTTTAGGGCTTGTGGCACTGGCGATATGTGCGACAAGCATGGCGGACGGCTGGACGCGCGTAACCGATGTGTCGGAGTTGCGTGCGGGAGATCGTTTGGTGATAGCCTGCCCGTCGGAAGGCACTGCGGCAGGCGATTTGGATAGCAGCAAGAAGATACTCGCTTCGGTATCAGCCACATTCTCGGAAGACGAGGCGACGATGACCTCGGAGGGCAATGCGCTGGTGCTGACCCTTGGCGGCGAAGCGGGCAAATGGACGCTTGCCGATGCTGATGGTAAACTGCTTGGCACGACAGGTGCAAGAGCGGTAGTATGGGACGCTTATGTACACACCTGGACAATCAGCGTGAGCGACGGTCGGGCTACTATCGAATCGACCGGCAAGGACTATGGGCGGTTCTTGTACAACAAGAATGCCCCTCGTTTTACGACCTACACTTCTAACACCAACAAAGCGATGTTGCTGCCTGCGTTGTATCGCAAGAGTTACAAAGAGTATGATTTTGTATATGAGGGCTACCCCGAGAAGACCACTCGCTGCGAGGAGATTGCTTATGCAGCGGGTACGAAAATCACACTCTCGAAAGGGCAGCCGACCAAGGAAGGCTATCTGTTCTTAGGTTGGCTCTACGACGGCAAGACCTATCAGCTGGGCGATGTATTCACGATGCCCGAAGGCGATGTGGTGTTGGTGGCACAGTGGAAGAACACGGGGAGCGGCATAGAGGAGACCACGCTACAGGAGAAAGCCACCAAGGTAATCATCGACAACACCTTATATATACAGGTGGGCGAGGTGATGTATGATGTATTGGGCAATAAACACTAAACGGACTAAGAGATATGAATTGCAGAATTCTTTTGTCGGCTTTGGCACTCGCCACGGCTATCAGCATAAATGCCGTTCCTGCTTATCGCGGGTGGCAGACGAAGATACAGCCCGACGGCAGCACGATAGAGGTGCAGCAGAACGGCGATGAGGTGTATCACTACTACACCAACCGTGCCGGTGAGGTAGTGCGCAAAGACGCCGAGGGCTACTGGCGCGTGGTGGAGGCACAACCGACGGCGGAGACTATCCGTGCGCGTCGGGCTAAGGCACACCGTGCGCCCGTGCGTCGCATGGGCAGTATTAACCTGGCACCGCGCGGATTGTTTATCTTAGTTAATTTTGCCGACACTAAATACCAATCGGGTAATACGCAGGCGCAGATGGACTCGATGATGAATGCCGTGAACTATACCTACGGCGGTTCCTACGGGTCGGCACGCAAGTATTTTATCGACCAGTCGAGCGGGGCATACACACCGACGTTTGATGTCGTAGGTCCTATAACGCTCACCAAGCAAGCGGTTTACTATGGCGAGAATGATGCAGAGGGTAATGACAAATACCCCGGTGATATGGTGATAGAGGCGTGCAAGTTGGCAAAATCGCAGTTTGGAGTGGACTTTACGCAATACGACAATGACCACGACGGCGAGGTGGATTTTGTATATGTCATCTATGCCGGCAAGGGTGAGGCAGACAGCGAGGAAACGGAGACTATTTGGCCGCACAACTGGAATATCGAGTCGGCTATCCATTATGGCAACTGCACCTATACGGCAGACCAATGTAAGGTGGACGGGCTGAGTATCAACAACTATGCCTGCTCGGGCGAGTTGGACGGGCGGACGGGCGACCGCAATGGAATCGGTACGCTCTGCCACGAGTTCGGACATGTGTTGGGACTGCCGGATTTCTATGACACCGACTACGGAAACAACTATACAAACAAACGAACTCCCGGCAATTGGGATATAATGGATAGTGGCAGTTACAACGGCGATGGGTGCTGTCCGCCTAACTATAGTGCGTTTGAGAAATATTTCTTCGGTTGGGCTACCCCGATTAATCCCGGTAGCGACGGACAGGGACTGACGCTCTACCCTGCCGGTTCGGCGGATTATCAAGCCTACCAGATAAATGCGGCCGGAACATTGCAATCGGCTACCACCGAGGGACTTAACTACTATATCGAGAACCGCCAGCAAGTGGGGTGGGACCAATATCTGCCGGGACACGGAATGATTGTGTGGTATGTGGACTATAGTCAGACGGCGTGGGACAACAATACACCGAACAACACCGCCTCTTATCCGCGTTACACCGTGGAGTCGGCCAGCGGGTTTACCACACAGATTGGTCAAGCGCGCGACCCCTTCCCCGGCATAGGCAATGTTACTTTATGGTCAGAGATACCGGGTACTCCGCTGAAGGATATCCGTGAGGAGAATGGGGTGATTAGGCTCACCTACAAGGATGTGTTCCTGGGCTATACGGTGAATTGGGTAGCCGACGGCGAGACTATAGAGAGCAAGGTGTACAAGGTGGCAGGGGCGCCGCTTGAGATGCCTACGGCAACGGTTACGCCCTGTGAGGGCATGCACCTGATCGGTTGGACAACGGAGAAAGACTACCATGACCCGTTTGTCAATCCTGCGGACTTGTTTACCGACGCCGAGGGCAAGACGGTGAGCAACCACGCTACCTACTACGCTGTATTTGAGTAGTTTATAAAAACCTACATAGTCTATGGATACCGCCCGCCGAAACAAGGCCGGCGGTATCCGTTGTATTAGAGCGTGCGTTTTTTCTTGCGTAATTGCGGAAAAATGAGTACCTTTGCAGGCTCAAAAAAGTAAAACAATAGAGAGATGAAGTATAATTGGACTTTTGCGAATGTGGGCGGTAGCGTGCGTGTGAAGATTCAATCGGGCGAGGATATTCGCCATTTGGGTGAGTTGGATCAGAAGATGTGGACCGTGCTGTCTTGCCCTACGACCGGATTGGAAATCAACGAGGAGAGCCTGTCGCTTATCGACTTGGACGGCGATGGTAAGTTGCGTGTGAAAGAAGTGGTACAAACAGCCGATTGGCTTTGCAGCGTGTTGCGCAACCCCGACAGCCTCTTAGAAGGCAAGAGCGAGGTGGCATTGGATAACATCGCCGATGAGAGTATCCTAAGCGTTGCCCGTCAGGTGGCAGGCGACAAAGAGCGAGTATCCTTGGGCGATGTAGATGCGGCTATTGCCGGGGTGAGCATTACGGCTCAGCCTGCTCCCGAGGTACCTTATGCAGGCGATGTGATAGCCGCCTATAAAGCCAAGCAGGCAGAGTATGCAGCATACTATGAGCAGGTTAAACTGCAGCAGATAGGCTTGGCTACAATAGCCGAAGACGCCCCTAAACCAGGAATGACGGAGGAGGAGTTTGCGGAGATGGGCAGTAAGATTGCGGCGTACGAGGCCGGTGTGGCAGCCGCTAATGATGCGAACGCCGCCGCCCTGAGTGCAGCCCAAGCACAGTACAAACCGTTGCGTAAGTTGCTCTTGCTCAGCCGCGATTTCTACCGACTGCTGCGTAACTTTGTTACCTTTGAGGATTTCTACGACAAACGCCAGAACATCAAGGCCATCTTTCAAGCCGGAACGCTTATTATTGATCAGCGTGCGTGCACGCTATGCGTGCGCGTGAGCGACATAGGCAAGCACAACCTGCAAGCCGGGCAGAGCGGGATGTTCTTGATTTACTGCGATTGCGAGAGTAAGAAACTGGGGCAGAAGATGCAGATTGTGGCTGCGATGACTATCGGCGATATCCGCAACCTGAAAGTAGGAAAGAACGCTCTCTTCTACGACAATGCGGGCAACGACTGGGATGCCGTGGTAACGAAGATCATCGACAACCCGATTTCTATCAGTCAGGCATTTTGGAGTCCCTACCGCAAATTGGGCGATTGGATTTCCAACCTCATCAATAAATCTGCATCGGAGAAGAACGACAAGGCCTTTGCTGAGGCTACCGCCAAGATAGAAGAGAATGCTAAGAAGACACCCGAGGAGAATAACAAAGTGCAGGCATTCGATATTGCTAAGTTCGCCGGTATCTTTGCTGCCTTCGGTATGGCAATCGGCTACATCGGTGCTTTCTTCACCAGTTTGGGCAAGGGCTTTGGCGACCTGGCAGAGAAGGGTTGGTATATGCCTATCTTGGCGATTATTGGTTTGATGCTCGTCATCAGTGGCCCCGCAATGATTATGGCGTGGATCAAACTGCGCAAACGCAACCTAACTCCCCTGCTCAATGCCAACGGCTGGGCAATCAACGCCGATGCCGTCGTGAGTGTGATGTTTGGTACTACGCTCACCCAGCAGGCACAGTTCCCGATGCTTCAGTTGGTAGATCCGCTGGTCAAGAAAGGTATGCCCGCTTGGCAGAAATGGCTCATCTCGGTAGCGTCTGTATTGGTAGTATTGCTGGGTTTGTGGTTGGCTAACCTGCTGAATTGGTGTAAGTTACCCAGTCCGCTGCCTTGCTTTAATAAAGAGGTGGTAGAGGAAGTGGTAACTGATACACCGGCAGAAACACCCGTAGCAGAGGAGGTAGCCCAATGAGCAACAGCCGATTCTTTTTGCGCAATGCTCGGCGAGTATTGCTGCTCTTGCTGATACTGCTCCCCCTTACGCTTTCCGCCAAACGCCCCAATAAAAGAGCACAGATAGAAGTGCCTGCCGATACTATCCCCGTGGCAGCGGAGGATAGTATGGATTTGCTCGATAGCGAGGGCGATGAACCCGGCTCGTTGGACGATATAGAGGTGGAGAATGTAGGTATCCCCGAGTGGCTACAAACGCATATCACCGGCGATACACTCTTTGTCGCTTGTGCGCAAGATATGTTGCCGAGGCGTTTGGTGGTCATCACCAACGATGGCGAATGTCTGTATAAGTTGCTACCTGCCACGATGGGCGAACTATCACAGATAGACCACCCTGCGGATAGTATCTATAAGCATATCTGGACTTCTGCACGGGTCAATCCGTATGCCACACCCATTGATTCTCTGCGAGATAGTATCCGGATAGATATGCGCGGATATGTGATGCCTGTGGTGAATACGCCTGTCCCCGAAGGGCAACGCCCTATGCGCGGGTACGTTACCTCTAAGTTCGGCTTCCGCAAGTATCGTTTCCACTACGGCACGGATGTGAAAGTGCAGATAGGCGACTCTATCCGTGCGTCGTGGGATGGTCAGGTGCGTATCGTAGGTTGGGATCCGCGCGGGTATGGCTACTATGTGGTCATCCGCCACAACAACGGACTGGAAACCGTGTACGGACACTTGTCGCGCCCGCTGTTTGACGAAGGCGAACCTATCTACGCAGGCGAGGTATTGGGCTTGGGCGGCAACACAGGGCGCAGCACGGGCAGCCACTTGCACTACGAGATACGCTACTTAGGCAACGCTATCAACCCCGAGTTGCTGGTCGATTTTGCAGAAGGTAAGATTCGTTACCCGGAGGACTACTTGATGACCAAGAAGTCCACTTTTGGGCATAGTACCGAACTGAAAGCCGTGCAACAGGCGCAGTATCATCGTGTGAAACAAGGTGATACCTTAGGTGCGATTGCCAAACGATACCATACTACGGTGTCGGCTCTTTGCAGAATGAACCGCATCAAAGAGACCTCTCTGCTTCAAATCGGGCAAAAAATCCGTGTGCGGTAACGCCGCCGATAGACTGAGAACCATCTCACTATCGATATAGATATTTCGATATGGCGGTCAAACTCCGCAAAGATGATAAGAAAGGGTGGCGCGAGCCTCCCTTTCTTCGTATAGGAGCGTTATGGTTTCTGCTGTGCCAAAGTGCTTTCGATATTTTTGGTAGGTCGCAACAATCTTAAAATAAATGGTCTTGCGAGGTTTATTTATCTGCGCAAGTGTTGTGCATTTGGTAAAAAATGTGTAACTTTGCAGCGTAAAAATAAAATAATTATGTCCAACTATAATTCACGGCTTCTTTTCTTGATTATCTGCATAGTCTGCGTACAATGTCTATCTTTCTTTTTTAGTCCCGTCATGGCGGCTAATCTGAAGCAGAGCGTCGTGTTGGTAGAACCGGAATATGCAGAGATGCGGTCTTTTTTCTCAGAATATGCGCTTCCCCTTTCCCGTTCGGGTTTCCGTGGCGAATCGCGTGCTTTGATGGCATACAATAGGGGCATTTCGGGCAGCGGGGTCGTGGTGCAACGGGGCGACTCTCTTGTGCTGCTCACCAATCGACATGTAGTAGGTCCTGCCCGACAGGTCGCAGTGATAGTGCAGAACGGCAAGCAAAAGACCACCTTTCGCCATTGCTCCGTGGTGGCTGTCAGTCCGCTCACCGACATGGCTATGATAGCCCTGCCCGATTCGTTAGGCTTGGTGCCTATCCTCTTGTCGGACACCCCGGTGCAGGACGCTGACGAGGTATGGGCGGCAGGATTTCCCGCCCTTGGCGATGACCCCTCGTGGCAAATCACGCAAGGTACAGTGAGCAACAGCGAACTCTATCGTGAAGAACTCTTAGGCAGGCAACAAGCCGCTATCCAACATACTGCTCCCCTCGATGCCGGCAGTTCCGGTGGTCCTTTGTTGCGCAAGAACGAGGCGGGCGACTACTCCGTGGTGGGTATCAATACTTGGAAGGCCGGCTATCGCGATGGAGTGGGTATCGCGATTCCTCTGAGTGCCATCCGGCACTTTCTGCTCTACGGGAACGAGCAAGAACCGAAATCGGATGCCGAGCGTACTGCCGAGTGGAATCAACTGATACGGGAAGACTATGTGTTGGCTTCGGAGGCTCTGTCGGTGGACTATCTGATGACCCGCAGTGCGGAAGATTGGACGGCGGTATTAGAGTGTATGGGCTATACCAACCAACAGACACTGCTCGAGATCGACCGCACCGATGCATTGGATATACTCCGCCTTGTTTGGGCATTTGATGCCATGCGTTTTGCACTTGCAGGGGGCGAGAATGCGCATTTTGACATCACTTGGGGCGATATGCAGGGACAACGCAAAATAGTGGCTATCACTTACCCCGAACTGACAAAAAAGCAGTATATTGAAGCGACTAAGCGTATTCGCAAGTAAGCAACCTGCATAGATTCGTTTGCATTTTCTCAACTCAATCAATATCTTCGTATGACAAAAAAACTACTTCTTTTTCTGGTGGCTGTATTGCCTTTGACTCTGTCGGCAGCCAGGTTAACATTCTACCCGGGTATCATTCATTTTCGCAATGGTGAGAGTGTAGAATACAGCGGTATTGCCATCCCCGGACCGGGGTCTTCCGCTATTGTTGTGAGCAACGACCCTAAGCACAAAGAGCGGGAAAAACTGCCTACAGAAGACATCTTTTCTATTGCTTTGTGGCACGAGAACCACCCCGACAATGTGGGCTATCTGTATCCCTTACAGGTAGAAGTGGGCTCCGGCACACAGACACGCATCTGTTTATTGGAGTGTAGCAGCAGTTGGGGCGCAGTGCTGCAAATGGGCGATTACTATGCAATCAACAGCAGCAACGGCGAACTATATGGTATAGTAACCGGCATAAACGGCACGGCTCCTACCGTACGGCACTACTTGCTCAAGAGCGGTGAAGACAAAGCCGTACTGCTATTTACCAACCAATCGTGGAACCCGCGCCGTAGTCAGGCTGCACAGCATTTTGCAGAGAACCCGGAAGTGGCAGATGGTATCACAAGCGGCAACCTTAAGACGACCGATATTGCCTATATCTTGGATGCGATGGCTGCGGGCGAAGGTGCTATCGCTACATCGGCCGACCATGGTGATGACGAAGATGCTACGCAAGCCCCTGCTACGCGTAAGGCGGCTGCTTCAGAGCGTAACACACGCAAAAATACCACCTATGGCATTGACAACGCTTACCAAATGACGAATGCAGTCCGCATAAGTTACACCAATTTCCTATCGCCTGACCAATTGGTAGAGGGTGTCTATTCGCGTGCCATCAAGTATGCTGTAGGCGAGGTGCATATAGGCGGCAGATGGGAGCAGGTGAAAGAACTGCAATACCCCGATGATGAGAGTGGTGATACGCCGCCCGACACGATTACGCAGACCAAAGCCTCGCTTTTCTTGGGTGTTACATTAGGTGGGCAACTACCTATCCAATTAGGCAAATACTACCTGATACCCCGCATTACGGCAGGTATGATGCTCTCTCCATTCTCTTTTGCTTCTAAGCGAAACAGTATGCTCTTTGCCGTTCCTCTGACGGCAGGCGTTGAGTTCGCCTTTCCTGTGAGTGCCGACTACGCCCTCAATATCGGAGTGCACTATACCTACGATTTTCATTTCTATAGAAAGGATTTCGATGAAAAAATCCGTCAAACAGGTCAGAACGGATTAGGAGCATCTATTGCTTTCTGCTGGTAATATCTCGGTGCAAGAATTTCCTCCGCTACTTCCTTTTATGAGGAGGTTGCGGGGGATTTTCGTATGTCGGTAAGCCTAACCCCTATAGATTTTCACGGCTCATTAACCGACAACGGAATATGGTTCACGGTGGTATGCGATGTTTTAACGAACCAAAACAATGCATAATGATGAATGCACAATTACATATCTAATTAGGTAATTGCCATTTATCAAATTGTACCATCGCAGTCAAATTTGGAACAGAAACTCCAATAAAACAAGACTTTCTGTTCTGTTTTTTACTGCTTCTACAATGGCTTTTAACGGAGAAAAAACAGGACAATACAGTGCAAGAAATTATATGTCTAATTACATGGTAATTACATGTTTAATCGTTAACGGAGAACAGAAAACCTTTGTGGAGAAAGAAAATTAATATCTAATTACATGGTAATTACATGTTTAATCACCAATTAGCGGAGAACCAAGACACTACACGGAGAACAAAATTAATGGCTAATTATATGGCAATTAATGTTTTGTTGTTGTATTGCGCAGAAACTATCATTTTGTCAAAACGCCTTTCTCCTGTTTTTGTCGAGTTCTTGTCGAAACCTCGTCGAGACCTAACCGAGTTTTTGCTATTATCATTTTGTCAGTATTTCTTCGATATCCGCTTACATTTTGCTATTTTGTGGTGTCCTAAAAAAGGTTGATCATTTGGCGTTTATGGTACCAATAGGACCGGATGACCGGCTGATTTTGTAAATACACACCCGCACGCGCGGGCGGGTGTGTATATTTTAGGAATTAACTGGTCCAACCGGTACCGGTACCGACCAACTAAGGGGTTTAATGGAGAACAGAGCAAGCCATTAACGGCTAATTAACCGTTAACGGAGGCTTTGTGCCTACTATAGGGTCATTTACGGAGTCTCCGCTCTTGCGTATTTGTGGAAAATTGTGTACCTTTGTGGCGGTTTATGTATGGTATGTGCATAAACCGCCACAAACTATATTATATTTACTAATCAATATCTATTTTTGTACCATGAGAAAAACATTCTTTAGGACATCTCTGCGCTTTGCGTGCCTAAACCTTTTTCTGCTCGGTGTCGCATTGCTACAAGCGCAAGTGAGTACCATTCCTGCGATTATTCAGAAAGGTTACAAAGGCGAAATCACTATTATCTTCAATCCCAACAAGGGCAACCAAGGCATGGCTAAAGCCACTGCCTGCTATGCGCATATCGGTTTGATTACCTCTGAAAGCAAGACGGCGAGCGACTGGAAGTACGCTACCGACTGGCAGAAGACCGACCCCGCTATGACGCTTGTGGACGGCAAATGGCAGTTGCTCATCACCCCCGATATCTACACCTACTATGGCTGCCCCGAGACGGAGGAGATACAGAAGATGGTGTTTGTCTTCAACGATGGTAAGAGCGGCGGTGCAGAAGGAAAGACTGCCGAAGGCGGCGACATCTTTGTTGACTTGGCAGAAGCCGGTTTGGCGGCATCGATACAGACCGACCTACCCGAGATAGCAAGCGTAGGTACGGCGGTGAGCCTCCGTTGCCACGCTTCGCAGACTGCCGAGTTGTCGCTCAGCCTCAATGGTAAGGAGGTGCAGTCTGCTACCGGCACGGAGATGACCTATACCGCCACGCTGCCTGCCGAGGGTAATTATGCATTTCAGTTGGTAGCCAAGACCGCCACCGAGGAGGCTGTGGCAGAGGCGTTTACCTGCGTGCCTGCCGCTCCCCGAAAAGCCGATCGCCCCGCCGGAGTGCTGAACGGTATCTACTACGATGCAGCCGACCCTACCAAGGTAACGCTCTGCACCTACGCTGCAAGCAAGACCGAACCGGCGCAGCATGTGTTTGTAGTAGGCGATTTCAACGATTGGACTATCAGCAACGACTACCAACTCGCCCAAGCCACCGACAGTGCTTATTTCTGGATTACCCTCTCCGACCTCACCCCCAAGCAAGAGTATGCCATGCAGTATGTGGTAGTGCGTGCAGATGGTGTGGTGAAGTATATCTCCGACCTCTATTCCGAGAAATTGCTTCATCCCGACGACCAATACGAGCCGCGCAAGATAGACCCGACCCTAATGGACTATCCCGCCAAGGGACGCGACTATGTAACCGTCATACAGACCGCCAAAGAACCTTTTGCGTGGTCGGATGCAACGCTCCGATTCCAACGCCCCGACAAGAACAACCTGATTATCTACGAGTTGTGGGTGTATGACCATACGCCGTTCCGCAATATAGAAGGACTGATGGAGCGTTTGGATTACCTGCACAATTTAGGCGTTAATGCCGTGGAGTTGATGCCCGTTAATGAGTTCGACGGCAATCAGAACTGGGGCTACTCGCCCAACCACTATTTCGCCTTGGATAAGGCATACGGTACGCCCGAGCAACTGAAGACTTTTATCGACGAGTGCCACAAACGCGGTATCGCCGTTATCCTCGATATGGTGTTCAACCATGCTACGGGCTTGAACCCGATGAATAAACTCTATCCCTACGGCACAGACCTGAAGAACAACCCGTGGTTCAATGTGTCGGCACCACACCCCGACAATGTGTATGAGGACTGGAATCACGATTTTGCCCCTGCGCACTCGATGTTCACCCGTGCGCTCCAATACTGGCTCACCGAATACAAGATCGACGGCTATCGTCTAGACCTGAGCCACGGTATCTGCGGACCTAAATACAACGCCGTGGACAACCTCAAGGACTACTATGCCAAAGGCGTACAGGCTGTTTCCGAAGATGCGTATATGATTTTGGAGCATTGGGGCAGCAGTATGGCTTCCGACCGTCCGCAACTCATCAAGGCGGGTATGCTCTGCTGGCAGAACACCTGCAATGCGTTCGAGCAGACGGCTATGGGGTGGCTCAAAGACGGCGATTCGTTCGCTGAGGCTAACCAAGACGGCTATGTGTCCTATCCCGAGAGCCACGATGAGGAGCGTGCTTTCTTCAAGGCAAAACAATGGGGCGACGGCGATATGAAGACCGATGAGGCGGTGCGTGTAGGGCGTGTACCGCTCAATATGGCATTCGCTACACTGCTCAACGGCTCTCATATGTTCTACCACTTTGCCGAATTGGGGTACGACAACTCGAAGTTCCAAAACGCAGCGGGGCAGTGGGGTACCGACGGTAAAGATGCGTATGGTATCACGGCGCAGGTGCAAGAAGAAGTGAAGATGCAAGCGAAGATGCGTCCCGAGAGTGCGGGGTGGTTCCGCGAGGGCAGTGTGCGTATGGCGGCTTATCAGAAGACCGCGCAGGCTATTCAGTTGCGTACACGCCTGCTGCCCGAGGTCTTCGAGGGCAATCCTACCGCCGTGCAGGTAGGTAGTGGCAAGGCGGTGCGCACTATCCAATGGGGTAACGATGTCTTTGTGGTAGGTAATTTCTCTGCTTCTGCAGCGCAGACGGCTACCCTGCCGAGCGGCACTTGGTACGACTACTACGCCGGCGGTACGGCTTCGGGAACTATCACATTGCAACCCGGGGAACTGAAAATCTATACCGGTACACCGCAGGCACTGCCGGAGGTACCTGCCTACTACGATTTCGCCGAAGGTATCGGGCAAACAATCACCGACAACGGTGTAACGACCCCTGCACACAAAGTGCTGATTGATGGCGTGGTGTACATCGTGCGCAATGGTGTTTGGTACGACCTGATGGGCAGAAAAGTGAAATAGGTATCAGTAATGGCTGTGGCTATATAAAAAAGCCTCTCCCGTGTGATGGCGGGAGAGGCTTTTATTGTGCGTGCTAACGGTCGGTTTATTAGACGCTAACGGCTGATTTACAGCACATTCAGTACTTGCTCTTTGATTTGCTCCAAGATGTCTTTCATCTTCACTACGATGATTTGCATCTCGCTTTGGTTGCTCTTGCTGCCGAGGGTGTTGATCTCGCGTCCCATCTCTTGTGCGATAAAACCGAGTTTCTTTCCCACGCCCGTGCCGTCGCCGTTCATCGTCTCACGGAAGTACTTGATATGGTTGGTGAGGCGCACCTTCTCCTCGGTGATGTCGAGTTTCTCCAAATAGTAAATCATCTCCTGTTCCAAGCGGTTCATATCGATTTTTTGCTTGGTTTCCTCGGCGAGTTTGTCTAAGTTGGAGAGCAGGTGTTGGCGAATCTTCTCTATGCGGCTTTTCTCAAAAGGCTCTACCTCGGCGAGCAGGGCGGATATACCGTCGAGTTTCTCGGTGAACATACGCTCCAAGGCTTCGCCCTCTTGTGTGCGGAAAGCGAGGAAAGCATCGATGGCTTGGTTGAGCGTGTGGCGTACAATCTCCCATTCCTGTTCTTCTGCCTCGGCGCAGTCGTCCGACGGCTTGAGTACATCGGGGATACGCAAGACGCTATCGAGCAGGTTGCCTTCTGAGATATGGTATTCTTGCTGTAATTCAGAGAGTTGCGTATAGTAGAACGCAAACGCTTCACGGTTGATGGGTGTGAAACCTAAGCCGATTTCGGGGTTGGCGGTATCTTGATAGTAGATACTCAAGTCCACTTTTCCTCGCTCCAGACGCTGACTGATGATTGTGCGGATGTCGAGTTCTTTGGTGCGCAACTGCGAGGCAAGACGCATACTCAGGTCGAGCGACTTAGAGTTGAGGCTCCTAATCTCTACAATTACTTTTTTGTGTTCTTTGAGTTGGCTTTCGGCTTTGCCATAACCGGTCATCGATAGTATCATATCTTTGTTTCTTTTTAGGCAAGTTGATTATTTGATTCGCACATTGGCTTTGATAGGCTTGGTGGTGGAGTTCCACGCCTTCTTCTTGTCGTATTTGACTTTCACCTGCACCGAGTCGACCTTCCCGCTCCGCGGATCGGTAGCCACTATATTGATGCTGTCGCAGGGCCAGCCCTCTATTTGTGCGTTGTATTGCCCCTGCTCATCGGTGAGAATGGTATCTCCGATGGCGTAGTTCTTGTATCCTTTTACCACCACTTGTGCACTCGGTACCGGCTGTCGGTCGGCATTGCGTACCGTCCCGCTCACTTGATACGACGCCATCGGTATGCCGTACATCGCCACTATCTCGTTCGAGTGGTCAGCCGCTTTCTTGCTGCCGGCGCAACCCGTCAGAATACCTACGATAGCCCCCAATAGGAGGTTGAGCCGTAGTGCTAACCGTGCTTTAATCTTTCTCATACTCGTATCTGTTTTTAGGTTCTTTGCGGTTTACCTATCAAATTATGTGCCATGGCTCGTGGCGCACTTTATTCTGCGTGTGCGGTTGCCGTGCGCTCTTGTGCTTTGCTGCCGCTCGGGAGAGTGGTGAAAGTCTTGATTTGCCCGAACTCGTACCGTATGTCGTTGAGCAATACAAAAGCGCAATAGTAGTAGGGTGTATTGGCGGGCAGGTCGTGTATCTCTATGGTAAAATCGTCACCCACCATGGCGTTCACTTTGTAGCATTCGCCCTCTCGCCGGTTCATATCTTGCAGAGTATCAGAGAGCATAAAGCCGATTTCCATCGACTCGTATGTGCGTATATCTATCTTGGTTGCCCCATGCAACACCGCCCGCGAATCCGTAATGTCGGTGGCGTCGTTGGTGATTACCTTGCGCGAAGTCGGCGGAACAACATCGCTGTTGCACCCCGCCATACCGAGGCACCCGATTATACCGATACACACCGCCCATGCTATAGGCAATACTTTTGCTAATTTCATTTTTACTGAGTATTTAGTGGATACAATAGTAACACTATGTTACCGTTTTAGTCCTTAATGAGCCGCCCCGCTGCGGAGCGTACTCAAAAACGCTGCAAAGTTAATAGAAAATGCTGACTTATGCAAATAAAAGGAGTATTTATAATACCTTGTATCGAACCTGTTTATCTATAGTTGAGTAGGAAGTTATTCTTTGCTTTTTGTGCAAATTTTAATTATAAAGGTTACTTTTGCTGTTCCTAAGGTCATATATCTACACAGAATAGAATAATTAACCATTTAGAAGTTGCGCACGACACGAATTTAGTGTAGATAGTATGCACGCTCTCATTACAGGATTGATTGCTTTTGCATTATGGTATTTCATTTGGGGAAGAAAGGGGGAATGATATGTTGACATTTATTATTTTGGCTATCATTATTATGAAGATCATTGATGCACTCTCATAAACATCCCGATAGTGCCAATTTCCGGCTATTTGTTTTAGTATGTAAACAAAAAAAATAGAGGTGTTAGCCTCTATTTTTGTTTTGCGGAAAGAGAGGGATTCGAACCCCCGGACCCTCGCAGGTCAACGGTTTTCAAGACCGCCGCGATCGACCACTCCGCCATCTTTCCAACTTCTTCCCATGGAAAAAGCGTGCAAAGATACGCTTTTTTTGTGAGATATGCAAGTGTTTCGTGTTTTTCTGTGCGATTTTGAGTGTTTATTTTGCTGCGGAATGCAGAGAGTGGGTACTTGATACTTGCTTTGTATGCCGTGCGGATGTATCGGATATTCATTTTTTATTACCTTTTGATAAGATGTGGGGCGTTTTGAACTATTCGTATTGCTGTTTTGGCACACATATTGCATAGTCCTATCTGTTTTTATTCATTTACGATGTGCGGCGGCTGTTCCCTACTTGTGCGCTGCGTATCCTAATCAACAGTCAATGGTAACAACTACACTTCTTATCAGTCTGCTTTTCTGCTCGTTGCTGTGTTGCGCACAGTACACGGATGAGCAACTATACAAGGCCTTTCTGCAACAAGATATGTCGGTATGGCAAAAGTATATCACCACAACCGATTGGCAGACGCTCTCGGTGGGCGAACGACAACGGCTGATGAACTATGAATACGGCTTTCTTGCGACGGCTATCGAGAAGAAAGACCCACGCGCAGATGAGTATCTGACGGCTTTTCGCACGCATGTGGAGGACGAGTATCGCAGCGGACATATCTCGGAGGCACGCTACTGCATGTATATGTCGTCTGTGAATGCATACGATTTTATGCTCAATAAATCGCGCCTATTCTCAGCGGGATTGCAGTCGTTTAAGTTGGTGAAGAAAGCGGCTGAGTTAGCCCCCGATGACCCGTTCGTACTGACGCTGAAAGCCAATGTGGATTTCTATGCGCCATCGGCTTTCGGGGGTGATAAGGAGGAGGCACTGAAGATGTTTACGCGTGCGCGAAACCTATTTATCAAGAATATGGATTGCACTTATCTTTGGAACTATGCATCGCTGCGGATGTGTATTGCCCAGTGCTATGAGAAGACGGGCGACAAGCAGAAAGCCATCGATGAATGCCGTTCCATCCTAAGCGAGATACCCGATTTCCGATATATCCGCGATGAGTATCTGCCCTATCTGCTGGAGCAATAGCCGAGGGGGCACATATACAACATATAATTGCCATATAATTTGACATGTAATTTTCTCTGCAGACACTATTAGTTCTCTTTTAATGACCTTCAAAGGTGCCTTTGTAGAGCCGAAAAGGGGAATAAAAGTGATTTTTTTTGCGAATTATTTGCAAGTATCAAAAAATAGCAGTAATTTTGCACACGCTTTCGGAAGAAAGTCATTGCCTAATTGTGTAATGGTAGCACTACAGATTCTGGTTCTGTCTGTCTGGGTTCGAATCCTGGTTAGGCAACAACAAAAGCCAAGCATACGGAAACCGCGCTTGGCTGTTTTTGTATAATAGGGAAAATAATTGGCGTGGGAGGCCTGCCGGGGCGGGTGAGTAGCCTTGCTGATGTTGCTCATTGGTATGTGAGGTGCCGGCTGATTAAACAATTATTCGGGAGAATGTAATCCAATAATATAATGTCTATGAAACGATTTTTCAGTTTGCTTATGGTTTGTATGGCGGTGCTGTCCGTGTGGGCATTGCCGAGTAGAAACGAGCGTTTGTCGGTAGGTCTGCCGGGCGAGACGCTGCCTGCTATGTTTGATATACAGGGTGTAAAGTGTATGCCTGCCGCTGCGAATGAAGATACTATCCGCTTAGAGACGGCGGCTATCGTTTGGCGGCGGTATGCCGACGCGTGGTATGTGGGGGCAATAGACAAGGACTCGATGTATGTGTTCTATTTCTATTATCCGTCCGAGACACTGTCGGGCAGTTTTACGGAAAGCGACCTCAATGCGAAATACTCCTACATGTACGACTATTCTGCGAGTACGCGGCAGCAATATGCCTATACCAAAGCCTCGCTCCATATAGAGCAAGCCTCGGAAGGTGTCTCGCTGAATGCGAAGATAGAGGCAAACGGCAAACATTATACCTTGACGGGTTTCGAGAAAGCGATTGTGCCGAAAGATACAGTGGAGTATGTGTTCCCCGAAGCCAATATGCAAAAGGGCTCTATGGGCGTTGTGATTGACGGCGAGATAGAAGGTGAGGTTATCGCATCGGCATTGATATACACAACGGATATCGTGGGTACTTACACCTCGGAAGACTTTGAGATGGTGTATAGCACTTTCGTTCGTTTCCCCAATAAGCCGAATGAGAAAGACTCTACTTTTGTGGATGCGATGGACTGCTCGGCGGTTGTTACGCTGGAGAATGGTGTTTACCATTTCGACATCTCGCTGCTGGGGCAAGATACGGTCTTGTATCACCTGCAGATGTACCACCCGATTACCATTACCGACACCATAGACATTGCTATCAACAACCTTTCTATCGACCTCTCGGCTGTCGGTTTTATGAACACTTTCTTCCTCGACGGCAGCAACGACGACTATACCCTCACCATCGCTTGCGAAGGTACGGGTGCGGACGGTATCTACCAAGGTGCGCAGACGGTATCCACTACGATAACGGATAACCAAACGGGGCTGACTATCAGGAGCGTCAATACCAAACTGAACCTCTATACCGTTGGCGGAGTGCGCGAAGCAGATGCCGAGGTGTATGGCAACGACGATAAGTTCTATCGTATCCACTTGGTGTTCACTATCCCTACGGCGAAAGACACGGTGTCGATTGCCTTTGGCCAAAAAGGCGAAGGCATCTACTATCGCGAGGACGGCACTTTCTATATGTACAACGAAGACAGTCGCTATATCGTAGCGATGGAGGTCTATACCGACCAACCCGAGGGCGAATACGAGCGGGGTGATTTCCGTCCGCGCTATACTTATATAGGAGTCATCAACGGTGCAGACACCACGGGCGTGATGATGTACACCGCATCGGCTACCATCACCCAACAAGGGCAAGACTATGCCGTAGAAGCAGAGATCTTGGGTACGGATACTGTGTTGTATCAAGTGCGTATGGCGGTTAACTACCGCTATGTGGCAATCCAATACGATGAGACCTCGGGCAGTTTTGTGCAGAACTACACCGATGCCGACAATGTATCGCTCAACGCTCGATACTTTGCTACCGACGGCTATGTGTCGCTTACGGCACTCTCGCGGTCGGGCAAACTGACCTACATAGAGTTCCTTCCCAAGGCGTTAGACGATGAAACCACTATTCCCGTCGGCACTTACACTATCGACGCCTCGGGTGCACAAGGTACGGTCAATGCCGGGCAAGGCATAATGAGCAACACGATAGTGGGTTCGGTATGTGGCGATTATACGCAGCAGGGGATGACTGTGCCTTGTTTCTTCGTTGCAACGGGTACGGTTACGGTGGAGAGAAAAGACGCCGAGTTGCTGATTACGGTAGATGCACAGAACACCAACGGCCTGCCTATCAAGGTTACTTACCGCGGTACATCGTTGTTCACCGCTATCGACGCTCCCCAAGCAGAACCGACCCGGGCGCGTAAGTTGATCCGCAACGGACAGGTCTATATCCTCCGAGGAGAAACGCTCTATACGCTGATGGGGCAGCGAGTAAATCAATAAGTTGTACAATAAATTGCGGTGCGGAGGACAATTTGTTTGCATAATCACGAAAAATGTTGTACCTTTGCAGCGTAAAAATTGTACCTGATATGGGTGCTTAGATGACAAGACTGAGTGTAAATATCAACAAGGTAGCCACGCTGCGCAATGCCCGCGGGGGAAATATCCCCGATGTGGAGCGGTTTGCGCAAGACTGCGAGCGATTTGGTGCACAGGGGATTACGGTACACCCTCGTCCCGACGAACGCCATATCCGCAAGACGGATGTATATGCGCTCAAGTCGTTGGTTACCACTGAGTTTAATATCGAGGGCAACCCGACGGACGACTTTGTGGCATTGGTTACGGATGTGCGCCCCGCGCAGGTTACGCTCGTGCCCGATACGCCCGACCAACTCACCAGTAACCACGGTTGGGACACACGCGCTAACCTGCAACGGCTTCAAGTGCTTATCAAGTGTTTCCATGCCTTTGGCATACGCGTGAGTGTGTTTGTGGATGCCGACCCGCTGATGGTGGAGTATGCGCACAGAGCAGGTGCCGACCGCGTGGAACTCTACACCGGTCCGTATGCTGCACTCTACACAAGCAACCCTCAGGCTGCCATAGCGATGTATCGCCCCGCAGCGGAGAAAGCCAAAGAGTTAGGACTCGGGCTCAATGCAGGGCACGACCTCAACCTCGTCAACCTGCGTGCGTTTGCTGAGGCTTTTCCGTGGACGGCGGAGGTGAGCATTGGGCATGCGCTGATAGCAGATGCACTCTATCTGGGGATAGAAGAGACCATTCGCCGCTATCGCGAATGCTTGAATATAGAATGTTAAAACACTAATACAATATGTTATTCTTACAAGATACGGCACTCACTGCCATGGCGGAGCAAATACCCGTAGTAGAGCAACCTGTAGAAGAGTCGATCAACCTATGGACAATGGCGCAATACGGCGGTTGGATTATGATTGTCCTTGCGCTCCTATTGGCTTGGGCTATATATATATTTATTGAGCGTATGGTCGTTCTCAAGTCCGCTACCAAAGAGGACAAGAGTTTCATGGATCGCATTCGTGATTATATCCACGATGGCAAGATCGATTCGGCTTTCAACCTCTGCAAGCAGACCGACACTCCCTCTTCGCATATGATTGAGAAGGGTATCACGCGTATCGGTCGCCCGATGCAAGATGTGCAAGTGGCTGTAGAGAATGTAGGTAATTTAGAGGTCGGCAAACTCGAGAAAGGACTTGTCATCATGGCTACCATCGCCGGCGGTGCACCGATGCTCGGTTTCTTGGGAACGGTGCTCGGTATGATTCGCACTTTCTACAACATGGCGCAGACCTCGGGTGGCGTCATCGAGATGTCGGCCCTCAGTACGGGTATGTACGAGGCAATGGTTACTACGGTAGGCGGTCTGATAGTAGGTATCCTCGCTATGTTTGCCTACAATATGCTCGTGGCGCGTATCGACCGTGTAGTACGCTTGCTCGAAGCACGCACCATGGAGTTTATGGATTTGCTCAACGAACCCGCATAAATCTTGTTAAAGCAACCGCCCTCGGCTGGAGTGCGGCGTTTGTCGAGACCTAATGCAGACCTAACCCCGCCGGAGATACTCCGTTGCTTTGATATAATTTAATCATTAGAAGACGATGGCTCTAAAAAGACGAAACAAAGTAGAGGCAACATTTGCTATGTCCTCTATGACCGACTTGATATTCTTGCTCTTGCTCTTTTTCGTGATGGCGAGTACGATGTCATCGCCCAACGACATCAAAATCAATCTGCCGCAATCGCGAGCAAAAACCGCTACCAAACAGGTGGTCGCCAAGGTAAGTATCGACAATCTCGGTAACTACTTTGTGGCAGTGGGCAAAGCCAAAGCGCAACCTATCAATCCCGATGACCTGGAGGGGTATCTCAGTACATTGCAGCAGCAAGACTCTACCATGTACATTGCCCTTCACGCCGATGAGGACATCCCCTACAAGGAGGTAGTGCGCGTGTTGGATATAGCCAACCAACACAAGATGAAACTGGTGGTGGCAACCAAGAAATGAGAATAAGTGCCACTAAAAAACGGGCATTGCGATAGAGGATAACAGATAATCCTACGACAGACAGCAGACAGTTTCGAGATAATGACTCTCAAGCAGAAATCAAATATCATTGCAGCGGCAGGCATGGTGATAGCGTTGCTATTGCTGTTCTTATTGTTGTGGTTTGTGAGTATGGGTGCACCTGTTCTCCCCGAAGAGGAGGGGATAGAGGTCGCTTTTGGCGATGTGCAAGAGGCTGGCGGTAGCGAGCCCAACCCCGAGCAACAGTCTGTGCCAATGGAGAGTGTGGCACCTCCGCCTGCTCCGTCCAAACCTACCAACAACGACCTGATGACCCAAGAGGATGAGGAGACTTTGGCTTTGCAGCGGCAGCGTGAGAAAGAGGAGAAAGCCCGCAAAGAGGCGGAGGCTGAACGCTTGCGCCAAGAGAAAGCCAAGGCTGCCCAATTAGAGGCGGAGCGTATTGCCAAAGAGAAAGCCTTAGCCGAACAGCGTGCTAAGGAAAAAGCCGCCAAAGACAAGGCTGCGGCTATGGGGTCGCTCTTCGGAAACAACCCCGCAGGCGCACAAGGTAGCGGCGATAGCAAAGGCGAGGGACAGAAAGGCAACCCTGTGGCAGGGTATGGCACATCGGGCGGAAACTGTTGGTCGCTCGCGGGGCGAAGCCTGCGAGGCGGACTGCCCAAACCGAGTGCTACCTTTGGTCAGGAAGGCAAAGTGGTGGTTGAAATCAGGGTCGGCGCAGACGGTACAGTGAAAGATGCCCAAATAGCAAGGGGCAGCACTATCAGCGACAAAGCCACTCAGCAAATCGCCTTAGAGGCGGCGCGTAAGGCCAAGTTCTCCGAGAGCGACAAACCGCTACAAACAGGAACAATCACCTATAACTTTAAGTTTAAGTTTAACTAACTGCATACAATGCATCTTGGATTATGAACTATTTGTTTTTAGACAATGGCTTCGAGGAGATAGAGGCTATTACTACGCTCGATCTGCTTCGTCGTGCTAACATCAAGGTTACTACCGTGTCGGTAACGGGCAAAGCGATGGTGTTGGGTGCGCACAACATCGCCGTAGAGGCTGACGGACTGATAGAGGACATCGATTTCTCGGATGCAGAAACGCTCATCCTCCCCGGTGGAGCAAGCAAATTAGGCGACTGCCACGCACTCTGCGAACTGCTCGTTCAGCACAACGATGCCGGCAAACTCATCGCCGCTATCTGTGCCGCACCGTCCGTATTGGGTAAGTTGGGTATTCTCAAGGGCAAGCAAGCCACTTGTTACCCGGGCTTTGAGCAGTATTTGGGCGAGAGTTATATCGGCGGATTGGTAGTGGAAAGCAAAAACATCATCACTGCCAAAGGTCCCGGACTGAGTAGCGATTTCGCTTTCTGCCTCATCGAGAAACTCGCCGGAAGCGAAGTTGCTGACCAAGTGTACGACACTGCGCAGTACTAATGCACTTTGCTATTCATCTGCTGCTAACGGTGATACCCGCCGTCTAATGTGTTTCTTTGCGCAGTAAGGCTAACCTGTGCGCAATGACAACAAAATAGGCAGATACATATTGCACTGCTCGAAGAGTGCTTGATATTGATGTGAATATACATATTGTGGAATATATCTCGCCCCTCTTAGAAGAGGGGCTTTTTTGTTGGAGGATTCCTTGGATAATTATAGGATAATCAATGTTCTTGCTTAGAGCATTAGTATATAAAAAAAGAGGATTGTCTCCCGACAACCCAATCTTTTTTACTTAACCTTAAATCTAATACCATGAAAAACACGATGCAAAGATATGGTATATTTTTGATACCACCAAATAATTCTGCAAGAAAATATGTTTTATAGCATATTTTTGTGCGTTTTGCTATCTCTGTATTGCAAAAAATAGGGTTTTGCAAGATATTTTTCGAGAAAAACCATTGTTTGCAAGTCCGTTTTTTAGCCAATAAGAGTGGTTGTTGGCAGATACACCGCAAGTTTTTGCGAATATTAGAGCGTGATGTGTTGGGCTTGGATAGGGTGAGAGAGAAAGACAGAGGCAGAATCGGTGAATTTCTGTGCCGACTCGGTAGTGAGATATTGGCAACTGCCACCAAGCGAAAGGGCTTGACGGATACTCGTATGGCGCACGAGATAATCATCGAGCGAAGAGGCTACAATATCGCCTTGTGCAACCGATTGTGCGATAGGGTGGTGCGCGGCTAACCAACTGTCAATCTTTGGCTTGAGCAACGGGTAGTGGGTACAACCGAGGATGACAGTATCGATCTGTGGGTCTTGCGCAAAGAGTGCAGTCAGATACTTATCCACAAAATAGTCCGCACCGGCATTGAGATGTTCGCCCGCCTCGATGAGCGGTACCCACATCGGGCATGCCTGTTGCGAGATCTGCAAATCTGCAAAGGGGTGAACCGACACGGTCGCCCAAAGTTTCTGCAACTCAATGGGATAACTCAGACTGTCTATCGTACCTTGTGTACCCACGATGCCGATATGTCCGTTGTGCGTCAGCGATAGTACCTCCTCCACAGTAGGGCGTATCACCCCCAGTATGTTAGGTACCTCGCTCTGTTGCCGCAAGGCGGGTAGGTCGTGCTGCTGGATAGTGCGCAATGCTTTCGCGCTGGCGGTGTTGCATGCTAAGATAACCAGGGCGCAGTCGTGTCGGAGCAGGTATTGTGCGGCTTGCCAAGTGTATTGGTAGATCACCTCAAACGAGTGCGAGCCGTATGGCGCACGAGCATTATCGCCCAAGTAGAGATAATCGTACTCGGGCAACTGATGTCGGATTCTGTCTAAGATAGTCAGTCCGCCGTAACCGCTGTCAAAAACGCCTATTTTCATCGCTTTGCTGCGCAAAGGTACGCAAAATTATCCGTTTAGAAAAGAAAAAGCGGTAAAGTACTGCATTTTTGGCAAATTATTTGCATATTTAGGATAAATTCCGTAATTTTGCAACCTAAAGGCAGATAGTGGCTTACGCCCTTGTGCGCCTTGCTAATATAGGACATAAAAAACAAAGAGAGATATGAAATTTAATGTATCCAGTTCAAAATTGTATGCTCAACTGCAGGCTGTAAGCCGTGTTATCGCATCCAAAAACAGTTTGGCAATCTTGGAAGATGTATTGTTTGACCTCAATGGCAATACTTTAACGCTGACGGCTTCTGATGGGGAGACCACTATCCGCACTTCGATCGATGTAGAGAATGCAGAGGGCGCAGGTAAGGTAGCGAGTGGTGCGCGTCTGCTGTTGGAAACGCTGCGTGAGTTCTCTGAGCAACCGCTTACTTTCTTGATTGATGATCAGAACTTCGCAGTCAATATGGTAAGTACCAATGGTACCTACTCGTTTGTGGGTGTCAATGGTAATGAATATCCCGAGATGCCTGCCACCGACGAGGATACACATTCTATTACCATTCCTGCTAAGACCTTGCTCGATGCAGTCAATAAGACTATCTTCTGTACGGCTGACGACGAGTTGCGCCCCGTGATGAATGGTATTTTCTTTGATATCGCTACCGACAAAATCACAATGGTCGCTACCGATGCACACCGCTTGGTACGCTACACCAACACTTCTATCTCGGCACAAGAACCCGTTAGTTTTATCCTGCCGAAGAAGCCGGCTAACCTGCTGAAGAATATCTTGGGCAAGGATGATTGCGATGTAGTGATTACTTTTGGTCAGAAGAATGCGAAGTTTGAGTTTGCGCAGACTACTATGGTTTGCCGTCAGATAGAGGGACGCTTCCCCAACTACAACGCCGTCATTCCGCAGAACAACCAGAATATCGTTACTATCGATCGTCAGACGCTTATCAATGCCTGCAAGCGTGTGGCTGTCTTTGCTAATACGGGTACTTCGCTGCTCAAACTGGCACTGAGCGAGAACCAAATGAAGATCTCTTCGCAAGACATCGATTTCTCTACCAGCGCAGAGGAAACTATCGCATGCGAATACAACGGAACGCCGATGTCGATTGGCTTTAAGGCACCGTTCTTGATTGATATCTTGGGCGTTATCTCTTCTACCGATGTCAAACTGCAGTTGGCTGACCCTGCTCGTGCCGGACTGATCTTGCCTACGGAGAATGAGGAGAATCAAGACCTGCTGTTGCTCTTGATGCCTATGTTGCTCAACGACTAAGGCTTCGTAAGTAGTTTGCAAATGAAATTGAAACTGGCTCGCCCCCTTGTTTTCTTCGATTTGGAGGCAACGGGGCTCAATATATCGACCGATCGAATCGTCGAGATAAGTTATTACAAGGTCTTTCCTAACGGCAACGCCGAGGGGAAGACCTTGCGCGTTAAACCGACGGTAATCCGCCATCTCTCTGACCCGTTTGGCAAACCTGTGATTGAGGAAGTTCCAATGCATATCCCCGAGGCGTCCACGCTTATCCACGGCATTACTGACGAGGATGTGGCTGACTGTCCTACTTTTCGTGAGATAGCCAAAGATATAGCCGATGTGCTGAGAGATAGCGACTTGGCAGGGTACAACAGCAACCATTTTGATGTGCCCTTATTGGCGGAAGAGTTCTTGCGCGTGGGAGTGAATATCGACCTCAAACGCCGCAATATGGTGGACGCTTATACTATCTTTACCAAGAATGAGCAACGCAACCTCTCTGCTGCCTATCGTTTCTATTGTGGCAAAGACCTTCTCAATGCCCACTCGGCGAATGCCGACACTATGGCTACCTACGAGGTACTGATGGCGCAGTTGGAGCGATACGACCTGCCTGATACCGTCGAGGGCTTGGCAGCATACTCGGCAAGCGCAGTACGCTTTGCGGATTTTGCGGGGCGTATCGCCTACGACAAGGATGGCTTCGAGGTATTCAATTTCGGGCAGCACAAAGGGCAGCGTCTGGCGGATGTCTTCCGTCGCGAACCGGGCTACTATGGTTGGATTATCGGCGGTGATTTTCCGGCATACA
The DNA here is from genome assembly GCA_900542355.1 of uncultured Bacteroidales bacterium. Taxonomy (GTDB): domain Bacteria; phylum Bacteroidota; class Bacteroidia; order Bacteroidales; family Paludibacteraceae; genus Colicola. The sequence goes on along the minus strand of UQNE01000001.1, from coordinate 35,320 downwards.
CCAAGCAAGTATGTACGCGGGTCTATCTCAATGCTAAGTAACAACCGCCATTGGCAGCAGGCAGCGGTCTACGCTTGTGAAACGACATCGGCTCTTACCAAGAGAGAAAAAGAATAAACAACCATATTTTAAGAATAAATGCCTATCCGGAGCAATCTAAAAGTTGTCTATCCGGATAGATTGTATAACCAACAACATGAATTACAGACACTTAACAGAGCCGGAACAGACTCGCCTGATAGAGCAAGGCTGCGACGCAAAAAACTGGAATGAGGTGTATGTGCGTGAGGGTTTTGACCCGCAGTATGTGCGCGATGTGCACTTCTCGGGCATAGTCAAAATGGGACGCTTCGAGCGTGAGTTTGAATTGCCGGGCGGACTGACCGTGCATTCGGGTATATTCCATGCTACGATCCACAACTGCGAGATAGGCGACAATGTACACCTTTATAATATACACAACTATATTGCCAACTATCGCATTGGTAACGACACCTGTATCGAGAATGTCAATGCTATCTTGGTGGACGGGCGTAGCACTTTCGGTAATGGTGTGCGTGTCCCCGTGATGAACGAGGGCGGCGGGCGCGAAATACCTATCTTCAACTATCTGAGTGCCAGCCTGGCCTATGTGATGACGCTCTACCGCCATCGTCCTAAGATGATTGCCGTACTCGACAGAATGATAGATGATTACGCCGAGTCGCAGGCAAGCGAGATAGGCGAGATAGGCGAGCATGTATGTATCCTCAATTGTGGTAGCATCAAGAATACGCGCATTGGCGATTATGCGCAGTTAGCGGGTGTATCGCGTCTGAAAAACGGAACGGTCAATTCTAATAAGTTCGCACCCGTCAAACTGGGTTCGGGCGTTAAGTGTACCGATTTTATCATCGCCTCGGGTGTGGAGATAGGCGACTCCACCTTGGTGGACAAGTGTTTTGTCGGGCAGGGATGTATCTTCGATAAGCACTATTCGGCAGGCGAATCGCTATTCTTTAGCAACTGCCAAGGTATGCATGGCGAAGCGTGCGCTATTTTTGCCGGCCCCTATACCGTAACCCACCACAAATCTACTTTGTTGATTGCCGGTATGTTCTCCTTCCTCAATGCGGGGTCGGGTAGCAACCAGTCTAACCACATGTACAAACTCGGTCCTATCCACCAAGGTGTAGCCGAGCGAGGTGCTAAAACTACCTCCGATAGTTACCTGCTTTGGCCCTCTAAGATAGGGGCTTTCTCGCTTGTGATGGGGCGGCATACCAACCATGCCGACACAAGCGAACTGCCGTTCTCCTATCTGATTGAGAATCAGTCGGAGTCTTATCTTGTTCCAGGGGCCAATCTCCGCACGGTGGGTACTATCCGTGATGCGCAGAAATGGCCGAAACGCGACAACCGCAAAGACCTAGAGAAATTAGATTTTATCAATTTCAACCTCCTCTCACCCTACACGGTGCAGAAGATGTGGCGCGGCCGTGAGATACTCAAAGAACTGCAGCAACTGAGCGGACTGAATACCGAGGTCTATGGCTACAACAACTGTAAAATACGCAATTCCTCGCTCGTGCATGGCGACCAACTGTACACTATCGGCATATCTAAGTTCTTAGGTAACTCTCTGATTTCCAGAATAGAAAAAGCAGATATTCATACTATCGACGATTTGCACAGAGCCCTCAAACCCGATACGGAGATCGGCTTGGGCGATTGGGTCGATTTGGCAGGACTGATTGCTCCGCGCACCGAGGTTACACGCCTTATGGACGACATCGAAAAGGGCAATATGACCTATCTGCAGATACAAGACCGCTTCCGTGAGATGCACGAGAACTACTATACCTACGAGTGGACTTGGGCGGTCGATAAACTGCAACAGATATGGGGGTGCAGCGTGGCAGAAGTCTCGTTGGAGCAACTGATTGAAACTGTGAACCGCTGGCAAGAATCGGTAGTCCGATTGGATAAAATGGTGTACGATGATGCGCGCAAAGAGTTCGACCTCAATAGCCAAACAGGCTTTGGCGTGGATGGCGATCGCTCGCAGCAAATGGCTGATTTTGAGTCAGTTCGCGGTAGTTTTGAGAGCAACTCTTTCGTCCGAGCAGTGCTCGAGCATATCGACCGTAAGACGGCTCTCGGCAATACGGTTCGCACTCGGTTGGAGAACCTGCGTTAGAGCGCATCGGCGGGGTGGCATAGATTTTGTTTTGAGAAACAGAGATGTCTTATTCCCTTAAACAACAGCAACGATGATGCCTTGTAAAGTAACGATATTAGGTAGCGGAAGTGCCAAACCCACGATGCAGAACTCTCCATCCGGACAGGTGGTGGAGTTGTGCGATAAGTCGTTTCTCGTCGATTGTGGCGAGGGCGTGCAGATTACTATGCAACGCCTGGCGGTGCATACGGCGCGGCTCTACAATATCTTTATCTCACACCTGCACGGCGACCATTGTTTTGGGCTGATCGGACTGCTCTCCACGCTCGGAATGCAGCACCGTACTCAACCGATGCATATCTACTCTCACCCTGATTTAGAGCGACTTATGCGCCCGTGGTTGGACTACTATTGCGCCGATATGCCCTACGAGGTGATATTCCACCCCATCAATCCACGCAAACACGAGGTGATATTTGAGGATCGAACGGTTATGGTCGAGTCTATCCCGCTAAAACATACGGTGCCGTGCTGCGGTTTCTTGTTTTCCGAACGGCATCGCCAAATGGTGGATGGCGAAAAGACCTACGAAATCCGCAAACGCTATGCCTACTGTTCCGATACGATGTATTCCGAGAAAGTCATCCCTATCATCGAGGGGGTGGACACACTTTATCATGAGGCTACTTTTATCGATGAGTTGGCAGATAGGTGCAAGAGTGTAATGCACTCTACGGCGCGTCAAGCAGCGCAGATCGCTGCCAAAGCCAGAGTGGGTAAACTGCTCATCGGGCATTTCTCTGCACGAGTGGACGACCACAACCTGTTCCTCAAAGAGGCACAAGAGGTGTTCCCTAATACCGAGTTGGCGGAGGAAAGAACTACTTTTGTATTCTGATTAACGATTTTTAGTAGAGCCTGTTTGTCGGAGGGCTCATTCCAATAGCAATGGCAAAACAAACTACCGAATATATCTGCAGCAACTGCGGGGCGAAAGCACCTCAGATGTTGGGGCGGTGTCCCGTCTGTGGCGAATGGGGCACCTACGAAGAGAACATCATTGTTAGCGCGCCTCAGGGCAAGCGTCCTCTTTCCTCTATCGGGGGTGGTGCAAAACCGCAACGCATTCAAGAGATTGTCGCTACCGAGGAGATGCGAATCGATATGCACAATGGTGAGTTAAATCGTGTGTTGGGAGGTGGTTTGGTACCGGGCAGTTTGGTGTTGTTGGGAGGTGAACCCGGTATCGGAAAATCTACTTTGGCTCTGCAAGTGTTGATGCAACTGGGCGAGCGCAAGACGCTCTACGCCAGCGGCGAAGAGAGCGTGCGCCAACTCAAACTCCGAGCCGAACGCCTGGCGGGAGACCCTAAAAACTTATTTATCGTCAGCGAGACTTCTTTGGAGCGTATCTTAGACGATGTTACCGACATTCAGCCCGATGTGGTGGTCATCGACTCTATCCAAACCATCGGTTGCAACTCTATCGAGGCTACTATCGGCAGTCTGAGCCAGGTCAGAGAGTGTGCTGCCCGTATCTTGCAATACGCCAAAGAGAAAAACATACCCTTTTTTATCATCGGGCACATCAATAAAGAAGGCTCTTTGGCCGGACCTAAGGTGCTGGAGCATATAGTTGATACCGTGTTGCAGTTCGAGGGCGATCAACACTATATGTATCGTATCTTGCGGGCGCAAAAGAATCGCTTTGGCTCTACTTCTGAGTTGGGTATCTACGAGATGTTGCAAGACGGTCTGCGTGAGGTTACCAACCCCAGCGAGCTACTGCTCTCCACGGCCCGCGAAGGCCTGTCGGGTATCTCTATCGCTGCGGCTATCGAGGGTGTGCGCCCGTTTCTCATCGAGGTGCAAGCCTTGGTTTCTTCAGCGGCGTATGGTACGCCCCAACGCTCTTCTACCGGTTTCGATACACGCCGCCTCAATATGCTCTTGGCGGTGTTGGAAAAGCGCGTCGGCTTCAAACTGCTCCAAAAAGATGTGTTCCTTAATATAGCGGGTGGTCTGCGGGTTAATGACCCCGCTATCGATTTGGCAGTCTTGGCTGCCGTTTTGTCGTCCAATATGGATATTGCCTTAGACCCCGATACCTGTCTGACGGGCGAAGTGGGGTTGGCCGGAGAGATACGCCCCGTCAATCGTATTGAGCAGAGAATCAGCGAGGCACAGAAACTCGGCTTCCGACGCATTATCATCCCTGCCGATCAGAAAGTGCTGACGCAGAAATATAAGATAGAAGTGGTGCCTGTAAAAAAAGTAACCGATGCATTCCGTTTGTTGATTAAACAATAGAAATGGCACAAATTTTGCACATGCTCTTATAGAAGCGGATTTCCCCCTATTTGTTAATCAAAACAAGCGGGAATCTGCAAAGAATATCAATAAAACACTTAACAGAAAGGACTCACTATGAAACTGAACACACAAGCCGTTAATTTTGAGATTGCAAATCGTTTGGAGCAACACATCGCCAAGAAAACAAAACGCTACGAGAAATTGCTGACTCCTTCCGCTGAAATGGACATCCGTATGACGGTCGTTAAACCCGAGACCAACCTAAACAAAGAGGTTACTATTCGTATCACGGGTATCGGGGCAGAACTCTTTGCACAAAAGACCTGCGACACTTTCGAGCAAGCCATCGATGAGTGCTTAGAGGCAATCGACCGCCAATTGGAAAAGCAAAAAGATAAGTAAATATCGGCTCCTGTTTAGGGAGAACTTCCAAGCGCAGTTGTAACCTATCGACCGCGCTTTTTGTTGGCTATGCGCAGTTTGTGTGATTACTGTCCGCAGTATGTGATTACATTTATATCTGCCAAATCATATTATAATAGTTAAATTACATCATCTATGAATTTTACACAAGACAAATCTCTTGCGCAACCATCGTGCGCAGAAATAGGCGTCGGCATACCTGCCGATAAGTCAGAAACGAGCAACCGAGTCAACTATTGGGAGCGGAAGTTGCTGGACCTTACCAAAAGCAATTCGCTCATCAATGTGCAGTATGGAAGCAGTTGTATTGCGCTCACCAACGAAGCGTGCGAGTCGCTCTACTCCGCACTGATCGAAGGTACCAAGTACCCGCTTTTGGCTGTAAGCGGCGACAATGCTGAACACGGTCTGCATACATCATTAGACGCCAAAGCACTGACACAAAATGCCAAAACTCTCTTGCGCTCGGCGCAAGGCAACCTCGAAGAGATAGGCAATGCGCAACTCTTTGTGGCGCTCGGTATGTTGCACTACTTGGACAACCCCGACCCCTTGCACCCCGATGCACCCGTGGCAGCACATACCGCACCGGTGTTATTGGTGCCGGTGATGATCACACGCCAACGCATCACGGGCGTGTACTACATCACCCCTACGGGAGAAGACCCCTTGATGAATATCACGCTCATCGAGATGCTCAAACAGCAACACGAGCGCAACCTATCGGCATTGATACCCGAGGCGGGGAAAGTACCCGATCTGCAAAAAGTAATCGATTCGTTCCTGTTGCTCACAGTGGGGAAACCGGGGTGGCAGTTTACTTTCGATACCTGCTTGGGTATTTTCTCGTTTGCTAAGTTTGTGATGTGGAATGACATCCACACCAACTCCGAGCGTATGCGCAAGTCATCGTTGGTAGAGAGCCTTGTGCAGAAGTGCAAAGACGAGTCGATGGCTATTCTCGACAGCAATGCACACGATATGGACACTTCTACCAAACCTATCGAATTGGCCTTGCCTTTAGATGCCGATAGTTCTCAGATTGAGGCGGTGGCAGATGCTGCTGCGGGCAAGAGTTTTCTGCTCTTCGGTCCTCCGGGTACAGGCAAGAGCCAAACTATCACCAACATCATCGCCAATGCTATCTACCAAGGGAAACGAGTGCTCTTTGTTGCGCAGAAACGCGCCGCGTTGGAGGTCGTACAGGAGCGCTTGGAGCAGATAGGTATCGCGCCTTTCTGCCTCGAGTTACACTCCAACAAAGCCACTAAAACTCACTTGATCAACCAGTTGGAGAAAGTGCTGGAGACCGATTGCTCCGAAGATAAAATGCGTGCGTTTCAAGCCGCTTCCGAGCAACTATTCCAACGCCGAAAACAGTTGCTCCTATATATCGAGGCGGTTTATCGCCCCCATACCCGCCACGCTGACTCCTATTCGCTGGCAGATTGTATTGAGCATTTCTCTGCCATGGAAGAGCCGTCTTGCGAGGTGGTGTTCAGTCCTAAGCAACTGCGCCAAACGACCAATGCCGAGATGGATTCCATAGCCGATACGCTCCGCGAGATGGCTACTATCCGCCCCACTTTCTCCGATGTGGATAAGCACCCGCTGCGTGGTTTGTTGCCACGCGACGGACGGGCCGCATCGCTGCAAGGCATACAAGATAAGTTGCAGACGCTTCGGCAAGACCTGGTCGAAATATCGGTCAATCAGACCGGCTTCCGTCGCTGGTTCCGCTTGCCTTCGTTGGAGAAACGCTATCGCTTGCACGAGGTAGAACTTCACGATATGGCAGTCTCCCGCTTATCGAGCCTCACATCGTATGAGGAAAAGCAGGAGTGTATCAGCCTCTGGCTGAAGCATAGCGCAGAGTTGAGCCGCTGGAGCCACTATAGTGTGCGGTGGAATACCGTGGCAGACCTGGGCTACCCCGAGTTGGCAGATTCCATGGATTCGGCTACGGATGCCGAGTTGGCGGCTATGTTGCGGCGAGCAGTATGGAAACAACGCGCCGAGGATATCATCGAAGAGGATAAAGACTTGGTGATGTTCAATGGCAAAGTGTTCGATGAAGTGATTGCTGACTACCGACGCTTGTTCGATGAGTTCCAAGCACTGACCCGACAGATACTCGTATTGCAATTGCAGCAGAATGTGCAAAAGACACTGCTCTCTATCCATAATCTGGGGTTGCAACACGCGCTTACCGCCCTTCGCCGCTGGATACGCCTGCACGGTCGCGGAACGAGTATCCGCGAACTATTTGCATACCATGGTGCCGTATTGCGCAGGCTATGTCCGTGTATGCTGATGTCCCCCATCTCCGTGGCGCAGTACTTGCCTATCGATACATCATCGTTCGACCTTGTGCTCTTCGACGAGGCTTCGCAGATACCTACATCCGAGGCAGTCGGAGCCATAGCGCGTGGCAAAGCGGTCGTGATTGTCGGCGACCCCAAGCAGATGCCGCCTACCACCTTCTTCCAAACGCGGTTGTCTGCCGAAGAAGACCTTGTCGATGGCGATATGGAGTCGATATTAGACGATTGCATCACGCTCGGTATGCCTGAGCATTATCTCAACTACCACTATCGTTCTCGCCACGAGTCGTTGATTGCGTTCAGCAACCACTATTTCTATGCCGACAAACTGATTACCTTCCCCAGTGCTGACAATCGCGAGTCGCACCTGCAATATCGCTTTGTGGATGGCATGTACGACTATAGTGCCACACGCACCAACCGCTTGGAGGCTGAGGCTGTAGTGGCTGAGGTAATGCGCCGATTAGAAGATTCTGTCCTCTGTCGGCAATCGTTGGGTATCATCGCTTTCAGCAAAGTGCAGCAAGACCTCATAGAAGACCTACTGCAAGAGCGGTTATCACGCCGACACGACTTGGAGAAACGAGTCTTTGGCGAAATAGAAGAACCGCTGTTTATCAAGAACTTAGAGAATGTACAGGGCGATGAGCGTGATGTCATCTTGCTGTCGGTAGGCTATGGGCGTGACAAAGAGGGTAAGATAAGCATGAACTTCGGTCCGCTCAACAATGCCGGCGGGGAACGCCGTCTGAATGTGGCAGTTACGCGTGCACGCCAAGAGATGTTGGTCTTCACGGGCATGCACGCCGCAGACATCGACCTCAGCAAGTCGCAGGCATTGGGCGTCGCACGGCTAAAAGATTTCCTCTACTATGCCGAGCAACACGAGTTGCCATCCGAGCACGCTGCCTCCGTACCCGCCTATCCGCTGCACCCCATCGCTTGGCGTCTGGCGGCTTGGCTCCGACAGGGAGGCTACCAAGTGGACTTAGCAGTGGGACAAAGCGATTTTCGTATCGATGTGGCTGTGCTCGACCCGCAGCAACGCAATACCTACCGATTAGGTATCTTGATTGACAGTCGTTGCTACTATCACACGCCTGCTATGCGCGACCGTGAGATTGTACAACCCAAGATCCTGCAAAGTCTGGGCTGGCGCATCGTGCGCGTATGGCAAGAGGACTATTTCCTGCATCCGCAGACCGTCGAGAAGCAACTCCTATCGCTCTTAAAAGACGATGAGCAAAATGGCTGAGAACATCCACTCTTCTAACTGTACTTAAACGGCTTTTGCTCTAATCGGCTGAAGAGCAAACCAACTCAGAGGGTGTCTTGCAAGTCGCAGACACCCTCTTTTTGTATGGGCAATGCCTAAAATTTCTCTCAAATATGCATTGGTCTTGTGCATTTCGCAAAAATATAGTACCTTTGCAGCATAATAATCCTCAAAATCAAAATCGTATGAATGACGAAAAACACAATCTTATCACTAAGGTGATTATTCCCATTGCTGTCGTTGCGCTTATCTTTGTCGTGCTATGGTGTTCTGGATTAGTCCACAAAGATCACCCTATCGATACATCGGCGGGTACAGAAGAATCGGAGCAAACGGAGAATACCGCAGTCGCTACATCCACCGCTACCACACACTCTTCCTTTACCGTTTCAGAGTTCGAGTGGCGTGAACAGCAGAATAAACTCAGAAGACTGCAAAACGAGGTGACCCAATTGCAAAATACCGTCAAGCAGTTGCAAAACGGGTTATCACAACTCAAGAAAAGCAGTTCAAAATCTGCCTCTCGTCAGACAACCACCCGTCAAAACGGAACGCAATCAGTTGCCCAAACGCAGACTACTGTGCAAACGACGACCGCCCAAAACACAACTCAGACAACCTCAAAAGCAGAAACTGCTGCTACCCCCGTCGATCCGAATGATGTAACAGTGGCTAACTATTCTCACGATTGGGTCAAATCGAATGCTTCCGTCGCTTTCAAAAACAATACCAACCATACTATTACTTCCATTACCGGACGAATGATATACTATGATATGAGCGGAAATATGCTTGATTATCAGGATTTTGCGAAATCAATCATTATCGAACCCGGAATGGTCAAGACCACTTCGTTGGCGGGATATGGTTATAGCGAACATTATGCGTACTACAAGAGCGATGTAATGGGAACAAACCCTGACCGTAAATATAAAATCAAGTTTGAACTCAAATCGTACAAGACCAAATGATGAACACCATTTTATTAACCTGTCCGCCTTTATTGGATGTGCAACCTACCGATAATTCGTGGGTTTGGAGTATTTGGATAGGTATCTTTTCTCTCTTTCTTATCTATTTGTTTCACATTCGGATACCAATCAATATGGCAAAGAAACGCCGCCGAGACCCGCTTGGTTGGGTGTTGCTATCCTTTGTCATCTCGCCTTTGCTCGTCTATATAATTTTGCTATGTGTGGGCGATGATAACCATTCTCGGAAAGAATGATTAGTCTTATCCTCCTATTTCTGAATGTGCTATCTTAACCCATAGTCTGCGCTTTTTGCATATTTCTACAGAAATGGTTGTTTGGCTGTCTTTTTGTCAAACTGTCTTTGTGCAGACTTAGTCGAATTCTTATCGAAACCTAATCGAGACCTAAGACTATTTTCGACGATGACATAATGTAAGTTTTCTGTGCGTATATCTTGCAAAATATCAAACTGCATTTTATGATTCCTAAACACAGCAGCCGATGAGCAAATCGCTCATCGGCTGCTTGTCTTATCGATAGGTTGCTATCCTCGGATATCGGTTATTTCGAGGTACCGAGTACCGTGAACATCTTGCCGTCTTTGATGATGTACACTTGTCCGTCCACTACCACTTTGCGTGCCTTGCGTGCAGCGGTCGTGTTGTTTATGGCAGTATTTTCTACCTCCTGCACCAATCTTACAGAACGCCCAAACGCTCTGTCGCCGAAAGAACACGGGTTCGCACTTTCCAATCCAATACCCAGTCCCAATGCCCAAGTATAGTCCTCTGCGTAGTCTTGCGTGGTGGACCAGTACATTCCTAAGGTGTTCAGCGGTACAATCGATGTGCCTTCCAGACGATACTTAGCGCACGGGAAGAATACCACCCCGGCTTTCTCCAATTCGGCAAATTGCTCTTTGGTGTACTCGTTGCCTGCATAGTCTGCCTCGCCAAACTCAGTAGGTGCTTCCTTGCCGTCGGCATTCCATACATACTTGATGTTGATTCCCTCGGGTGCAGCGAAACTGCTCGGGAACAGCATAAAACCAAGCACATCACCTACGGTCGCCATCGTCCATTTGTTGTGTACAAAGAGGTAGGTATTCTCTTTTGCACTCAGCGTTCGCCATAGTTGTGGCTCGTTGCCTGCATTAGAGATAGCGTTGTACACACCCCAATCGGCGAACGCAAACGCACCCGTCAGATTATTATTGCCGTCGCCGCCCGCATAGTAATTGCTGTTGCTCAGATTGGTACTCCATGGTTGGTAGCAGGTGATTCCGCGGCTCCATCCGCTTGTTCCCCAACCGAACAGGTCGATGTAGCCGTTGTAGGTCTCCGATATGTTGGCGTTGTCATCGCCAATAAAATCGTATTGATTGTCGGCAATACGCCAAGTGCCTTTCTGCGTCGTGCCGTCTGCGCAAGCGTGCGTACCTTCGGTGGTGTATTGCAGGTTGCCTTTCGCAAAGACTACATACTTGTCGTTGCCTACATAGAATTTCCCGGGCAAAGCCCCTTCCGTCTGTTGTTGTGCTGCCGCACTCATTGTTAGTGCCAATGCAGCCGCAAATAAGGATAACTTCTTCATATTGGTCAGTTTTTAGTGTTTGTCGTTGTAGAGTTTATCTTTTAACTTGTCGTTTTAGAGTTTGTCTATTGAGAACTTTTTGCTTTAAGTTCATTTTCTGAGAACTTGTTCATTTTCTGAGAACTTATTGTGTGAGAGTTCCCTTTTTCGTACCGGTTGTTTTAGAGTTTATCTCTATTGCTCTACGGCAGTATGAACTACCTTTTAGAGTCTGTCTAAAACTATACTACAAATACCGTACCAATATAGTGCCAATACCGTATAAACCTGCTATCTGCACATACAAAAAGCATACAAAAAGCACCCGATTACTCCAATCGGATGCTTTGTAGGCTTGATAAATAGTAGTATTTGCTATCAATAGTAGTGTTATCTGCTATCGCTTATAGGTGAGTACGATTTTTACATTCATCTTTCCTTCCGGATCGGGAATTTCTATTTCTTGGGTGGTTTCCAATACCAACGCACTATTGGTTAGTGTAGTTATTTGCCCCTGCATAGAATCTCCGTCTCCGTCGGTGTAGACAAATAGAAGTTCTTTGCGTTTCTTTTCTATTTTGTAAGTTCCCGTTTCGGATTCCATTACTTCTCCGTTGCTCGTTGTGATTACTTTGATGTTACCTTGCTCATCCAAAGTGAGTGTGCTTTGATAAGGGAATGGATCACTTTCTGCCAATGTTCCGCCTACATAATACGACATTGTCTGTGTCTCAAAGTTCACATCACTTTTGATGATTTCGTCGGCATCACTTGCTACATAATTTACTGCCGTCCATGTGCCAACGGCTAATTTCTCCGGGTCGTTTGATGTACAACCGGCCAGTAGCACGACTGCTATCGCAATCAATGCGCTGCTAAAAAGATTCTTTTTCATTATTCTGTTAATTGTTGGTTGATTAATGTCTTACTATGTCTGTTTGCAGATTAGCACTGCGGTTTTTGTTAGAAATGTGCCTCACTTTGTTTATCTCTTATAGGTAGTAGTTACGAAGATTAGATAATACCCATCATTACCTATAGGATGTTTCTCTGTTGTAACGATTTCTAATTTATGTCTGGTTAGATTTTGTATTTCTACTTTATAGTCAACGGATTCAGTCGGGTAGAAAAAACTTAATTCTTGACCATTCTCCGTCAATTCGTAATCTCCTTCATTTACTCTCACAACCACTCCAATCTTTGTGTTTATGAAGGTGTCTGTCAACTTCCCGTTTTCACTCAATGTGAGTGTGCGTTTAATCGGATATTCTTCCGTCTTTTCTTGCCATGCGTTTGCATCGTATGTAACAGTTTGATTTTCGTAGTCAATCACTGTTGGAAAGGCTGATCCGTCTATTAGTTCTACTCGTGATACGCCTTCCCAGGTGCCGACAATCAGTTTCTCGGGGTCGTTTGATGTGCAACTTGCCAATAGCACGACTGCCATTGCGATCAGCGTATTGCTAAGAATATCCTTTTTCATTGTCTTGTTGTTTATAGGTTGATAAGTGTCTGGCTATCTTATTTATAGTCGGATATTTGTCTGTTTGTAGTCGGGTGTTTGCTTGTTTGTAGATATTTACTCATTGGTTGGTAGATGGGTGCTCGTTGGTCGGTAGATGGGTGAGCGTTGGTCGGTAGATGGGTGAGCGTGTATCTTTGTTGTGTATCCGCTGCAAAATTACTATAAATTTCTTATGTCTGCAATAGTTTTGTAAAATAAAATGTGTTTTAATAGGTAGATGATTGTAAATATGGTGATAACCAATGGGCGTAACGGCTATGTGTCGGTATGGTCGGTTTTCGTTGCCGTATCGTTACCGAAAGAAGCCGATGAAAACTCGTGTGTATGGTCAGGGTACGGTCGGACTATGGTCGGATTTGCTTAATCACAGCATAATCACCCCTTAATCACCGCATAATCACCCCATAACAACCCGATATAGACTCGATGAAGACACGGCAAAATGAACCACACATATAAGTATTTCGCTTGATGTGCAATACCTATTTGGGTGCGTTGTCGTATAAAACATACCCAACTATTGTGTATTTTAGGAAAAAGTTGTAACTTTGCGGGGTCAAACGAGTGCGCTATGGGGGTGGAATGAAAGTGTCGGCGGGTAGATGAGTAGCACGAGGGAACGGTCTGTTCGTTTTGGCGATTGGTAGAGGCACAGGTGGGGATATTTGGGATGTGTGGTGCAAGCAGACAGGTAATACAAAACCTCTAATACAAAATACTATGTACACCGAATTTCAAAAACATCTGCAGCAGACGCTGCAAGAGATCCGCGATGCAGGTCTCTACAAGAATGAACGCGTCATTGTTACGCCTCAATCGTCAGGTATTCAGGTAGATAACAACGGACAGCGAGTAGATGTTATCAATTTCTGCGCCAACAACTACCTTGGTTTGGCAGACAACCCGGAGTTGATTGCCGCTGCCAAAGAGCGAATGGATACACGCGGATATGGTATGGCTTCGGTGCGCTTTATTTGTGGCACGCAAGACACCCATAAGCAACTCGAAAAAGCCATCTCAGACTTCTTCGGGACGGAGGATACCATCCTCTATGCGGCTTGTTTTGATGCCAACGGAGGTCTGTTTGAACCGCTATTGACCGACCAAGACGCTATCATCTCCGATGCGCTCAACCACGCTTCTATCATCGATGGTGTGCGGCTCTGCAAGGCAGTGCGCTACCGCTATGCCAACGGCGATATGGCGGACCTGGAGGAGCAACTGAAGAAAGCGCAAGCACAACGCTTCCGTATCATTGCCACCGACGGCGTTTTCTCGATGGACGGTAATGTCTGCCCGCTGGATAAAATCTACGAGTTGGCACAGAAATACAATGCGTTGGTGATGGTAGATGAGAGCCACTCGGCAGGCGTAGTCGGCAAGACGGGACACGGCGTAACCGAGCAATTCGGTTTGCGCGGCAAGATAGAAATCCTTACGGGTACGCTCGGCAAGGCCTTTGGCGGCTCGGTAGGCGGTTTCACTACGGGACGGAAAGAGATTATCGACCTCCTTCGCCAGCGCAGTCGCCCCTATCTGTTCTCCAACTCTATCCCGCCGATGATTGCGGCAGCAGGGTTGAAGACCTTTGAGATACTGACAAGGAGCAACGAGTTGCAAGACCGCTTGCATGCCAATACCGACTATTTCGTCGGCAAGATGAAAGAGGCAGGCTTCGACATCAAGCCCACGCAATCGGCTATCTGCGCCGTAATGCTCTACGATGCACGCTTGAGCCAAGAGTTCGCTGCGGCTCTGCAAAACGAGGGAATTTATGTTACGGGGTTCTACTATCCCGTTGTGCCGCAAGGTCAGGCGCGTATCCGCGTGCAACTATCGGCAGCGCACACGCAAGAGCAACTCGACAAGGGCGTAGAGGCGTTTATCAAAGTAGGAAAGCAATTAGGTGTTCTCAAATAAGGCAAGGCAATGAAAGCATTAGTAAAGCATTATCCCGAGTACGGGATCTGGATGGAGGATGTACCAATGCCCGAAGTGGGCGTGAATGATGTCCTCATCAAGGTTACCAAAGCCGCTATCTGTGGCACCGACTTGCACATGTATAAATGGGACGACTGGTCGCAGCACCATTGCAATCCGCCTTATATCCAGGGGCACGAGTTCGTGGGTACGGTGGTTGAAGTGGGAGCCGGTGTGCAGTATGTTAAGGTAGGTGAGCGTGTAACCGCCGAGGGGCATATCGTCTGCGGGCACTGCCGCAACTGCCGACGCGGTATGGGGCATGTATGCGAGAACACCCTCTCTGTAGGCATCACGCGCGACGGAGCCTTCGCTGAATATGTGTCTATACCCGAATCGAACATTGTCCACTTGCGTCCCGAGATACCCGATGACTTCGCTGCTATCATGGATCCCTTTGGCAACGCTACGCACACCGCATTGGCGTTCCCGCTCTTGGGCGAAGATGTCCTTATCACGGGCGCGGGGCTGATAGGTACGATGGCTGCGGGGATATGCCGCTATGCAGGTGCGAAACATGTGGTTGTAACCGACCTTAACCCGCTCCGCCTTGATATCGCTAAGAAGATGGGCGCTACGCTTACCGTCAATACCGCTGCAGGCGAAACGGTAGCCGACGCGATGAAGCAACTGGGTATCCGTGGTTTCGATGTCGGACTCGAGATGTCGGGTGCACCCGCTGCCTTCAACGATATGATTGAGCACATGTACAAAGGTGCCAACATTGCGCAGTTGGGTATCCTGCCCTCTACCACGCAGGTCAATTGGTCGGACATCATCTTCAATGCGCTCACTATCAAGGGTATCACCGGTCGCCGTATGTGGGAGACTTGGTACCAAATGGAGCAGATGTTGCTCGGCGGACTCGACCTGTCGCCCGTCATCACCCACCATTTCAAGTTCGACGACTTCCAAAAAGGCTTCGATGTGATGGTGAGCGGGCAATGTGGCAAAGTGCTGCTCGAATGGTAGAAAATACATCAATCTGCTGTTTTTATCGATTGGTTTGATGATTTTTGTACGCTAAGACAGCCGCTTGGCACAATATATGTTATTGTATTTGTGATTTTGCTGACACAATATATAATAAGGTGTATAATTAAAACATGATGAAAAAGAAAATCTTTTTGTGTGCTCTATTCGTAATGGGCACCATCGGGCTGCAAGCGCAATCGCAGCAGTACCGTGAGGGACTTTCAGAGTACAAGTTGGACAATGGTCTGACGGTGATGCTTTGGGAAGACCACAACCAACCTGATGTAACCGGCTATGTAGCAGTGCGTGCCGGCTCTATTGATGAACCGAAAGAATATACCGGTTTGGCGCACTACCTCGAGCACATGCTTTTCAAGGGTACGCAGCGTATCGGTGCACTCGACTGGGAAAAGGAGAAACCCTACTACGAGGAGATCATCCGCCTCTACGACCAATATGCCGAGGCTACCGACCCCAAGGTGCGTGAGCAACTCACCACCAAGATCAACGAGGCTTCTATCGAGGCGGCTAAGTACTCTACGGTAGAAGATTTCTTCGTGCTCTTAGACGGTATAGGTGCCACCGGAGTGAATGCGTTTACAAGTTATGATATGACTTGCTACCACAACTCCTTCCCGGCTTCTAATATGTATAAGTGGCTCACTATCTACTCCGATCGTCTTATCGACCCAGTCTTCCGTACTTTCCAAGCAGAGTTGGAGAATGTGTTTGAGGAGTACAATATGTACCAAGATAATGTGTCCTCTCATATCCGCCAAGACCTGTTTGCCAAGATCTACGAGGGACACCCCTACGAGCGCGATGTCATCGGTCTGCCCGAGCACCTAAAGAACCCTCGTTTGAGCAAACTGATTGACTTCTACAATACTTGGTATGTGCCTAATAATATGGCACTTATCCTTGTCGGCGACTTTGATACCGAGACGGTGAAGCCGATGATTGCAGAGACTTTCGGTCGCCTTGTTCCCAAAGAGTTGCCTGCGCGTGCTACTTACCCCGCCACCTCTTTTGCCAACAACCCCAAATATACTTTCCATGTGGGTTACTATCCTATGATCTGTTGGGCTTACGACGCACCTAAGATGGGTAGCGAAGACGATCTGGCACTGCAAGTGGTAGTATCGCTCTTGAGCAACTCGACGCAGACGGGTCTCTTGGATAAACTCTCGTTGGACGGTACCGTTTCTTCGGCAGGTGCTTCGTTCGACGCACGCCGTGATGCAGGTCGTATTCTCATCCAGGCTGTGCCTTACTTCGATGCTAACCAGCAGACCTACGAGTCGAATGCTGCCACCGAGAAAATCGTGATGGCAGAGATCGACCGCCTCAAGACGGGCGACATCCCTGATTGGCTTATCCAAGCGGTGAAGGCAGAGTATGCACAGAACTACAAACTCTCGTTCGAGGACTCCGATACCAAGACGATGAGCCTGGTGCAGAACTTTATCTACGACCAACCGCTCGACGACATCTTCACTGAGATCGATAAGATACAAGCCCTCACCAAAGAGGATATCCAGCGTGTGGCTAAGAAGTACTTCAACGCCAATCACATGACGCTGGCTTTCGAGGAAGGCACACCAAAAAAGAACAAACTGGCAAAACCCAAAATCAAACCGCTTGATTTGATTAACGGACAAGAAACTGAGTATGCCAAGATGTTCAAGGCTCTCCCGCAAGGCGAGTTGAAGCAGACCTTTATGGATATGAACGATGTTAAAGTCGTTTCTATGGATGAGAATGTTAAGTTGCACTATTCGGTTAACCCGCAAAACGACATCTTCTCGCTGACTCTCCGCTATGGTGTAGGTACGGCTAAACGCCCGATGCTCGACTTTGTGGCATCGCTGATGAACCGTGCCGGTATCATGCCTGACACCGACCCGCAAGACTTCCATCGTCAGTTGTCCGAGTTGGGCGGCCGTTGCGGATATGGTGTTTCTAAGAGTTATTTCACCGTGCAGATCATCGGTGAAGAGGCCAACTTGGAGAAGATTTGCCAACTCGTTCAACGCCAGATGTTGTTCCCGAAATTCGACGAGAAACAGTTTGAGGCCGTTAAGGGTAGCGAGTTGTCTTCGCGTCTGATGCTCTCTAAGGTCGATGGTGTCCTCTCGGATGCGTTGTTGGAGTATGTCCTGTTTGATAAGCAGTCCGATTATATCGATGTGGTACCTTTTATGGATGTTTACCACATGGACGAGGCACAACTCAAGACCCAGTTCCTTGCCGCTACCAAGTACGCATTGGATATCCACTATTGTGGTACTCGCCCCGTAGAGGAGGTTACATCGGTTCTCAAAGCCAACTTGCCGCTCCAAGAGGGCGTGAAACCGTCCACTTCGCCCGAGATCCGCGACCGCAAGTCCTACGACAAGACGCAGATCTATTTCCTCCCGAACTCCAATGTACAACAGGCTACCGTCTATTTCTACTTCAACGGAAAGCCCTACGACAAGGATCAGAATGTGCTCTTCCAGGCCTTCAACCAGTATTTCTCAGGCGGTTTCACCGGTTTGGTATTGGATGAGATTCGCGAGAAACGCTCTATGGCATACACCGCTTCGGGTAGTATGGTGCGTGGGCAACTCCCCGGTAAGGACGCATATTTCATGGGTTATATCGGTACTCAGTCCGATAAGGTGGCAGACGCTATCGAGGTCTTTATGAACCTGTTGGATTCTATGCCCGAGTACCCCGAGCGTATCGAGTCGGTTAAGGCTGCTCTCCGCCAGCACGCACAGATCTCCAAGCCGTCGTTCCGTGGCAAGAGTGCTACT
The DNA here is from genome assembly GCA_900542355.1 of uncultured Bacteroidales bacterium. Lineage (GTDB taxonomy): Bacteria > Bacteroidota > Bacteroidia > Bacteroidales > Paludibacteraceae > Colicola. Next base: position 16,996 of record UQNE01000001.1, on the reverse strand, counting down.
TATGCCGCTTGGGAGGAGATGGGCTACAACGAAGATCCTGCTAAGTACAACATGCAAGCCATTGATAATCTGACCTTTGAGCAGATTATGGATTTCTATCATCAGAATATCCAAGGCAAGCCGGTAACGATTGTCGTTATGGGCGACCCCAAACTTATCAATCAAAAGCAACTGCAGGCTAAGTACGGCAAGTTTATCAAGCCGTCTAAGACACGCCTCTTTGCTCCGCTCGATTTGGATTTCTAATCCCTTTGCATACTTCGATGCCCTTCCCGCTCCCAACAGGGTAGGAAGGGCATCTTTCTAACCAATCAACGCATCAACTATAAACTCATAAACAGCAAACTATGCACAAAGCCGGTTTCGTCAATATAGTGGGCAATCCCAATGTAGGTAAATCCACGCTTATGAATGCGCTCGTCGGTGAGCGTTTGTCGATCATCACCTCCAAGGCGCAGACCACACGCCATCGTATCATGGGTATCGTCAATGGCGATGATTTTCAGATGGTCTATTCCGACACCCCGGGCGTGTTGCACCCCAACTACAAACTCCAAGAGCAGATGTTGGAGTTCTCGCGTTCTGCCCTCGTGGACGCCGATGTGCTGCTGTATGTTACCGATGTGCAGGATAATATCGACCGCAACGCCGATTTCTTGGATAAGGTCAAGAAGATGGCAGCCCAACCCGCTAAGTGCCGTGTCTTCTTGGTAATCAACAAGATAGACCTCACCACACAAGATACCCTCGAGCGTTTAGTCGAGTTTTGGCATACACAACTCCCCGAAGCGACTATCTTCCCCATCTCCGCTAAGGAGCGGTTTGGCGTGGTGCAACTCTTCGACGCTATCCGTGATGCGCTTCCCGAGTGCCCGCCTTTCTTCCCAAAAGACCAACTCACCGACAAACCCGCACGCTTCTTTGTTGATGAGATCATCCGTGAGAAGATTCTCCTCTCCTACGACAAAGAGATACCCTATTCGGTCGAAGTGGAGGTAGAGTCGTTCAAAGACGAGCAACCCTCGCCCCAACACCCCAAGGGGCTAATTCGTATCAGTGCGGTCATCTATGTTGAGCGTGATAGCCAAAAAGGCATCATCATCGGCAAGGGCGGCACTGCCCTCAAACGCGTCGGGACACTGGCACGCACCGAGATCGAGGAGTTCTTCCAAAAGCCTGTCTTCTTGCAACTGTTCGTCAAGGTGGACAAGGACTGGCGGAGCAATCAATCTCGCCTCAAGCACTACGGCTACGACCTCAACTAACCACCCGAATAATCATCCTATACGCAAAAAATCAATAGATATGAAACATCTGTTCTCTCTCTGCTCAATCCTTCTCTGTGCTGCTTCTCTGTCGGCAGAGGTGTTGTTCACCGACAATTTCTCCGCTTCGGTAGGCAAAGTATTGGAGGGGTATAATGAGTGGTATACGCCTTATAACGGTGCGTCTTCGGTCGAGATAACCAACGGACTGGTATTTCCTCAATACGCTATGTCCGACATCGATAATGCCGTTCTGCTCAATGGTAAGAGTGGGCAATACCAACCGCACCATTCCTTTGCCCCGCAGTCGCAAGGCTCTGTGTATGTGGCGTTTATGCTCCAACCGACTATCGTGGCAAAGTCCGGCTGGTTCATCTCCTTGCGCGACGCTTACTCCACGACCACATACAACTACATCGCCCGCATTCACCTCTCCGACCAAGGCTTTCTCGGCTTGCGTTTCTACAAAACTGCCGATGCCGTCTTCGACGAGACCATGCCCCTCAACGGACAAAACACCTATCTGGTTGTCCTCAAATACACCATTGTAGAGGGCGACCACAACGACCAAATATCGCTCTACGCCTTTGATACTATGCCTGCTGCCGAACCCGCTACCCCGCTTATCGGACCGCTTACCGATGCCCAAGCCCCCGACATCTGTCCGCAAAACATCGTCTTGCGAGCATTCGATGCCGACTCATGGTTAGTACTCGATGGTATCCGCATTGCCACCACGTGGCAAGAGGCCGTCGCCGCACTTCCTTCCGCTCTTACGCCTGCTTCTTACGCCGGATCTGCTGATAATCAATGCTATAACATCCTCGGTCACCCCGTATCGGATTCCTATCATGGGCTTGTTATCCAAGCAGGGCAGAAATTTATCCGATAGTATTTGCTTCGAGCAGTCCGCGAGAAAGGGCAAATAGACCTACAAAAAAGCCACGCCGTCAATCGATAGCGTGGCTTTTTTTATTGTGCAAGGCTCTTACTTATTTGCCGTGTGCTTTGCGCATCTTTCTACTATTTCTACTATTTTGCTTTCTTTTTGCTACTTAGACCTTGAGCCGTTTTTGTCGAAACCTTGTCGAGACCTAATCGAGACCTAAGACAAAATTCACCGATAGCATTTTGTCAGTTTTTTGTGGCTTATAGAAGCCAAAATGTCAATCCGCCTATAGCGTGCAACAATGGCTTGCTATATGCGCTCTAAGTTCGCAAGGCGTATCCAACCTTGGTTGTTACCTACACGGATATTGCACCATTCGCCCAAGGTCTCGCGGATATTCACTTTCGTGCCTTCGTGGATAGTAAACAGGTCTGTTCCCGAGCGGTCGGGCGACGACTTCGCATTCACTACTCCTTGCGTGATAATCGCCTCTTCGCGCAGGGTATCACGCCTGTGCAGCGAACCGGCATTTGCACCGCTGATAATCGAGAATAGCAGTACTACCCACGCCGTATGAAATGCCGTCTTTCGTAGCCATGTGGTGCGGCTTAGCAAGAAGAGCAAGATACCGCATAAACCGATGATAAACAGACCGATAGACATCCACATCCAGGTCTGCTCCGTCAGTAGATTGCGCAGCGAGCGAGCCCATGTACTGATAAAAAATGCTTGCGTGTCTGCTATGTTGTCGGTGATACGCGATTGGGCGAACTCAAGGTTGTATTTCGCATCAGCGTAGGTCGGACGAAGTCGCAATGCCCGTTCGTATGCGAGTATGGATTGTGCCAACTCCCCCTGCTTGAAATACGCATTCCCCAAGTTGTAATACACTACCGCATAGTCCTTGCTCAGGTTCGTTCCCCCTTCGTCAAGTATCGTTTGGTAGATAGCGGCAGCCTCATCGTAGTTGCCTGCTGCATATTGCTCGTTGGCTGCCTCAAAAGCCGTCTGCGCTGATACCGTCATCGCCACGCATACTGCCGTCAGGGCAACGCTACATATCTTCAATAGTCGTTTCATATCTCTGTCTTTTCTTGTTGCTCTATGCCTATAGTTTCTCATTTTCCAATCGGTCTATCAGTTGCCCGGTGGCTTTGTACATATCGTCCATTGCGTGATCCGACGAGGGCGCATAGCGGGCGAACTCGGCAGTCGAAAGCACATCATTCACCTCTTTAATCAACTCCTCGCTTACGCCCTTCTCGTGGAGAATCGATGCGATGTTGTCCTTGTTCAGATCGGCAGTCGGTATCGACAGACGGTCGCTTAGGTAAGTCCATGCCGCACGCTCAATCTCTTCATAGAATGCTTCTTTTTGGTTGTCCTTTAGAAGTTTACCCGCTTGCTTTAGGCGTTTCTGTGCCACCTTGTTGGCGCGTTTGTAGCGTACCCTCGTGATGTCCGCATTCTCTTTGATACGCTTGTGGAAGATGGCAAACACGAGCAATGCTGCACACAAAGGTACGATATACAGCAACCAAAATATCCAACTTCCGTATTCTACTGCAGCCTCTTTCTGCACTTTTAGGGTGGGAGCAACGGTGTTGATATAGCGAATATCTGAACCTAACTGCTTGATATCCTCTTTGTTAACATAGTTGTTTACCACCGAGTTTGCCCCGCTCTGCTCATTCGCACCTTTCTTCACATGCAGTGTGTATTCGGGGGTACTGAGGGTCTTGTAGGTGTCGTCTTGCGTATCGAAATAAGAGAAACTTACAGCGGGTATCGTATAGTCACCCGACGCACGCGGAATAGCCAAATACTCAATCGATTTCGTACCGCTTACGCCCGACGGAGTTGTCTTAAAGTTGTTCGTTACTTTCGGGTCATAAGGCTCAAAGCCCTCCGGCCAATCAATAGTGGGTGTCTTGAGCAGTTTCATGTTGCCGGTGCCAGTAATATCTATGCGAATCGTTACCGCATCATTGGTCTGCACTTCCGTTTGCGAGATCTGCGGCGTCAGGCTGAAATGTCCTACACCGCCCGAGAAACCCGCAGGCTTGCCGCTTGGCAAAGCATCTACATGCACGGTAACACCCGGCGCAGTGATTGCACGGGTTACATTCGTATAGGTGCCGAAGAAATCATCAAAGATACTCCGCACTTGTGCGCGGGTCTGCACTCGCAGCACTGCCTCAAACTGAGCAGGGTCGATCTTAATGTCCCCCGAGTGCTGCGGGTAGAGTAGGGTGCGATACAGAGTGGCCGTCTGATAGTTTCGTCCGTTGTAGTTTTCCAGTTCGGTCTGAATCTCACTTTGCTCCAAGTCTTGTTTTAGAAAACCGGTAAACTCCGGAATCTTCGTGTTGTTGGTGAATTGCGCTACATCCACTCCGGCGAAATACAACTTGTAACTCAGCAAGATAGCCTCCTGCTCGTGTACGCGCGTCTTGCTCACTATCGTGCGGATAAAGAGGTTCTCGCTGCTTACATTGCCCGAGTTGCCGCTGTTCCCGTTGCTCGTTTGTTGTGCATGGGTGTTTTTGCTTGCTTGGCTCTGCTGCGCCGGTTGCTCATCTTCGGGTAATACCGTGATTCTCACGCCGTTAGAGGTGTATTCATCCCCGCTTACGCGTATTGTGGCGGGAGCAATCGTAAAGGTACCTGTGCGCTGAGCCATCAGCGTGTAGGTGTAGGTCTGCGAGAACGACGAAGTCCGCTTGCCATTTACAAACGAAGTCGAACTCGAAGTCGAGGTGTACGGCCCCGCCAACACATCAAAGTCCGTTATCTCGGGCGCACGCAGATCCTTGCTCCGTTGGTTCACGGAGTAGGTCAGTTGAAACGGCCTGCCTACTATCACTTGCGATGGCGCATTCGCCTTAAACACTACCTCATCCGCCGCCCATACCGAACCGACGGCAATGCACAATAAGCATTGTAATAAACAGAATATCTTAGTATTACGCTTCATCTCATTCTTAATTCATAATTCTTAATTCTTAATTCATAATTCGCTACACGATCACCAGTCTTTCTCCACACGCCGTTTCTGCCCTTGCTGGCGTTGCAACTTCTCTTGAGTTTCTTGTTCGTCTTGTTCCAAAGCCTGCAAAATCTGCTCAGCCGTTTCCTTATCCATCTTGCTGTCGTCTTGTTCCTGCTCCTGTGCTTGCTGCTCTTGTTGCTCTTGGTTCTGCTCGTCTTGCTGATTTTCTTGCTGTTGCTGTTGCTCTTGATTCTGCTGCTGATTTTGTTGCTGCTGATTTTGTTGCTGCTGGTCTTGGTTCTGATTGTCTTGTTGATTTTGTTGCTGTTGCTCCTGCTGCTGTAGCATCTGCATCGCTTTCACCAGGTTGTAGCGTGTGTCGTTGTCCTTCGGGTTGTTTCGTAGCGACTGCTGATAAGCGGCAACCGCTTTGTCGTACTGTTGCTGGGCAAAGAAAGCGTTACCAAGATTGTGATAACTCTCGGCAAGACGCTGTTTGTCCGCCTTCCCGTCGAGCAACTGGGCGGCTTTCTGATACTCCGCCTGTGCCTCGGCGTATTTGTCTTGCTTGAAGAGCGCATTGCCTAAGTTGTAGTGGCTCTCAAACGAGTTGGCATTCTTTTCCAATCCGCGGCGGTAATCTACTTCGGCTGCCGTGTAGTCCTGTTTGGCATATTGTTTATTTCCCCTGCGTACATCGGGTGCTTCTTGCTGTGCAAACATACTCGCCGTGCAAAGCAATATGCTGAATATCAATAGTATGCGTCTCATATCGGTTAGTTCTTTTTCTCCTCGTTGAAGATATCCAAACGAGTGAGAGATTTGTTCTTGCGGTTGAAGATAAAGAAATCAATTACCAGCAGCAACATCGCTACCAAGACGAACGACTGATACTGCTCGTTGTAGTCGGTATATACTTTGGTTTCAATCTCCGTGGTGGCCAATGTGTCTATTTCTTTTTGCAGCGCACGCATAGCCGTGTTGGTGTTGTCGCACCGCACATAGATGCCGTTCCCGGCTTTGGCTATCTCGCGGCACATATCCTCGTTCAGTCGGCTCACTACCACATTGCCTTGGCGGTCTTTGCGGAAGTTGTTGGTGCCGGGTATGGGAATAGGTGCGCCTTCGGGTTTACCGATACCTACGACCAGCACTTTTATCCCTTGCTCCTTAGCACGCGTCGCCACGGCTACGGCATCGTCCTCGTGGTTCTCACCGTCGGTGATCAAGATGATTACTCGGCTTGCGTCCGTTTCCTCACCGCCGAACGATTGGATGGCGGTATTGAGTGCCGCACCTATCGCTGTGCCTTGCGTCTTGATCAGATCGGGGGTGATATTGTTCAGAAACATCTTGGCAGACACATAGTCGCAGGTGATGGGCAGTTGCGTGTAGGCCTCTCCCGCAAACACCACCAAGCCGATTTTGTCATCTACCATGTCGTCAATCATCTTGCTCAGTATCTGTTTGGCACGGTCAAGTCGGCAAGGTGCAACATCCTCCGCCATCATCGAGTTCGATATATCCAAAGCGATGACAGCCTCTATTCCTTGGCGTTTTACGGTCTGCTCGCGTTGTCCGTATTGCGGACGCGCAGCGGCAAAAATCAGTAGTGCCAATGCCACCATCAGCAGAGAGAACTTTAGGTTCGGGCGTATGCGTGAAGCATTAGGCATCAGTTCTTTCACCAGTTCGGGATCGCCAAACGCTGCCAACTGACGACGCTTGCGATGTGTGTACCAAATGTATGCACCGATGAATACCGGTATGCTAACCAGCATCCAAAGCATTTCTATATTTGCAAAACGAAACATATCTTTGTGTCAAATGGCAAATGCCATCTCGTTCTTTTGTGTTCTAACCTCCAAATATCTGTCTTTTAATTGGTTACGGTGCGCAGCACAAAATAGCGCAGCACCACTTCGCCTATCAGGCATAGCAGGGCAGCAACCAAAAACGGCGGGAAAATATCGGTGTGTTTCGAGTACTCGCGCACACGCAGTTTGGTCTTCTCCAATTGGTCTATCTGCTCATAGATCGATTTCAGGCTCGAGTTGTCCGTTGCTCGGAAATACTGTCCGCCCGTCGTGGCGGCAATGCGCTGAAGCGTGCTCTCGTCAAACTCGCTATCCATCATCATATATTGTATGCCTATGGGGGTTTGTACCGGTACTCGCGCCTGCCCGTGCGAACCTACACCTATCGCATACACGCGTATGCCGTAGGTCTTGGCTATCTCTGCCGCCGTCTGCGGATCAATCTCTCCGCGGTTGTTGCTACCGTCGGTCAGCAAGATGATTACTTTCGATTTGGTAGCCGAGTCTTTCATTCGGTTCACTGCATTGGCCAATCCTAAGCCGATAGCGGTACCGTCCTCTATCATTCCGAATTTAACTGACTTAAACAAGTTGATCAACACCGCATGGTCTGTGGTCAGAGGGCACTGCGTGAAACTCTCGCCTGCAAACACCACCAAACCGATTTGGTCATTCGGACGAGCAATCACAAAGTCGGAAGCCACCTGCTTGGCTGCTTCTAATCGATTAGGCTTCAGGTCCTCGGCTTGCATAGTGCCCGAGATATCGAGAGCCATCATAATGTCTATGCCTTCTGTTGACTCCGATGACCAACGGTTGGTCAGTTGAGGCCGAGCCAAAGCCAATGCAAGCAGTGTGATGCACGCTGCGCGAAGCACAAACGGAATATGCAGCATGTAGATGCGTGCCGACTTCTTCTGCTTGCGAAGCGTCTGTGTATCAGATAGTTGCAGACTTGCATCTGCCTTCCTCAGTTCGTAGATATACCACCCGATGATGGGTATCAACAGGAGAAGCAAAAATAAATATGAGGGACTTGCGAAAGTCATATATGCTCCTTATTTTGCGTTGTTTTCACTATTGTCTGTGCTTGTCTCCGCCTCTTTCGGTGTCGTTTCTTTTACGAAATCGTAGGCGGTGAGCAAGGCACTTTCGTTCTCGTCAGGCGTGGTGGTCCACTTGGCGAATTTTACCAAATCGGCAAGTGAGAGCATCTTGCGCAGCCGCTCAAACAAGTCCTTTTGGTCCTTCATCTTCGGCTTGAGGTCGCGCAGTGTCTCGTCGCTCGTCTTTTCCGTACTCGACACCTCGTAGCGGCGCGAGATATATTCGCGGATCACATCGGTCAGTTCTGTGTGATATTCTTTCACTTTGCCGTTTTGCCAAATCTTCTCTGCTTTTATCTCGTCCAGTTTCTCCAAAGCCACTTCCTCCGCGGGGCGTAGAGGTTCTTTTTTCACTTCTTCTCCTGCCGAAGTCCGATGTTTCTGTATGTATCGAACAAGGTAGTAGATACCTATCCCCAATCCGATAATCAGCAATGCGAGCAGTATCCAACGGATAATTCCCCACCACCATATCGGGGCTTTCTGAATGTCCTTTATGTCGGTGATGGCCAGCGTGGTATCCACCTCAAAAGGTTGCACTACATTCAGCGACAACCCCTCGCTCCACATCGTGTCTTCTCCGCTTACAAACGGCTGCGGAGCAATGTAGAAAAGCGAGTCCTTAAACGATGTAATCGTCAGATACTGATTAACTTGCATACGCCCGTCGGAGAGAGTGGTAGTGTCGGCTATCGTACGATCCACTATCTCAATCCCGTCCATTAGATTTTCTCCGTATGCAGGCAAACTCACTTGTTCTCCGGCGTTCATAGTTGCTTGTAAGTGCAGATCGGTTTGGTCGCCGATGAAGATCATCGTCGAGTCCAAAGTTGCAGCAACTACTATGGCTAATAAAAAATTCATATCCTAAAAGTCTATCGTCCTTTGTCTTTTTATCCTTCAGCGCAGCAGTCTTTTATCCATCGTCCATTAGCGCAGCGGTCCATTGTCCATCAGCGCAAGCGGTCCATTCTCACATCTTAAACAGCCGCATTAGGGCTTTTACATAGTCCTCATCGGTGCGGATGCTTATGTTGTTGATACCCGCTTTGGTGTAGAGGGTCTGCAGGTTCGCCTGTTGTGTCCGCCATGCTTCCGCATATCCGTTTCGCACGCTTTTCAACGAGGTGTCCACCCATATTCGCTCGCCGCTCTCGGCGTCTTTCGCCTTGAGCAGTCCCATATCGGGTAACTCCGCATCGCGCCGATCGTATATCTGAATCACATTCAGGTCGTGCTTGTGCGAGGCAATCACTATCGGTGTCGCACCCATCTTCTTATCGGGCATCGTTGCAAACGCAGGGTCTTGACAATCGCTGATCAAGAATGCCGTGCAACGACGCTTCTGCGCATTGGCAAAATAGTGTAGCGCACCATTGATGTCCGTTCCTGTCGAGGTCGGCTCGTAGGATAGCAACTCACGAATGATATGTAGCACATGCGATTTGCCTTTCTTGGCAGGGATGTACTTTTCTATCTTGTCCGAGAAAAATATCACACCTACTTTGTCGTTGTTCTCAATCGTCGAGAAAGCCAAAGTTGCAGCCACTTCCGCCATCATATCGCGTTTCATCTGCGTCTGCGTACCGAAGTTGCGACTGCCGCTTACATCTACCAGCAGCATCACCGTCAGTTCACGCTCCTCCTCGAATACCTTGATGTAAGGCTTGTTCAGACGCGCCGTTACATTCCAGTCTATCGAGCGTACATCGTCCCCGGGTTGGTACTCACGCACCTCAGAGAACGCCATACCACGCCCCTTGAACTGCGAATGGTACTCACCCGCAAAGATGTTCCGACTAAGGCTGTGGGTCTTAATCTCTATCCTCCGTACTCGCTGTAATAGTTCTTCTGAAGTCATTTCCGTATAATCTAAATTCTTTTGCCCGATGGGCTACTCCTGTCAGCGTAAGTCCTTTTGTATCAGCCTTTCTATACGGCTTTTAAGGCACTTGCACTGCATTCAGCACCTCTGTAATCACATCCTCTGTGCTTACATTGTTGGCCTCTGCTTCGTAGGTCAATCCGATACGATGGCGCAATACATCATAGCATACCGCACGCACATCCTCCGGAATCACATAACCTCTGCGGTGGATGAATGCGTAAGCACGAGCCGCACGAGCCAAGTTGATACTTGCACGAGGCGAACCGCCGAACTGGATCATCGTCTTTAGGTCTTGCAAGCCGTATTCCTCCGGAGTACGAGTGGCAAACACTATATCTACAATGTATTTCTCTATTTTTTCATCCAAATATACTTCGTTCACCACATTGCGTGCCTTCCGAATATCCTCTGTCGAGAGTATGGGCAGCACCTGTTTCTTCTCGCCCGAGATGTTCTGACGGATAATCTGCTGCTCCTCCTCTTTTTTCGGATACCCAATCACTACTTTCAGCATAAAACGGTCAGTCTGTGCCTCAGGCAGCGGATAAGTTCCCTCTTGCTCTATCGGGTTCTGCGTAGCCAATACCAAGAAGGGGTCGTCCAACTTAAAGGTCTCCTCGCCAATCGTTATCTGACGCTCCTGCATCGCCTCCAATAGTGCCGATTGTACCTTTGCCGGTGCACGGTTGATCTCATCAGCCAATACAAAATTTGCAAAGATAGGACCTTTCTTTATATGAAACTCCTCTGTCTTCTGCGAATAGATTTGCGTACCGAGTACATCCGCCGGAAGCAAATCGGGAGTAAACTGTATACGAGAGAAGTCGGCTTTGATTAGATCGGCTAAGGTCTTGATAGCCAAGGTCTTTGCCAAACCGGGAACACCTTCAAGCAGGATATGCCCGTCGCTCAGCAGACCGATGAGCAGACTCTCTACCAGGTGTTTCTGTCCTACTATCACTTGGTTCATACCCATCGTTAGGGCATCTACAAACGAACTCTCACGCTCAATGCGCTCTTGCAGTTCGCGAATATCTACAGTAGTTTGCATAGTTGTATGTTTGATATTGAATTTTCGTGTTTTTGTTGTATCCCTTCTATTCTGCCCCTATTTTGTATATGGTCTTTTTTTTTGTGCGTCATCACTCCCATCATCAATCCTTTTATCCTTACTCCCTTGTCCAACCCTCGCATATTTCTACCCGTCTATGCGTATGCAAACTTTGTGCCAAACCCACATTAAACGCCACAGATTATTCTCAATCGGGATAATAGGTAGGGTAGGATGGGTAAGTAAATTTTCATAATATCCTCGTCCGTGCGCCACGGAAAAGGAATTAATGTATAGGAAAAGGAATTAATGTCTAATTACATGGTAATTAATGTTTCCCGGTTCCCGCCCTGCTTAACGGCTAATTAATCGCAATTAACGGAGGCTCAGTTCCCGCTGTGAGTTTTAATGGTAGTTTAATGGGATTTAATGGAGTCCCAAAAAACATTCACGGAGAAATTCGTTTTTACGGAGCCCCAAAAGTCGATTCCATGGAGAATCAATGTTCACGGATCCACCCTGTAAAACAACACAAGGCTGCCCGAGAGCAGCCCTGTGTCGTATGTTTTAGACGGAGTTTTATTTATTCCAATACCCCTATGCGTTGTCCTAAAGCGTTGTATATCACGCCGTTGCGCAAGATATATACTTGGTTGTGACGGATGAACTTAATCGTCTCCTCTTGGTTCGCTCCGGTGGTCGGCAATGCACTCGGCACTTTCCCGTTCTCTTTCACCATAAAGTTATCCATATAGGTGGCTTGACCCCATTGGCTTTGTCCCAAGATGATGATGTTCTGAACGCCGGCATTCGGAATCGTGAAGTGGTAGGTGTACCAACCTGCTTCGCTTTCTATAGGAACATTCTTGCCCTCATAGATAATATGACGGGGAACGAAACCTAATGTGTCGGTATTTGCCAAGATGAATACGCCTTCTCCTTCTTTTTTAGAACTATCTGCTCGACGATCTACATCGATATAGAAGTCATAAGCACCGGCTTCGGGAATATACATTACAGGGAGAGTCAACTGCGTATAGTTGCCTGCCTTTTTATCGGGCAATTGCAAAACATGGGTCTGATTGCCGTCCGTTCCGTTTTGGCTATATACTATGGTAAAGAGTTTTGTGTTGTCCCCGGTTACCCATTTGTTCTCCCAACAAGGATTGCTAAAATCTCCGGTTGCATATCCTTCAAAGTTCTCTATCCATGGGAACTCGCTGATAGTACCGCATTGAGTCGCAAACGACAAAATGCCTGTGTACACATCTGCCGACTCCTCGCCGTCTGCGCAAGTCGTTGTGATCGTCGCTTGCAGGTTGTAAATCGAACTGCTGGCTAAGTTGCGCAGTACCAATACTGTGTCGTTCACTGTGCCGTCATACAGCGTGCTGCCGTTGCGGGTCAATACTACATGATAACTTGCACCGTCGTTCTTCGTATCCCAAGCGATACGCGCCGTATCCAAGCCCGTCTCGCTGACACGCACATTCTCCACGGGGAAACAACTTGGTATCTTTCTGATCGACATATCATCGAAGAATACCATTCCGTTGTTAGCCCATGCTTTGATAATCACATACTGGCTCCCTGCTGCGGGCAGAGTTACATCGTAGCGAGCATAAGTGGCAGTCGGCTTAAACATACCTATCTTCACTGCATTGTTGTCTATCGCTTGACTTACGGCGTTGTAGAATACCTCTACACTATCCATACTTGAATTGTAACTCCCTACTTTACTTACTTTTGCCCAAATAGTGAACTCGTATGTATTTCCCTCCGGGATAATCGTCTCGGGGAAGGCAAACGAACTGATATAGGTTTTGCTGTATGTGGGTTGAGAGGCAAGTATATACAAGCATTGCTCACCGCTATGAACATTATCTGCTACCTTGTAGGGAACTAAGCGGTAGTTCTGTGTCCCCAATACTTTCGAGGCAATACACTCCGGCATAATCGGGTTGGAGTAAGCAAATTGGTATCCCTCTTCTTCCTCAAAACCAACCTTATAGGGGAATGCCGTAACCGCACCGCCGCACTTCGTTACCAACTGCAAGTCAGCACTCAGCGTATCTACTGCCTCTCCGGCTGCGCAGCGTGCTACTACATTCACTTGGTATTTCATTATCGAAGATGCTTTCAGTCCGTCCAGTACGCATATCGTGTCGTCCACTTGCTTCGTGATGGTGTCCTTTCCGCAGAAGATAACGGTGTAGCCTACATCGGCATGACCGCTCCAAGCGATAGTGGCACTGTTAGCGGTCGCCAACGAGTCAACTACACGCACATTCGTAGCCATATCGCAGGCAGGTACGGGGCGCACCTTCACATCGTCGATATAGGCTTGGCTGGTTGCGTAAGAGTAAATGGTCGTGTAGTAGCGGAAACCGAATTGCGGGTTCTGTACGCTGTCCGGGCATTCCAAAACTACTTTCTCCTCTGCCCAGGTAGTCGTACCGGCGTATTGCTTGATACTTGTCCAAACATCCGTGCCGGCAGCGTTCTGAGCCATATAGCCTACTTCCATAGGGTTGCTGCGATAGTCGGTCTTGCGCCAGAATACGATCTGCTTGCCTCGTATGTTCTCTATCTGCGGAAGCAGTGCATAAGCCGATGTCTGTGCAGCAGCCTCCGATTTCAGCACCATTGTCATGCCTTTGTTGCCGCTGTGGGCTGCCGTCGAGTTACCTACGATGTACACTTGTGCCTTGCTGTCCTCTTGGTTCGCATCCAAGATGTTCCAGCAACGAGGACCGTCAGTAGCAGTAATGGTGTTGCCTACTGCCTCCATACCCTCGAAGCCTTCGCGCCAAGTCGTTGCCGTGATCACCTCACAATCCGTGATAATCGTCAGTGCCTCGTCGTATTTCTCAGCGGTCTCTACCTCGTCGCATATAGCGGCAATCGTTACATGCAGTCCGTATTTGGTTGCAGGCTGCAAGCCGTTGATGGCTACGCTCGGGGTGGTGGTTACGGTGTTCACTATCGTGTCTGCCCCATTCACTACTACGGCATGCCATGCGTTCTCCTGATAAGCAGGAGTCCATTTTAGCGTAGCCGAGGTCGTGGTGATGTCTGCTATCTCTGCTTCTTTCACTTTGCGGCAGGTCGGCGTCATACGCAGCGTCAGGTCGTCCAAATAGGTGTCCCCGCTGATCTGATGCTCAATGTACAAGAATACATAGTTCACACCCTCCAAGGTTTCAAACGGCTCAATCTCATAGCGAACATAGCCGCTCTGCAGTTTGCCCGTGCCGCCTACGTGCGTTGCACCGTCCAACGACGGCTTGTCGTTGATGTAAACCACAATCGAATCGCTGCTGTCGCCATGAGCATAGAAACTCAAACCAACCTCTTGACCCGCATTGAAGATCATCGCCGGCAAAGCAAACAATATATAAGGTCTGGTGTTGCTCGAGTTGATAATACGCAGGTATTGTGTTCCGCTGTGCGAGTTGTAGAAACTGTTGGCTACTTGCCAGATGATGTTATCGCTGCCCGTACCGCCGATACGCTCATTCGTCCAGCAGATATGAGCATTGGCGTCCCAACCGGTAGCAAATGGCTCGTTTAGGTCGTCCGCCTCAAAACCGGTGTAGAGTAGGGTGTCCCCTGCTACTGCCGTTGTGTGGTTGCTCGGGTCGCAAGTGGTCGTAAAGATCAGTGTCCCTTGCAGTGCCTCTTCGCTCGGTACATCGTCGCAAACCGAACGAACGCTCACCTCAATAGTATCGGTGGTGGCTGACTCAAGGTCGCTAATTGTGAAGGTCGGCTCACCGTCGGCTATCTCGTCCTCCAAGAAGACGCTACCGCTCTTGTTCTCTGCACTCACCAGCCATTGTGTCTCGTTCTTGCCCGGCGTCCAACTGAAAGATACCGAGTGCGAAGTTATTGCACCCAGTACTAACTTCGTCGGAGGCAAACAAGCAGGCTCCGGAGATACAAGGATGTTATCTACATATACCCCACCGTAACTGTACGACTCAAGCAGTACATGATAGTTGCCGCGTGCCGGAATGCTGAAACGGAACATCTGATAATCGGTACTCAACCCCGTAATCTTACCAATCCGCATTGCGCCCTCTAAGGTTTGATTGGCGTTGATATAAACCAATATACTGTCGTCCTGTGCAAGGGAATTGCTAGTCGACGATTTTGCATACAGACTCAGTTCCGAACCCTCAGAAATCTCTATCTGCGGCGTAGCCAATACGGCAGAACGAGTGTTGTAACTTAGGCTCTCCAAGTGAGCCGACATACTGCCTTTGTACGATTGTCCCGAAAGAACATTCCATGTATGAGCGGCATTGCCTGTTCCTACAAAGGTGCTCCAGCAAGGAATATCGTTGAAACTTGTTTTATCGCCATACTCCTCAAAATCAAGCAAGATAGAGTCCCGAACGGCGGTCAGCAGAGCGCATTCCGTGTCAAAATCAAGTGTCTTGGTGCTTACTTCTGCTTTGTCATTTCCGCCACAGTCCGACTGCACACTTACCCAATACTTGTAGGCGGTCGAGTGCTTCAATCCGTTGATAGTCAGTTCCGGTGTACCCGAAACAACCGTCTTTATGGTGTCTTTTCCGCCCACTGCGCAGTATGCTACATTCCAACTGCTCTCATCCTTCCCTGCGTTCCAGACAATAGTGGCAGAGGTCTGAGTGGTAGCACCTATATGGATATTCTGCGCAGGTACGCAGGTTGGCAGGTAATCTACAGTAATATCATCTACATAACCGTATGAAGTGCTACTTCCACCGGCATATTTGATAGCAACATACTTGTGAGTGGCAGGCATATTGCTGAGATATACCTTCGTCTGTGTGTATGAAGTGTTCAGTGCCAAAGTATCAACGGCAACAAAGGTCGTCTTGTCCGCAGGGTCGCTCATTGCACCTACTATAAAACGAGGATAGGTGTAGTACTGACTATTCAATGAACTATTCTTGTAGTACAACGAAATCATCAATTGATTCGCATCTGCGGCAAAGGTCGGCAAAACCGCTATTTGCTCCGAGTAACTGCTTCCGCCGCTGAAGTATAAAGCGCAACTGCCACTATAAGCAGGGGACGACCAACCACTACCACCATTTTCGATGTATGGATAATTCGAGTAGCCTATTTTGCTCCAGCAATAAGGCATGGGGTACGCTCCCGTCGGCATACTGCCTTCAAAGCCCTCCGTGTAGGGCAGGCTTTGTGTGGCGCAATCGGTACGGAAAGTCGCTTTCTTCCAACTGCCCGCACCTTCTGTGCATATCGCACGGATATATGCCACATGCTCGGTGTTTGCCGATAGCCCGTTTACCACAGCGGTCGTGTCTGTTGTACGCACAGCCTGACTTTCGTCTAACGACCCACTTGCAGGAAGCACTACATAGTCGTAGCCGATAGCCTCTTCCACCTTGTTCCATGTGAGTGTAACCGAATTGCTTGAAATAGCAGATGTGGCAACATTTTGTATATTTCCACAAGCCTTCTTGCTGATGAATAGGTTATCCACTGTGGCGGCAGGGTTGTGTGCACCGCTGTCGTTATACCAACATAGCACCAGATAGTAATCCCCTTCAGTACTGATGCTGATTTCGCAACTTTCACCGCTTTGCCATGTACTTCTATCTACAAAGCAGTAAGGGTAGTTTACTTTAGCAGGATTCGAGCAATTCAGTTGAATATATCCTTTGTCCTTTATTTGTGCTGTCGTTGTATTTCTGCCAAAACTGGTAAGTTCGCCAAGAGCACCTGTAGAACTATTCGCCCCTTGTAGAGTAATAGAAGCGGGAGTCAGAATGATTTGCATACAATCGTAAGGAGCACCATAATTAGCACTTTCTCCTAAGCATAACCAATCAAAGGAAATTACATAATCGCCCTTCTCAAAATGAAAGGCACGATACGCAAAGGATACGGTGTTGTTGCTGGTGTACTTGTTCGATGTCCCCCCGTCATTGCTGATATACAATGCGTTAGAACCGCCGTTATTGGCAGGCG